>CAZYAZ010000034.1:8030-19435 GCA_964646205.1 uncultured Planctomycetaceae bacterium | reverse complement strand
GCCGGCGCCGGTTCTGCAGCCTCGTCAGAAATCTCACCGGCGGCCAGTTGCACCTTGAACTCTTCGAGAGCCCCCTGGAGTTGTTCGACCATCTCGTCGTCCAGTTCGGCCTTCTCGATCAGTGCGTTTCGGACCTCCGACTTCTGCTCACGCATGAACGTCAGCATCTGTGTTTCCACGGAGGCCACGTCGGCCACCGCAACATCGTCGAAGTACCCGTTGGTCCCGGCGTAAATGCTGATCACCTGGTCGGCAACATGCAGCGGTTCGTACTGCGGCTGCTTGAGAATCTCGACCATGCGGTATCCGCGATCCAGCTGCGCCTGTGTGGCCTTGTCGAGCTCGGTGCCCAACTGGGCAAAGGCTTCGAGTTCACGGAAGGCGGCCAGGTCCAGTCGCAGTGAACCGGCGATCTTCTTCATCGCCTTGTTCTGGGCGTTGCCACCCACTCGCGAGACACTGATACCCACGTTGATCGCCGGACGCACGCCGGAGAAGAACAGGTCGGGCTCGAGATAGATCTGGCCGTCGGTGATCGAGATCACGTTGGTCGGGATGTAGGCCGACACTTCGCCTTCGAGCGTCTCGATGATCGGCAGGGCCGTCATCGAACCGCCACCCAGTTCGTCACTGAGCTTGCTGGCACGTTCGAGCAACCGGCTGTGGCAATAGAAAATGTCTCCGGGAAACGCCTCGCGACCCGGCGGACGTCTCATCAACAGGGACAGCTGCCGGTAGGCAATGGCCTGTTTCGAGAGGTCATCGTAGACGACCAGTGCATGCTTGCCCTGGTACATGAAGTACTCGGCCAGGGCGGCACCCGCGTAGGGCGCGATGTACTGCAGCGGAGCCGGGTCGGCACTCGAGGAGGCGATGACGCAACTGTAGTCCATCGCACCATGCTCGGTCAGCACGTCGACCACGGTGGCCATCGTGCTGGCCCGCTGTCCACAACCGACGTAAATGCAGACCACGTCCCCACCCTTCTGGTTGAGGATCGTGTCCAGGGCAATGGCGGTCTTGCCGGTCTTGCGGTCACCGATGATCAGTTCACGCTGTCCGCGGCCGATCGGTGTCATCGCGTCGACCGGCTTGATGCCCGTCTGCAACGGCTGTGTCACCGGTTGCCGTGCAGCCACGCCCGGGGCTGGAGTTTCCAGCGGACGGGTTTCGGTCGAAACGATCGGCCCCTTGCCGTCGACGGGATTGCCGAGCGGATCGATCACTCGACCGATCATCTCGTCGCCCACCGGCACGCTCAACAGGGATCCCGTCGTACGAACCTCGTCACCCTCGGAGATCGAAAGATATTCGCCCAGGATGATGATCCCGACGGAATTCTCTTCGAGGTTGAAGACCATTCCCCGGCTGCCGCTGGAGAATTCGACCATCTCACCGGCCATGGCGCCGGAGAGTCCGTAACAACGGGCGATGCCATCGCCGACTTCCAGCACGCGGCCGGTTTCGGCGGTTTCCATCGTCCCGCGAAAGTCTTCAATCTCCTGCTGGATGACTGAAGCGATCTCGTCCGCTTTGAATTTCATGGAGACTCCTCTCGCGCATCCGGTCCCGCAACTGCTTGATGCGGGTTCGGAGCGAACTGTCGTACACCGTATTTTCGACCTGGACCACCAGTCCGCCGATCAATGAAGAATCGACCTGGGCATCCAGGATCGGAGTAAATGGTAAAGCCGAATCGAGCGAGGCTCGGATCGACTCGAGTGTTTCAGCATCAAGTGCCTGCGAACTGGTCACCTGCACGCTCTTGCGACCACCGCGGGTGTTCTCGATCAACCGCGCCTCGTCGAGCACCAGCGGCAACAACTCCAGCCGCTCGTGACGGGCGAGCGTGGTCAGGAAACTGGTCAACACGGGAGTGCCAACCGGCCCCACCACGCGTTGGATCATGGCCACTTTCTGGTCACGACCAACAGCCATGCCGATGAGGATCGAGTGGAAATCGGGATGGGCTTCGAGGACGTCGTCGAGGAAGGAAGCCAGTTCATCGAGTGCACCGTCAACGCCGGCCGATGCGGCCGCGTCGACCAACGCGGTGGCATAGACACGGGCAATCGCCCGCGCCGATGGATCGTCCATCACGCTGCTGACTCGCGTTCTGATTTCCTGGCCGTCGGCCATCTCAATTCTCTCCTCGTCGCAACCGGATTCCCACTCAGTCCACTCCGGCGGTCACGTCCGCCAGGGCCTCGGCGATCAACCGCTGCTGATCAGCGGCATCCAGCGACCGCCCGAGCACATGCTCGGTGGCGGCAGCCACCTGTGTGGAGACCTGATCAAACAGATCCTTCAGGGCCTGGTCACGAGCACGTTCGATGTCGCCCAGCGCCCTGTCCCGGGTCGCCTCGGCTTCACTTTGTGCCGCGGCCATGATCTCGGTCTTGGTGTGCTCGGCATCCCGCCTCGCCTCGGCCAGGATTTCCTTGACCTCCTCCTGGACGCCCGCCAGTTTCGCCTCGTGTTCAGCCAGCATGGTAGCCGCCTGCTCACGAGCACTCTCTGCATCAGCGATGCTCTGGCGAATGCCGGACTCGCGCTTGTCGAGTCCCTCGGAAATCGGACCCCAGGCGAACTTGTACAAGAGGCCGAAGAGCCCCAGGAACACGATCACCGTGTAGGTCGCCAGGCTCGGCGAAAACGACGACACGTCCTCCGTGACACCCTTGTGGCCAACATGCTCACCACCATGGCCGTCACCATGGCCGTCAGCGGCATCGCCACCACCGGCCTGGTGTGCTTCGGTAGCACCATGCCCGTCAGCCGTCTTTTCAGCCGTCTTTTCAGCCGTCTTTTCAGCCGTCTTTTCAGCTGGCTCATCGGCTGCCTGGGCAACCGACCACAACGACAAAGTCGCCACGACCGCCACGGCGCAGAATACTCTGCTCAACACGTCGGCACCTCGCTTGTTGATCAAGACCGTCTCGCGTCAATCCGGACTAAGCAGTCCAGGGATTCTGCTGCGAGCAGATGTACAGCGCGTAGAAGGTAAACCCTTCAATCAACGCCGCGGCGATAATCATCGCCGTCTGGATGTTGCCAGCCACCTCGGGCTGGCGGGCCATGCCCTCCAGCGCCGAACCGGCCAAACGACCGATGCCGTAAGCCCCACCAATGGTCACCAACCCGGCGCCAAATGCACCGGAAAACGATGTGCCACCGTCTGCGGCCATCACGGGACCGGCCAGCATGAGCACGGCAAACGCCACGGCGACGATTCCACCTACTTTTCTCACTGTCTCATCTCCTAGTTAGAAGCCACTGTGACCCAAACCCGGGTCACGTTTGAACAAAACTGTGTCCGTTATCTCAATCTCCAGATTCGCTCCACCACACCTAGTGCTCGTGCACCGCCGACCCGATGAACAGGGCCGAAAGGAACGTGAACACGTAGGCCTGCAGGAACGAAACAAACAACTCTAAACAACTGAACAGGATTGATCCCACCACGCTGATACCTGCCGCGATCGGCCAACTGCCAGACCCCGACTCACCAGCCGTCACGGCCATTCCCAGGATTCCCAGGAGCACCAGGTGCCCGGCAACCATATTGGCCAGCAAACGCACGGAAAGCACCGCGTGTCGAATCAGGTTACTGGCGATCTCGATCACGAAGATCACCAGAATGATCACGATCTTCAACGGCAACATCCAACCCGGCATATCGATGTGCAGGATGTAATTCTTAAAATATCCGACCACCCCCAGTTCCTTCATTCCCGCGGCCACGCCCGTCAGCAGGATCACCATCGCCAGGGCAAACGTCGTGCCCCAGGCGGCGGTCGAGGTGCCCAGGAACGGCACCAGGCCAAGCAGGTTGGACAGGAGGATGAAGAAAAAGGTTGTCCAGAGCAGTGGAACGAAACGGTCGGCGTGATGGTGACCAATCGCCGGCCGAGCCACCTCGTCACGGATATACACCAGGGTCGCCTCGAGGAAGTTGTGCAATCGGCCGGTGACCGGCTCGCCGCTCTTCATCCGTTTGGCCATCCGCGTGAACAACGCCATCAGTGCGATCGCAACAAGCAACTGCAGGATCATAAATTTCGAGATGCAGAAGCCGGTGTCGTGGCTGCCTCCCGGGTACAACGCCCCGGGGGTGCCAAATGGCTGGGGGATCAGGATCTTGCCGTCCAGTTCGTGCTGGAAATCCGACAGGGTCGCGTGTTCGTGCTGGGACTTGAGCCAACCGGGAACCTGGTCCATCGAGGTGATGTCCGGTGTCAGGCCGGCAGGCAACTCGAAGTAGTACGAGTCCTTGATGTGGAAAACAGCACTGGCCATCTATCTCTCAGCCTCCACATCCTGTCGTTGGCCAAGCACCCTGGTCACGATCAGCGTCTCGGTCGCCAGGCAACCCAGGTAGTAGACCACAAACCACCCGAAGACTCCCGCCTCGAACAGTTCGCGATTGAATCGACTGATAGCGAATCCAATCGCCAGCGGGACCATTGTCCTCAGGAGGATACTGCCAAGCAGCCCGGACACGGCGTCCCGGCTCCCCCGGGTCCGTTCGGTCAGGAACAGCGCGATGATCGCCGCCAGGCAACAGACGGTTGCAGCAACGGCAACAGCCACCACCCCGGTCCAACCCGACTGTGCGTGAGCCACGCTACCGGAGAGCGGCAAGCTGAGCCCGGCCAGCGCAACAATCAACAGAGCACCACCCCTGGCAGTCGCCGGGATCAGGCTGTTGAATGAGGCGGAATGGGGGCGAGCAATTGATCCGCCCGCTGGCCCGCTGACTGGCCCGTTCACTGTTGTATCTCTTCCTCGTTCCCCGTCGTCTCGTCCGACTCTTTCGCCGACACTCCCGTCACGGGCTTCCGGTCGTCGGCCATCCGCGTCATTTTCAAAAGGTGCTGCATCCCGCATACCAGGCCCAGTCCAAAACCGGCAAGGGCCAGGAAACCCGTTCCCCACCGGCTATCCAGCCAGTGACCCAACAGACCGGGCAAGACAATCTCCATTGTCACTGTCGTCAACCGGGAAATCCAATGCATCGCCTCGACCATGGGAGGTCGGTCATCGGGCGATGAACCGGACACTGGGTTTTCCCTTCGATCCCCACTTTGGTGTCAAAACAAAAGCGAACACCAGTTGCCGGAATTCGACAGTGGCGGTCAGTCTATTGGTCGCTCGAGATGTTGTCAAAGCAGCGACAAGCCACTTTTCTGACGTTCTCGAAACTGGTGCAATCAGTTCTCGACTTCGAGGATTATCCGCTCATGTCGCCTGCCCGACAAACCACCGACCGGGTGGTCGCGACGTGACACAATCCGGGGGGTCGAAATCCCTCGAGAACTGCCTCTTGCCGGAACCGGAGATTCAGAATAGGATCGGGTTGTCGAGACGTTTCGGCGACTCGACAGGCCTTTGCCAATCCGGGCACGATTTTGTTGACCCTACAAGCATGACCCAGGGGACCGTCCACGGACGGCCGCGTGTATATCCGAACCCTGTTCGGCTCACACAACCCGGACGGGTGGTCCCCACCTGATTCTTACGGGTCCAAACAAAACCCAGCCCGGGGTTTTCTTGGTAAAGGCCTCTTTCTTTTAACCCGGCTTCCTTTTTGCACCGCGGCGCTTAGTCTGGTGACATGACCGGGCTGTTCGAACAGGCCGAGACGGCCAACCTGGACCGGGCCCGCCCCCTGGCGGCCCGCATGCGGCCGAGGAATCTCGACGAATTTGTCGGGCAGCAACACTTCCTCGGACCCGGGCAACTGCTCCGTCGCATCCTGGACGCGGACCGCCTCAGTTCGGCCATCTTTTACGGACCACCCGGAACAGGAAAGACCTCGCTGGCCGAGTTGATTGCTGGACAGACCGAGTGTGTCTTTGAGCGGCTCAATGCCGCGGCTGCCGGGGTCAAGGAACTGCGAGAGTTGCTCGAGTCGGCCCGGGACCGCCTGGCCACAGGTGGCCGCAGGACACTGTTGTTCGTCGACGAACTGCACCACTTCAATCGGACCCAGCAGGACGTGTTGCTGCCGGATGTCGAGAGTGGCGTGGTCCGGCTGATCGGGGCCACCACCGCCAACCCCTTCTTCTCGCTCGTCTCGCCACTGGTTTCGCGGAGCCAGGTCTTTGAGTTCCAGCCACTGCAACCGGAGGACATCCGCCGATTGCTGGAACGGGCGCTCTCGGACAAACAACAGGGGCTGGGCCGGCACGAGGTGTCCGCCACCGACGAGGCGTTGTCGTTCCTGTCGGAGGTGGCCGACGGGGATGCACGCCGTGCGCTGAACGCACTGGAAATCGGAGTCCTTTCGATCGCCGGTGGCACCCGCAAGGTGCTCGAACTCGCCGTCGCCGAGGAATCGGTCCAGAAGAAAGCCGTCCGCTACGACGACGACACCCACTACGATGCCGCCAGCGCCTTGATCAAGAGCATGCGTGGCAGCGACCCGGACGCGGCAATCTACTGGTTGGCCCGGATGCTCGAAGCCGGCGAGGACCCCAGGTTCCTGGCCCGACGGCTGGTGATCCTGGCATCCGAGGACATCGGCAACGCCGACCCCCAGGCACTGGTGCTGGCCAACGCCGCCGCACAGGCGACCGAACGGGTCGGGATGCCCGAGTGCCGGATTATCCTGGCCCAGGCCACCACCTACCTCGCACTCGCCCCCAAGTCCAACGCCTCCTACACGGCCATCGATCGGGCACTCGAGGATGTCCGTACCAAGGCGGTCCTGCCGGTGCCACGACACCTGCAGGACTCCCACTACCCCGGGGCCAAGCAACTGGGACACGGCCAGGACTACGCCTACGCCCACAACGGAGAGGACGGCTGGGTGGACCAGGATTACCTCGGCGTGGATCAGACGTACTACGAACCGACCGACCGGGGACACGAGGCCCAGATGAAGGAGCGACTCGAGGAACTGAAGCGTCGCAAGAGCCAGTGACCCAACCGGGGCCTGCCTCGTATACGGCTCTACCCCCCGAACACGGCAGTCGCCAGGCCACACCGGGCCTGGACACGCGACGCGATTTCCTGCAGTTCCCGGTCGTCGAGTGCCGTCACGAAACTCTCGGCCGGCGGTCGCGCCACTGTGTAGACCTGCACGAGTTGCAATTGCCCGCCCGAGGTGGTGATCTCACACAGCCGGTCACAGAAGGCATCGATCTCGGCTTCCGGCGGAGCCTCGCCCTCCACGCGCATGAACAGGCTCTGGATCACCACCGGCCACCGACGTGCGGCCGCCGCGATGTTCTCCAGGACGCGGCCAAAGGGCACCACCGTTCGCTCGATCAGCCGGTAGTACTCATCGGTTCCCGCTTCGAGCTTGGCCCAGATCTCGCCGTTGTGGGCGTGGAGCGTTTCGAGTCCACGTTCGACAGCGGGCCGATGAAACATGCTGGCATTGGTGATCAGGACCAGCTTCGCGTCCTCGCACCCCCGCCGCGTCTTCACCTCGCCAACCCGCTCGACGATCTCGTCGAAGTTCCGGTAGGTGGTCGGCTCGCCGTCGCCCGAAAAAGCGATGTCATTGAGCCGCCTGAGTGAAACGGGGACCTCGGCAAAGGACGGGTCCTCCCACAACGACCCGTCGGTGGCCATCGCCAGCAAGTCGTCCAGTTCCTCCAGGACAGCATCGAGTTCGACAAACCGGGTCTCGGCCTGGCTGGTCCGATCAACCTGGCAGTAGACGCAATCGAAATTGCAGACCTTGTCCGGGTTCAGGTTGATTCCGACGGAAAGCCCCTGGCTCCGCCGCGAAAGGACGGGATAGACGAACCGGTTGTCGTGGAACGTCCGCGGGTGATGACGGTGTTGTTCCAGCGCGGTCATCGATCCATCTCGCCCCTAGACTTCCTTGGAATCGATCCAGGTCATCATCCGCCTCAACTCCAGACCCACCTTTTCAATCGGGTGGTTGCGGTTGTTGCGTCGCTTGGCCTGGAAGGTCGGCTGGTTGGCCTTGTTCTCAAGCATCCACTCCAGGGCAAACTGCCCGTCCTGGATCTCCTTGAGAATCCTCTTCATCTCGGCACGCGTTTCGTCGGTGACAATCCTCGGCCCGCGGGTGTAATCCCCGTACTCGGCCGTGTTCGACACGCTGTACCGCATGTAGTTGAGTCCACCCTGGTAGAACAAGTCGACGATCAACTTCAATTCGTGCATGCACTCGAAGTACGCCATCTCGGGCTGGTACCCCGCCTCGACCAGCGTGTCGTAGGCGGCGGCGACCAGGGCACTCACTCCACCACAAAGCACCGCCTGTTCACCGAACAGGTCGGTCTCGGTCTCCTCGGCAAACGTCGTTTCGATCACGCCACCACGGGTCCCACCGATGCCCTTGGCATAGGCCAGGGCCAACTGGCGAGATTCCTCCGAAGCACCCGGCAACAGCGCGATCAGCGAGGGAACTCCACCGCCGTTCTCGTACTCGATGCGGACCAGGTGTCCGGGTCCCTTGGGGGCGACCAGTGCCGCGTCGACACCCTCGGGCGGGACAACCTGCCCGAAATGGATGTTGAAGCCATGCGAGCACAACAGCACGTTGCCGGTCTCGAGATTCGGCGCGATCTGTGATCGGAAAACATCACCCTGCACCTCGTCGGGCAGCAGGATATTGACCAGGTCGCCCGCCTTTGTCGCATCCTCGATCGACATCGGCTCGAACCCCTGTGCGACGGCCAGGTCGTAGTTCGCACTGCCGGGTCGCTGTCCGACAACAACGTTCAGGCCACTGTCACGCAGGTTCTGGGCCTGCGCGTGTCCCTGGCTGCCATAGCCGAGAATGGCAATTGTCTTGTCCTTGAGCAGTGAAAGATCGGCGTCGTCCTCGTAATAAATCTTGGCAGCCATGATGTTGATGTCTCTTCGGTTGGAAGTTCGTCAGTAGGTGTTTGATTTTCAGGTCGTGAGAAGCGTGAACCGGGGCCCGATCAGTCGGACTGCTTTTCATCCTCGTCCGATTCGGCCCCATCTGATTCGGGCTCGGGATCATCTTCCTGTTCGGCCCGCAACAGGGCCACCCGGCCAGTCCGGACCATCTCGATGATCCCGTAGGGACGAACAAGGTCAATAAATGACTCGATTTTTCGCGACTGGCCGGAGATCTCGACCATCACGTGTCCGGGACTGACGTCCACGATCTTGCCACGGAAGATCTCGACCAACTCACGGATCTCACCACGGCTGCCGTTGCCGGTGCCCGACGTGATCCCGCTGTCGGTGCTGACCTTGATCAGCATCAGGTCCCGCTCGACGAAGTTGCGATTCGAAAAATCGAGCACCTTGACAACGGTGACGATTTTTTCGAGTTGCTTGCGGACCTGGTCAAGCACCCGGGCATCACCATTGACCACGAAGGTGATCCGGGAAAACTCCGGGTCCTCGGTCTCGCCCACCGCCAGGCTGTCGATGTTGAAGGCGCGCGAGGCGAGCATCCCGGAGATGTGTGCGAGCACACCCGGCTGGTTGGTAACAAGGGCCGAAAGCACGTGTCTCATGTCTCGTGTCCGTCTTCGATCGGGTCGACTCACCGGGAGCAACCTGGACCCGGCACCAGGGCACCGGGGGAACGTTTCAGTGTAAGGAAGCGGTTGAGCACGTGGAAGCTTGACACCCGGGTGCGGGCGGTGTTGGATTGCCCACCTCGACGAAAACACGTGGGATTGGGGCAGGCAGTAGGGAGCCGACAGCATGGCCAGAATCTGGCGATACGCGGTCCACGATGCGCCCCGGGTGAAATCACTCTCGGCCAGCCTGGGAGTGCCGGCGCTGGTTGCCCAGGTGTTGCTGGCACGTGGAGTCGAATCGGCCGAGGATGCTCGGGAGTTCCTGTCAGCCCGACTGACCGATCTCCACGACCCCTCGCTGCTGCCGGGAATTGATGAGGCCGCCGACCGAGTCGTCTCGGCAATCGGTGACGGCCGACAAATCACGATCTACGGCGACTACGACGTCGACGGCGTGACCGGTACCAGCCTGCTGTGGCACTGCCTGACATTGGCCGGGGCCCAGGTCGATTACTCGATCCCAGATCGTCTCAACGACGGCTACGGACTGAATCCCCGGGCCATCCGTTCGCTGGCCGCCGAGGACCAATCGCGGCTGCTCATTTCGGTCGACTGCGGCATCGCCAGCATCGAGGAGGCAGCACTGGCGGCCGAACTGGGGATGGAACTTATCGTCACCGACCACCACACGATTGGCGAGACACTGCCCGCCGCGGCCGTGCTGGTTCACCCGAGACTTCCCGGCAGCGAGTACCCTTTCGGTGACCTCTGTGGAGCCGCTGTCGCGTTCAAGCTGGCCTGGGCCATCTGCCAGCGACTGGGTGACGGTCGCCGGGCTTCGCCACGGATGAAGGAATTCCTGCTCTCGGCTGTCGGCCTGGCAGCCATCGGCACCATCTCGGACGTGATGCCGCTACTGGGAGAGAATCGTGTGCTGGTCCGATTTGGACTGGCCGGGCTCCCGGGACGAGCGAGTGTCGGGCTGAAGGCACTGCTGGATGTGTCCGAAAAACAACCTCCCCTGGAGGCCGAGGACATCGCGTTTGCGATCGGACCACGCATCAATGCCGCCGGCCGGCTGCAACAGGCCCGGCTGGCCGTCGAACTGCTGACCACCTCCGACGAACACAAGGCCCGGCAACTGGCCACCCACCTCGACAAGCTCAACAAGGATCGCCGCAGTCTGGAAACCCGGATCCTCAAGCAGGCCAAGAAGCAGGTCGCCGAGAATCCCGAGTGGGAGGACGCTGCAGCCCTGGTCCTGGCCAGCCCCGACTGGCACGCCGGCGTGATCGGGATCGTGGCCAACCGCGTGGCCGAGGAATTCGAGAAGCCCGCCGTGATGCTGGCACTCTCGGCCATGGAGGGCACCGGCAAGGGATCGGGGCGATCGTTTGCCGGGTTCGATCTTTACTCGGGCATCGCCGCCTGTTCGGACCACCTGTTGACCTTCGGTGGTCACCACGCTGCAGCCGGACTTTCGATCCGGTCAGAAAACGTGGCGGCCTTTCGCGAGGCATTCTCCAGTCATGTCGCCGAACATCACGTGGTGACAGACGAGGACCGTGAGTTGCGGGTTGATGCGGAGGTCCACCTGTCGGACATCAGTCGCAAGGCCGTCAACGCCCTCGATTCGCTCAGCCCTTTCGGCCAAGGCAACCCCCGGCCCCGATTCTCGGCCAGCGGTGTCGAACTCGCCGAGGACCCACAGACGATGGGCGAAGGAGACCGGCACCTCAGGCTCTCGCTGAAAACCGGAAACCGGCCACTCAAGGCCGTCGCCTTCGGACGGGGAGAATGGGCTGAACCCATCCGCACGGCCGAGGGCCCTTTGTCGATCTGCTTCGAACCAATGATCAACCGCTGGCGAGGCCGCGAGTCGGTCGAGCTGAGATTGATTGACTGGAAATCCGG
>CAZYAZ010000034.1:0-7930 GCA_964646205.1 uncultured Planctomycetaceae bacterium | reverse complement strand
CCCGACTCCGCTGAACCCTCCCACGCCAGAATGCCGATTTGTCGTAAAGACAGGTGATCGACTACTCTCGTGGTTACCCACACTTCCATCCCCGTCCTGGACCAGGCCAACACGATGTCGCTGCTGCTGGAGAACATCAGCAAGAACTACCGGGAACCCGACGGCGGCAGCCTGCCGGTTCTGAAAATCGAACGATTCGAGTTGGTCCGTGGCGAACAGGTGGCGTTGGTCGGTGCCAGTGGCGGCGGCAAGACCACCCTGCTGAACGTGATCTCCGGAATCACCACGCCCGATTCCGGACGCGTGGTGATCGACGACACGGTGGTGACGGGAATGCCCGAGCCGATCCGCGATCGATTCCGTGCCGAACGGATCGGATTCGTCTACCAGACGTTCAACCTGTTGCCGGCCTTCACCGCCCTGGAAAACGTGTTGCTGGGAATGAGTTTTTCCAGGGGCCGTGTCGACCGTGACCGTGCCCTGCAACTGCTGGACAGCGTCGGACTCTCTCACCGGCTCGAACACCGGCCCGGACAACTCTCTGTCGGTGAACAACAACGGGTCGCGGTGGCCCGGGCACTGGCCAACCGGCCATCCCTGTTGCTGGCCGACGAGCCAACCGCAAACGTCGACCTGTCCAACCAGCAGACCATTCTCGACCTGATCCGCTCGGCCTGCACAACCGACAACGTTTCGCTGCTGCTGGTGACTCACTCGATCAGTGTGGCCGAGCAATTCGACCGAATCGAACGACTCGACGAGTTCAACACGGCTGCCACACTCATGCCGGAGGTGACGCCATGAGCCTGTGGGCGATCGCCATCAAGAGTGTCAGACAGCGGGCTTTGGCCAGTGCCCTGACCTCCCTCTCGGTTGCGCTGGGCGTGATGCTGATGATCGTCGTGCTCGTGGCCAATGGGATGGTCGAACGGATGTTCGTTCAGACCGCCACCGGCTACGACCTGATCGTCGGCCCCAAGGGAAGCCAACTGGAACTGGTACTCACCAGCATCTACCGCATCGGTGTCGCGGGAGAACCGCTGCCCTACCGGTTCTACCGCGAATTGACCTCCGGGAAGAACAACCGGATCGCCCAGGCGGTGCCAATCACCATGGGTGACGTGACCCAGCAGGGGGCCTTCCCAATCGTGGGAACCACTCCCGAGTATTTTGCCCTGCCCTACATGCACGAATCAGATGGCACTCCCAGACGATTCCGGATCCGCACCACCAGCCGGGATGGACAACATTCCGGTGAGGGTCTGATCCGCAACCCATTCGATTCGGCCATCGGAGCGGTCGTGGCCCGTCAAAACGGATGGGATGTCGGCACGAAGCTCAAGCTCGTCCACGGAGGTTCCGACGGACACGTGCACGACGAGGAATTCACCGTCACCGGTGTCCTGGCCGCCACGGGCACTCCCAATGACCGCACCGTCTTCGTCCACCTCGATGGCTTCTACATGATCTCTGGGCACGAAAAACCCCTGTCCGAAGCCGTCGCGAGAGAACTCGAGTTCTTCGGAAACGTCAGCGAGGAATCTCGGAATGCCCTGGAGGCTGAACAGGGCTCCTCGGGTCATGCCCACGGCCCGGTTCCCGAGGCCCAGAAAGAGGTCACCGCGATCCTGGTCAATATCAAGGGGACCATCGGCGAGAAGGTGCTGGCCGAGAGTCGCCTGATGAGCGGACTCAACGAGGGCGTTCAGGCCCAGGCGGTCAAGCCGATCGTCCAGATCGACCGCATGATGCAAACGCTCATCGGTCCGATCCGCAGCCTGCTGATGGGACTCACATCGCTGATCATCGCCGTGTCTGGGATTGGCATTTTTGTCAGTATCTACAACTCGATGGCCGACCGCAAAAAAGAGATCGCGATCATGCGGGCCCTCGGAGCCCGCCGACAAACCGTGCTTTCGGTGATCCTGGCCGAATCCACCCTGCTGTGCGTTATTGGCGGCCTGACGGGCTTCGTGCTGGCCCACCTGATGATCCTGGCTCTCTCACCGATGATCGCCGGCTATGGCCTGGTGATTGACCCGTGGACATTTGCCTGGGGCGAATTGGTGCTACTGCCGGTGCTGATCGCCCTGGCCTCCCTGGTCGGTTTCGTGCCCGGCATGACTGCCTACCGCACTGATGTGGCACGGACATTGAGCGACTGAATTGGATCGTGATAAGATAGGAGCCTCGAGGAATTATTCTCATGGCACAAACACTCTCATCTCCGAGCGCAACACCTCCACCACCCGGTGAATTCGTCTATCAGCCGATCCCGGCCTCGGCTCCCCTGTCGGCCGGCGCCGGCGCATTGGCCTGCCTGGGTCCGATCTGGCACCTGGCCGAGGGTGTCAGCCCATTGTCCATCGTGGCCTGGACGTTCGTTTGCCTGGCCGCCGGAATCCTGGGACTTCTGACACTCTCGAAGATCCGCAAAACAGAGGGTGCCTTCAGTGGCACCAAGACCGCCTCCACCGGTGTCGTCCTGGGTGGCGTGGCGGCTTTGTGCAACATCGGAGTGACGGCCCTGCTGGTCACCACCGAGGTGCCCGAGGGGTTCCGGTCCGTCAATTTCACCACCGACATCTCGCAAAAAGGGTTCGGTGAGCAGAACGCGTTGCATCCGGAAATCGCCGCGATGAACGGCAAGAAGATCTATCTCAGGGGCTTCATGTATCGCGGAAAACAACGCCTCGGCCTGAACAGCTTCGTGATCGTCAAGGACAACCAGCAATGCTGCTTTGGCCGGCAACCCAACCAGTCGGACATGGTCGAGGTGTTCCTTCCTGCCGGCGAGACCTTTGACCTGGAACTCGGGCTGACCGGGGTCGCCGGAACATTTCGAACATCCAACAACCGATCACAGAGCCAGTTGCAGTTTCGACCGATCTATCGGATCGACGCCGAACTCTGCAAGCGCGCCAAGGTGGGCTTCTGATGCCGGCTGACAACACGCCAACAACCTGTCCCAGCAAACACGCCCTCACCCAGTTGATCACGGTCGCCTGTTTTCTACTGATCGGTGCCGGTTGCCGTGACGGCGGAGACGGGAATTACCGCGAGATCACCAAGGCCGACATCGTGGCCAACAACGGTGAGGCCCCCGCCACGGCCCCGGCAGTCCCCAGCGACGTCGTCCCGAAATCAACCGGAACAACCAACACCGGTGATCCACAACCCGTTGACACCAAGCCCGGCAACGACACCCCTACGACCGAGCCGACCGATGGATCCGCGGCACCGGTCGAACCTGCAGCCGGACCGGACCCGGTCAATCCACTGCGGCCGGCGTTACCGGCCGGTGGTTTCGATCAACCACCTGGTCGCTCGAACCGACGACCCGGGACGGCGAATCCTCAGGACACGAAGGCTGTCGAGCCGGTCGCGCCCCGCAAGATCAAGTTGCTGATCAAGGAACGAACATTCCAGGCCGAGGGTCCCAACAAGGCACTGCGTGTCTCCTACGACGACTTCGATCTGCTGAAAGTGCTCAACATGGAACCGGTGCCCCCCAACGCACCCGAACAAATGCCCGGGTGGCTCAAGCAGCTCGATGGCAAGCGGATCCGTGTCCGCGGTTTCATGTATCCCACATTCCAGGACCCCGTGGACGCCTTCGTGCTGGCCCGTGACAACCAGATCTGCTGCTTCGGCCGCAATCCAAAGATCTACGATTTGGTCCGGGTCGCGTTGCGCAAGGGGGTCACGTCGCCCTACATTCAGAACCGCCCGTTCGATGTCGTGGGCTTGTTCCATATCGCCAAGAAGATCGAAGACGGTAGACTCTTGTATAGCATCGATGACGCGATCGTCGTCGATCGTTGAGGATTCTTCACTCGATACGACCAGGCCGCATCCGGCCCAACACGGCAAATCGGAGATTCGTGTCATGTCACTGAAGCGAACATTCTGTCCAACCCTTGCACTGGCACTCCTGGTGCTCTCGGGACTTTTCGCATCACCACAAGCAGCCACCGCAGCCACACGGCACTGCCCGTTCTGCGCGGCTCCCTCGCTGACACTCTCCGAGCAACTCTCGCAGGCCGACGCCGCGGCACTGGTGATCTGGGCCGGGGCCAAGAAAGCCCGTGAAGTCAACGGAAAACGCCTGCCGTCGGAGACGACCTACGAAATCCGTGAGGTCGTCCGCAACGGACGCGGGGTCGTCAAGAAGGGCCAGCAGGTCCGCCTGTCCCGGTTCCGCACGGGCAAGAAGGGCGACATGTTCCTGCTGCTGGGCAGCAAGGCCACGCGAGTCGAGTGGGGCAGTCCCTTGCCAGTCACCGAAACCAGTTACCAGTACATCGTCCAGGCACCCTCGCCAGAAACCGCCGCGACCAAGCGACTGGCCTACTTCATCAAGTTCCTGGAATACCCCGACCGACAGATCTCCGATGACGCCTACGCCGAATTTGCCAACGCGCCCTACAAGGAAATCGCCGCCGTCAGCAAGTTGCTGCCCCGGGCCAAGGTCGCCCGTTGGATCGCCGACGCCGAGACGCCTCCCACGCGGATGGGTCTCTACGGGCTGCTGCTGGGACTCTCGGGCAACGAGAACGATGCCAAGCTGATGCAGCAGAAGATCTCGACTCCGTCCGAGGAGTTCCGGTTGGGAATCGATGGCGTGATGTCCGGGTACCTGCTGCTGGCCGGAGAAAAGGGCCTGCCACTGATCGAACAACTCAAGCTCAAGAATCTCTACCTTGTCGACGCAAAGGGCAAGGTGCTGACCGACGCCAAGGGCCGCAAGAAACTCGTTCCCTTCAGTGAAACCTACGCCGCGATGCAGGCGTTGCGGTTCATGTGGAGCTACGCCGATGGACGCATCGCCAAGCCGCGATTGCGACAGTCGATGCGGATCCTGCTCGATCGTCCCGAGTTGGCCGACCTGGTGATTGCGGATCTCGCCCGCTGGAAGGACTGGAGCATCCAGGACCGGCTGATGACGATGTACCAGGACAAGGCCTTCAACGTCCCCGCGATCAAGCGGGCCGTCGTTCGTTACATGCTGGTCTGCACCAAGGACGTGCCCAAGAAGGGCACCGCCGGCCCACTGCCCAAGCACGCCCAGTCCGCCATGAAACACCTCGCGTTGCTCAGGAAACGTGACCCCAAGACGGTCATGGACGCCGAACGTTTCTTCTTCCTCAAGTAGCACGCCGTCGAGACACCCCCTGCCTGTGACCGGCAAACTCGGCGACTGACAGAAGGTCGTTTTCGATTTATGTTCGACCCCGATCCGATCCAACAGGCGCTGCGAGAATTCGAACTCGACGGCTGGCTGCTTTACGACTTCCGCAACAGCAACGTGCTGGCACGACGCGTGCTTGGGCTCGACGGCGAACACGCCGGAAGCCGTCGCTGGGCCTGCTGCCTGAGAACCGACGGACCACCACGGAAACTGGTGCACCGCATCGAAACCGGAGCACTGGACCAGATCCCCGGCGAGACCCGGGTCTACCTGGCGTGGCAGGAATTCGAGGCCGGGCTGGCGTGGTTGCTCGAGGGACTGGATTCCGTCGCCACCGAATACGCGCCGCGAGCCGGCAACCCCTACGTGTCACGAATCGATGCTGGCACGATCGAACTGGTCAACGAATCAGGATGCCAGGTCGTTTCCTCGGGCGACCTCGTGCAACGGTTCGAAGCAACCTGGGACGAGAACCAGGCAGGAATGCACCGCGAGGCCGAGGCGATCACGACCTCCGCTTTCGGCGTGGCCTGGCGAGCCATCGCCGAGGCCACCAGGGAGGGAGGCCAGGTCGAGGAGACCACCATTCAACAGGTGATCATGGACCACTACCGCGATCACAACGCTGTCACCTATCATCCCCCCATCGTGGCTCGCAACGAGCACGCCGGAAATCCTCATTACGAAACCGGTGCCGGTACCGACACCGCGATCCGTGAGGGCGACCTGGTGCTGATCGACCAGTGGTGCAAGGTCGACCGACCACACAGCGTCTACAGCGACCTGACCAGGATGGGTTTCGTCGGGACCGAGGTGCCGGAACGCTACTCCGAGGTGTTCGCGGTGGTCGCCGCCGCCCGTGACGCTGCGATTGACTGTGTCAGCAAAGCGTTCGCCGAAGACCGACTGCTCCAGGGATGGGAGGTGGACCAGGCCTGCAGGGATGTCATTGTCGAGGCCGGTTTCGGCGACGCCTACATCCACCGGACCGGACACAGTATCGGCCAGGAAGTTCACGGCAACGGAGCCAACATGGACAACCTGGAAACGCACGAACTCAGGCGAGTGATGAGAAACACCTGCTTCTCGATCGAACCGGGCATTTACCTGTCCGAATTCGGGATCCGCAGCGAGGTGAACGTGTTTGTTGATGGAGACGGGGCCGTTCACGTCACCGGTGGACCGTGCCAGACGGAAATCGTGCCGATTTTGGGACTGGACTGACCGGACCAGGTCGTCTGAGAGGTCTGCAGATGTCCGAGCCACTCACGACCGAATCCGGTCCTGTCAACAAACCGGTCGATTACGTGACACTGCGTCGCAACCACCACCGCAATGTACTGATTCTCTGCACAACGGTGGTGATCCTCGCATTGACGCTGCAAACCCGAGCCGACCAACGGGTCGAATTCGCGTGGTTGCCGGGCGTGCCGATGCCCGAAACCTGTGCCAGCCGCAGCATTTTCGACGTCGAGTGCCCCGGCTGCGGGCTGACCCGCAGCTTCATCGCAATTGCCAGGGGAAGTCTCTCAGCCGCTTTCCAACAGAATCGCACCGGTTGGCTGTTGGCCTTTGGGCTGCTGATTCAATTTCCCTACCGGGTCTGGATGCTGTACCACGTCAGGACCCGCGGCCTCCCCGAACCCGTCCCGGAGCGGCTGAAGCTGGCTTTTGTTTGGATCCTGATCGTGGCCCTGATCGGCAACTGGCTACTGAAGATCCTGGGCATCTGACCCGGAGGTCCGATCACTTCGCCGCGGCCCTGGCCTTGGCTTCCTCACCGCTGGACACCTTCGGATTCGGTGTGGCGTCTCCCGTCTCGAGATTCAAGATCCAGCGGACAGCATTCTCGGTCGACTTCAATACCACCTTGTTTGTCCAGGTGGAACCGTTGTGTCCGAGGTTCGAACAGTAGATCTTGCCCGCGCCCCAGTTACGACACCACGCCACCGGTACGTGGTATGGCCGTTTCGGATTGCACTTGGACATGTTCAGGCTCATCAACACCCGCACGTTCTTGGGCACCCAGTTGACGTACTGGTAAATCTCGTCCTTGATCTGGAACTCCTTGCCGAACGGCTTCATCGCCGGGTGCGACGTGTCGTGCACACTGATCGTGACCGTGGTGCCCGCCCCCCATGGATGACCGTTGAACGTCCCACCGGCAATCTCCTGGTACCACTTGTGTTCGGGATTTTTTGTGCGGTAGGTGTCGGTGGCCGAATGGAACCCGATGTAACCGTGTCCCTTGGTCTTCAACCACTTGTTGACAAAGTAATCGCGGTCCTTGTCGGCGATCGGCAGCACACCGGTCGTGTAGAACATCACGACCTGGTACTTCTTCAGATTCGCCGCGGTGAAGTCCGCCTGGCAGTCCTGCGTGCAGTCGACGGTGAACAACTTGGTCTGCTGTCCCAACTGGGTCATCGCGATTTCAGCCGGTGCCAACTTGTTTGCCCGGCGATTGACCGATCCGTGACGAAATCCCTTGCTCTGGGTGACAAACAGGACCCGTGCCGGGTCGGCAGCCTGCAGCGACAGTCCCACCATGAACACCGCCGCCAAGCCCAGTCCACACCGCAACGCACGCAATTGAGACATCTTCACTGTTCGACTCCCTCTGGTTGTCAGTTCTTGAGTTGCTTCAACGTGCCGGCGACGGCGTCAATCGACGTCAGATTGCCCCGGTTCCTCAGCAGCCGGTTCCTCAGCAGCCGGTTCCTCAGCAGCCGGTTCCTC
>CAZYAZ010000033.1:39317-59160 GCA_964646205.1 uncultured Planctomycetaceae bacterium | reverse complement strand
CTGCAACCCAAGAGTCTTCTCCGCCGGCTTCGAAGTTCTCCGGAACCTACCGGAAACTGACTGAACGTCTTCGTGACGGAACCTGGCGTTTCCGTGACAAGTCCCCGTCAACTTCGGCCCAGGATGTTCCATCCGAAGACCAGGTGCCCCCTTCGGGGAACTCCAGGCTCTCGGGGACCTACGAGAAACTGGTGGAACGTCTCCGCGAGGGGAAAAAACGGTTCCAGAATCGATCGGTTCCAGTATCTGAGGATTCCCCTGATCGAGATACGACGGGATTGCCGGCCGTCGTCAAGCCCCCGAGTCGGCCGATTGCGCCGTCTTCGCGGCAGAGGTTGATCTACTCGATCTGGAAATCGAAACAGGCCGGTGAGACTCCCATCGGAGTCACTTCGCCACCGGCAAAGCCCCGGATCACCCAAAGCTCCTTCAGTGATGATGACACGGCGTCGCCCGATTCCGGGAGCGACGAGTTCCAGTTGCCCCGGTAAGACCAGCCTGGCAGGCTGCGCCGCTTTCCGGCCACCGATCGGGAGACACATCCGGGTTTCGGTGAGTGCTATACTCGAGTGACACGGAGTCGGATCGTGGTTCCAGGGCGTGGAGGAGTGGTTGTGTCGAGAAACGGAACGCGAAGGCTGGGGATCTGTGCGCTGGTTTTGATCGTCGGTGGCTGTGCGGACGATGGCCAACAGCAGGAGAACCAGGAGCAAGTCACGACGGCCAGCAGTGTTGACACGCCGGCCGTGGAACCGAACAAGTCCCCTCGGCGTGGTCCGGTGCAACTGGGTGGGCCTGCCAATGGTGACGCGACGTCCAGCAGCGAGGACAAGGGGGACGGGGGAGGCCTGGATGCGGTGATGGATCGCATGAAGCCGCTTCAGATTCTGCTGGGGCAGTGGCGAGGCATTACCAGGAAGCAACAGTCCCTGGTGCCGCACCAGTGGGTCTGGGATCTGAAGACCAATCCCGCTCAGCCGGCGCTGGTGCTGACGTCTGCTGAGAGCCCGTACTTTCGTGACGGACGGTTGACGTGGCTGGCCAAGGAGCAGGCTTTCGAGTTCAGCGGGACAAACGGTGACGGGAAGCAGCAGGTGCTGCGGGGCAGTTTTTCAAAGCCACCCAAACAAGTCGCCGGTGATGCCGATGACCAGCCCCAGATGACCTTCAAACTGGAATTGGTCGAGGCGGGTGAAACCCCATCGCCGGACAGTTGGAAACTGGTGTTCAACCAGCAGGAGAACAACCGGATGCTGGTCGAGTTGTCACAACGTCGTGGCCGCGGAAAATTCCGACTCAAGGACACGATCGGATGCCAGCGAGAGGGGACATCGTTCGCGATCAGCGATACGGATTATGGCGAGAAAACCTGTGTGATTTCCCAGGGGCTGGGGACAACGGCGGTCAGCTACAAGGGCAAGACCTACTGGGTTTGCTGCAGTGGTTGCAAGGCAGCGTTTGAAGAGGAACCGGAGAAGTGGATTGCCCGTTTCGAGGCGATGAAGGCCAAGAAGGCGTCCCGCTAGCGGCACACGTTGACCCGTTCTGGATATCGGCACTATACTCCCGCCGCAATATTGCTCGTGGCGAGGGAGCGCGGCGGGTTTCGCGCGTATGAAATGAGTGCCGACGCTGTACGCAAGACGATCCCGTATTCAGAGGTTGATCGGATCCGTGAGGGTCGCGAGATCCTTCGAGCGGCATCGGTCGCACTGGAGGAGACGTCCGAGCGACTGGAGGGAGGCTTCAGTCGTGCGGTGTCTTTATTGGCCGAGTGCCAGGGCCAGGTCGTCGTCTGTGGAGTCGGTAAAGCCGGTCGGATCGGTCGCAAACTCTCCGCCACACTCTCCTCGACAGGAACCAGGTCCAGTTTCCTGCACCCCGTGGAAGCTCTGCACGGAGACATCGGCTGCATTGCCGAAAACGACGTGGTGTTGTTGTTGTCCAATAGTGGTGAGTCGGATGAAGTGATCGCGGTCCTGCCGTTGTTTTCGGATCGGGAGATCCCGGTCGTGGCGATCACATCATTTCCGACCAGCACCCTGGGCCGGGCTGCCGACGTGGTGGTGGCCACCGGCTCGCATCGCGAGGCGGGTGGTGAAGGGCTGGCCCCGACGACCAGCACGACGGTGATGATGGCTGTCGGTGACGCTCTCGCCCTGGTGGCCAGCCGTGACCGTCGGTTCACTCGAGACCAGTTCGCCCGTTGTCATCCCGCCGGTAGTCTCGGACGTCAATTGTCTTCGGTCATGGATGTCATGAGAACGGCAGACGAATTGCGTGTGGCGGTGGAACAATCGAGTGTTCGTGACGTGTTGTCATCGTCGTCGGTTCCGGGTCGACGAACCGGGGCGGTGCTCGTCGTCGATGGAAACGGTGCCCTGGTTGGCATTTTCACCGACAGTGACCTGTCCCGGTTGCTGGAGCAGCACCAGGATCAACAACTGGATCGACCGATAGCCGAAGTGATGACGGTTGATCCACTGCGGGTCGGTCAGGATGAATTGCTCGAGCGAGCTGTTGAACTTCTCACCCGGCACAAGATCAGTGAATTGCCTGTGGTCGATTCGCGTGATGAACCGGTCGGCTTGATCGACATCACTGACGTGATTGGGCTGACCCCGACGGAAATCACGGCCGGTTGACAGTTTGCGCGGGATTGATCCAGACACCTGGCGACATGGAGAAGGCGAGTAATCGGTGAGTGTGACCCGGCGATTAGCTTGGACCCTGGTGAGTGGGCTGTTGTTGAGCAGCCTTTCCGGGGCTTATTCCGGGTATGTGTCGTCGTTGTTGGCGGTGCCGGAACGGGACAGGCCCCTGAAAGATCCCGCGATGGATTTTCCGTCTGGGCCACCGCCGGAGAATGCGGTTTGGGCACAACGGTACCTGCCCGAGTGGGCCGTGACCGCACGCTGGCAGGGGCGATGGGGGCAAACGTACTTTTTTGCCGGACGGCAGATGGCTGTCGACGAGGAATCGGCAGTCCGTTGTGCGCCGTTTGCCCTTGTGCATGTTCCGGATTCCGATCCGGCCCTTCTGCCAGGAAATCCCGGAAAAGTTCCGGTGGTGATCCTGGCCGATTCGGCCGTCGTGAGTTTTCCGGCCTCGGTCGATCTGGATGATCCCGATCCCCGATTGGCTGTTGGTTGTCGACTCGATGGTGCGGTCGAAGTCACCGGATCTGATGGGCTTGCGATCCGGGGTGGGAATTTCCGATTTGATCGTGAAGCCATGCTGGTTGCCAGTGTTGATCCGGTTCAACTGGCCTGGTCGGGCCATACTGGTCGGGCTGATGGAGTGGAAGTGCACCTGGGTGAGTCGCAGGCGACAGAATCGGTGGGCTTGCCGGCGGGACCGGTGCGGGCGGTCCGGTTGCTCAGGAATGTCGACTTGAAGATGTCCTTGTCGAACCAGGGCGAGGATCCCGATGGCCGGAATCAGCCCGGCCTGTGGCAGATCACATGCGATGGTTCAATGGTGGTCGACCCGGTGCAATTGGTGGCGACGCTGTCGAATTCCGTGCAGGTGCGCCGTCCGACCGGGTCGGGTCACTGGGACAGCCTGGCATGTCGACAGTTGGCGTTGCAGTTCCGTCGCCGGGTTGGTGCCAAGTCGAAAAGTGATGGGCAGGGTTCACTGGAATTCGTCCAACTCCAAGCGTCGGGTGTGCCCGTGCAGGTCGGATCGGTGGAAAATGATCTCGAGGCGCAAGCCACCTGGCTGCGGTACCGGGCGGACGCTGGCACGATTGAATTGCAAGGTGACGTGGCGGCCCGGTGGGAAAGTGGTCGACTCTCGACGCAGCACGTCTTGTTGTCTCGTGGCAATGACGGCCGGATAGAACGAGCGTTGTGCCAGGGAGCGGGAACGATGACCTGGCAGCAGCCGGGAAATCCGCCGGTTCCGGTCAGCGCGGGTTGGTCAAAACGAATGACACTGGCGCCAGAGCCTGGCACGAACCAGGATCTTGTGGTTTTGGAAGGCAAGCCGGTGGCCCGTTATCGCTCTGACTCGGCCCTGACGGCGGATTCGATTCGGATCTGGATTTCTCGTGGTGATGTTCCTGCCGAACGTGGCCACGCGGTCCGCGGAACCCGTGTCACCCGGCTGATTGCCCGTGACCAGGTGGGAGTCCTGACTCCCGACGGCTACGTTCACACCGCACTGCTGGACATGGCGTTTGAGCCAATTTCAGCCAGGAAGAACGCTCGCGGAAAATCGCGACGGTTGAATGGCAAATCCACGCCGGCCGGTCGGCCCGGACGTGTCCTTCCGGATGAGCAGGGAAAACGGATGGAATTCTGGGCCGAGTCCATTCGCGGACGTTTGGGTATTCCGCCGGCCGGTGGAGAGTTGGCGCTGTTGGAGGTGGTGACCGAGGGGCGAGTTGGATTGAGTCGCCCGCCCCAGCAGGATGCCGATCCGGTGGAGATCACCGGTGAGCGGGTGCGGATTGTCGAGACCGAGGGTGGTGGACACGGACTGACAATCGTCGGACGACCTGCTGTACTTCGATCGGGATCACACGAGATCAACGGTCCGTCCATCGTGGTGGACAGCACGAGCGGACGAGGAGCGATTGATGGCAGTGGGACACTGTCCATGCCTGTTGACCGTCTTCTCTCGGGTGATCCCGCCCCGCCGGGAACTCGATTGAAGGTTCGCTGGGATGAGAGACTGGTGCTTGATGGAAAGGAGTTTTCTTTCCTGGGCGATGTGAAATCAGAATTGGGAGACAGCCGGGTCGACTGTGAACAACTCGACGTGACACTCAACCGCACCCCGGATCTTTCGATTGACACCACCAGGTGGCATGACATCGAGTTCAAGATGCTGCGATTTCGGCACTCGGTTCGTCTGACGAGATACGTGTTTGACCGGGTGAGTGAATCCGGCCAGAAACCCACTCCGAAGAGCGGCCCGCGTTCGCATCTCACGGAGATATTGAAAGCGCGGTTGGCCAATCTCCAGATTGATATGGTCACCCGCGATTCGAACGCCGACGGCCCTGGATGGATCCAGACCTGGCGTCGCGGACAGCGACGGCAGGGGCCATTGGCCCCGGCTGCACTGGCCCGGGCCAACCTGCCACTGGAACTGGATGCCGCCGATTGGCAGTATCTTCGGATCGATTTCGCCAGAGGATCCCAGGGAAACGTTGACCGTGGTTTTGCCACGTTTGATGACCAGGTCCAGGTCGTTAGTGGGCAGGTGTCCCGGCCCGGTGATATTGTTGATCCCGATCGGCTGGGCCGCGACTCCGGATGGATGCAATGTGACTCGTTGCAGGTGACCCGGGAGCGAATCGCCTCAAACAAAGCCGGGTCCCCGGACGGTCGGCCCGGGTCCGCCAGGCTGGTGATCCCCGTGGTCGGGGCAATAACGGAACCGACCGGCGCGATCCGTCGATCACTCACGCTCCAGGCCCGAGGAGACGCCACGGGAGCGGGGCGGATGTCGGGACAGTCGTGGTATGGCCGTGCCGAGACGATCAGTTTCAACGAGTCATCGGGGCAGGTTGTCCTGAGTTCACTGGGATCACAGAAGGCGACACTGTGGCGACGTGATCGAGAGGATTCGCCTTTCTCGCGTGTCGATGCTCAGCGGCTGGTGATGAGCCTCAGGACCAAGGAAGTGACCCTGGATCGTGCGGCAGCGACCCGGCTGGTTCCGAAGGGGCCGTAGGCCGATCCGGCGATGTCAGCTGGGGTGCAGTGTGCGGTGGACCTGGCTGAGCCTGTCGGTGACGAAGTCAATGACGGTGGACGCGGCGGTGTCGAAGTAGTCCCAGCAGTGTCCCATGTCGTGGGATTCGAATGCGGTGGTGACGGGAATCCCCGAGGAGGTCAGCTTGCTGGCGAGGCGTTCGACCCCCTCGAACCAGTCGTCGTCATCGGCGTCACAGGCAAGCAACTGGTGAGCCGGCCAGTTCAGCGGGTTGAGGTGCAGGGGGATGGTCTGCTGCCGGGCGTCTTCGGAGCTGCTGTACCAGTCGTCCAGCGGCATCCCGAGCCCGTAGAGCTTGTGGAAGTCGATGGTCGGGGACACGGCGGCCACGACGGGGTAGTCACGCGAATGGCGGTAGGACAGTCCGAGAGCGGCCTGGCCACCCAGGCTGACTCCGGTGACCGCCAGGCCCCGTGGACCGGTGTCCCACTCGCTGCGTAACCAGCTCACGACGTCGTGATGCACCCAGTCCAGCGGAGAACGGTCGCCGATCGGGTCGGACGCGTCCAGCCACCATCCATTTCCCGAGACCGGGCAGGCGGCCCGGAGACCGGCGTGCTCCAGCAAACCGGTCCAGGTGTCGCTGGCGGCGAGAGTCTTGAGGGACTGGCCCGGGAGAAACAGGAGGCCGGTGGAGGATTGGGGAGACGACGGTTGGAACAGTTCGACCGCACCACCGGGAACCTCGTGAGAACTCCAGGTCATGGCGATGCTGTCTCGGGAGGATCAGTGAGCGGAAACGGAAGGTGGAACGACGCTCGGGCCTGTCAGCTGTCGCGGACTGGTTCCAACGGTGTTGGTGTCACACTCCGAGCGTGGATTGTAACGAAGTGTGTCTCGAGGGCGAGTTGGCGGAGCGGAGTGGTTGCAGCTAGGATGGTCGGATTCAGGGGAGTTGATCGCCGTGAAGGTGTTGATCGAAGCCGAGAAAATTCGCGAAGCGGTCGATCAGTTGGGACGGCGGCTGGCCACCGATTATGCCGGTAAACAGCTCACGGTCGTTGGCGTCTTGACCGGAAGCGTGATGCTGCTGGCCGACCTGGTTCGTGCGATGAATCTCCCACTGAAGATCTCGCTGATCCGTGCTTCCAGCTACCGGGGCACCGCGACACAAGCTGGCAAATTGGAGGTGGATCAGCGGTTGATCGAGGATGTCACCGGGCGTGACGTTGTGCTGGTTGACGATATCTTCGATTCGGGCCGAACTCTCGAGACGCTTCTCGAGACGCTCCGCGGGCACAAACCCGCCAGCCTCAGCTCGGCGGTCTTGCTGTGGAAGACCGGGAGACAGGAGGTTGAAGTGGAACCCGATTACCACTGCTTCCGGATTCCCGATGTTTTTGTGGTGGGCTACGGTCTCGACTACGACGGGGATTATCGCTACCTGCCGTACATTGCTGGACTGGAGGATTCGGAACTGGATCCCGGAACCGGGTGATTTGAGACTCGGTCGCATGATGAGACTCGTCGTCAATCACGTGAAAGTTGTCCGTAACCGGTCCCGACGGCTTTACCATCGCGGTGTGGACGTCCTAGAATCCCGCGGTGAATTACTCACTTAGGAAGGTCTAGCGATGCAAGGCAATGCCGGAGTTATCGACGCACTCAATGGCGGTTTGACGATTGAGCTGACCGCGATCAACCAGTACTTCGTCCAATCCAAGATGTGCCACAACTGGGGCTTTGTGAGACTTGGAGCGAAGCACTTCGAGGAATCCATTGGCGAGATGAAGCACGCCGAGATGCTCATCGACCGGATCATCTTCCTGGAGGGGACTCCGGAAATCTCCCGTTACGACGTCATTCGTGTCGGAACAAGTGTCAAGGAGCAGTTCGAGTACGATCTGGAACTCGAGACCAGTGGCGTCAATGCGTACAACGCGGCGATCTCGTTGTGCATCGAAGCCAACGATGGTGGTAGCCGAGAATTGATGGAACGGATCCTGGTCGATTCCGAAGAGCACGTCGACTGGCTCGAGGCGCAACTGGACTTGATCGAAACGCTGGGGCTCGAGAACTACCTCATCACCCAGGTCGGCGAAGAGGACGAGGCCGGATAGGGGTTTTACTCGTCGAGCAGTCGTCGGATCACGGGGTGGCAACAGGTGCAGCCGGTGCCGGCTCGCGTCTGCTGCATCACGGCCCGCAGCGATTCGAGTTCGTCCACTTCGTTAGCTGACCGAATGTCGCCCGCCGTGACATTCAGGCAATGGCACACGACCCTCTCGTCCCCCAGTCTTGGGAGAATCGGCAGCGGGGCGAGGGCCAGGCTCCCGGAGGTGGCGGCGGCTGTAGACATTCGAATTCAAGCCGGAAAGGCGACAAACAAGCTCGGATTGAGACCCAATCTCAATAGCCGTATTCTATGGACAGCCCGGGCATTGTCAAGCTGGAGAAAGGCGTTTGAGGGATGGCCGGGATACCTTGTTCACGGCATGTTGACAGTCAAAAAAGCCAGTCCTAAGATGACCTTAGAGGCACTTCTTCTTCTCTCCCACTGCCACTTCTGTTCAGGACGGACATGTTGGACCACCCACGAGGGGGTTTGCGCCGAGGCGTGAGTTCCTGGACGTTCTGGCTCGTTGTCAGTGTGGTCGTTCCGTCGGTCTGGCTTGTTGATGCGGTGCCCTGCTCTGCGGCTCACCCGGACGATCCACCGATCAAGGCGGCGATAGCCAAGGGGGTGTCGTTCCTGAGGGCGAAGTTGCCCATGCAGTTCGGTGGGTACAACGCGTTGACTGTCTACGCGATGCTCAAGGCCAAAGTGAAGCCCACGGATCCGGTGGTCGCCGCGACGTTGACGAAGCTGGCCAACAAGATGACCGAATCGGGTGAATACAAGGCCCGCGAGCATCATGTCTACGAGGCGAGTGTGGACTTGATGGCGTTGGAGGCTGCCGATCCGGAGAAGTACAAGAGGCACCTGGAGGCGATCGCGAAGTTCCTGCTCAGTGAGCAATTGCCCAACGGCAGTTGGGACTATCCCACCAAGAGCAACATGGGGGACACATCGATCACCCAGTACGCGATGTTGGCCTTGTGGGCTGCCCAGCGGCAGGGAATCAAGGTGCCAACGGATGTCTGGAACCGGGCTGCTGATTGGTATGTCAAGACCCAGTTGAAGGGCCAGGGGGGCGGTGCTTTTGCTTATCACCCGGCCGCCAGTGTTGCCGGTGACCTCGACAAGAATCCCAGCCACAGTATGACCGCGGCTGGAACCGGCAGCCTGATGGTTGCCCGGTTGTTCTTGCATCCGAATGCGAAAGGCCTCGGAGGCCCTCCCAAGAAGACAACGCCCCAGGTGCGGGCCACCGGGGGCCCCAAGTTCGGGGTGTTGCAATCGATCGACTTTGAGAAGCTCGAGGATGAAAACAAGAAGTCCGTTGAGAAGGCTGGTCCGAAAAAACCCGAGCCGGAGGGTGCCCGGTTGGCCGTTGGGACAATTGATAGCAGTGTCAAGGGAGGCGCCAATTGGCTGACTCGCAACTACACCGTCACCGACGTCAAGGGACTCCAGAAGTGGCCGCTGTACTATCTCTATGCTCTCGAGCGGATGTGCGCCCTGACTGAGATCGACAAGCTCGGCAACAGCGACTGGTACCTCGATGGATCCACCTACCTGGTGAAGGCTCAGTATTCGGACGGCAGTTGGAGGGGAGGGCAGCCGGTGGTTGGATCCAAGACCGGGACGCCCGAGGCGACTGCTTTTGCCGTGCTGTTTCTGACCAAGTCCACCGCCCGCATTCTCAACAAGAGACTGGGGGCTCCGGACCCGCTGGGAGCCGGCATGCAGGCCGGTGGCCGGGGGCTGTCCGGCGATTTGTCGCTGGTGGAGGAGAAGAACGGGCGGATTGACCAGAAGAAGGTCGTGTTGCCGATCGACAAGTTGCTTGCCGAACTCGAAACGCCGAAGTTGCTCGATGTCAGCGATGCCCAGAAGGCGTTGGTTGAAGCGGTTCAGATTGGTGACCGCGAAAAACTGATCGGCCAGAAGGATCGTCTCAAGTTGCTCGCCCGACACCGGGACGGAGAAATCCGCCGCACGGCGTTTTGGGCCCTGGGTCGATGCGAGGATCTCTCGGTGGTTCCACTCCTTCTGGAGGGGCTGGCCGAGGATGACCTGGGAGTGATGATCGAGGCCCGCAATGCCCTGTGCACGCTGGTACGCAAGCCGCGGGGGATCTTTGTGCGAGGTCGTCCCCTGCCGACCAATCCAAACGACAGTCTTCCCGACACGGCGACGGCCGATCAGAAGAAACGGGCCATCGCAACCTGGCAACGGCAGGTGCGGATGAACTGGCAGGCCTGGTATTTTCGGTTCCGTCGTTACCGGGACCGGGATGATCTTGATGAACTGATTTTCTCGACCACGAAAGACGACAGTCGGCGACCGGCCGGCCGCTGATCCGTCCACGGCACACTGTTCGGAACCACTGACAGACTTCCAGATGGCCAAACGCAGATCCACCAAGTCGAAACGACAGCCTGGCCAGGGAGGTCGGCCACGTGCTGCCACGTCTGTCGCCAGCCCGATGATGCGAGTGACCCGTTACGAACAGGTCTCGAGCCTGATGATCTCGATCGTAATCGGCCTGCTTTGTGCGACGTTCGTCACGCTGGCGTTGTATCTCTCGACAGTGGAAGCCGACGAGGTGGGCCCGGCCGAGATGGAACTGATCGAATTGGCCGGCGGGGTCGAAGACGGCAAGCCTGATGAGACCCTGAAGGTGGAGTCTCCGGAGGAGGAGATCGAGGACCCCTCGCTCACCGAGGAGGACACCGAGGAGACGGAGATCGAGGAGGTTTTTGAGAACGTCGTGGAGATCTCCGACAATGCCGCCGAGCAGGTCGAGCAGCAGTTTGAGACCCAGGCGCAAAACAGCGGCAAGGTCGGCAGCAAGGCGGGCTCGGGCAGCCGACCGTTGGGGTCTGGTCCGGGCGAAGGTGGCATTCCACGGCACCAGAGGTGGTTCATCCGCTTCGCCCAGGGCAGTTCGCTCACCGAGTATGCCAAGCAGTTGGACTTCTTCGGCATCGAACTCGGGGCTCTCTATCCCACACAACAAAAACTCGTCTACGTCAAGAACTTCAGTACCAAGGCGGTGCGGCGACAGGTCAAGACGGGAGCGAACGAGAAACGGCTGTACATGAACTGGCAAAGTGGCAGCCTCAAGAAGACCGATCACCAGTTGTTCAAGCGGGCCGGCGTGGACACGCGGGGGGCGATGGTACTCCACTTCTATCCGTCCGGAACCGAGAACATGCTGGCGAAACTGGAAAGAGATTTTCGCAAGCGGAATGTCAAGACGATCCGCCGCACGATCTTCTCGGTCCGCAAGCAGGGCAACGGGTACCGTTTCCTGGTGACACGGCAGACCTACCTGAGGTGAATTGGTCCCCGGCCGCCCGACACAAAACAAGTTGACGTTTTTTTCTTCCCGACGCAGCCTCTGAAGAACCACGACTCATGGAAGTTATCTACACAGCTCTCGCGGTGGCCGACAAGGTGATCTACGGGATGCTTGCCGTCACGGCACTTTTTGGCATCTTCACCGTGATCATGGTGACCCGTCGAATCGCCCAGAAGCGATTTGCTCGATCCGCCCAGGCCGATTCGTTCTTGCAGGAAGTCCGTGACAACCTGCGGGCAGGAAATACGGATGCGGTGGTCCAGTTGTGCGATTCGCCGGGCAACTGGTCCAAGGCGGTTCCCAACCTGGTGCATTTCGCCATCGAGAATCTTGATCGGCCCACGAACAAGGTTCGCCGGTTGATGGCGGAACGCTTCGAGACCGAGGTGTTGGCCGACCTGGAGTACCGGGCTGGTTGGATTGCGACGGTCATCAAGAGTGCCCCGATGCTGGGGCTGCTGGGGACGGTTGTCGGCATGATCAACGCTTTCAAGACGATCGCTGGAAGTGGCAAAGAAGGGGTCGACCCGTCGCTGCTGGCCGATGACATTGGCGTGGCACTGTTCACCACGGCCATCGGCCTGACCGTGGCGATTCCGATGGTCGTGATGGGAGCGATGGTTGCCGTTCGAATTGGCAAGCTCTCCGATGGTGTTCAGGAGCAAGTGGGTCGATTTGTCGACGACCTCGACGCCATCCGATCCGATGGTGGGGGAGCCTGAGGGTGGCACGCCGATCGACCGCCAGCGACGACGCTTTCTCCAGGAAGCGAAGCGAAAGTGACGCCGAACTCGACATCACGCCGATGATCGATGTCACCTTCCTGTTGCTGATCTTCTTCATGGTCACCTCGACCATGCAGCCCGATGAGGTGCTCGACATCCCAACCTCCGTTCACGGGTTGGGCGTCGAAGCCAATTCAGCCATCCTGATCACGATTTCGGCCGGCGAGCCTCCGATGATCAATCTCGTCGAAGACAACAATAAAACCGAGGACCCCGAGACGGTTGGTCCTTACGTGCAGCAGCGGATGCAACAGGGCCGCAAGCACGTGATCATCAAGGCGGAACGGTTGGTCCAGCACGGTTTTGTTCAAAAGGTGACTCGAGAAGCCAACACCGTGATCAAGGAATTCGACGGAGCCAAGTTCTCGATCGCCACCGAAGACAAACCCTAGAGTTCAATTGCCATAACATGCCGATTCGATTTCGATGTCCGTCGTGCAACCAGGTTCTCTCGGTGTCGAGCCGAAAGGCCGGGCACAAGGTGCGCTGCCCGGCTTGCCAGTCGGGGTTGAAGATCCCCAGCCTCGCGACCACGACGACTCCGACACCCACCGAGGAGCCGCCAGTTGGCTCGGAAACGGTTGTCGAGAACGATTTGGATTCAGCGGTCGACCGGCCTGTTCCAGAGCCTGTTCCAACTGCGGCGGACGATTCAGTGGTCGGCGACGTTCCTTCCGAGGATGTGCCACCGTCAACCGGTGCCGGGTTGCTGCCGGCCGTGGTAGCTGGTTCGGAGGATGAGGACGAAGAAGAATTCGAATTGCGACGGCCGCAAACCGAGTTCGAGGAAATGGACCTGACACCGATGGTCGATGTCACGTTCCTGTTGTTGATCTTCTTCATGATCACGGCCAGTTTCACGATGCAGAAGGCGATCGCCTTCCCACCACCGAGCCCCGAGGAGGATGGGGCGAGTGTGCAGCCCAAGCAACTGGAGGACTTCAAGGACGAGTGCGTGATCGTGGAAATCCACGAGGACAATTCGATTTCAATTGACGACGAGCGTATTCCACTGGACGCCGACCTGGCCACGATGCTGGCGTCCAAGGGGAAGAACGAGATGCTGATTGATGCACACGAGAATTCTCTGCACGAGACGGTTGTCCGTGTGGTTGATGCCGGGAACGAGGTGCAGATGCAACGAATCCGATTGGGATCTCGTGGCGGCTAATCGGCCTTCCGGTGGCCTGATGACAAGAAGCGACAGCGGATCGACACATCATGAAACTCGAAATTCAATTCCTTTCCGGCGACACCGAAATTCGTCCCCTGGATTCCGGACAGTCGATCTCGATCGGTAGCGCCGATTCGTGTGACATCCAGGTCGAAGACGACGACGTGGCGCTGTTGCATTGTCGACTGTCCTGGTCGGGAACGGCCTGGGAGATCAAGGCCGCCAATCTCGATGGGGTCGAGGTCAATGGCAAACTGGTTCGTGAGGCGAACCTGACGGCCGATGACACTGTTCGGATTGGGGCCATCGATATTCGGCTGGTGGATGATTCGGCCGTGGCGGGTGATGTTGCCGACGAGTCCGAGGGCTTTATCCCACTCGCGTCCTCCGACGACGACATCAGTCTCAAGCCACTGGACAAAGGTGAAAAACCCGCGGGTGCCTTTGGTGCGGCGGATGCCAAGGAGGAGGAGGGCGACGCCATCCAGTTGCCCAAGGACGTTCGGCAGGAACGCGACGCAGCGGAAGCCAAGCCGCAGCGACCAAAGAGTCGGAAATCCAAGCGAACCGTCCCTGAACCGGACGTGATCGAGGAAAGCGAGCATCCAATCAACCAGATCTTTGAAGATGACGACCTGGATCCGTTGGACGACACCGGTGAGGAGGAGGAGGAGGTCCAGCCGATGCCCGGCCAGGCTCTCTCGTCGCGATCACGCTCGACCGGTTCCGAGGCAGCGGTCGACGGGTCGAAAACCGGCGGTGATGCCCAGGGTGGTTTGAAATCCAGCTTGAGCGAGAAACTCACGCCGGTTGCTCGTCGTCCCGGTGAGCAGGAGACCCTGAAATCTCCGGTCGTCCTGGGTTTGGTCGGATTCTCGATCTTCCTGCTGCTCGCTTCCACCACCTTCTATTTCATGTTCTCGCGGAACACGATCGAGGGGCTGTTCGAAATCTCGGCAGCGGAGGTCGAGGAGGGAAGTTATTCCCAGGCGAAGGCACACCTGGAGGAGTTCCTGGAAATCTATCCCAACAACGAGGAATTTTCTCCACGGGCAACGTTTCTGTTGAACGAGTCGCGGGTCGAGGCATTGCTGGGGGGAGCCAAGGAATGGAAGAAGGCACTGGTCGCCGTCGATGTCTACCGCAAGGAGTGCCAGGACTTCGAGAATTATGACCCCGAGAAGAAGCTCTACCTCTTCAACACGGTCGTCAAGATTGCGATAGGAAGTGCCAACGAGGGGGGAGAGTCCCTGCAGGACACGGCCAAGGGGCGCAAACTGCTCGCATTGAGCGAGGAGGCCAGTCGCAAGCTCAGCCTGTACAAGACCGACGAGGACCAGTTTGCCACCGACCAGGGGCGGATCGCCGAAGCCCGTCGTGTTGCTGCCGCCAGGTTGCTCAAGCAGGAAGTGCTCGACGGCGGTTTGGCCCGGATCGCCAAGTCGCTGGAAGCGAAGCAGCCGATGGAGGTCTTGATCGAGAGGCGAAAGTTACTGACACGGTATGCAGAATTCAAAGACGAGCGGCAATTGGAAGCCAAGCTCCAGGAAGCTCTGACGCTCGAAAAAACCCGTGTCAGTGCTGACAAGACCGCCCGGTCGGCACAGCCGGGAGACACGAAGTCCACGGGTGTGACGGCCTTGTCGTTGACACTCAACACCCGCGTCCGTTCCGACGAAAAGTCCGAGGGACGGACCGTGTTCGTTGTGGGCCGTGATTGCTTCTACGGGATCGACTCGGTCACCGGCCACCCGGTCTGGCGACGTATCGTCGGTCTCGATCTCCCGTTCGCGCCAGTGGCGGTCGCGACGGCCCAGCCGGGTTTGTTGCTGGTCGATACGAATAAGCATGAACTGGTGCTGCTCGGGCAGCGGGATGGCCACACGATCTGGCGGTTGCCATTGGTGGACGGGCAACGGGTTGTCGGGCCGCCGCTGGTGTCCGACACGCAGGCTTTCCTGGTGACCGAGTCGGACGGGCGCGGACACCTGTTGAAGATCAGCCTGGAAAATTTGAACCAGTCGGCTCAACTTTCGTTCTCGCAGTCGGTCATGGCTCCCCCGGCACTGATTTCCGGCGGAAGGCAACTGGTGGTGGCTGGACACCGGGAAGTGATCTATACGATTGACGTCGGTGGATTTGCCTGCGAGGCGGTGTCGTACCTGGGACACCCGGCCGGGTCCATCGAGTCTCCGCTGCTGACGATGGGTGGGCTGGTCCTGTTGCCGCAGAATGGCCAGTCGGGCACGTCCGAAGCGAGTGATGCCAAGGCGGAGTCCAAGACGGATGACAAGGTGGCTGGTGCGAAGCCTTCAGCCGGCGACGGTGAGAACCTGGTGGTGGCCGAAAATGACAGGCTGGACAGCTGCCGGTTGAGAGTGATTCGCCTGGCTGCCAATGGAACCCAACTGGCGGCGGTGGCCGAAGTGCGGGTGCCTGGTCACGTTCGCGACCGGTCGATGTTGCGAGGCCGGGATCTGTTTGTTCCGCTCAGTGGCGAACGCCTGGCGGCCTTCACCGTTTCTGATGACCCCAACCATGATGCCTTGACCACCGTTGGGACGCACCAGGTCGAGACGCCTCATGCCGGAGCGATGCACCTGGCCGTCGGTCCCGGCGGATTGCTGTGGATGGCCTCCAGTAAGCTCCAACGGTTTCAACTGACAACTGACAGTATCAAGGTTGACCCGAACCGAATTGCCAACGGGCTCAGTTCCCAGCCGCTGCAGTCGATCGGCAGCCAGTTGTTTGTTGGTCGGCGATTGTCTCATTCGGCATCGGTCGTCTTCACCCGGGTCGAACGGAATGCCGAGCCGCAGATGGTCACGCACTGGCGAACCGTCGTTGGTTCCGGCCTGTTGCAGTGTCTGCCAATGAGCAATGGGTTGCTGTTGTGTCTCACCGAGACGGGCGGCTTGTTTCACGTGCGTGAGAACGAACTCGACGCGGCGGGTTTCAAGTTCAATATCGAGGGTGAATTGCGGTTGCCGGTTGGACTCGCTGCACCCCTGGGTTCCTCGCGTTTTCCTGATGGGCGTGTTGCCGTGTGGTGTGGCCTGCCCGAGCCACGGATGTGGATACTCAATACTGTCGGCACGATCGAGCAGGAGATCGACCTTCAGAAGGAGGCGTTGGAGGCAGCTCCCGTGCTGACCGAGGGCGGCATCGTGGCTCCATTGCCCGGTCGACTGAAGTTGGTGGCTCGCTCGTCGGGACAGGGGCCGGCCCGCGAATTTCCGGCGCCGGTGGAAGGTGGCAAGAAAAGGCGATGGAAGAGGACGGTGGCCATCGACAGCAAGCACCTGTTGGTGCTCGACGACGGAGGCGACCTGGTGCGATTGCAGTACCGGACAGCGCCGGCTCCACATCTCTTCCCTGTCAGCACGTTGAAATTGGCTGCCCAACTGGATCGTGTGCCGTTGGTCCACCAGGACCGTGTGGTTCTGGCGACATCAGACGGCAAATTGCAGGTGCTCGGTGCGGTGGATTTGCAGGTGGCCGTGTCCGCCGACTTACCGGCAGCGGCGACCGCGGGCCCATGGGGGGTCGGGAACCGGATCCTGGTCGAAGTCGGACAGAAAGAACTGCTTTGCCTGGACCTTGCCAATAACCTCAAGGTGCTCTGGACTCTCCAAACGGGTGGGAATTCCGTAGCCGGATCCCCCCTGGTCGTCGATGGCCAATTGTTGGTGGCGCTCGACAACGGTCGTGTGATGTTTGTCCAACTCGCTGACGGCAAGTTGAACCGTTCTATCGAACTGGGACAGCCACTGGCGCTGGGGCCTCGGGCCTTTGGCAAGAAGATCCTTGTCACCTCGATCGACGGCACGCTTTACCGCATCGAATCGTTGCTGAAAGCACCAGCAACTGGCGATTCGGAGGGTGAATGACATGAGCCCGATCCGACATTCCAGTAACGGGGTCTCGTGGAATTTCCATCGATTCGCTTCCTTGTGTTTGACGGTGCTGTTGGGCCTGGTGCTCGTGACGGTCGTGGAGATGCGATTGGGGCACGACCGGTCCGTCCTCGCAGCCCAGCCCACCCAAAAACCTGCTGACAAACCTGCTGACAAACCTGCTGACAAACCTGCTGATCCGGCACCAACTCCTGAAGTGAAACCGTTGCCGAAACTCGAGGCCATGAAGGTCCCCGATGTGGCGACACTCTTGCAGGGGAAACCGGTTTGCTGGGTGGTGACGATCAAGGACGAAGTGATTGTCAGCGAGCCGGTGAAGCCGCGGCCGTTTACACGAACCGCGATGGAAAAGGCGATTGCTGATTGGCCCAAGGGCAAGTCGCCGGCCCAGCGTCGCGATGCACAACTCGAATTTCAGCGGCTGCACTTTTTGACGATCGTGTTGCCCGAAACGAAGGCTGATGAACCGGAATACCAGTTGGGGATTCGCTTTCTCAAGGACGTGATTCATCACGAGGACCTGATGCTGCGGCGGATCGACATGTTGATGGACGAGTCGAAATTCCGTACGGCCTTCGAGATGCTGTTGGCACTGGAACGTGTGGCGCCGCCCAAACGGGTGGGAAACAAGGAGACATTCTGGCCGGGATACGTTGATCGCAGAAATCGGTTGATGCTGCTCGAGGCCGAAACCAAGATCAAGCAGAAGCGGTTTCAGTCGGCAATCGCTTTCCTGGACGATCTCAAGCAGTTGGCCGAGACTCCGCTGACCGAGGCGGCAGACGAACAATACGTTGAGTTCCGACGTGGGTTGGCTACGAGGTTCTCCAAGGCTGCCGGTGACGCGGTCGAACCGTTGATTGCTGCTGCGGTCAGCAAGCAGGATTACCGCCAGGCGAGGTTCTTTATCAACGAGCGGTTGCAGGCGTTGTCACCAGCTCACCCGGTTGCCGTGAAGTGGCAGAAGATGCTGGAGGGCAAGCAGCAAGACTTGCTCAAGCAGTCGGTCGCTGCGACCTCGGCCAGTCGACACGACCAGGCCGCAGCTCTGGCACAACAGGCGGCAAAGTTCTGGCCCAACGATGTCAAGAGTACCGGCGCAACGAGCATGCGGTCGGTTTACGCCAACGCCACTGGACGGTTTCAGACGTTGACTGTTGGTGTCGTCAACCTGGCCGGTTCTCCTTCGGGGTGTCCATTCCCGACCGAGTCGGATCGCCGCCACCACGAACTGCTCACCCAATTGCTTTTCCAGGTCGATCGTTTCGAGAACATTCCTTACTACAGGACGGACTACTTCGAACAATACGAACCGACCGACCTGGGGCGGCGAGTCGAGTTCACGCTGCGGCCGCGTCCGGCCAGTTGGCAGGCCGGGCCGGGGCTGACGGCCGATCCGATCGTCAGCATGCTGTCGGCTCGGATCGATCCCAACAACCCACGGTACGATGAACGGTTGGCGATGTTCGTCGGAGGTCTCTCGGTTCGCTCTCCCCGTGAATTTGTGGTTCACTTTTCACGCGTCCCGGTCAGTCCCGAGGCCCTGTTGCGGGTGCCGGTGGTGGCTGCGGCTCCGGGCGATCAAGATGGAAAACAGGTGCTCTCAAGACGGTTTCGAGCACACGATCGCGGCCAGGACTACGCGGTGTTCCGTCGGGAGATTCCCGAGCCGGATGGTTTACGCGAATACCATGTCGCTGAGATTCGTGAGATCCAATATGACACGTATCTCAAGGCACTCCAGGGACTCGTTCGTGGAGAATTCGAAGTCCTGCCCAGGATGCCCAGTTGGCATGTGCGGACGTTTGAGACCAACGAGCGGCTGCAGCAGCAATTTCGAGTGGTTCCCTACGCGGTACCGACCACCCACGTGATTCAGTTCAACCCTCGCAGCAAAACCCTGCGAAACAGTGAACTCCGGCGTGCCCTGGCATTCGCCGTCGATCGACCGAAGGTGCTGTCCGAGACGGTGCTTCGTGATCCACGGGTACTCAGTGATCCCGATCAGGCCCGGGGACGTGTCGTGACGGCTCCGTTCCCCAGGCAAAGTTATGCGTATTCCCAACAACTGGCTCCACGCGAACACGATGCCATCCTGGCGCTGTCGCTGGCAGCGGTGGCTGCCAGAAGGCTGGGCGGAACGAAGGTGCCTCGGTTGAAGATGATCGGTTCGACTGAACCAATCGCACGAGCGTCTGCAGAACAACTGGTGAAGGCCTGGAAACGTGTTGGCATTGACGTGCAACTCGTCGATCCTCCCAAGGACAAGTCGACCGATGGACCTGCCGACTGGGATCTGGCGTACCGCACGTTGCACATGACCGAACCGGTCGTTGAACTTTGGCCGTTCCTTACCATGCAACCTCGTGCACGGGTTGCGGACCTGATGTATCTGCCCGACTGGCTCCGACAGGAGCTGATTGACCTGGACCGGGCCGAGAACTTCCAGGTGGCTGTCACGGTCTTGCAAAGGCTCCATCGGCACATCCGGGAGCAGGTGTTGATGATCCCCCTGTGGGAGGTTGACGAGGTGATGATCGTGCCTCGCAATATCCGGGGATACCCGCTGACACCACTGTCACCGTATCACGGTGTTGAACGCTGGACGGTCCAGTCACGTATCCCGCTTGATTCATTGCCCGATCCCAAATCCCGGTAGACAGTGACTCGATGACCCGTTTCCAGAGCAATCTCGTCTTGCAAATGGCTCCGCGGCTGTTGGCAGTCGTCGCTGGGCTTGTGCTAGCGGTATTTGCTGTTGGTTACGGATTCGTGGACGGCAGCCAGGCGAAGGCGGCGGAGGCCAAGCAGTCGGAGCCGGACAAG
>CAZYAZ010000033.1:7784-39217 GCA_964646205.1 uncultured Planctomycetaceae bacterium | reverse complement strand
AAGCTGACAAGGAAGCTGACAAGGAAGCTGACAAGGAAGCTGACAAGGAAGCTGATAAGGAAGCTGACAAGGAAGCTGACAAGGAAGCTGACAAGAAAGCTGACAAGAAAGCTGAGGTCGAAATAGAGGGGACCCAGGTGGTTGACTCGATCGCCAAGGCACTACGAGCGGCTGGTTTGGAGGGGACCGGCGTCGGGGTCACCTGGGATCGTGGAACTGTCCGGTTGACCGGTTCGGTTGTCGACTCGGATTGGAAAGCCTCGGTGACCAACGTGGTGACCGAGATAGAAGGTGTCGAGACGGTTGAAAACCAGTTGAAGATCGAACCACAGAAGATCCCGTACCGTGTGCTGGTGTCACTGGCGGTGGCGACCGATCCCCTGGTGACGCGCAAGTCCATCGAGCGGCTACGGAGGGATGTGGCGACCGTGATTGAGCGTTCGATTGGCGAGACCTGGACGACTCAGATCGAGACCAATGACTGGTTGCTGCCAACTTCGGTGGCGGGCCTGGATCGCCTGACTGCCGAGTCACTGCAATCTCGTTATCAGGACACTGCCTGGGACCGAGTGATGCTTGTGACAGTGTCCCGCACAGGCGCCCGTTTCGATTTGGCTGGCCGGACCTTCGACATGACGACCCGCAGTATGGCCTTGTCCAGGCAGCGGGTTGAGTACGACCGTCGTGGTCTGGCTGCCCAGGTGGGCCGCATGGTCCGCGACATGTTCAGTGCGACTGTTGAGATCACCGTGGGAGGTGCGAAGGAGGTCGAGGTGCGGGTTCGGGCGGGTGAATTTCCCGTGGCCGATCCTGACTCGGCGCAGTTGAAACCCGGTGATTTGCTCGAGCCGTTTTTGCGGTATCGGAATCGTAAGACTCACCAGGTCGAACGGGTTCAACCGTTGACGTGGACATACTTGACGGTGAACGAACTGAAGCGGGCCGTGGTGCGTTGCGAGGTGGCCACGGCGTTACGGAACCCGTTACAGGGTGGAGGACGTGGTGTCGAATTGATGGCGGCCGGCATTGATCCCACCTTGCCATCGACCCGGTTGACGCTCTTGCCACGAGGCAACCTGTCGCGTCCGCTGATCGGGCACCGCGTGGTCGTATTGTCCAGGCGTTTGACCAAAAAGGCTGCGTCGACTGCGGCTCCGGACGAGGGAATTCGCGAGGCGAAAGAGGAGAAGAAAAAACGGGTCGACTCGCCCCCGCCTCGTCGTTTGCTTTCGGATCGCTCTGGTCGGGTCGAAATCGTTGTTGACGACAAGTTGCCGCTGGTGTGGATGTATGTGATGAGTGGCAGCAGTGTTTTGGCGCGGGTGCCATTTGTTCCAGGGCGTGAGAGTGAGACCGAGTTGTTGCTGCCGAATGATTCGGCTCGCCTGGGGGTCGAGGGCCACGTGACCCGCCTGGAAGGGGAATTGATCGAAACGGTCGCTCGGCGGGCGGTGCACATGGCATTGGCCACGCGGTCGGCCGAGGCCGAGCCGCCGGACTGGGTCAAGGTGGATTCTCATCTGACGGCGATCGACGAGTTGCCGACGTTTCGAGTGTTTGAAGAGCAAATTGACGGGATTGAGTTTCCCGCGGTGCAGTCGGCCCAGACCATTGGAAACCGTGTGGCAGTCAACCGCATTCGCACCCTGTGCCGCGATGCTCGTGCGCTGTTGGCCAAGCATCTTGATGAAGCCAAGATCCGCGAGTTCAAGTCCAAGATCGAAGACATTCGCAAGTCGACCCCTGCCACATCGACTCCGGCCAAGGCGAAATCGAAAAACTAGCCTCCGTGCATCGAGTCAGAATCGGCTCTGGGGCGGACTCGATTTCGAACGCCCCTCCAATTACCTCGTGCCGGACCCTATAATCGAACTGGACAACAAGTCGGCGTGACAGTTCGGTGATCGATGAGGCCAGGAGGCCTGGTTGCCGTTTCCCGGTGTGGGGGCTGCCGCGGCCGTGAAGAGCTGCTGTGGCTGACAGCGTGCACGGTGGGGCGTGTCGGCGGCAGCGTGGTCGAGTCGATGGCGATTGAAGTCACCACGACAGGTCCATCCGGTGATGGTTCTGTAGGTCTTGTCGAAAGGCACACGCTGAAGCTGTTCTCTTCAGCCGTACCGCTGGTGCTGGCTGGTGGGGGCCGGTTGGATGAGGTCACTGTGGCCTACGAGACCTACGGGACACTGTCGCCGCAACGGGACAACGCGATCTTTGTCTGCCACGCGTTGACCGGCGATTCCCATGCCGCCGGACGGCATGATTCCGAGTCCGACAAAACGGGCTGGTGGGACAATTTTATTGGACCTGGCAAGGGGCTCGATACCGACCGGTATTTTGTCATTTGCGCCAATGTACTGGGTGGCTGCCAGGGCACGACGGGTCCGGGAGATCTGCGAGATGGATCGAATGGCCCTTGGGGCCTGGAGTTCCCTTTCATCACCGTTGACGACATGGTCACAGTTCATGCCGCGTTGATTGAGCATCTCGGTATCCAGCAACTGCTGGCGGTGATCGGCGGCAGCCTGGGGGGCATGCAGGTACTGGAATGGGCCGCCCGGTTCCCGGACACCATTCGATCGGCCATTGTTCTCGCTTCCGGGTCCAAGTTGTCGGCTCGAGGGATTGCCTTCAACGCGATTGGCCGTCGAGCGATCCTGGTGGATCCGAACTTCCACGACGGCGATTATTACTCCCACGAGGAGTCCCCCCGTTTTGGCCTCGCCTTGGCCCGCATGGTTGCACACGTGACCTACCTCTCGGAAGCCTCGATCGAGATGAAATTCGGACGGAGGTTGCAGGACGGTGATCGCTATGCCTACGACCTGGCCCGCGAGACCGAGTTTCAGGTGGAGAGTTATCTGCACCACCAGGGAAAGCGATTTGTCGAGCGGTTTGACGCCAACAGTTACCTGTACCTGACCCGGGCCATGGACTATTTCGACCTGGCCGCCACTTACGAATCGCTCCCCGCGGCGCTGGGAAACACGGATGCGAGATTCCTCGTGGTCAGTTACAGCACCGACTGGTTGTTTCCGACCAGTCAGAGCCGCGAGATGGTGAGTGCCATGGTCGAGGCCGAACGGGACGTGACGATGGTCGAGTTTGAGAGTCCTTATGGACACGATGCATTCTTGATCGAACACGAGCAGTTGGTCGGGGTGGTGGCTCCATTCCTGGAGCGGACGCTCGGAGCCAATCGGAGGCCGTCATGAGCGGAACCCGATACAGCATGCCCGGACCCGACATCAGCCTGATTGATGAATTGTTGCTCGAGCACATTGACGACGGATCGCGGGTGATTGACCTCGGCTGTGGTGACGGTCGGTTGCTGGAACGATTGCAGTCGGAACGAGGATGTCGTGTCCTGGGCGTCGAGCTGGGCGAGGCGGAGGTGACCGCAGTGATTGGCCGCGGATTGCCGGTGATTCGTGGTGACCTTGACCAGGGGTTGGGTGACATTCCTACCGACAGTTTCGACACGGCGGTTCTCAGCCAAACACTCCAGCAGGTTCAACGTCCCACGACGGTATTGCGAGAGATGTTGAGAGTCGCGCACCGGGCCCTGGTCGTAGTTCCCAATTTCGGTCACTGGCGAGTTCGATTGAAGGTGATCCAGCAAGGACGGGCACCTGTGACTGATTCGTTGCCCTACGAATGGTATGACACGCCGAATCTGCATGTCTGTTCGATGCACGACATCCGTGATCTTGTCGAGCAACTGGGACTGAGGATCATTCGTGAAGTCCCGATTATCGGGGGCCGGCCGGTCGAGCACGCCTGGTGGGCCAACCTGCGAGCCAACAGCGCGCTGTACGTCCTGGAACGTGCGGCCGGGAGAGCCTAGGCGATGGACCGATACTGGGTTCCGGCGTCAATTCGCTGGAAGCCACAACTGGTCAGCAATCCCATCAGTGCGACGTCCGACTCGATGGCGTGAGACTCGACCAGGCTGATTGTCTCCTGCTTGAGTCGCCTGAGTGTTTCGGTGATCAGTAGCCGGCCAAGGCCCTGTCGCCGACGATTTTCGGCGACGTGGATGTCGGCCAGCCCGATTGCCCGGGAGTTCCACTTGGGGATGAACTGGTCCAGGCCGATAAGAGTCAGCGAGGCCAGCACTTCGTCGTTCTCTTTTTGGAGCAGTCGGAAACGGACGTAATCGAGCCGACCGAACCGGTTGTTCCACCACCAGTCTCCATCGTTGTTCTGGGCCGAGATCTCGATTCGCACCTGTCGTTTCCACTGGACGCTGCGGAAATCCACCGCTTCGCCGGCTTCGAGTTCCAGTGGTCTCTGGTAGACGACAAACCGTTCGGCTGCCTCGAATCCACAGGAGCCCAGGAAATCGGCGGCGTCCTTGTCGGTTGCCAAGAATCCGGCCGATTCGCTGCCACCGTACAACCCACAGTAAAATGGGTCACGACCGGGACCCGGTCCGGCGTGGATCGTGGTCGAACCCTGTTCGACAAGGTACTGTTTTGCCCGGCCCATCAATTCGCGGCCAATGCCCTGGCGACGCCTTTCGGGATGAACCAGGAGTTGGCAGATCACACCATCGAGTGGATTGAGATCGGTGCGATGGTCGTTGCAGCCGAACCCGGCGTGGACCATTCCGACCAAACGGTCGTCCTCGCAGGCCAGGATGAGGCCGCGTCTGTCAAAATACGGTTGCGAGAAGAGCAACTGGTCGAGCAGATCGTGTGCGATCCCAGTAGCTCCGCCCCTGGCAAACCCTGACTGGTTCCAAAGAGTCAAGATCTGGGGGGGATCGCTGTTGCGGTAATGCCGATACTCGATCACGTCGAGCTATCCCAGGTTCACTAGTTCGCTTTGACGCTACGGGCCGCTTCGACGATCCGTTCTGCGGTCAGGCCATACTTTTCGAGCAGCCCGTCGGGGTCACCACTCTCGGCGTAACAGTCGCCCGTGTTGACGTAGGCAATGGGCACCGGCGTGGTCTTGCTGGCGGCGACAGCGACGGCACTGCCGAGTCCCCCGTTGGCCGAGTGTTCCTCGGCCACCACGATCGCCCGGGTCTCCCTCGCCGCGGCCGCAATGGCAGGTTCGTCGATTGGTTTGACCGTGTGCATGTCGAGAACGCGAGCCGAGACACCCTGGTCGGCGAGTTCTGCCGCAGCGTCAAGTGCCACGGCCACCATCAGGCCGTTGGCAATGATGGTCAGATCGTCGCCGTCTCGCAGTTGATTGGCCCGGCCAATGATGAATTCCGAGTCGTCCTCGTAAATGCGGGGCACCGCCGGCCGGCCGAGCCTCAGGTAGACCGGGCCATCCCTCTGGATCATCTCTTCGGTGGCCTTGGATGTCGAGGTCTCGTCGCAGGGGACGATCACGGTCATCCCCGGTAGCGAACACGCCAGGGCCACGTCCTCGATTCCCATCTGGCTCGGGCCGTCCTCACCGATCGAGATTCCCGAGTGAGAACCAACCAGTTTGACGTTCTGATCCGGGAAGGTGACCGACATGCGGATCTGGTCGTAGGCATTGCACAGGAGAAACGCGGCAAAGCTGGCAACCACGGGGGTTTTCCCACATGAGGCCAATCCTCCCGCCACGCTCACCATGTTCGCCTCGGCGATGCCCACGTTGAAGGCTCGGTCCGGAAACGCCTTGGCAAAGGCCTCGGTTCGTGTCGAGTTGCCAACGTCACCGTCGACCACCACCACCTCGGAAAACCGTTCTCCAAGTTGTTCCAGGGCCTTGCCGAATGCGTCGCGAGTTGCGCCGCCCGGTGCCAGGCCACTTTTTTCTCCAATCGCCATCGTCGCGGTTCCGTCAGGGAGGAATGTGTTTGCTGTGGCCCTTGAGAGGGCTGCTTTGGACTGTTATCCCAGGTGGGCCAGGGCCTTTTCGGCCACTTCGGCTGATAGAGCCTGGCCGTGGAAGTTCAGGTCTCCGGCCTCTTCGAGTATCGGCAGAATACCGAATCCCTTTTGTGTTTCGGCCACGATTGCCGTCGGCCGGTCTGTGACACTCACGGCCGTCTCGAGTGCTGCGACAACAGAGGCCATGTCGTTGCCATTGATGGTCTGGACGTGCCAGCCGAACGATTCGAACTTGGGAGCAAATGGCGTGAGGTCCAGGACATCCGAGGTGGCACCGGTCTGCTGGTAGCCATTCTGATCGACGATCGCTGTGAGGTTGCCGACCTGGTACTTGTGGGCCGTGGCGATCGCCTCCCAGACCTGTCCCTCTCCCATTTCGCCGTCTCCGAGAACGACAAAAACCCTGGAGTCGAGGCCGTTGACCCGACAACCCAGTGCCTGGCCAAGCCCGATGGACAGTCCCTGGCCGAGTGAACCGGTGGAGGCCTCGATTCCCGCCAGCCGCCGCACGTTGGGGTGTCCTTCGAGGGGGCTGCCGAGTTTCCGGAGCGTGGCCAGGTCCTCGACGGGAAAGTATCCCGCCTCGGCCATTGCCGCGTACAGAGCCGGAACGGCGTGCCCTTTGCTCATGATGAACCGGTCTCGCTCGGTCCAGTCGGGCTCGGCAGCACGGTAGTTCAGGAATCCTCCGAAATAGATTGCCGTGACCACCTCGGTGGCCGACAGGCTGCTGGTCGGGTGTCCATTGCCCGCCGCGGTTGTCATCTCGATTATATGACGTCGCAGGACACGAGCCTTGGATTCGAGTTCCTCGGTCGAAAGACGGTCGTTCTCAAGGGACACAAGTGGACCCCTTATAAAATGGTTGAATGATTCCCCGTTTTGCGGGGATTGTTCGGCCGCCGCGAGAAGTGAGGACGACGACGGTGACTCGCTGGCGACAGTCGCGAGACCGGTCTGGTTCGCGGCCGGAACACACGATTTTACTAACCCTCGAAAATCCCCGCAAGCAGCCTGTCCTGCTGGGGGGCGGCAACTCCCGTCGCAGATGCACCTGCCAGTGGGCTTGGGTATGCTGATTCGGAGATTTTGCATTCGGTCACGGACACAACCCATGAAACGATCACTGCTGGCCCGTTTTCTTGATCAACTTGACTGCCGAGCACCCGGACCGGTCAATCGGCGTCGTTTCCTGTCGACGGTGGGTGGATCGGCGGCGGCGGCCGTGGCCATGCTTCCGGCTTACCAGTGCGGACTGGCTGCCCGCCGGCGTGCCGAGGCCGAAGCGGGTGGGCCGATTCGGGTCGAGTCGATCGTGCCACACGAGATTCACCCGAGGTACCACAAGTGGATCCACCACGAGTTGCAGCACTTTTACGGTCCGTCAAAACGTCACGTCTACGAGGTGAAGACCAACACCGGACTTGTGGGGCTTGGCGAGAGTGGTGGACTGGAATCCGAAGCGGTGAGGAAGGCCTACATTGGCACCAATCCCTTTGACCACATTGGAGACATGAGATCGCTGGGTTTGGGGACGGCGATGTACGACTTGATGGGGCAGGCGGCCGGAGTTCCGGTTCATCGTTTGATCGGGCAGCGACAGCGACGTTGGATCAAGGTCGGTTCCTGGACCGTCTCGGCTGATCCCAGCCACATGGCCGAAGCCGTGAAACAGTATTCGCGGCGGGGCTACACCTGGTTGAAGTTTCATCTCTCTCCCTTCGAGAACGTGTTTGACCAGCTCGATGCCATGCAGAAGGTGGCGCCGCCGGGGTTCAAGGTCCAGTTCGATCTCACGATGGGTGGCACCGAGGACCACACACCGGATCTCCTGATCCGCATGGCCCGTTATCCGATCTGCGGTGCTTTCGAGGATCCCAAGCTGGAAAAAGACATTGAGGCCTACAGGGAACTCCGCAACCGCGTCCGCGTCCCGGTTCTCTATCACCACTCTCCGCTCGGTGCGACGTTCGAGGTCGTTCGTCGTGCAGCTGACGGGTACATGATGGGCCACTCCAAGATTGGCGTGGCCATTCGAAAAGCCGGTTTGTTTGGAGAACTTGATCTCCCGTTCATGTTGCAGAACGTGGGTGGCGAAATCACCCGCACCATGACCTCGCACATGCACGCCGCCTTCAAGACGGCCACGTGGCACACTCACTGTGACGCGGAGACGTGGCGAGACGACGTGGTGGCCAAGAAGATTGATCCCACCAATGGCCTGGTTCCGGTTCCGAACAAGCCGGGATTGGGCGTGTCGCTCGACCGTGAACAACTGGAACGACTCAAGGCACAGAAGCTTCCCACCCAGGCCAAGTGGATCATCAAGACCACCTACAAGAACGGGACGCGGATGTTCAACATCGCTGATCCGGCCGAGTCGATCTTCATGGTGCGGCCCGACCGCCGCAAGCTGTTGCCGTTCAGTTACGATGCGCCTCTATCGACCGAATGGTGGGATGACGATGGGTCCAAAACGTACAAGGAGATGTTCGCCAAAATCCAGAAACACGGGGTGGTTCTGGAGAAACCCGGGTCAAAAGACTGACCGCCTGATGGAAGACGTGATGTTCCGATCGATGCTTGTCCTTGTGGCGCAATTTGTCCTGGCAACGACGGTGCCTGGAACTGGCGTTGCGGCTCCCCCTCTGGCCGTTGGGCAACGCACCCAGTTGCTTGTCGATGACCACGTCGTCGCGTCACGTCGGGGTCTCACCCGGCGGCTCGGGCAGGTCACCAAGGTCAATGGCGGCAAGCCGATCTTTCGGGATGGCATCTTCTACGGGACGGTTCTTCACGACGGAGGCCTGTTCAAGTTGTGGTGGCGCAAGCGTGGCAAGGTCGGATACGGGTATTCCGAATCGCGAGATGGGATTCATTTCACCAAGCGAGGTGATGTCAGCGGGATCAATTTCGCCGGCGACTTCACACTGACGGTGATGATCGATCCTCACGAAACCGATCCGGCTCATCGGTACAAGGCGTCCTATGACGCTCCGGGCATGGCAGCCGGCCTGGCGTATTCAGCCGACGGGATCCGTTTCACCACGTACAACGGCGGCAAGCCGGTGACCACGCGTGCGGCCGATACCTACAACTTCCTGTCGTGGGATGGCGATGCACGGACCTACCGCTTGTTCACGCGGACCGACTTTGCCGGCCCTGGGGGCGCTGGCGAATGGCGCGGAACCCGGATGATGACCAATCCTGATCCCAGGCGTCACCCGACTCGATGGAAGACCGTTCGCAACTGGGTGTTTGATCGCGAGGGCAAGTCAGAGAGGACCAGGAGGCAGATCTACGCGGTCACCGACTGGATTCGGCACGGGGTGCACTTTGGATTGTTGAGTGTTTACGAGTGGCCTGGAGATTTCAGCGAGGGTGGCCAGGACAATCACAAACGGCACGAGAGGGACGTGATGAATTATTACATCGCGACGAGCCGTGATGCCGATTCCTGGGACCTGTCCTGGGTGTATTCCGGTCAACCCCTGGTTCCCCGGGGGCCCGACGGTGCCTTCGACAAGGACTTGCTCCTGCCGGCCTCGACCATCGTCACGCACTCCGGCAAGCACTGGATCTATTACGGTGGTTCCAATGAGCGGCATGGCGGTCCTGGATTCGTGCTGCAACGTGAACAGGCTGTGGGACTGGCCACGATCGGCGAGGATCGGCTGGTGGGATTGGACGCCACAGGTCGCGGCACTCTGATCACGCGGCCATTTCAACTCGATGGACGTCGACTGCTCGTGAATGCCAACGTGCGGGCGGGGGGGGCGGTCCGAGTCGCCGTGATCGATCGACGTGGCAAGATGCTCAAGCGGTTTTCCATCGACAGGGCCCGACCCATTGAGGACGATCAGCCGGCCGCAGTCGCCAGGTGGAAAGGAAATCCGAAACTCGGCTCACTGGCCGGGGATGTGGTACAACTGCGATTCGACGTCGAGAGGGCGACGATCTACAGTTTTGGAATTGCGAAATGACCAGGACCGTTTCCGATGATCGCGAGTGAGTGGAGAACCACGGTGTCGAGTCGCGTGAGTGGCCTGGTTGTTGCCGCGATCGTGGCCGTGTTGTGGTCACCGGCGACGCCGCGGGCGTGTGGTCAGATGGTGAGCGGTGGCGTGGGGTTTCACGGGGTCAGCAGCCGATTTTACGAGCGTCACGGGATGAGCTTTGGCTTTGGCATGGGGAGATCTGGCCGGGTCCGGTGGTCCAGCGGTGGACTACGAACCGGGTGGTCCGTTCGCCACGGTCAATGGGCTGGCCGCCTGGGCTGTTCTCTGTTCCAGGGCTCACGGCGCAGTCTTGTCAGTTCGTCGACGGTTGTCATGGGACTGCCAGGGTATCCGATGTCGATCGTCGACAGGGGCCAGGTGCCGTTCGTGGTTGGAGTTGTTCCGATGGGTCCTGGCGGAGCATTCTGGATCGGTCCCTACGGGAACCAGTGGGGTGTTCCGATGTCGATGGGACGTTTTCCGTATCGTTCGTGGAGTGAGCCATGGTGGTATGGACCATCGAGCGTGGGTTGGCCGGACCGGTCGTATCCGGTTGTGGAACCCCATGAAACGCTCGTGGATCGGTTTCGGGCTGCGCGTCGCCAGACGGCCCGGCCCACGTCGTCTCCGGTCCGGTCGACGTCCGCCGCAGTGGTCACGTCTCCCGATGTTCGTGGACTTTCCGCGGCTGCGTTTCGTCAACTCGGCGGTCGCAGTTCGCGGCGATGACCGCTCTTGACCCACCGGGGTGAATGGGGGATAAGGCCCCCGTCCCGGCTTTCCCGAGGCATCCCTGGGTGCTCCCCACCCGGTGATTGTCCGGCTGTCGGGGTGTAGTTGGCCAGGGACGGTTGGCTACGAATGTGATGTCGAGGACGACACGGATGAGTCGACGAGACGCGGCGTGGCTGGCGGTTGTGCTGGGGCTGATTGCCCCTGCAGGCTGCTCGCACCTGGTCGAAACCCGGTCGGTGACCCGATTCACCGGTGCCTTTGAGGACCGAGACATCTCGGCACTCCGCGATGCCACGTCGACGGAGTTTCAAAAGAGAGCCCTGCGGGACAAGTCGGCCGTCGAGGCGATGGACCTGCTGGAGTTGCCCGAGGGGAAAGTCTCGGTGGCCGAGGTTGAAGAGGTCTCGACCGATCGCAGGCGGGTGAAGGTTGAATTCGAATCCGATGACCAGGTCACGACTCCGATGACTTTCGAGTTGTCTCGAGAGGGGACGTCGGGAGCCTGGCTTGTCGACGATCTGTTGCTCAAGCAATCACGACGTGGAAAGACCGTCACGCGTTCTGCGACGGACTTGATGGACTTGTTGTTGAGCGTTCATGAATTTCAACGCGCCTGGGCGACTGGTGAGCGCCAACGACTGCTCGCTTCCACCTCCGAGAGTTTCTCGAAAAAACTGGCACAGATCCCGGCTCCTTACTTGGCCCAGTTGGCCAACCGCGTGGCCGTCCGTGACGGGCGAACTTTCAGCAGTCGGCCCCGGGCAAGCCTGGACAAGGGCACGGCACAGGTGAGATACAACGGCCCGGAGGGTGAAACGGTCTTGGCGCTGACGCTGGAGCCTGCCGGCTGGCGTGTGGACGATATCGTCTTTTCATCCACGTCGTCCAAGCGACGACCCGAATCGGTTCGATTGCTGGCCACCGTCATCGCCCGGGCTGCTGGATTTCTTGATGCGTACAACACAGTCGACCGGTCGGGACTCAAGGAACACTCCTCGAGCCGGTTTTTCTCGAACTGCCTGGCGCGTGCAGATCTCTCGGAGTTGGAATTGCCCGGATCGGCGGCCATCGATTCCAAGGCCGAGGTTCGACTGCAGAAGACATTCAGCGATATCCTGATCAAGCGACCCGGGGGGGTGGTGCGACTGTCCCTTGAGCGGGAACCGGAGTCTGACACCTCCACCAAAACCGGTGACACATCCTCGAGTGGTTTTCGAGTGAACGAGGTCACGCTGGTCGATTTTTCCACCCAACAGGAACGGCGTGTGTCAGCGGTTTTCACCGCACACGCTCGGATGAGGCTCTTCCTGGCGGCTACTCGCCAGCATGATCTCTTGGCGATTCGGCACAACTCTTCCAGTGACTTCAATTCCCGGGTCTGGAACCAGGTGTCGCCAGCGGTGTTGCCCGAGGTTCTCGGATTGGCCTTCTCGGAAGGACTGACGCAGGTGTCGGGGACTGTCTTCCAGGGAGCGGTGACAGAAATCACCATCACGCAGGGGAACAGGGCTCTGACATGCGTGCTCCGCGAGCAGAATGGCGTGTTGTTGGTGGACGACATCGTGGTTCCGACAACCACGCTTCCCGGTTCGTTGAAGAAACAGTTCGAACGGCTCGTCCCGGTGCTCGGTTTCCGCCAGGCGATCGAACGTGGCAATGCGTCGGCGGTGGAAGCGGCCTCGTCGGTCGATTTCAATCGGCTCGTCTGGAGCCAGGTGGGTGATCGATTTCCCGCCCAGGCTGGTCGTGCCGTCCGGTTTCTCCGTCCGGCGCCGACTCAAATTCGCGTGATCGAGGACGGGCGTGAGGAGGTGACCCTGGGGGACCGTCAGTTCGGTGCCCGCGTGGTGCTCGTCAAGGAATCCAGAGGATTTCGAGTCGACGATGTCGAGTTGTTGGCCGGTGCCCCCGCCGACACACGACCGACGATGGTGAAGCAGGTCCTGCGGCTCGAGATCGCTCGGCCACAAAAACGTGACCGGCCAGCCCCGGTGACCGGGGAAGCTAAGAAACTCGACGCACCCTCTGGGCCAACTTCACGTTGACGCTCTGAAAACCGGTTGCCAGGTGACCGGAATCGAAGAGGTCACCGCGGAGGTGTTCGACATCATCGGCTCCGACAGCGTCGGTGAATATTGCTCGAAGGTAGTCATGCCCTCGCGGTGAGACTTTCCATTGCTGGTCGTCAAAGAACGATCGATGCACCAGTCGCGGTCGCACGACGCCCCAGCGATCTCTGAGTTGGCTGGCCGAAATGCCGTCGACGGAAAACCCGTTTTCCGGCGACCATTGCAGCGTGGCAATATGATCGGGCCGCCCCTGGTGCAACAGGTCGACGGCTTGTCCACCAAGGCAAGCGGCGTGGAAGCGGTCGAAGAGGACCGGGCGACCGCCTCGTTGCGTGTGACCGATTTTCCGGGTGAAAATCGCTGCTTCAGGTGACGCGTGGTCGGCCAGAAGTGAACGTGGCAGAGCTTCGGCGAGTCGCTGTTTGAGTGCCTCGGCCGCACCTCGGAAGAGTACGTTGCCCGCCGGATCAACACTCGAGGAAGTGGCTCCCAGTTGCTGTCCCGATTCGTCGGTGATGCCCTCGCCGATCACGGCGACAACGTGCCGCTGCTGTCGATAGATCTGGCTGACTTGTTCTGCAAACCGATCAAATTCCAATGGAACTTCAGGAATCACAACCAGGTCGGGTTGTCCATAACTGCTTCCCAGGGCGATGTAGCCAGATTGACGGCCCATCACTTCGACGATGGCCACCCGTCGATGACTCTCGGCTGTTGTGCGAATCCGACGGATGGCCTGAACGACAACAAATACTGCGGTCGCGTAACCCGGGGTCGCGAAGTTGACCATCCTGGAGATATCCAATGGGGAGCCATCCGGTTTGGCGAGACTCGGGCCGTCTTCCAGTGGCGTGGTCCAGGACACCGGTTCATCGGGTGAATTCAGACCGAGGTCATTATCGATTGTCTTGGGGGCCAGTACACACGGCAGGCGTTCAGAGAGAGGCTGGAGACCGTTGAGCGTGCCGTCACCACCGACGGCGATCAGGCCCTGAATTCCCAACTGGTCAAGGCGCCTGGCAACATCGTCGACGAGTTGCGGGTTGGATCCGTCAAGGTACGTCCGGGAGGAACCCAGGATTGTGCCACCACGGCAGGGATCGAGTTCGGGGATTGTCGCCAGCAGGGGATTGAGCGGGACGTGAGGCAGTTGCTCGTCGAGCAGTCCGGCGAATCCTTCGAGAAGGCCAAATACCTCGATCCCCAACTGGTTCGCACGTGTCACAGCGCCGTGCAACGTGGCGTTCAATGCGGGCGTGTCACCGCCGGCCGTGAGGATGGCGAGTCGTTTCATCGGTAGACCGATCCGGCGGTGTTCAATTGAGGGAACAAATTAAAGTGGTGTGTGACACCAACTTATACATTCGTGGAGACGAATGTCACGAGACGCTCGGATGTTGCAAGTTGACCCGAGCCGTGGATTCTTGACCTGTTTCGGCGCGGCCGAGCTCGTTGGATTGCCGGTCTGAAACGAGTCGGATCCAGTGAACAGACCGGCCTGCAGGCCACCAGGTTGGTTCGGTTACCGAGAGGCCGGTCGGTACGGACTGGACCTCGCCGAGAAATACGAACCGTGAGCCCGGATGGTCGTTCGTAGGACACCGGGGCCGGACGCCGATCGTGACCGAACCACGATTGCTTATTCGGCGATTGCGACGTTGATGCGTCGTCCACCACGGTCGAAGAACACGGTGCCTTCCACCAGCGAGAACAACGTGTAGTCGTTGCCCATGCCAACGTTCTGGCCCGGGTGCCACTTGGTCCCACACTGGCGGATCAGGATATTGCCGGCACCGACGGCTTCGCCACCGAACTTCTTGATTCCACGTCGCTGAGCATTGGAATCTCGCCCGTTACGAACCGATCCCTGTCCCTTTTTGTGTGCCATCGCTGTGACCGTTGCTTCCGGAGCTGGTTGACGAATCGGCCACCGGGACCGACTTTCGCAGCAAGCATTGCCACGAAGCAAATATCTTATCAGCTACGGGCCGGTTTTGGCGAGTCCGGGGTGGTGCTCTTGGGGGCCGGGACTGATTTTGCCCGAACAGGAGGACCTTCAGGACGGTAGATCCAACGGGGTTCGAACACCTCGTCGTTGGGACCCTTCAGGAAGAATTCGGTCTCGTCCTGGTCGATCGCATCGCCGGGTCGCCAGTAGCGTTGTACGAGGGTTTTGCGCCAGAGAGTCGCACTGGGAGGAGGACCACTCGCGGCGGTCTTGACCACGTAAAACCAGTTCCCCGCTTCGATGGCCTGTTTTTTCAACGCGTTGGTCTTGGACGTTTCCAGCAGGTCGTGCATGTTTGTCCAGTTCTGCGTCGTGTTGCCATTCCAGACGGCCGTGGCTCGCCTCAATTGGCCACCGCTGAGTGCCTGCGAAAGCGAGCCGAATGGCACAGGGCCACGGACATAGCGATACCCGTTGGAGAATCCCGACATGTAGATGGTGACGAAGTCGGTCCGGGGATCGATACCCGTCCAGGTCACCACGCCATAGACGGGACTGATGTCCTGCTTGGCGTCATAGGGGGTCACTTCGGGGATCGGTCCGACGACCTGGACCGAGTTTTTCAACTGGGGCAATCGTTCGCGTTTGGCAATGGCCGCTTGGGCTTCAGGAAGAATGTTGTCCGAGTAAATCTTCTGGACGTTGTTGTCATTGGCCACGAGTGTGAACTCGGGTGCGAAAAGTGACTTCCCGGGTGCCGGGTCGAAGTCGTTGAGCGGATCGACCCCATTCGGGTCTCCCTTGGTCGGAAGCGGGCGATTGACGGCGCGATAAAGGAGGTACCACACCAGTTGCTTGGATTTCTTACCGGTCTTGGGATCGGTCAAGTTGATCGTCATCAGCCTCAGCGGCTTGAATCGGACTTCCAGGACCCAGAGATCGGTTTGCTGATTGCGTTCTTCGCCGGAGGCCTGTGACGGGACTCGGATCTTGAACCCTCGCAACGGCTTGGCCGTCGCCGGGGCGACCTTGGTCTCGGCTGGCTGCTGTGCCACGGCTACAGCCGCGAGGACAACGGTGGCCAGGGAGGCGAGAAGGATACGAATCGGATTGAGGGGAGAGGGACCGGTCATCGGTCGGATTCCCTGCTGGGCCTGCTGGATGAAGGAGGCTCGAGGCCTAGGCAACTATAGCCTCGTTTTTTTTGGTCGGTCAAGACGACGATCGATTCCGACGACTTCCGGGCACATCGAGTGTAGGGATCAGGCCGGTTGTGCCGGGTCTTGCCGGGTGTGTTCCGACTACCGGCATCAAAATGCCGGTTGAAACCCCCGGCCGTTTGACAGGATTCTCACCGTTTCCTGGTCTCGTCGGGCACTTTTTGAGTCTGACGTGATCGACAAGGGCGGGCCGGGCAGGCAGGCGTCGCAGCATGTCCGTCGGGCAGTTATAGTCGGGTGAGGCTCCCTGAGCATGATTCGGTTGGGGCCACCCACCCTGTCCTCCGCCCCTGGCATTCCAGCCGATGACGTTGCCTGACCCTGTTCCCGACGCGTCTGACGATCGAAGTGGGTCTGACGAGGAGACTCCGCTGCCGGTGGAGGATGAGGGGGGCGGGGTGCCACCCTCGCCGCGAGTGGTTTCGGTGACGATCCCCGGTCCCGGTGTGTTTGAAGCTTTTGGCTGGCTGGTTGGAGTGATCCTACTGCACCTGGTGGCCACCGCGATCACGATCATGGTGGTCGTGTTGGTTCTGGTCATTGTGCGAAATGACCCCAAGTTGTTGAGTGATCAACAACAGTTGCAGTTGGCCATCAACGACCAGATTGGCCTGGTGATGGGCGGCGATCAGTTGCTGTTTGTGATTGCGGTGACGCTGTTGGTTGGACTCCGGTTGGCTGTTCCCCCGGCGCCACGGTCTGGACCGTGGACGCGTCTGAGCAACCGGCTCGGTCGCCAGAAAATCCGTTGGCCGCACCTCGCGATGATCGTGGCAATCGTCATTCCAGTATCGGTTTCGTGTGGACAACTGTTTGTGGTGGCCAACAGGGTTTGGCGCCGGATGCTCGAGGCACTTCCGGGCTTGCCGGATGTTCAGACTGTCCAGGAGGTGAACGTTCTGTCGAACCTTGCCGAGGGCCTTCCGTTGCCGGCGCTGGTGTTTGTCCTGGCGGTGCTGCCGGCGATCGGTGAGGAACTGGTTTTTCGAGGCGTGATTGGCCGAGGGCTGGTTGCACGCACTGGTGTCGTCCGAGGCGTCTTCATGACATCCCTGCTGTTTTCCGTCGCACACCTGCATCCGGCTCACCAGTTGTCGGTCTTTCCTCTCGGGGTCCTGTTGCATGTGATCTACCTGGCCACCCGCTCGATTCTTGCGCCGATTTTGCTGCACTTCCTGGTAAATGGATGGGCAGCTGTACTGGCCAAGGCAAGTGTGTCGATGAAGGAGCAGGACGCGGGGGCGCAATTGCTCGGTGGCGACGAATTGATGGGCTGGTATGTGTTGTTGCCTGCCATACTGGCATCGCTAGGAGCAGTGGTGTTTTTCTGGCGGTCCCGGATCGAATTTCAAGAAGCAGACGGGAAATGGTGGTGGCCGATCTACCGCAGCGTGGAGAGTCCGCTGGGACCTGCTGTGGCCACACGGTTGAAGCCGCCACTGTCCCTGGTGACAGGGCTTGTCGGGATGTTGTTGTGTTTTTATGTGGTGGCCGGCTGGGAGATCTACCGGCTGACGGGTGGAGGTTAGAGACATGTCCGAGATGAATGTGGGCGAGTCAAAAGGCAACTACGCCTTTGTCAGCCTGGGGTGTCCCAAGAACCTCGTTGACAGTGAGAAGATGCTGGGGACCCTGGCGCTGGACGGGTACACGCTGGTTCCCGAGCCGGTCGGAACCGACTTCGTGATCGTCAACACGTGTGGTTTTATCGAGAGTGCCCGGGCGGAGTCGAAGTCGGTGATCGACGAGATGATCGACCTGAAACGGGCGGGCCAGACCGGTGGTCTGATCGTGGCCGGTTGCCTGCCCGAACGGGTCGGTGGTGGTCTCCGGAAAGAACGTCCGGAAATCGACCACGTGGTTGGAGTGTTTGGCCGGGACGAGATTCACCGGGTGGCCGATCACCTGGTGGGGCGCGCCCGCGAGCAACGTGAACTGTTTCGGCCGGCTCCGATCACGGCACAGCAGGACCGGGGACGCTTGAGAATCACGCCGAGGCATTTTGCCTACCTGAAGATTTCTGAAGGTTGCGACCGGACCTGCACCTTCTGCGCCATCCCCAAGATGCGGGGCAAGCATGTCACCAAGCCGATCGAGGAAGTGGTGAGGGAGGCCGAGGAATTGGTCGGAGATGGGGTTCGTGAACTGGTGCTGGTGGCCCAGGACACGACCTATTACGGTCTCGATCTTTACGGCGAAGTCCGGTTGGCCGAACTGCTGAGGCGACTGGAGCAGGTGGATGGTCTGGACTGGATCCGCCTGATGTATCTCTATCCGGTTCATTTCAACGATGAACTGATTGGCGTGATTTCCGATTCAGGAAAGATCCTGCCGTATCTCGACCTGCCGCTGCAGCACATCAATAGCGCTGTGTTGAAGAGGATGCAACGGCGAGTGGATCGCGGGGCGACCGAACAATTGCTGGAGAATCTGCGGGAGCGGGTGGCCAACCTTGTGCTCCGAACCACTTTTATCACCGGGTTTCCCGGTGAGACCGACGAGCAGTTCGAGGAACTCAAGCAATTTGTGGACCTCGGGCACTTCCAGCGGATGGGAGTCTTCACCTATTCGCTGGAACCGGATACTCCGGCCGTGCGACTGGATGGACACTTGCCCGAGGAGATCAAGGAGGCCCGTCGGGATGAGTTGATGGCGACACAACAGGACCATGCGTTTGCCTTCGGCGAGTCGCTGGTCGGGTATGAACTTGATGTCCTGATCGACCGGGCGGCCGAAAAGCCCGGGAAGTGGATCGGCAGGTCGTTTGCCGATGCACCCGAGATCGATGGAGTGGTCGAGGTCGACGGTGAGGGGTTGGAGATCGGGGGGATGGTTCCCGTTGAGATCCTGTCGAGGCAGGGGTACGATCTGGCCGGACTGGCTCTCGAGTAACAGGCCTGGTGGATGAGATCTCCATTGAACGCCACAGAGACAAACACAGTGGTCGAGGAGTCAGGTCGGCCAACCCACTGGCTGAACATTCCCAACCTGATCACCATCAGTCGCCTGCTGATGGCGGTCGTCTTGTTCGTGTTGATCGAGGCCGATGGATGGTGGAAAACAGCGACCGTGCTGTTTGCCATCGCGGCGGCCACCGATTTCCTGGACGGTTTCATTGCCCGTCGCTACGGGCTTGTGACTCCGTTGGGGCGAATCCTCGACCCGTTTGCCGACAAGATCATCATCTGTGGTGTGTTCGTCTTTTTGCTCTCCGTGGGCGGCAGCGAATCAAAGTCGGGTGTGACCGCGTGGATCGTTGTGGTCGTGTTGGCTCGCGAGATGTTCGTGACCAGCTTGCGTGGATTCCTGGAGAAACGGGGCCAGGACTTCTCTGCGGCACTCTCGGGCAAGCTCAAAATGGTCCTGCAATGTGCTGCGGTGCCGTTGTGCCTGTTGTCGATGGACCCGGAGATTGTCGAACAATTCGACAGCCTGATCCGTGCCCGCGATTTCCTGGTGTTGGCGATGGTCGTCGTGACCGTCTTCAGCGGGGTGGAGTATTCGATTCGTGCGACACAGATGCTTCGTCGTGGTCGGTCGTCCGAAACACCCAGCGACGACACAGCAAGTAGTTGAACATCATCCCCGCGACAACGCCGACGGGGACTGTGAGCACAATGTGATTGGCGAACAGTGGTGACAGACGACGCAGTAGAGTGCGTGTCGTGAAACTGATCACACCGCCCAGTGAACAACTGGCACAGAAACCCAGGTACTGCCGCCAAATCGGACTGGGAACGGCGTCGGCGAAAGTGACCCGTCGGTTCCAGAAGAAATTCCAGGTCATCGCTGTGACGATGCCGATCACAAAGGCTACGTCAGGATGCGTTGACTGGCCGGCCAGGTAGGTGGCTGCGGCGTCGACCAGGACACCACTGGCTCCGACGAAACCGAAGCGGACAAAGCGAGCCATTTCTGGAAACGTGGATTCCAGGCCTCGCAGCCGTTGGATCAGAGCCGCAATCGGTGAACCCACCCTGTTGATTCTCCCTCGACCACTACTGGGACACTCTGCCGGACTCAGGTGTGGCCAGTCTGAGAATCCTGGCAGAAAACCGCAAGATGGTTGCCAGGACGCGGCGTCCACAAAATTGACGATCCGGATTGATACACTGTGGTGGTTGGAGATGATCGTCCGGGCGTTGCTGCCGCAGGCGGCTCAAGTCGAAGAAATCGTAACGAGTTCCGTTCCTGTTGCAGGAGCTTCCATTCATGGACAATCCACTGGCCTGGCGTCCCCAGGCGATCAACACCGGAAACTGGCTGGCCGGGTACTCTCTGAATGAATTGCTAGGACGTGTGGGCACCGACCGGATCGTGTTGCCAATTTGCTCGTTGGGCACTCCGGCCGACGAGTTGGCCGAACTGGCCCCGCTGGTGCTGCCGCCTCTTTACCACGAGGCGCTCGATTCCGAGTTGCGGGCGGCCCTGGTGGCACGAATTGCCGAGTGCTTCCCGTTCTATCACGAAACATCTCGTGGTGGGGTGCATCCCGTCGAACTGGTCGAGTTGCCGGCGCAAGACCATCCCGCCTGTGGTCCGACCGGTGGAGTCGTGGCATTCAGTGTGGACACGGCAGTCGAGGAGCACGGTCCCCATCTGCCGTTGGCCACCGACACGCTACAGAGTTATGCGGTGCTTGAACGGCTGGCCGGCGAACACCCCGCGATGGTGCTTGCTCCGCCGGTCGACTACGGCCAACTGACCTGGGGACTGCCGTTTGGGATGAGTATCGATATCACGGCTCCGTTGCTGACTCGGTATGTGACTGGTTACGCCAACGCAATTGCCGATTGGCTGGAACCGATGGCGGCTTATGTTGTCGATGTGCACGGTTCGATCGTGCATCGTGCGGCGATCCAGGACGGGTTGGCGGCCAGCCGTATCAGTCGCTGGTCATTCCGATGGCTCCACGATCCATTGGTCGCATTGTCCGGGGACCGCGGGGACCAACACGCCGGCGGGGTGGAGACAGCGTTGATCGAGTTCATCAACCCGGCACTGGTTGATGCTGAGTGGTGGCCCAGTCGACGCGAGGAATTGTTGGAGAAACAGATGTCGCTGGAAGATGCCATCCGGTTGTCACCGGACCTGCCGGCTTTTATCGAACGCGTTGAGTCCCAGGGGTTCAACGGGATTGTCGGAGGACTCGAGAACTACGATGCGATCGATGGGGCCGACCTGATGGACCGAATCCTTGATGTGTCTCGATCGGATCTCGTATCACTGCTCACGACCGGTTGATTGCACCTCTCCCGGAATTGGTGCATCCTGTGACCTGTCAGTCTTTCAGGACAGCCGATGGCCACTCCCGTCTCCTCGTCTCCCCAATCCGATGTGACCCGTTCGGGCGAGAATCACACGATCTGGGTGATCTGGCTGGTCTATGGCGCGTTTTATTTTTGCCGTACGAACATATCGGCCGCTGTCCCGGGGCTGAGTGAAACCATCGAAAACGGTGGACTGGGCCTGAGTGGCGGGCAGGTTGGCTGGATCCTGGCCTCGTTGAAGATTGCCTACGGCCTGGGCCAGTTGATCAACGGGCAGCTTTCCGAGCGAATTGCTCCACGGATCCTGTTGTCGATTGGCATGTTTTGTTCGGCGTTGCTCAACGTCGCATTTGGGCTCTCGACGGGTTTCTATTTCCTGCTGTTCATCTGGGCGGTCAACGGCTACTGCCAGTCACTGGGATGGACACCATGTGTTCGGGTGGTGGGCAACTGGATTCCATTGTCACGGCGTGGCTGGGCGTTGGGAGTTATTGGAACGGGGTACCAGATCACCCTGGGGCTGACGTACCTGATCGCGAGCGAGTCGGCCGATCGTTGGGGATGGCGTGGGGCGTTGTACGTTCCCTCGGTGATGTTGGCGTTGTCCGGTGTGTTCATGCTGGTCACCCTGCGTGAAACACCAGCCGGGGGTCGTATCCTGGAAGAGACGAGTGATGCGGATGGCGAGCGGCCGGGAATCCGTGAGACGCTGTACCTGACGTTCTACAATCCGACGTTGTGGCTGCTGGGATTGTCGCTGGGCCTGCTCAATGCGTGCCGTTACGGCTTCCTGGATTGGGGACTGAAGCACCTGATGGACGTCCAGGAGACGACGATTGGCAAGGCGGGATTGAAGTACTGCGTGATCGCGGTCGGTGCGGCAGCCGGTTCATTCCTGGCCGGTATCGCGACCGATCGGCTCTTCGGTGGTCGCCGGGCACCGGTAATCGCGATCCTGCTGACCACCCTGGGTGTCAGCACGCTGCTGTACGAATCCGTGTCCCGGGTTTCGACAACCGGCACGGTCCTGTTGCTGGTGGTGATCGGGTTCTGCATCTACGGCCCCCAGGTCCTGCTGGTTGGCACCGCCCCGGCCGATTTGGCTCACCGCGGAACCGCAGCAGCAGCAGCGGGGTTCGTCAATTTCATCGGCTACATGGGTGCGGCAACCGGTGACGTGGTGACGGGGATCTACTCGAGCGGATCCGAAGACTCCTGGCAGGTGACGATCTACATCTGGGCCGGCTGGGCGTTTGCGGCGGCGTTGACAACAGGAGTACTCTGGAACACCACGTCACGACAGGTGGGCCTGTTGCCGAGGCGTTTGCCCTGGGCGATCGCGTGTGGATCACTGGCGGTTGCCGGGAGTGTGGTTTGGCTGGCTGGTGGCCCCAGTTGGCTGCTTGTCGGTTTTGGTGTGGCCGTGGCCGGACTGATCTTCAGCGGGCGCCAAAAACTTCTCGCCGTGGGGGCGGCTGTGCTGGCCGTGGCCGGGTTGATAGTGTTGTTTGTTGTTCCTCCGGCTGCCGATGATCTCTCGACCTGGTTCATCGTGGTCCCTCGCGTCCTGTTGGGATTGGCGACACTGACGTCGGTGATGGTTTTCGTGGAAAGGGACTAGATGACCAATCGGGCGATTATCATCGGGGCCGGACGAGGGTCGCGGCTGATGCCGACCACCGCCGAGGCACCCAAGTGTTTTGCCGAAGTTGCGGGTCGACGGATTCTTGACTGGACCGTTGATGCGTTGCGAACAGCAGGGATTCAACAGATCGCCTTCATCGGTGGATACCGGATCGAGGCGGTGCAGGCGGCCTACCCCGAGTTCGAGTTTCGACACAACGTGGATTGGTCCAATAACAACATCCTGGCGTCGCTGTTCTGCGCCGAGGACCTGATGGACGAACCGTTTGTCTGTTGCTACTCGGATTGTCTCTTCACCGCCAACCTCGTCGCGGGGGTTCTTGAAACTCCCGGTGAGTTTGCCATCTCGGTCGACGCGGGCTGGCGAGAACGGTACGCGGGGCGGACCGAGCATCCGGCCGATGACGCGGAGAAGGTGACCGTTCATGACGGGGTGGTGACCCGGATCGAGAGAGAGATTGCCGAGACGGAGGCGTACGGGGAATTCACCGGGTTGGCTCGCTTTGGGAGTGACGGGGCCGAGGTGCTTCGTGGCGAGTTTCATCGAGTGCGGACATTGCACGCCGGGGGGCCATTTCGGGGAGCCGGGCTGTTCGAGAAGGCCTACCTGATTCACCTGCTTCAGGAGATGGTCGAGCGAGGGGTCGAGTTTCGGCACTCTGACACGACAGCCGAGTACATCGAGATCGACACCCAACAGGACTTCGAGTACGCCCGTGGTTGTTGGACTCCCGAGGGGATTGCCAGATGAGCGAGATGCCGCTGTTTCCGACGTCGGTAGTTGGGTCGATGCCACGACCGGCCTGGGTCCGTCGATTGATCAGCGATGACGGGTCGATCGACGACACCGATCGCGCTCGCTGGATGGACTCAGCGATTCGTTCGGTGATTGCTCTCCAGGAGGCTGCAGGGCTCGACGTGATCACCGACGGTGAATGGAGTCGCAAGAGCTACATCGGGGTGATTGCCGAGTTGGCCGATGGATTCGAGTTGAGCACCAGTGACGATGGACGTCCCTGGACCGTGGTGACCGGCACGCTGTCTCCCAGGCAGCCAGGTTTCATCGCCGCCGAAGCGTCCCGGATCAAGTCAGTGACCGATCGAGCGATCAAGTCGACGTTGCCTGCACCGGCGCTACTGGGAGAACGAATGTGGGATCCGGTTGCCTCGGCGGGTGCGTACCCGACCCGGGAGTCGTTCGTCGAGGCGTGCGTGCCGATCTTGCGTCGGGAAGTGGAATTGTTGAGGGACGAGGGTGTCTCGATCGTGCAGATCGATGATCCACACCTGTGCCTGTTTGTGGATCCGGAGGTTCGCGGCGGCTATGACAACCCGGATCGGGCAGCGGACTTTGCGGCCGAGATGACCAACCAGGTGGTCGACGGAATCGAGGGGGTGCGGTTGGCGGTTCACCTGTGTCGCCGAGCCGGGGCTCGTGTCCGAGGCGAACATGCTCACGAGGGTGGTTATGCGCCGATCATCGGGCCGCTCAACCGTCTCAAGGTTCACCACCTGACAATGGAATTCACCGCACCGCAGGCCGGCGACATGGAGGTGTTCGGAGAACTGCGAGAGGATTTTGAGATCGGGCTGGGATGCGTTGGCTGCCAGCCGGGGCGGATTGATACGGCTGATGAGATCGTCGAGCGGGTCGAGACGGCACTGAAACACATCGACCCGGCACGCGTGACACTCAATCCCGATTGTGGATTCGCGCCGGGTTCAGCCGCGGACGTGAGCCTGGAGGAGGTGTACACGAAGTTGTGTCACGAGGTCGAGGCGGCCAGGCGGCTCAGGGATCGGCATGGATGATCACCCGGCGTTGAACGGGTCGCCTTCGTATTCCATCAACTCGACAACTGCCCCGTCGTCGGTCAGGTAGAAGCCGACGTCCAGGCCCGGCAGTGGTGTAAACGGTCCCAACAGGCAATCGAGCCCACGGGAGGCCTCTTGGAGTGAATCGACATGGAATGCGACATGAGATTGCTCGCGGACGGGTCCGCTGACCGGGCTGTCGGGCTCGAATCGCAACCACTCGATCCGATGTGGGTGCTTGGTGAAATCGGTGACCCACACCCGGGTCGCTTCGACAAACACCTCCCCGTCGTGGGGCTGATCGGTGATGAGACCGATATGGGAGAACTCCATTGGACGCTCCGGGGAAACGGTGGCGGTAGTCAATCGTTGGCGCGTCGGGCCCTGGAACTTTTGCCTTCGGACGCCCGATGTGCCCGCGACGAGTTGACGGTTCGACCCGGTCCGGGTGAAACCGCTGGTGGTGTTCCCGGCTCCGGGCTGGGAGTCGAATTGGCATCCAGTCCCTGTGGCTGGGGCGGCGAACTTTTCTCTGGAACTCGGGCGGCGGGAAGTGGTTGAGACTCACGGGTCAGAAAGACGTCCTTGGTTCGAATTGCGGCACGTGGAATTTGTGAATTCTGCTTGGCTTGCTGGATCAGTTCGCGACTGTCGTCGCGGTGAGCGTACATGGCCTTGCCGGGGCTGACATAATCATTCCAGTGTTTTTCGAACACGGCCACGTTGTCCTTGTGACCGGCAAGAATGTCCGGAACGGTATGCAGCATCGCCATGGTTCGTTCGTACTTGACGAAGAACTTGCCGACGAATTCGGGCAGCAGCCGGGACAGCGTGTTGTGTTTGGCGATGTCGATGTAACGGGGAATCACGTACCGGGGTTTGTCCAGGGGACCGAGCACCTGTCCCAGGGCGGCGCTGAAGATCTCGGAACTCTTCTCGTCAGCGTCCTTGAGGAACAACCGGGTGAAGCCCCCGGCTCGCGCGTGGGTTGAGATTTTCGCGTTTCCCGGCACCGGGATCATTTGCAATTCGGCCAACGATCTCAGCACGGCACGCGCAACGGCCTCGGAGAGTGATTCGTGGGTCCAGACCAGCGTGTGGTTTGGGAATGGAGGGAATCCGGAAACGTTTGAATTCTTGCTGTAATTGATTTCGAGAGCCGTGACAGGTTCGGATTCGAATGGCTCACCGATTCGCCAGAGTTGGCGGGCTTCGGTACGTTTTGTCGTTCGTGAGATCATTTCCTCGTTGAGTGTTCCGACGGCGTCTTCGATATCCGAAGGTCCCAGTTCGGTGAACAATGCGTGTACATGGCCTGGTCCTTTTTCGATGGCACCATCCTCGCAGACACCGTAGGTGGCATCGTGCTTCTTGGCGAACCGGTGGAAATCGTCGAATCCCTTTCGGAGTTCAGGAGCCAGGCAGACCACATCCCAGTTGTCGGCGAGTTTCTCGGGCCACTCGGGATCCAGTCGAATCGAACGTCCCCGGAGTTGATTGACTGTCATTGACGTGGCGGCGGCGGTGAGGTCAATCAGCACATTGATCCTGTTGGCGTCCCAGCCTTCTCCGAGCAATCCGCGGGTGCCAACCAGGCAGCGAGTCACTCCCTTCTGGAACATTGCCGTGATCAGCCGGATGTAGAGTCGTGGGCTCCATTCGCTTCCCAGGCCACGCAGCACCATGAAGTCGTCGTCTTGAGCGGTCAGTTGCAGTTCGACATCAGCGCCGTCCTCGATCAACCACGCGCGGGCCTCTTCCAGGAAAAACTCCGACAGGTCGTCGTCGATCAACACGGTGGACCCGGTGATCAGGATGGGATCAAGCAGATCGGTGTTGGGATCTGTCAGGAGTTGACGAAAGGCCTGGATTGCCCCGCCGGATTCCTCGTCGAGCAGGTGGGTGATTTCCTCGTTGACGGCCGATGTTTTCTCGTAGTCGGCGATGACGACGGCACGGATCGAGTCACCCAGGACCTGAAATTCGGCGTTGAGGATTGGGATGACGGCCTGGGCCTTGGCCTTCGAATACGCCATGATCCGCCCGGCCGGAGAGGCACAGACCTGCGTGGAGGTCTCTGTGACCTGGACACCGAACATTCTCAGACGATCGGTCGCCTGTTCGGCCAGTTCCCGGTCGGCGGCCGATTCGCTGCGTCGCAGTGCGTTCCGGATGTACCGTCCGAGCACGGGCATCAGGATATCCATCTCCGTTGGGAATTGCGGGGTTTCCCACTCGAAGGGCAGGATTGTCTCGGGAATGCCCTGGGGCAGGGGATGCTCGATTGACTGCAGGAAAAATCGGGCGGCGTGAGCAAACTCGGGGTCACGTTTCTCGTAATCGAACCATGAATCGAGCTTTACGATGCCAGCCTTCAGGCTGCCGAGTGTCTCACTCAGCCACTTGGGCAATGGGGCGGCACGGGGAATGTCGTCCTTATCGGGAGGTTGCTGGATGCACAGTTCCTCGACCAACTCGGTGAGCTTGTCGTTGATATTGGCCATGTAGCTGAATTCGTCACCGGTGGGTCTGACGAAGTAGACGAGGTCCTGGTAGGGAGCCAGGAATCCGTCCTTGACCACGGCGGGGACGGGGACCTGGAAATCCACCGGCCCGAAGAAGGTCTGGTACCGTTCGACGTCTTCTCGACGATGATCGTTGAAGTCTGGTGGAGTTGCGGTCAGGCCAACAATGGTTGGTCCGTCGAGCAGTTCTCGGGCATCCGACAGGACCCGTCCCCAGTGGCCCAGCAGGTGATGGCATTCATCGAGAATGATCAGGCCAACGCCGGCATCCTTGAGTCGTCCGAGTGTTTCGATGGCCGAGCGATGCAACGTTCGCATGGCCTCGCCGCCGATGGCGAGTTCGTCTCGGACAACCTTCTTGTTCCGGGCCAGTCGGGTGGCGTAGTACTCGGGATTTCGTTCCTTCAAATCCTCGATCCAGAGTTGGCCCTCCTCCGGCGAACTGACCTCATCGTTTTCGATCAGGTACTGGATCCAGTTCTGGAAGGCTCCCTGTTCGAGATCGTCGCCCCCTCGTCTTGGCAGGGTCACAGACTGGTAGGTCAGCGAGTTGAGCAGCGAGGGGGACTTGGGATCGGTGCTGGAAAAATCGATCAGGGGACGTCCCGACCTGGTCGAGAACAGATCGGTACGTGCGGCCCATTGCATCTGGATTGCCGAGTTGGGTGACAGCACCACCGCCGGGCAGCGGACGTGCATGGCCCAGAGGTACAGCCCCAAAACGGTTTTTCCTGATCCCGGAGGGGCCACGATGTGTAGCCGGTTTTCCCCCTTGTGGAGTTGTTGCTCGGCGATCTTCATTACCGCGGCCTGCGAGGGCCTCAGGGTGCCGTCGAACCGTACTTCGGGAAAGTCCATCATCGGGTGTCTCGTTCGTCGCTGTTCAGCCTGTCAACGTGCATACAAAACCTGTTAGAATCATGTGTATTGGTAACAGACCCACCCCCGTTTTTCTCGCTGATCGAGAGGAATATCAGAATGAAACGCTCTTTTGGCCTTTTGTTGGCCTTGTTGCTTGTCGTCGGTTGCTCGGACTCCGGTTCGAGCCCCGCGCCGGCTCCGGAATCGGGTTCGTCGACTGCGGTTGGCACCAACCTGAATACTGTCGTATTCAATGTTCCGGGAATGACCTGACCCACCGGATGTGCTCCGAGAGTCCGTGAGACTCTCGCCGGTCAACCTGGTGTGAAGGATGTTAAAGTCGTTTTCGCGGCCCGTCGAGCGATCTGTGAGATCGACAAGGGGAAGACCTTTGACACCGAGAAAGCGATCGCAGCTCTCGATGACGAGGGATTCGAAAAGAGCACCGTGGCGAAGTAATCGCCCTGTGACAAGAATACAAGCCGTCTCGCTGATGCGAGGCGGCTTGTTTTTTGCGCTACGAGGTACAGAGAGGCATGAGGTCGATGACGAACGAGCGGATTGGAAGCCTGGCGTGGATCGCAGTGTCGTTCGTACTCGCGATGAAACCTGCCACGGTGCTTGCTGCGGACAAGGCCGCCCGGCCCAACATCATCTTCATCATGGCCGACGATCTGGGATACGGTGACCTGGGTTGTTTTGGACAGAAGCGGATCCGCACACCCAATATCGATCGCCTGGCTGCCGAGGGGATGAAGCTGACCGATTTTTATGCCGGATCGACCGTCTGTGCTCCCTCTCGATGCGTGTTGATGACCGGACTGCATACCGGGCACTGTTTCATCCGGGGCAATGGCAAGATCAACCTGAGGCCGGACGACGTGACGGTGGCCGAGGTGCTCAAACAGGCCGGTTATACCTGTGGTTTGTCCGGAAAGTGGGGGCTGGGGCACGAAAAATCCAGTGGCCTGCCAACTCGACAGGGCTTTGATCACTTCTTCGGATATCTCGACCAGCACCACGCTCACAACTATTACCCCAGTTTCCTGGTGCGGGGCGAAAAGCGGGTGGCGTTGAGGAACGTGGTTCCCCGGGAAGGGCGGTTCGGGCAAGGGGTGGCGACCAAGCAGGTCGATTACAGCCACGACCTGATCATGACCGACGCTTTGGGATGGCTGGAAGAGGTCCACAAGAGACCGTTTTTCCTCTACCTCTCCTTGACCATTCCTCATGCGAACAACGAGGCCGGACGGCAGGGGATGGAGGTTCCAGACCTGGGTGACTATGCAAAGACCGACTGGCCCGAGATCCAGAAGGCGACCGCGGCGATGATCGGTCGGCTTGACCGTGACGTTGGCCGACTGATGGGCATGCTCAAGAGACTGGCCATCGATCGCAATACCGTGGTCTTCTTCACCTCCGACAATGGCCCCCATCGCGAAGGGGGCAACAACCCTGACTTTTTTGATTCCAACGGGAAACTGCGAGGAATCAAGCGGGACCTGTACGAGGGAGGAATTCGGGTGCCGACTATCGTCAGGTGGCCGGGGCACATCGCCAGTGGTAGCACCAGTGGTGTCGTCGGGTCATTTGCCGATGTGTTGCCGACATTGGCCGACTTGGCCGGCGGCAGTGTGCCCGAGGGAATTGATGGACTGAGCATCGTGCCGACATTGACCGGGAACCCCAAGTCCCAGGAGTTGCACAAGTACCTGTACTGGGAGTTCTACGAGCGGGGTGGGACACGAGCCGTTCGGATGGGTGAATGGAAGGCTGTGGCAAAGTCGTTCTTTGGCAAGGAGTTGGAACTCTATCACCTGCCGACAGATCTCGGTGAACAGAAAAACGTGGCCGCCGAGCATCCGGAGATCGTGGCCCGGGCTTTGGCTGCCATGAAGGACGCTCATAGGCCCAGCCCGATGTGGAAAGTGCGTGGCCGTCGCGTGAAAAAGAAGCCGGGTGCCGCCAAGAAGAAGTAGTTCGTGAAACGTGGCATTCGGAGTTGGTGGTTCAACCCAACGAGGTACGGACGGTGGCGAGGCTCTTTTGCTTGTTGATCGTGTTGGTTTCGGCTTCCGTGGTCGTGGCGGCTCCCGCTCGTCCCAATCTGGTCGTGATCATGGCTGACGATATGGGTTACGGTGACGCAAGTTGTTATGGCAACACGACCTATGTCACGCCGCACCTGGACCGGCTGGCCGCGGGTGGCCTGAAATTTCTGGACTTTCACTCCAGTGGTCCGGTCTGTAGCCCGACCCGGGCTGGTTTGCTCACGGGACGATACCAGCAGCGGGCGGGGATTCCCGGTGTGATCAATGCCGATCCCAAGGTGAACCGTCACCACGGACTGGCGACACGCGAGGTGACGTTTGCCGAGGTGCTGGGGAAGGCGGGCTATTCCACGGCAGTCTTTGGCAAGTGGCACCTGGGATACCGCAAGCGATTCAATCCAATCCACCATGGCTTCGACCACTTCCGGGGGTATGTGAGCGGCAACGTGGATTACATCTCTCACTTCGATCGGATGGGGATTGCCGACTGGTGGGATCGGGATCGATTGGTGCCCGAAGAGGGGTATTCCACTCATCTGATCACCCGCCATGCGGTGGAGTACATCAAGACGCATGCCGATCGCAGCGGCAAGAAACCGTTTTGTCTTTACGTGGCTCACGAGTGTCCACATTCTCCTTACCAGGGGCCGAAGGATAAGCCGGTCCGAAGCCTGGGGCGTGGCAATCTGAAGGGGGCGGCACGCAAGGATGTCGGGATAGCTTATCGAGAGATGATGATCGCAATGGACACGGGTGTCGGTGAGATCGTCGGGGCGTTGCAGAAAGCCGGGATCGCTGAAGACACCCTGGTGCTGTTTTTCTCGGACAACGGGGCCAATCGCAATGGCCAAAATGGTGTGCTGCGTGGCAACAAGGGGAGTGTCTGGGAAGGCGGACATCGAGTGCCGGCGATCGCCTGGTGGCCAGGAACGGTCATGGCGGGACAGACCACTTCGGTTACAGCAATCACCCTCGACGTGATGCCCACGCTGATTGAACTTGCCGGTGGCCGATTGCCCCAGGGGCATCGTTTGGATGGCAGAAGCCTGGTCGGGGAGTTGACCCACCGCCAGCCAAAGAACAGCCGGACACTGTTCTGGGAATTTGGAAAGCGAGCCGCGGTACGTCGCCAGGACTGGAAACTGGTTGTGGGACAGTTGCCCGGTGGCGAGGTCGGGTTGTTCAATCTCCAGGACGATCTCGGAGAGAAGAAAAATCTGGCCGCTGCAGAGCCGGAACTGGTGAAACAATTGCTGATGGCCCTGGAGACCTGGCGGACCGATGTGGCCCGGGGAAGTACATCTCAGCCAAAGCGTTCACAAAAAAACCGCGTTTCCGATCCGTAGACCGAAAACGCGGTGTGTGGACTGCATTGAGTCCAGCAAAACTCAGCTGAAGCAGGACTAGCCCTTCTTCTTCGGGGCCGGCTTCTTGTCTCCGGCGTCCTTCTTCGGGGC
>CAZYAZ010000033.1:0-7684 GCA_964646205.1 uncultured Planctomycetaceae bacterium | reverse complement strand
TCCTTCTTCGGGGCTGGCTTGGCGTCTCCACCGTCCTTCTTCGGGGCTGGCTTGGCGTCTCCACCGTCTTTTTTGTCGGCGGGTTTGGCGTCTTCACCGTCTGTTTTCGCGCCGTCTTCGGCGGGGGCGGCGGCGGCACCACCGGGATTCGATTCATCGTACGGACCAGTCTGCGCACCGCTGAACTGGCTGGGATCGGGACCGTCGGGATTGATCGATTGTTCGGTCGTGGCATCGCCACATCCCATCGACAGCAGGCTCAACGACAGGCCCATCAAAAATGTACTGGCATACTTCATCTTGTAGAACTCCCCTTGGTTTGGCCCCAGGTTGTGGGACGCATTGAAAACAGTGCGACGGCTTCAACCGGATGGTAATCTTCCGCTCGATTTCGCAACTCAATTTCTCATTACAACAACACGGATGTCTGTTCGCTACACAGTATTCCCCGAAAACCAACCGAATTTCGACTCGCGTTGCGACCAGACGCCCCTGCCGCAAACACCGTAATCTCACCGTAAACCTCCTTCTCGACACGCGTTGAGGTGGCTCCTGCTGCCTCAAACGACCAGTCAATGGTGACTTCTCCGTAACCCTGCTGGCGGCTACCAGTGCCGTTCGTGTTGTCCCCGGAATGGGACTGTTTTGCCCATAAATTAGGAGGTTTGGGTCGTGTGGGAATCCTGTTTGTGAATCCTACGGTCATTCGGGTATTTCCGTTCAACTCGGTCGTATGGTCTGTCCGAAAAATTAGAACAACTGCCATAGCCGGAATAACCGGTCTATTTGAACATTCCCGGTCCTCGGGTTCCAAGATGAACACGACACGCCTGCTGAACTTAGGCTTCATAATCTGTGCACTGGTGATGAGTCCGCTCGTCGTCCTGGGCGATGAACCGCCTGGTGAGGCATCCGCTGCAGTGGATGACTCGACCACTGGCGTGGTTCGTGTGATTCCAGCGGTCGATGTCGTTCAGGCACCCACGCAACCGGTAGAACGTCAATTGTCGCCGGCTGATGATGTGTTGAGAGTTTTGCCGGCCAACGGCATGCGCCAGGGTGGTTCGATTGTTCCACGTGACAAGATGGTCGGAATGCGTTTCCGGCTGGATCGCCAGGCTGCCGGAAGTGGAGTCGTCGGCAACGACGTGGGCGACACGAGTTTCGATTTCTTCTGGCCATTCGAAGCCAATGGCGACGACCGTTTTCTGTTCATCGATCTCCGGACCCAGATGAACGACCAGGGTCGTGGCGGTGCCAGTACGGGAATGGGCTACCGTTCGTACAACGAAAATCTCGACCGGATCTTCGGTCTGTCGGGTTGGTGGGACTGGGACAATTCGCATCACCGTGCCTACCGGCAGGCCGGTGCGAGTTTCGAATCGCTGGGCCAGTTCTTTGACTTTCGAGCCAACGGTTATTTCCCGTTGTCGAACGAGTACCACACGGTTTATGACCGGACTGATTATTCCAATCCCCAGTTTGGTGGCTTCAACGTCCTGGTCGATCGGACCCGGATCTTCGAGTCGAATTACCGGGGTGTTGACGCCGAGGTTGGGGGACCGTTGCCGGTCCTGGGTCGTTATGGAGCCCGGGGATACATGGGGATTTACCACTGGTCTTCCGAGACGGATGCGGACACGACTGGCTGGAAGGCCCGGGTGGAAACCCAGGTCACCGACGACCTGATGATTGGCGTGTCGGTGTCTGACGATTCGCTCTTCGGAACCAACACCTGGTTGAACGTCGTTCTCACACTGCCCGACGGTCGTCCCGAGACATTCTTCCGTCCTCAGACGATGCGGCAGAGACTCAACGGCTCGGTCCGCCGTAACCGGCGCGTGGTGGTCAACCGTCGACGGCAGGTGGACATGGTTCCGTTGGTCAACTCCTCGGGTGCGAACGCCGGCAACCCGATGCAACTGGTCTGGATTGATCCCAATGCTGCATTCAACGGCAACGGAAGTTACGAAAGTCCGTTGAACAACCTCGGGACATTCAACAATCTTCCGAGCAACGACATGCTCATCGTCGGGAGTGGTGATCTGACCGGTTCATTGACACTCTTTGACGATCAAAAACTGCTCAGCGAATGGATGCTCAATCAGCAGCAGTATGTTCTCGATACGACCTCGGGTCTGATCCCGATGCCGGCGGTGGATCCGCTGGCCACCAAGCCCTCATTCCGTAATCCACTGGGCGTCGACGGCAACAACGGTGGCGCGATTGTCACGATTGCCGGCAGCGACACCGAGATTGGTGGAGTCATCTTCGATGGCCAGACCGATGTCGCCGGAGTGTATGCCAACGCGATCAGCACGGCATCGGGTTGGTCAATCGGTGGTTTCAATTACCATGACAACGAGTTTGACTCCACACGCAACAGCGTCTTGTTCACCAACAACCTGTCGAGTGGTTCGAGTGCGGCGTTGGGTATCTTTGAGCGAAACGACCTGCGAGGCAATGGCTTCGACTCGAATGCTGGTTTCCAGTTGATGGCCTCCGACGGAGCGCTACTGAATCTCCGTGTCGCTGACAACGTTGTCAGCAATTACCGCGGCGAGGATCTCGATGCTGACGGACAGCTGGATCCGGGCGAGGACATCAATGCCAACGGTCAGCTTGACGCTGGTGTGGCCTTCGCGATCACTGCTCGTGATGGAGCCGTGATCAACGCGGTCAGTATTCCAAGTGGCCCGGTCGATCCCGGCCTTCCGCTGGGAATCACCGGCAACGACGCGGTCGCCAACGGTACGGGGCTGTTGTTGCTGACTGAGACCGGAGGAGTCATCAACGCCGACATCAGCGGCAACATCTTCAACAACAACTTCGATCCGAACACCGGCGTGTCGGTCACTGCCGATGATGGGACGATCAACCTGCTCAGTTTCCACAACAACGATGTCAGTGACAACCTGGGAACTGGCATGCGGTTGCTAGCAACCGGGGCTGGCACGATTACCAGTGTCATGAACGAAGACCGTAATCGAAACGGTGTGCTTGATCCGACCGAGGACACCAACAGCAACGGTTTGCTGGATGTTGGTGAGGATCTGAACGGCAACGGCCTGCTGGACGGTTCCGAAGACGTCAACGGCAACGGGATTCTCGACAACGGGTTCAGTGGAAACACGTTGATCGGCAATGGCGGTGACGGCCTGGTGGCGATGGTCAACGGAGGTTCCATCACCGATCTGCACATCGGGTCGCCCAGCGACATCATCCCCGACGACTCGCTCTTTGGGAACCGGGCCGAGAGCGATGCCAACAGCGATGGGTTCGTCAACCGTGGCAATGGAAACGGCCTGCTGGATCCTGGCGAAGACGTCAACGCCAACGGGCTGCTGGACATTGGCGAGGACGACAACGAGGACCTCAACAACAACGGCGTGCTGGACCTGTTCGACGATCGGTTTGTGGGAGCGGCCCTCAGCGAAGACATCAACGGCGACGGAACGCTCAACGTTGGCAATGGCAACGGGATCCTGGATCCCGGCGAGGATGTCAATGGAAATGGTCTGCTTGACCTTGGCGAGGACTTTGACGAGGACTCCAATTTGAACGGAATTCTCGATGGGCCCGACAACGTGATTACCGGCAACGGGATCACGCTGGGTGGGACCGGGTCGGGTGTTGTGTTGAGGACGACGGCGACCGAAGACAGCAACAACAACGGGGTCCTGGATCCTGGTGAGGATACGAACGCAAACGGGCAATTGGATCTTGGCGGTGGTGTGATCACGGCTGGACTCGTCAACACGTACCTGGACAACACGATGGTGCTCGATGCGTCGGGCAACCCGGTGCTTGCCAACAACACTGGCAGCCAGTTGTCGATTTCGGTTGACGGTGGTTCCCTGGGAACGGGATCGATCTCCCTGTCCTCGGTCACCAACAACTCGATGGCCGGTGCCGGCGTCGATGCGATCACGATTGACGCTGCGAATGCCGGTGCTGTTTCGATTGGTCGGATAGACAACAACACGCTGGACAACGGTGGGGCACGAGGTATCTCGGCAAACGCCGACACGGCGGTCATTGACCTGGGAACTGTCGACAACAACACGATCAATCGGACATGGGCTGGCACTGACGCGGTGTGGGTCTCGGGGGTTGATTCGTCCCTGTCGGCCGAGTTTATTCGCAACCGGATTGCCGGTGACGTGATCAACAATATCGATTCGGCCGGAGGCATTTCGGTCTTCTCAAGCGGTGGAACACTGGCGCTGGCGGTGGGCCAGGATGATCCGGTATTCCCTGGCGCGCTGACATATGGGAACACGTTCGATGGAAACCTTGGGTCCGCGATCCGTGTCGAATTGCAGGACAATGGGACCGGGGCGTTTGAGATTCGAAATAACACCATTCTTACCACTGCCGACGACTTGAACCTGGGCACTCCGGCTGGAGACGCGATTCACGTGGCCCTGGTTTCGGCCAACTCCGCAGCTGACGCGACCGTTGTGCTACAGGCGTCAACGATCGCTGGCAATGTGATTGGCGACGATTCTGATCCCTTGCTGCCACTGAGCAATGACGGGACAGGAATCGTGGTGAGAGCCACAGAAGAGACGACCGTGCAGGATCTGTTCATCTCAAACAACACCGTCTCGGCCAGTTTGGGAGATGGCATCTTGTTCTCTCGAACCGACGACGCGGTTGTTTCGCTAGTCAATCCGATTCCCGGGCAGGTCCATGGTGTGACGATTGATGGCAACACGGTCTCGGGACAAGTCGGTAACGGAATCGTTGTCAGTGCCGACGGTGGCAACGCCACCCAGATTGGTGTCGAGTTGCGGGACAACGTCCTCACCCTGAACCAGGGCAACGGGATCGATGTGCTCACCGTGGGTGATGCCGATCTCCTGGTTGATCTCAACAGCAACCTGTCCGATGGGAACCTCGGTCACGGCGTGCAACTCCACGAGCAATACAATGTGTTCGATGCCGAGGCCCGCCAGATCGGGGGCACCTGGTCACAAAACACGATGAGTAACAATGCCGGTTCTGGTGCGAGTGTCGACTCGAGGATGGCTGGATTGGTCATCGGGCTCGATGGAACCGATCCTTCGACTGGAGCCAGCCTGGGCAACTCGTTTATCGACAATGGCGAGGACGGCATCGAGTTCAACGGGTTCGGTGACGTGGTCGTTGCCAACAACACGATTAGCGGGAACGGGGTTCTTGCTCTGGGCACCGGTGGAGGTGCCGGCATCGACATCAACTGGGCACCTCCGACGCAGGTCTTCACCTTTATTGGCAAGCAGTTCACCCTGAGGAACAACTCGATCCAGGATAACCGTGGTGATGGAATCGAGATTCAACAGGGTGGTGCAGCACAGGGTACGCAAAGCTTGCAACTGGTGGCCGAGTCCAATGACATCCGGTTCAACGATCTTCGTGGCGTCGACATCCTCAACCAGGACAGTGGTGAGTCCTTCATTCGCTTTGGCAATGGGACAGCCCTGGAAAGCAATCAGATCGACAACAATGGCCTGGAAGGTTTTTATGTCGTCAATACGGCGTCCGCTGTCCAGAATCAAACCGACTTGTCCGACGTTGACCTGGACGCAACAGGGACCACCACCGCTGTGGCCAATCTCGTCCTGGTTCTCGATGAGAACTCCGTCGAGAGCAATAACCAGGCCGGGAACTTCATCGCCGGTGGCCTGGTCTTGCGAGTCGGGACGAGCAACAGTTCACCGTTGTTCTTCGGGGCTGACGATACTGGCTTGAACGCATTCGATGGAAACGGTGTTGGAACCAACGACACGACAGATCTCCTGGGCAACGTGATTGGCAACGGGCGAGTCAATGCCCGGATCGTTGGCAACAAGTTCGATGCCAACAGCGGGTTTGATGTGTACGTCGAGAGCTTCACTTCGACGGTCGACCCGGTTGACACCGAGGACGAGTGGGATGACACGGTGTTCGATCTGACCGTCTTCGAAACCGATCCTCTGGCCCGGTTGAACATGGTCTTCAGTGGCAACACCGGTAGCAGCCTACAGGTGACCAACGGCGAGTCGGATCGAAACACAAACCCAGGATCCTCCAACGTGGTCGGAGCTTACTACGACAACGCGGAAGATCTCTTCAAGAGCCGACTCTTTGACGAGGTCCCACCGGGACCATTTACGGCCGACGATCGACGTCGCAATGCTCAACGCATCGCCTCTCGTGACGGTTTGCCGCCGGTATTCAGTCCAGACCTGGGGATCTTCGAGTACCCGGGGATGGGGGTGAGTTCCTTCCGAATCGAGACCGGATACGACACCGTGGATCTGCTGGGAGCAGGACCGTTCGATGACGGTCGTGGTTTCTTGATCGACCTGGCCACTGTGCCACCGGTGTTCAATGCCAACGGAATTGAATTCACCGCTCCGACACTATTCGGCGAATTGCCCTTCGGTTGGTCTGAAACGCCGTCCGGGACGTTCGACTTCAGCTTCCCGACCATCCCTTAGGTCTCAGGAACAATCTCGCTGACGACTTGCTGAAGGACCCCGTTGGACGTCTCGATCAGCAGGCGTCCTTTCGGGTCAATTCCGCGACACGTTCCTGTGACTGTTCCGGCGGGTGTTTCGATCGACAGGTGGCGATCGATGCTCCGGAGGGCCTGGTTCCATCGCTGGGGCAATTGGAGATCGTTGGTCCGCCAGGCCTCGACCTCGTCTTCGATGCGGTTGAGGATCTTCAGCAGGCAGTCGTTCAGGGGAATCGTGGCTCCAACTTCGGTGGCGAGCGACGTGGCCTGGTCAGCGAGATCATGCTCGATCGAATTGTTGATGTTGATGCCAACTCCGACGACGACGGCCGAGAGCGTGTTTGCTGTAGCCGATCTTGGTTCGACCAGTACGCCGGAAATTTTCCTGTTGCCAACGAACACGTCGTTGGGCCATTTCAATTGGGCTATCGTTGTTTCGCCATCGGTAGACGAGTTGGCCAGGTAGCTTGTGAGTGCTCGTGAAATGCCCAGGGCAACGGCGAGTGCCAGTGTTGGAATTGTTTGCAGTGACGGTGGTGTGGAATGCGTGAATAGTAAAGAAAAGGTCAAACTGCCACTGCTGGATTCCCAGCGACGACCACGTCGTCCTCGACCGCGTTTTTGCTGCTCTGTCAGAATCAGGAGTGGGGGGCCGGGCGAATAAGTACCTTTCTCAGCGAGTTCCAGGGCCAGGTCGTTGGTGGAGTCCACCGTCTCGTGATAGACGATGTCGTCAACGAACGTCCTCTGCCGTACGGCGTCGAGATTGAAGGAACAATTCGGCACGGCGGATGACGGGGCGATCTTGGGCCAGGGGAAGAATGCCGAACCGCAAGATTGTCAGCGACTCCGAAAAGTGCGAGTTCGGACTGGATTCATCACGTCGCCGTAAAATCCGGCTCACGTTCAGTGAGACATCATGAACGGGACTACTGGTGCCTAGAAATCAGGAACCGTAGGAGCTCCCGGACGGACGTCCACCCCATCGTCGCCTCCTCCCGGCGGCATTCCGTCACCGGGGGCGTCCGGGTTTCCACCGGGAGGGACTACATCACCGCCCGTGTCGTCGCCGCTGCCCGGATCAGGTGGCAATCCGCCCGGATCATCACCGGAAGGAGGATCGTCGTCTACATCGTCACCCAGATCAGGCATGTCGCCATCGTCGCCCGGCATTCCATCATCGCCCGGCATTCCATC
>CAZYAZ010000032.1:11911-60713 GCA_964646205.1 uncultured Planctomycetaceae bacterium | reverse complement strand
TCGTTTCGGCCAAAAAACGTTGATCACCTGCTGCCATTCGACCTGGTCTTCTGTGACCCCCCTTTTGCCATGATCCCCCGCCTCATCGATCGCTCACCACTATTCCGGTCGTTGCAACGACTCGCTCGCAAGGACACCACCAGCGACGACGCAATACTGATACTCAGGACTCCAACCGAATCGTCATTCGACATACCCGATGACTGGACCAAGCTGGACTGCTGGACAGTCCAGGACATGGACGTGCACCTTTTTGACCGCTCCACACAACCAGCCGATCCAGCAAACCTCTTTCCTCCACCTCCTGAAGAAATCCCCGACAACCAAGGTGACCCACAATGAACGTCCTGGATCGATTTCGACTTGATGGCAAACGCCTGTTCATCACGGGGGGCAGCCGTGGACTCGGACGCGAGATGTCACTGGCGTGTGCGGAGGCCGGGGCCGACGTGATCCTGGTCGGTCGCGATTCCGAGAGTCTGGAGGCGACCGCCGAAGACATTCGCGAACGGGGACAACAGGCGATCACCATCAATTCCGACATCGGACAACTGGACCAATGCGAGGCCGCCTGTCAGTCGGCACTCCAGGACCACGGTCCCATCGACATCCTGATCAACAATGTCGGCGGTCGCCGGATCGACATCCCGACCACCGAGATGCCGCTCGACGAGTGGCTGAGAATCCTCGATCTCAACCTCAACAGCACCTTCCTGTGCACCAAGTTGATTGGTGGGGCGATGGTGGCAAGGGAAGGCACGGGCCGCGTGATCAACATCGCGTCGATCTCGGGCATGGTCATCAACCGTGACATTGGCGGCCGCAGCTACGAGACCTCCAAGGCGGCGGTGATCCATTTCACCCGGGCGACAGCCGCCGACTGGGCCCCTCACGGCGTCACCGTCAACGCCATCTGTCCGGGCGGTTTCATGACCGAGCCCAACGTCAAATGGGCTGCTCAAAATCCAACCATCATCGAGACATTCAAACAACAGGTGCCCGCCGGAGACTTCGGACAACCCGAGGATCTCGGACCGCTGGCCGTCTACCTGGCCAGTGACGCCTCACGCTACGTCACCGGTGCCTCGATCGTCATCGACGGCGGTTACACGCTCTGGTAGACCCCGTCCGGGAAACGCTCTTGGTGCCTCTCACCAGCTTCGACTAAGCTGCCGCGGCTCGCCCCCATTCGCGATCCGTTTCGGCCGACCCGATGCCACCCATTCACGTTTCACATGGCAAAACACTGAGTGCCACTGCCGCCGCGATGTTTCTGGCGGCAGTTCTGCTCACCCTGGGCTGTGGCTGCGACCACCCGATCGCCCAGGCACTGCACCCCGCCAACGTCGCCCATGAATTGCGACCACACCGGCTCTGGAGAACAAACCAGAATCGCCCGTTGAGCGAAAACGCCTACTTCTCGGTGCCGCCATCAACCGGAAATCAACTCGGCAGCTCCAGCAGCCAGCAATTCATCGGCAACCGCGACACCAAGTGACTCGGCGTCATCGCCGGTCCCGGCTTCCATCTCGGCCCGAGATTCCACTCTCTGAGTGCCACCGGGATCAAGCACAACACCGTGTAGCCACAGTCGACCGTCGGTCTCTCCACTTCGCACACCAACCGGAGCGTGACAACCGGCACGCAACCGGGCAAGCATCGCACGTTCAGCCAGCGTCGCCCGTCGGGTCGTCGAGTCGCTTATCGCCTTCAGGCGACCAATTGTCGCCGGATCGTTGTCACGGCACTCCAGCCCCAGGGCCCCCTGCCCAACCGCGGGCAAGACAATCTCGGGATCCAACACGGCCGTGATCCGGTCGGACAATTCCAACCGGTCGAGCCCAGCGACGGCCAGCACCACCGCGTCAAACTCCCCCTCGTCGAGTTTCCTCAACCGGGTTTCCACGTTGCCTCGAATCCCGGCCACCTCGAGATCTGGTCGACGGTGACGAATCTGCGCCTGTCGCCTCGGGCTGCCAGTTCCAACACGGGCGCCAACTCCAATCGTCTCCAAACCTCCATCAAGAGTCTCTGGCGAGGCGACCGGTTGCGCGACAATCACCGCATCACCAGACTCCGCCCGCCCGGGAACACCAGCCAACACCAGTCCGTCGATGGCCACCGTCGGCAGGTCCTTCAGGCTGTGTACGGCCAGGTCGGCTTCGCCGTCGAGAACCACCTGTTGCACTTCCCGCGTGAACACACCCGTCCCACCCATGGCATCCAACCGGCGAACCCGGTCACGATCCCCCTCGGTGCTGACCTCGACCAGTTCCACGCTCACGCCAGGCTCGGAGAGCCGCAGCAGTTCAGCAATGTGATGAGCCTGCCAGAGCGCCAGGCGACTGGCTCTTGTGGCGATCCGCACCACCGTGGTGCCATCAGCCCCCGGATCAGTCACGCCGATTCTCCCTCGGCAGGCCCGCCATCCGTAGAATCCGCAACGGCAGAGTCATCGTCGGCTGCACTCTCGCCCATTTCCACCTGAGCACTCTCCTCCGATGGCCGTGTCACCACCGACTGTTCCCCTTCCCCGGTCAACCGGAGAGCCAGGGCCTTCTGCAGCGATTCGGGCGTCACCTTCTGATTCTCAGGCACCAGGACACCACAGGAAATGCAGAACTGAAAAGCCTGGTCAATCGTGATGTTCAAGTCGACAATTTCATTCTTGGGAACGTTGAGCGTGTAACCGGTCACCGGCATCGGCGAGGTGGGGACCAGGATCGTGACCAGCGGTTCCCCAGCCACGGTGGTCATCTCCAACATGCTCTCGCCGGTCACAAAACCCAGCGACCAGATTCCCCGTCGCGGATACTCGATCGCCACGATCCGGTTGTACTCGATCGTCCGCTCCGTGAAGAGAAAATCGGTGACCTGCTTGACCGACGAGTAGACATTGCTCACCAGCGGAACCCGTCCGACCAGTGCCGACTCGAACTTTCGCACACCCCACGCTCCCAGTCGATTGGTGACCAGTTGCCCGAGAAAATACAGGACGATGACCAAAATCGAGACGGCAAATGCACTCAGCAACAACTGCCCACGGAAATGCCGGAAACGGGCAATCACCATGTAGATCCCAACGGCACTTCGGGGCATCTCGCCGGCGGTCGTGTTCCGAACGACAAACTGGTGATCGGTATACGGAATCGCCCGCTCGACATTGATCACGACATAGACCTGGTCTATCTCGGTCACCAGCCACTCGGACGAAATGGCATCCACCCCCTCCTCGCGCTGTCGTTTGGTGATCGAATCGAACAACTCGCTGTTGACTCGATAATTGGTCCCACATCCCTGCAACGACGGGGCCTCCTCCACGACGTGGAGATCCTTCACCGGCTTCGACGAATCGATCACTTTCGCGATGGCCCACTCCACACCCACGCTGGTCGGATGGATGATGTACGTGTTGACCCCTTCAGCCAGCCACAGCACGATCACCACGGTCAAGATCGGCGGCAGGCTGATCGAAAGTCCCCGGAGGAAAAACCTCGTGGCTGCCGATCGCTTTCCCGACTTGGTCGGTGAGTCCGTGGCAGGAACATCATCGGTGGAATTTTGAGCCATCGCCGGATTGCCAGAATGAGAATCAATCAGCCGGTCAACAGGTGAGACGATTGGCAGCCACCGGCACCACGGCCAGGACAACCACACTGACCCGACCGACGCCTCCTTGCTGCAGTGCCCGGGCCGCCTGGTGGACCGTCGTGCCAGTTGTCAGGACATCGTCCACCAGCAACACGTGAAGCCCATCAAGCCTGGTACGCCGCCGGACGCGAAACGCATCGTTGAGATTCGCTCGGCGACTGGCGGCCGACAGGCTCGACTGGTCGGGCGTCCGACGCGTCTTGCGGAGTATATGCCTGCCCAGCGGCACACGCAAGTAGCGGCCCAGCACCACCGCCAGCGTCTCGGCCTGGTTGTGCCCCGCGGTGATCCGCTTCGTCCAGTGCTGCGGAATGGGCACCACCAGATTGGCCTCCAGGGCTGCGAGCACGTCACCCCGGCACTCCCAGAACCACTCACCCAACGCCCAGGTCAACGGCTGGGCGATGGCCCCCTTGCCCCGGACACACGCCTCCCGCAACCCATCCTCGTAAAGCCCCAATCGTTCCACTCCATGGAAAGCCAGGTGGAGGCGATGGCAGTGTGAACACCCCGTGCCAGCATCAGCCTCCACGTGCGGTCCAGCCGGCTGGCCACACCGGCGACAACGGTTTCGCTGGTCGCAACCCACCCTTTCTCGACAGCCGGTGCACAATCCGCCCCGCCCATCTGTCCCGCACAACGGGCAATGACGCGGATAGACCAGGTCGCCCAGTAGCGACACGACGCGTGTCAGGGGGCGCGTCCACGAACGTTCCATCGGGTCCCCTCCAGTTGGCCCCGTGCTTCACCCGCCCCGCCGGTATTCTAACCATGGCCAATCGCCATCGTGCACCCGGTAACTTGGTGATTTTCACTCCCAGCTCGCTACAGTGGTCGCCGTGACTCCCACTTCGACTCCTCCCGCAGAACCAGTTCCTTCCCGCACGGTCATCGTCGGTGGAGGACTGGCTGGCCTGTCGGCCGCTGTCGGCCTGGCAACCGCCGGGCAACCGGCAATCCTGCTCGAATCGAGACCCCGGCTGGGAGGCCGTGCCGGGTCGTTTCACGACAGCGGCACCGACGAGTGGATTGACCACTGCCAGCACGTCGGGATGGGCTGTTGCACCAGCCTGATGTGGCTGATCCAGACCGTCGGACTGCGGGAGTACTTTCGACGGGACACGACGCTACATTTCGTCGCCCCACCTCATCCGGACCAGCCCCCAACCATTCACCCGCTGCGAGCCTCTTGCCTGCCAGCCCCGTTTCACCTGCTGCCAGGGCTGTCCGGGCTGAAATACCTCGGCAGTCGATCACGTCGAGAAATCCGCCGCGGGCTGCTGGCACTGGCCCGCACCACCGATCACACACTGGACCACCCATTCGACCGGTGGCTGGCCCATCACGGACAATCTCCCGAATCAATCGGTGGCTTCTGGGAGGTGATTCTCGTCAGCGCCCTCTCGGAATCACTCGATCGGATCTCCGTGGCACACGCTCGCCACGTTTTTGTCACAGGATTCCTTGCACACCGACGCGGCTGGGAACCGGTCATCCCCCGAGTACCACTCGAACAGATTTACGGACAACGACTCTCCCAATGGCTCACCGAACGCGGCATCGAGGTCCGGACCGGAACTGGTGCCGGCAGTGTCGAGATCCAGGGCGAACAGGTCACCGGTGTCCAACTGAGAGACGGAACGTCCATCACGGCCGACCAGGTCATCCTGGCCGTCCCACACCACCGGGTGGCCAACCTGCTGCCCGAATCGGTGACCCGCCACCCACAGATTGCCGCTCTCGAACAACTCGACACGGCCCCGATCGCCGCGGTCCATCTCTGGCTCGATCGTCCTCTCACGGATCTGCCGCACGCGGTCCTCGTCGGACGACTGGGACAGTGGTTGTTCCGCCGGGAATCGCGTACAGCTAACGGCGACTACGTGCAGGTGGTCATCAGCGCCGCGCGGCACGTGACACAACGAGACCGGCAGGACGTCATCGACGAGGTCACCGGGGAATTGCGCAGCGTCTGGCCGGAGGCCGCCGGGTTCCAGGTCCTTCGCAGCCGGCTGGTAATCGAACACCGCGCCGTGCTGTCACCTCGACCGGGCAGCGAGTCCTCCCGGCCCGGGGCAATCACAGCCTGGTCCGGACTGTTCCTGGCCGGTGACTGGACGCGGACCGGCTGGCCAAGCACGATGGAGGGTGCGGTCCGCAGTGGACTGACGGCGGTCGAAAGCCTCCTGGCAAGCCGGGGGACCCCCATTCGACTGCAACCGCCGGAATTGCCGGCCGGACGACTCGCACGATGTCTCCTGCCGATAGACACCGAATCCATCCCGCCACCGGCAGCCCCATGAAACGAATCCTTCCGATCATCGGGCTGATCGCGGTCTTACTGATCGTCGGCACCGTCGGATTTGGGATCATCACCGGCAAGGGGCCGATCGAGTGTCTCTACCTGTCGGTCATCACGCTGATGACCGTCGGCTACCGCGAGCCGGAACCGATCCAAGAGGGTGGCATGATCTTCGTGATCGTCTACCTGTTGAGCGGGGCCGGCACTTTCATGTACCTGATCACCTCGATCGGACGATGGATCGTCTCCGATCAAGTCCGACACGCGTTGGAGCAAAGAAGAATGCAGCAGACCATCAACAACATGTCCGATCACCTGATCGTTTGCGGATGCGGACAAATGGGCGAGATCATCTGCCGGCAACTGGTCAACCAGAATCGGCAGTTCGTCGTCATCGAGAACAGCCTCGATCGGATCCAGGAGTTGTGTATTCCCGAGAGTTGGGCGTACCTGCACGGCGACGCCACCGATGACGGGATGCTCCAACGGGCCGGCCTGGCCCGGGCCGGTGGACTGGCCGCCGTGCTCTCCTCCGACGCCGACAACCTCTACGTTGTCCTGTCGGCGAACATGGACAACCAGCCGCTGGCGATCGTCGCTCGGGCCGCCGAGGAATCCGCCGCCCGCAAGCTTCGACAGGCCGGCGCCCGTCATGTGATCAACCCCTACCAGGCCGGCGCGGTCCGTATGGCCAGGCTGATGCTCCACTCCGGGCTCGAGAACCTCATGGAAATCGTCGATGGGCACCACGCCGACCTGGAACTGGCCGAGTTGCCCGTCACCGAAGACGGACCACTGGCCGGACGGGAAATCAGCCAGAGTCCCTTGCCGGAACGGGGACTGACGGTGATCGCCATCCGGCATCCCGATGGGTCCCGGCAAATGCCCGTCAGCGGAAATGACCGGATGACCACCGGAGATTCGATCCTGGTGGTGGGCCAACAGACCGCGATCCAGCAATTCCTGGCCGAGGCCTCGTCAACCAATCCCTGAGACCCTGCAGCCGCCTCAGGCCAAACTGTCCAGGCAGTCCGGATCGGTGTGGTCCAACTGCGGCAGATCACCCGGCGGATACAGGTGATTGTATTTCAGCCCGCTGCCGGTGTTGAACAACACGATTCGTTCATCGGCTCCGAGCCAACCGCTCTCGCGCAACGTCTTGGCGGCCGCCCACACCGCCCCGGCCTCCGGACACAGGAACAGCCCCTGCCCGGTCGACATCTCGCGGACCCCCTGCAGCAATTCCTCGTCGCTGACTGAAATCGCCGTGCCGTTGCTCTCGGCCAGTACCCGCAACATCAGGAAATCGCCGATCGCCGCAGGCACTCGGAGCCCTGAAGCCACGGTGCGGGCGTTCTCGAACATTTCGGCCGAATCCGCACCCGCCTCGAATGCACGCACGACCGGAGCGCAATGCTCAGCCTGCACAACCACCATCCGCGGCCGCTGCGATCCGATCCAGCCCAACCTCTCCATCTCGTCGAACGCCTTCCACATCCCGATCAGCCCGGTCCCACCCCCGGTGGGATAAAAGATCACATCGGGCAGTTGCAGGCTTCCATCCCCGGCTGCCGCAGCCAGGTCGAACGCCAACTCGTAACCCATCGTCTTCTTGCCCTCGATCCGAAATGGTTCCTTGAGTGTCGAGAGATCAAACCAGCCAAAACGATCCTTGCCCATGCCGACCAACTTGCCACAGTCACCGATCAGGCCATTGACCAGGTGCACCCGGGCGCCTCCGACAGCCGACTCGATGATGTTGGCCGGTGGTGTGTCGTCAGGCATGAACAGCACACAATCCATTCCCGCCGCCGCCGCGTAGTAGGTCGCCGCCCCGGCGGCATTGCCGGCCGAGGGGAGCGCGACGGAGGTGGCTCCCAGCGCCTTGGCACGGGTCACCGCCGCTGACATCCCGCGTGCCTTGAAACTGCCGGTGGGATTGAACGACTCGTCCTTGACCCACAGGTTCGAGAAACCCTCGAAAACGCCGTCCGCCCGGCACCGCAACAATGGTGTCTGTCCCTCGCCCAGGGACACCACTTCCCCGTGATCCGCCGCAGGCATCACCTCCAGGAATCGCCACATCGATCGAGTCGACCGGGCGTGGACCACCTCAGGAGTGAATGAACCCGCCAGGCTCTCCAGGTCGTAGCCGACCAGCAATGGCTTGCCACACGAGGTGCACAGGTTCTGCAAACAATCAATCGCGTGGTCAACACCGCAGGCGGCGCAATTCAGGCTGGTGTGCACGGTGGGCTCGGCTTTCTTCGTGGTGGGCCGCGTCGGTCAAGTGGATCAGGCCACCCAGCCTATCGAGCGAACCAACCAACGGCGAGTGAACGAGATCACCTTGCGGGATCAGGAACCAGCCGCATCGACCAGTTCCGAGATCCAGTCGCCCACCCGTTCCAGCACCACCTGGCGGTCTTCAGAATCAACGGCGATCGACTCCAGTTGGCTCACCAGTGCCGACCCGACAATCGCTCCGTCGGCGATCCCCTTCAGCGACCTCACGTGCTCGGCCTGGCTGATTCCAAAACCAACGGCCAGGGGCAGGTCGGTCCGGGTTCTCAGGTCCGCCAACTGTGCCGACAACTCCGAAGGCACCGCTTCACGAACTCCCGTCGTCCCCGCAACCGAGATGCAATACAGGAAACCACTGGCCATCGCGAGTATCGCGTCCAACCGGGATGGGGGCGTGGTCGGAGCCACCAACTGGATCAGATCCAGGCCACCGTCGGCAACCACCGTGGCCAATTCCGATGCCTCGTCACCGGGCAGGTCAGGGACGATCATCCCGCTGAACCCCGCCGCGGCAGCCTGCGCGACAAACTCGGTCGGATCCCTCCGAAAAACGATCGCATACGAGACCATCGCCACCAGGGGAGGCGTTGACTCGCGATCCAGTTCACCGAACCGCAGGAAAATCTCATCGACCGTGAGACCACTCTCCAGGGCTCGCTGGTACGACGCCTGGATCACCGGGCCATCGGCAATCGGGTCACTGTAGGGAAACCCCACTTCGATCAGATCAACTCCACGACGCGACAATTCCTCGATCACCGCCAGCGTGGTGTCCAGGTCCGGATCACCGGCAGTGACGAATGGCATGAACGCCATCCGCCCGGCCTCACGAACCGATGCAAAACGGGCAGCGATGGGGGACAGGTTGCTCATGATGATCGCTCCTCGGAGACCGGGTCGGACCGCTCGAGCAGTCGGGACACCTCGGCAACGTCCTTGTCCCCGCGTCCCGACAGGCAAACAACCACCACCTGCTCCGGGTCCATCTCGGCTGCAACCCGACAGGCATGCGCCACCGCGTGAGAACTCTCCACGGCCGGAATGATTCCCTCGGCCTGCACCAACCGCTCGAAGGACGCCAGAGCGTCGCTGTCGATCACGTTGGTGTAATGCACCCGGCCGGTGTCTTTCCAGTAACTGTGTTCGGGACCAACGCCGGGATAATCGAGCCCGGCCGAAACGCTGTGCACGTCCTGGGTCTGCCCGTCGTCGTCCTGCAACACGTAGCTGAAGCTCCCATGCAGGACACCCGGCTTGCCAAAACTCAACGGGCTGGCGTTCTCACCGGCATCGGGGCCGCGGCCGCCGGCCTCGACCCCTTCCAACCGCACTCCCTCGTCATCGATGAACGGGTAGAACATCCCAGCGGCGTTGGATCCTCCACCGACACAGGCCACCACCACGTCGGGCAGCCTGTCAAAATTCTCCAGGCATTGACGTCGCGTTTCGCGACCAATCACCGATTGGAAGTCACGGACCATCATCGGAAACGGATGCGGCCCAACAACGCTGCCGATGACATAGTGGGTCGTCTTGACGCTGCCCATCCAGTCCCGCATCGCCTCGTTGATCGCATCCCGCAACGTGCACGATCCGCTCGAGACGCCTCGCACCTCCGCACCCAGCAGACGCATGTTGTAGACGTTGGGCTGCTGGCGACGAATGTCCTCGGTACCCATGTAAACGACACACTCCAGCCCGAATCGGGCACAGGCCGTCGCGGTCGCGACCCCGTGCTGCCCCGCCCCGGTCTCGGCAATCACCCGGGTCTTGCCCATCCTGCGGGTCAACAACAACTGGCCGACCGTGTTGTTGATCTTGTGAGCACCGGTGTGGTTGAGATCCTCCCGCTTCAGAAAAATCCGGGCCCCGCCCGCCTCGGCCGTCAGTCTTTCGGCAAAATACAACGGGCTCGGCCGGCCAACGTAGCTGCCCAGCAGGTGTTCGAACTCTGCAGCGAATTCCGGGTCGTCCTTCGCCCTCAGGTATTCATCGGTCAACTCCTCCAACGCACGCATCAGCGTTTCGGGAACGAACCGCCGACCGAACGGCCCAAACCGACCCGATTCGTCGGGGACGTGGCTGCTAGCGGTGGTCATCGATCACTCCGCGGCTCGGGAACGAGCAAACTGCCATTATTCTGGTCGACACCGAAACGGTCAACGGCCTCGAACCCAAGTCGATTGGCCGGTTTGACACACAGCCACACGGCTCACATCATGGCCGCCTACCTTCCCACGAGCTCCATTACGGTTCGATCGCCTCATGTTCCAGATGCAGATCCCCTCCGACGACAACGCGGTCGCACAACTCTTTCAACGTGGCGAAGCAGCGATCCCCGGTGGCGTGTGCTCGAGCACACGGAGGAACAAGGCCTGGGACTCACCGGTCTACGCCCAGAAAGCCGCTGGCAGCCGGTTCTGGGATGTCGCCGGTCGCGAGTTCCTGGACTTCTCGATGAGCCACGGCGCGACACTGTTGGGACACGCTCCCGAATGCCTCCGTGAGGCATTCCAGACCTCCTGGGAGCACGGTGTGCTGTGCAGCATGGACACCCCGTTCCATGTCGATCTCGCCGAAGAACTCTGCCGCATTCTCCCCTGTGCCGAACGGATCCGTTTCACCAACTCGGGATCCGAGGCCACCCTGCACGCCTTGCGTCTGTGCCGGGCCGCCAGCGGACGCGACAAGATCATCCGCTTCTTCGGCCACTTCCACGGCTATCACGAGTTCACCTACATCGCCGGACACCCTCCGGCTGACCAACTGGATGCCCGGCCGCCCTACCGCGAGAGCGCGGGGATTCCCGAGTCGATGGCCGAATTGATCATTCCGGTCGAGTACAACAATCTCGAGGCACTGGAAGCGGTCGTGACAGCTCATGCCGGGGAAGCCGGCACGCTGCTCATCGAACCAGTCGATTACAACTGCGGCTGCATCACCCCGGCTCCCGGGTTTCTGCAGGCGGCTCGCGAACTTGCTGACCAACATGACCTGGTCCTGTTCTTCGACGAGGTGCAGTCCTTCGCCAAGGCCAGCCCCGGTGGAGCCCAGCAGGATTTCGGGGTGACGCCCGACATCTGCACCATCGGCAAGTCACTCGGAGGAGGCCTGCCGCTCTCGGCAATCGGCGGCCGCGCCGAGTTGATGGAACTCTATGCTCCCAATGGACCGGTCGCACATTCGGGAACGTTCAATGCTCCACTCCCCTCAATCCTCGGCGGCCTCGCCTTTGTCGATCACATCAAGCGACCGGAATTCTGGAAAACAATCGGGGGACTGGGAGACGTTCTGTTTGCCGAACTCGACGAGATCGCCCGCCGCAGCCCGCTGCCGGTTCGCTTCCAGCACCACGGCAGCCGGTTTGGGATTATCTTCGGCACCCGGGACCCGGTCACCAACTACTCGCAGGCACTGGTCCACGATCCCGCGACGATGATCGAGTTCTGCCGGCAAACCACCGCCCGTGGGGTCTACTTCCACGATTACGGCGGCGGCCCCTGCCACCACGGTTACTCGCTGGCACATTCCCTGGAAGATATCCACCAGGCACTCACCGTGATCGACGACTCTTTACAAGCCCTGGGGTAATCGGACGATCCGGATCAGGCTAATTTTTGATCCGAACCTGCTACATTGGGTCCATGCCAGTCAAGGTCCGTTGCCGCCAGTGTGAGAAGGTCTTCGCCGCGCCCGATCGAGCCCGCGGCAAGGCGATCCGTTGTCCCGGCTGTCGGGAGCCGGTCAAGGTCCCCACTGGCAAACGGAAGGCCCCGGCCGATTCCGCGGCAGACGCGGTCTCCGACGATGACACCCTCTTCTCGTCGTTGGATCTCAGCAAGGCCGAGGACACCACGGCCCGCCTCTGTCCCAAGTGTGCCTCGGAAGTCAGTACCGATGACCGGACCTGCCCCAACTGTCACGTCGATCTCCAGACGGGGGCCGTCAGTGCCCGGATGCAGAAGCGACTCAAGCGGAAAGGCCCCAACCCGGCCCTGTTCTACAAAGCCGCCTGGGTCGATTCGTGGCAGTTCATGCTCGCCAACCAACGATTGGCCATCCAGACCTGGATCGTCAACATCGGCGTGGCGCTGCTTCAGTGCCTGATGGTCTTTGTCGCGTTCTGGATCGTGGTCACCTTTCTGCCAGCTCCGCCCACCGAAATGGGACAGGCAGACCCCGCTGCAGACGAGCCGTACAAGGTGCCGCTGCTCTCGGAATTGCTGAACAAAGATGGGTTCCAGATTTTGAGCGTGTTGACCCTCATGATCTACATGATCGTCACCGGCTGGATCTGGACGATGGCAGTCCAGATCACCCGTACCACGCTGGCCCGCAAGGGCCGGGCCAAACGACTCTCATTTCAGGTCGTCGACTCGCTGGCCAATGGATTCAAGATGTATTTCTGGGGAGTCATCTTTCCACTACCGGTGATGATCATTGCCGGGCCGGTGATCCTGCTGTTGGCCGGTGGTGCCGCCGCACTCACGGCCGGCAATATGCCCGGGGAAGCCGCCCTGATGGCGATTCCCGTGCTGGTGATCGTCGGATTGATTCAGCTCTTGATCCTGCTGGCGATCCCCTCGGCCCTGGCTCACATGGCCCAGAAACACACCTACAAGGCGTGGTCATTCCCGCTGATGGCATTCTCGGCTGTCCGCAACATCGTACCCAACCTCTACCTGTTGCTGGTCGGGCTGGTGGCCATCATTCTGCCCGCCGCCGTTGTTGGAGGTGGCATTGCCATCGTCCAACTGGTCCTCAAGGAGCCGTTCGGTCCACCACACCTGCTGGCCTGGACGAAACTGGTTGGCTTCAATGGGGCGTCGGAAGGAACAACAGCCAGCATTCCCTTTCCCTGGAAACCCGTCGGTTGTTACCTGGGCACAATCGTCGTTGGATCGCTGGTTGGTGCCTACGGACTGATCTTCTGGATGAGAGCCGTCGGACTCTACGCTTACTACTTCCAGCAACGACTCAGCTTGATCCAGCGGACCCACCCGGGGCAATTGGCCGGTTTCTGGGCTCGCTACATCGCCGCCCTGGTCGACATGGTGATCATCGCCACGGTGGGCATGGTCTTCGAGCCCGTCGAGTTGTGGAAAATGAGCCAGAAGGGCAAGCTGGCCGCGGTGCTCCTGGCCGGGCTGGCCGTGTTTTTCATCTCCCAGTTCGGCTTTGGTACCGGCCTGGCGTTTGCCTACCTCGCCCTGTTGCCCGCCTGTGGATTCAGCTACTTCGCCCGCTCGGAATCCTCCAGCGAACAGGCGACCCTCGGCAAGGAGGCGGTGGGCATCATGGTGACCGGTCCCAACGGCGAACGACTGACCTTCGCCAAGGCTGGGATGCGGGCCTTGATGAAGTTGATCCTCGGAGGTGGCCTGGCCTCGTTCATCGCCGGATTCACTCCGAAAAAACAGGCTTTGCACGACATGATCGCCGGGACACTGGTCGTCTTCCGTGGCGACCTCGATCGCGAATAAGCCAATCGAGCCTGTCAGTGGGGGGCACCGTTGACACCCCCCCGGAGCGATCTACAATTGAAGAACAAGCCGCGCCAAAGGCCTGATGGGATTCCCGTCGGGTGCCCCGCGCGGCTCGCTGGGTGGCCGGGCTGGCCATCGCCTGCCCGGGTTCCGTGCCGACGGATCCGGTCAAGCTCCTGGTGACGTTCCCGGGAGCTGGCACACCCCGGTCAACACCCCACGCAAGATCCTCACCCTCGACTAGTCTCAACACGCCAACAACATCATGGCCGCCAGAAACTCCAAGGACCTCTTCAACGAAAGCACGATGAGCTTCGGGGATCACCTCGAGGTTCTCCGGCTGCACCTGCTGAAGGCCATTTTCGGCCTGATCATCGGCGTGACAGTCACGCTGGTCTTCGGTGACCGCCTGGTCGGAGTCATCCGCGCCCCGATCGACGACGCGTTGCGAGCACAGGGAATCTCCAGCCAGGACGACATCACCGGCTTCAACTTCTGGGACCAACTCCAGGCGTGGGCAACCGGGGAACCGATCTACGATGGAAAACCTCGGGTCACCGGTAAGGGTGTCCGGGCGCTGGCCTCTTTCCCGTCACTCCAGGAAGTGGAGTTGTCCGGCACCAACGCCGCCACCGCTGACCTGCAGGCTCTCGACAAGGCTCGCCCCGATCTCCTCATCCAGGCCAACGCGGTCTCGGTCGCCGGCCTGGCCGACCTCGTCGAATACGGGGTCCGATGTCAGCTCAATGCACAACACCAGGTCGTCTCGGTCGCCCTCAGCGGCCCGGAGATCAACGACGACCACCTCGAACGGCTCGACCCCAAGCGACTCGACGTGCTGACCACGCTCGACCTCCGAGACGCCAGCATCACCGACGACGGGCTACAACACGTCATTCGCATCGAGGGACTCCAGCAACTCAATCTCACCGGCACCACAATCACCGACGACGGAATCGAAACGATCACCGCCCTGGACGGACTCAGGACACTCCTGGTTTCCAGCCCCGAAGTGACCGATGACGGCCTGGAAACAATCTCCGGCTTCGGTCAACTCGAAGAACTCAACCTGGTCGGCACCTCGATCACCGACCTGGGACTCCAGCACCTCGGTGGGCTGGGTTCCCTCACCTCACTGGCAATCTCCGGCGAGGGGATCACCGACGTGGGCCTGGCGGCTATCGTGTCTGGATGCCCGAAACTGGTCCGACTCGAACTCGCCGGCACCCGCATCTCCGACACGGGCCTCGAATCACTCAAGGCACTCAAGGCACTCAAGACGCTCAACCTCAATGTCGACACCGATTCGGCCAGCCAGACCGGAGGCGAGTCCTTCGTCTCGGCCAGTGAACAATCCAGTGTCATCGTCTATGTCCGCCCCACTCAACTCGCCGACGTGCTGCACCGGTCCGATCCCGATCGATTCCCCAAGCTCGAAACCGCGCCCAACGAGAGACCGGTCCCCCTGCAACTGGTCGCCGACGAGTTTGCCATATTCCGTACCACCGCCGACCGTATGAACAAACCGATCACGCTCAACGTGCAGGAAGCCTTCATGACCTACCTCAAGGTCGCGTTGATCGGTGGTGTGGTCCTGACCAGCCCGTGGATCTTCTACCAGGTCTGGCTGTTCGTCGCCGCCGGGCTGTATCCCCACGAGCAACGCTACGTCTTTGTCTTCCTCCCCTTTTCGCTCGTGCTGTTCCTGGGTGGCATCCTGTTCTGCTTCTTCCTGGTCTTCCCCTTCGTGCTCACCTTCCTGCTGGGATTCAATGACTGGCTTGGAGTCAGCCCGCAGATTCGACTCTCCGAATGGATCTCGTTCGCCGTGATGCTGCCGCTGCTCTTTGGTGTCAGTTTCCAGTTGCCGTTGGTGATGCTCTTCCTCAACCGGCTCTCGATTGCCGACACCGAGGTCTACCGCAGCAAGCGACGCGTGGCCATCCTGGTCATCTCGATCCTCTCGATGATGCTCACACCGGCCGATCCAGCCAGCATGGTGCTGATGATGCTCCCCCTGATCGTGCTCTACGAACTGGGCATCTGGCTTTGCCAGTACATGACCAACCGCAATCCATTCCAACCGGCAACGATCTGAAACACGACCACCCGGCCGTCCAACCCGCCCCTCCCGAGAAGGACATCACCCATGACGATCCCGCACCAGACTCCTCCCCTGGCCTCTCTCACCCTGGCCGGATTGCTCGGGCTGGTCATCGGGGCCCTGTTCCTGGGAACCGGTCCTGCCGCCAGCGGCAGGGACACGGACCGGAAATCGACACGGGTGTATGAATTGAGAACCTACACCACGGCACCGGGAAAACTCGACGACCTCCACAAGCGGTTTGCCGACCACACGATGAAACTCTTCACCCGGCACGGCATGAAGAACATCGGTTACTGGACCCCCGATGACCCGAAGCTCAAGAGCAACACGCTGGTCTATGTGCTGGCTCACAAGGACCGCAAGACGGCCGCAAGGAGTTGGAGTGCGTTCATCAAGGATCCCGAATGGAAGAAGGCGTTCGCGGAATCACGCAAGAACGGCCCCATCGTCACCAAGGTTGTCTCGCGGTTCCTCAACCCGACCGACTACTCGCCGGTGAAATGATCTTCCGATGACCCCTCCCACCCTGGCCTGGCACGGTGACGCGGCCACCGGCCACCTCGAACTGCTCGACCAGACCCTGTTGCCCCTGGACGTCCAGCAGCGTCCCTGTCGGCAACTCGAGGACGTGGTCGAGTCGATCAAGAGCCTGAGAGTCCGCGGGGCCCCGGCCATCGGGGTCGCCGCGGCCTACGGTGTGGTGACCGGACTGCAATCGGATCGGGAGAGTTCTCGGGACGAGTTCGACCGGCAACTGGCCAGGGTCACCGCCATCCTGGCCGACAGTCGCCCCACCGCAATCAACCTCAACTGGGCACTGGCCCGTCTGAACGACACGGCAGCAGCCGACCGGTCGCTCCAGCCCGGCCCACTGCACGACCTGCTGCTCGAGGAGGCCCGGGCGATCCAGGACGAGGATCGACAGATGTGCGAATCCATCGGTCAACACGGAGCCGGGTTGCTACCCGACGGAAGTGGCGTGCTCACGCACTGCAATGCCGGCGGACTGGCCACCGCCGGCCCAGGAACCGCACTGGCGGTGCTGTTCGCCGCCGCCGACCAGGGACGGGCGATCCACGTCTACGTCGATGAGACGCGTCCACTGCTGCAAGGCGCCAGGTTGACCACATGGGAACTCACCCGGCACGGAATCCCCACCACGCTGATCTGTGATTCGATGGCGGCCTGGGCCATGCAACAGGGACGAGTCCAGGCGGTGATCACCGGGGCCGACCGCATCGCCGCCAATGGGGACGCAGCGAACAAGATCGGGACCTACGCACTGGCTGTCCTCGCACGACAACACCAGGTGCCCTTCTATATCGCCGCACCGCGAAGCACCTTTGATCTCGCCATTGAAAGCGGAAATGAGATCCCGATCGAGGAGAGAGCCGGAACGGAGATCACCCGCGGGTTCGGACGGCAGACCGCGCCCGACGACGTCGACACCTGGAATCCCGCATTCGACGTCACTCCCGCCGAATTGATCACCGCGTTGATCACCGAACGGGGAGTGATCCAGCCGGTCAACCAGACGTCGATCCAACAGATGCTGGGCGACGGCGGAGCCTGATCATGACGATCCGTTCGGTCCTGGTGCTCGGCGACTCACCCCACGCGTCCGGGCTAATCGATCACATCGACCGCGACCCCCTCAGTCGCATCCAGCCCGACACCGCCGAACTTCCCGACCTGGTGATCCTGGCCGGCCCTGGCGAGGATCACCTGGCAGTCGCACTGTCGCTACTGGAAAGTCAACGGCCCCTGGTGATCGTGGTCGGATCACACCTGGACACGGCCGTCGTCCATCGGATCGCTCTCGTCGCCGCAGACACGAATTCCCAGGTTCGCTGCTGGCTGCCCGCCCTCGCCGGACACCCTCGCAGCGAAGATCCTCCTGGCGAGACAGCTCCGATCAGAATCGATCGAGCCGACAATCGACCGCCCGAGTCCCTGCTCTTTTCCGACCTCGCACTCCTGGGACGACTCGCCGGCCGGTTCGACCAGGTCACCGCCACACTTGCCACAACGGCCACCGTCACCCTGAGTGCCGACAACGGAACGACCGCCACATGGACGCACCGGACCACCTCCGACTCGCCAACCGCATCGTTGCACCAGGGCGACACTCCGCTCGAATTGACCAGCCAGGCAACAGCCGATCCGGTGACCGAAAACGAGTGGTCCCGGATCACCACCGGATCAACTCACCTGGAACTTGACGAACTCGTCGACCTGGTCGAGACCTTCGCCGCGATCCTGGAATCCGCACGACGTCGACGTGCCATCGACCTGCACCACGAACCGACATCCGAGCGAACTGTCTTCAAGAGCCAGATGGCAGCTGTTGGCTGCTTGCTGCTACTTCTCACATTGCTGGGCCTGGTGATCCTGCTGGTGCTGGGAGCAGTCCTCGACCCCACCGGCACCCGGGGTGGACGTGCCGACCAGGTCGGTTTTTTACTCAAAGACGATGCTTTCCAACCCGATTCCAGTGATCTCTCCCAGGACGGGGCGCAACAACTCAAACAAATCGCAGGACGCATCCACCACGTCCGCGTGCCAATCGTCGTTGCCGCCACTTCCAATACGCCGCTCGATGACGACCGTCGTTCCGAGATCGAGAAACAGCTCGATCAACAGGGAATCCAGGTCACCCCCGGGCGAATCGTCATCGACACTCCACCGGCTGCCTGGATGCAAACGTTGCTCGGTATTGCCCGGGTTGCCTGGATCGCGCCACTGATCCTGTTCCTGGTTCTCCAGGGCCTGATCCTGGCCACCCGTGGAAAACCGGGTCCCGGAACCGCCCGGGTGGACTGACCAACACCTCGCGCGGTGCGACCTGATTCCAATCGTCAATTGGGTCTCGACAGCCCGCACTCGCCTGTCTTATAACCCCGCGGTTCGAAACGGCACGGGGTTCCTCACCGAACAGCGAGCCATTCCGTCTACACGATCGATCCGGGAAGTTTCTGATGAACCGTGCCGCCTATTGCACCGGTGGGTTGATAATGCTGCTGGTACTGGCCGGATGCCGGTCCTCCATATTCCAACCCGACGTTGGATCCTCCTTCCACTTGCCCGGCTGGGCCGGCGGCAAACCCCAGGTCCCCAATCCTCCAGATTCACTCGATGGTCCTGACGCTGGTCGCGCCGCTGTCGACACACGGTCCGACGAGAAACTCTCCCCACAATCCACCGCAACCCGGCTCACCGCCGGTCGTGATGCCTTTCATAACGGACGACTCACCGAAGCCGCTGGCCATCTCCAGGCTGTACTGCAGGACCAGCCAAAACACGTCGAAGCTCACCACCTGATGGCCATCATCACCGGACGACAACACAACTACGGTGCCAGCGACCAACACTTCGAAACAGCGATCGCAGCCTCGCCGAACAACTCCAACCTGCTCAGTGATTTCGGCTACTCAAAACTGCGACGATTCGACCTCGAGGCCGCCGAATCGCTGCTGAACCGAGCTCTCACAATCGATCCCCAGAACTCCTTCGCACTCAACAATCTTGGCACCGTCCAGGCCCGACAAGGTCGGTTCGATGATGCCCTCACCACTCTCAGGCGGGCGGGCTCCGAAGCCGAAGCCCAGGCGAAAATCGCTCAACTCTTTCCCAAGGGCCGCCCCGCCCTCGAGAGTTCTCCGGCAATCACCGCAGCAGCCACCACCGCCGAAATCACCCCGGTCACAGCAGACTCGCCCAGGTCACTTCCCGCCCCCCTCGCTGACCCAATTCCCGCCCGTCGGGAAATCCAGGCTCCAGCCAAGGCCGTGTCCCGATCTGAAATACCACTCGTCCCTGCGGCCATCACCGAGGCTCCAACCGATTCCATTCCGCCCAATCCGCTCCCTGCCAAGACCGCCGCTCACGAACTGATTCCGGCACCGACTGCCGACCTGCCGTCCCGTCCCATTCCCTGGAACGCCACCGCCGATCCGCTCGAACCCGGAGCCGGACCAGTCACCCCTGTCGGGGCCACTTCACCCAGCCGCAGGATTTCTCCCGAATTTTCGCGGAGTGCCGCCAGGCTGGGCCTCGGCATCGGCCCCGGTTCGCTGGTGCCGCGCAACTCGGCCACTCCAACCACAGCCGTTCCCCCCCAACCGGTCACAAGCCCACCTGCCCTGGAACCAACCCCCAGCCGGCAGGCTCCAGCACCTCTCTCCAGCGATCCCCTATCGGACTTCGAGAAAGAGCTCGGCAAAAGCTCGTCGACCAACCGCAATGCCGTGCGACGATTGCTGAACCCGCCGGCCCAGGCGATCCCCTGACCGTCTCGCCTCAGCTGGCCAACAGCTGCTGCTCGATCGAGTCAACGACGTCCTGGATCGACCAGGAATCCGCGCTGACCATCACAGGCGCGTCGGTCGCCAGCCAGTCCTCGACCTTCGCTACTGCCGACATCACGGTGCTGTGATTCCGGCCGCCAAAGAACTCGCCAATCTCGCTGTAGGCGGCCTGGGTGTGTTTGCGAGACAGGAACATGGCCAGCATCCGCGGTTGCACCAGGCTCCGGGTCCTGCGTGCGGACTTCAACTCGTCGGCACGAACACCAAACAACGAACAAACAGCACGCTCCACATCACCCAACGCGACGATCCGGATACAGTCGCGTTCCAACTCTGCCAGGACCCGCCGCGCCACCGGAGCAGAGACCCGCTGTCGCCCCGCGGCGATCGACCAGTTCTGCAAACAGTGCAAGGCCCCTTTCAACTCCCGGACATTGTGAACAAATCGCCGCGAGATCACCGACAACGACTCGGGAGTAAAACTCACCGACATCCGCTCGGCCATGCGACCGACGATCGCTCGACGAGTCCCGTTTTCCGGTGGCTCGATCCGGCAGACCAGGCCGGCCATCAATCGTGAACTGAGTTCTTCACTGAACTTTGGCAACAACCTCGGGTGCTGGTTGGCGGTCAACGCCACCTGGCTGCCATGAGACTCGAGCTGCTTGATCGTGTGCAGAAACTCTTCCTGCACCACCCGTTTGCCGTCCAGAAAATCGACATCGTCGACCAGCAAGACATCGATGCTGCGAAATCTCTGACGGAATCCCGGTGTCGACCGGTCCCGCAACGCCGCGGTGAAGTAATTCGTGAAGGTCTCGGCAGTCAGGTACATCACTCGCAACGACGGATACATTCGACGAATGCGACCATAAATCCCCTCGAGCAAGTGCGTCTTGCCAACCCCGACGTGGCCGTGAATGTAGAGTGGACTGAGTCCCTCGGCCGGCGCATCACAGATCCGCGATGCGGCCGTCCAGGCCAACCTGTTGCAGTCGCCAACGACAAAGTCGCCCAGGTCGGCAAAACGCCGCCGCGTCCCCTGCCGGGTGTCTCCTCCGGCAGTGTCGCGATCGGCCGACGGCTTGGAATTCCTGGCCAGCGGATCGCTACTGCCAACCACTTCGGGCATGACTCGCGGATCCACGTCCAACCGGATCCGAGCCGATGGTCCCAGGACATCGGTGGCTGCCGACTGCAGTGCCTCGCGAAATTGACGCTGCATCCAGCTGACCACGAACGGACTGCCCACGCCGAAACACACCTCGTCGTCTTCAACGGTGACCGTGCAACGCCCCAGAAACCAATTCTCGTAGTTCTTGGGACCAACACCTTCGGCAAGACGCTCGAGAATCCTGGCGGAATCTGGCGAGCGTTGCGGTGGTGTCGAATTGTCTATGGGCTGCATCGTGCACCCCCCCGGGGTCGACCGCGCGTACAATTCGCGCTCCTGTCAGCGACGCACTTCCCCGGGCGAGAGTCTATGGCACTCCGTTGCCTGGGCGCGTGACGCGGTGGAACTTTCCGTTGTTCGCGGGGTCGTTGGGACGTGGTCTGGAAGAGCTGTCGGAGACGGATTTGAGTAAGAGAGGTCCGCCGCCGCCATTTTGCTCTGTCGAATACTCAATCAGTGAGGCCGATCCTACCGACAGCAAATCGAGTGTCAAACGTGCCGGATGACAATTCCAAAACAAACCCAAAAATAGCCACCCTTCGGCAGCTGCCAGACTCAAAACGCGGAAAACCAACCCCGCAAACCAGTCGCCCTGTTCCGCCACCTGCCGACCATGTTGAAAACATGTCGATGACGTCGAGGGAGCAACACCGCGTGAGAAACCTGGACCACATCGTCCACTCAAAGACGACAGCATCCTGGACGACACGGCCCGGCCTCGGGGGGAGGACAATCCGAGGCCAGCGGCAGAGCGTGGCCGGATCGGACCGACGGGGCACTGAGCAACTTGTTCAGATCCTGCGAGTCACACTCGGGGCACGACGGCACCGTCGCGGCCCGGACCAACAACTCGAACTCGACCGCACACCCACTACAGCGGTACTCAAAAATCGGCATTAGAAACCGGTCCTGACAAACCTGTGAGATGGCCTGGTGACCGGAAACCTGTTCGAAGATCGTCTCGGCCGCCTTGGTGTTGAGGGAGACCCTACCACGAGGGCCGGCGAATTGCTCGCCCTCTGCAACATCGCGCCGGTCGGTCGCGAGTCCGATCGCCGGCGAACACGACGGACCGATACAATCGCATCCTGGGCACCATCCCGGGGCAATTCGACCAACTCGATCTCGATCAATTCTGGCTCGGCCACCGGTGGCCACTGGGGTCGGTATCGCACATCCGGTGAAACCAGTTCGGATTCCAGCGGAAGACCAAAGACCAGCATCTCGTCCCCGGTCACCGACGACCGGAACAGGTCCAGGACAAAAACCGTGAAAAGAACCGCCACCGCCACGCCAAGCAACCAACTGGGGAAACTCGACCGTTCCGGCCTCAAGCCCCGGCTCTGGATTACAGTCTCGACGTTCGTCCACAGACCCGGAGACTCGACAACCGGAGAATCATTCTTGAGTTGCTGCAGGCGGCCGTGTGACTCCTGCAATGCCAGCCAGGCCCGGCAACACTCCGAACAATCCGCAAGGTGCTGCCGCAACTCTGATCCCAGCCCCGTTTCGAGATCCTGGCCGACTTCCAATGCCAACTCGTCTCGTGCCTGGCCACAGGAAATCTTCATCCTGGCTCTCCCAGGACAAGGGGAGACGCTTGCATCCCAGGCCCGGACGACGTCGCATCCTCATCGAGCCGCTTTTGCCACAGTTTCTGGAATCTCTGGCGAGCCTCGGCCAACCGCCAACGAATCGTCGCCTCCTTGCGGTCCATGATTCCAGCGATTTCGGCCGTCGAAAAATTCTCGAGATCCCGCAACACCAACACGGTCCGGTACTTCTCGGGGACCGACTCGAGCACCTCCCGGACCTCCTGCTTCAGGTCAAGATCTCCGCGAGGATCCTCGACCGACGGATCGGGAGAACGCTCGAAGGGACTCTCACTGAACAACGCGGTCCGACCGCGCCGCTTGATCTTCCTCAAGTGGTCCAATGTCAGATTGACTCCAATCCGGAACAACCACGGCCCAAATCGTCGAGACGTGTCAAACTGTCCCAGCCGGGAATACGCGCGGAGAAATGTCTCCTGGGCCAGGTCCTCCACCTGCCAGGCGTCTCCAATGAACCGCCCGATCACCCGGACCAGTCTCCGCTCGTACAGGCGCACCAACTCCCCATACGCCGCGGTCTTTCCGCGACGAGATTCCTCGACCAACCGCGACTCGGACAGCAGCGAGGTGTCCGTGTCGTGCTGGCTGACGATGGGAGTCTTTGTTGCCTCGATCACGTCCTGCCTTGTTTTCTCTGGTCCTTCTACGGAATCACCACCGGCAACGTTGGAGCATTTGCTCCACTTTTTCCGACGGCAATCACTGCTGTCAACATGTCCCGATTCTAACCCGACCACACGATTCGCCGCGACCCCTTACCTGGAACAAGACAGGGCCTTGAAAGCTCATCACCACTCGAACAAGATCAGGTCTCGACCCCGGGAGCCTCTCCCGCCAAAATCCCATCTGTCATTCGCCTCACACCCGGTGCCACACCATCATGACGTTCCCCACACGCCACAGCCTCGCCCTGCTTTGTTGCCTCGCACTACTGATTTCCGGGTGTGCGCCCGATCCCGCCGACAACCCACCAAACACTTCCGGCAGTTCCAGTGCCGCGACGACTGGGGAAGCCAAGACAGCTGAGTTGGCCATTTCCGAGCGGGAAGTTGCCACCGATCCCGATGGCAATCCGGTCACGCTATTCCAGTTGACCAACAGCCATGGAATGGAGGTCGAGGTCATCAGTTGGGGAGCAGTCGTGCTCGCCATCCGGGTCCCCGATCGGGACAACCATTTCGAGAACGTGACACTGGGCTTCGAAAAAGTTGAAGGCTACTTCGAACCGGGCCCCTACTTTGGAGCCATCTGTGGACGTTACTCCAACCGGATTGCCAAGGGAGCTTTTTCAATCGGTGACCAGAAATACCAGCTCGCCACCAACAATGACACCAACCACCTTCACGGTGGTGACCAGGGTTTCAACCGCCGGGCCTGGACCGGCAAAGCGGTCAAGAAGGACGGGGCCGTCGGCGTGGCCCTGAAGTTGGTCAGTCCCGACGGTGAAGAGAACTATCCCGGGACACTCACCGTCGATGTCACCTACTGGCTGACCGAGAACAGCGAACTGGCGATCGAGTACAAGGCAACAACCGACAAGCCAACCGTGCTCAACCTGACCAACCACTGCTATTGGAATCTCGCCGGAGCCGGCAACGGCACCATTCTCGACCATCACCTGACGCTCGATTGTGACCAGTTTCTTCCGGTCAGTGACACGCTGATCCCCACCGGCAAGCCCGCCGCAGTCGCCGGCTCGGCGATGGACTTCACATCCACCCAGCCGATCGGCTCGCGAATCAAGCAGGTCGAGGGAGGATACGATCACTGTTACGTGATCAACGGTGCCGACGGATCGCTGAAACCAGTGGCCGAAATCTATGACCCCGCCAGCGGCCGTGTCATGGAAATCCTGACCACCGAACCGGGTATCCAGTTCTACACCGGCAATTTCCTCGATGGAAAACCGGCCAATGGCAGCTACCCGCTCAACGGAGGTTTCTGCCTCGAATGCCAGCACTTCCCGGACTCACCCAACCAACCCGACTTCCCCTCCACCCTGCTCAAACCCGGCGAGACCTACTCGCAACTCACCATCCACCGTTTCTCGGTTCGTTCGGACGATACGGACGCTTCCGCTCCGGCCCCACAAGATGCCGACAGCGGTGACGCCAACAAGAAGTCGACCGAGTAACGCCTGTCGGACTGCCCATGGATCCGAATCCCACACCCACACCAGACCCGTCGGCCCCACCGGTCACCCGCCAGTGGCGTCGTGTGGTGTGGATCGGACTACCGCTTGCCATCGCGGTCGTGGCCTTCGTCACCTGGCCGACCACCGAGGTGCCCGGACCACCGTCCCAGCCGGATCTTCCCCCACCCCTGCCGCCGGTTGCCACGACACCATTCACCAACACCAACAGTACCAGCTGGGTGGGCGCGGCCGCGTGTGCCGAATGCCATCCCAGGATCGCCGAGCACCACCAGGCATCGTCCCATGCCAGTGCGCTGGCGGATGTGTCGCTGGAGGATGAACCGCCCGACGCCGAATTCGATCACGCCAACTCGGGTCGTCACTACCGCGTCTATCGCGACAAGGACCAACTCAGGCACAGCGAATCCATCACCCTGGAAGACGGCGAGAACCTGGTCCTTGCCGACCATCCCGTCTCGATGGTCGTCGGCACCGGACACCAGGGCCGCACCTACCTGGTCGACCTCGAGGGCTTCCTGTTCCAAAGCCCCATCACCTGGTATGCCAGCAACAAGCGATGGCGACTGGCTCCCGGCTACACCGACGCCACACACCCCTCATTCGAACGTCCCATCCCTGTCGATTGCCTGATCTGCCACGCCGGGCGTTCCGAATCCGTCAACGGTGCCTTCCATCGCGTGCGGTTTCATGAACGCACGATCGGGTGCGAACGATGCCATGGAGCCGGGGCACAACACGTCACCACTCAGAAGGCACTTGCCAAGGACGGTGGCGACCCGGTTGCCAGCCCGGGTGACACATCCATCGTACATCCCGGCTCGTTGTCACGAGAACGGCTCGAGTCGATCTGTGGCCAGTGCCACCTGTCCAACGATTCAGCCGCCACCCTGCGGGGCCGACGACCCGACGACTTCCGCCCGGGACAACGACTGGCCGAATACCGCGCCCACTACATCCTGGAGGGAGGTGGCAGCAACATGACGGTCGTGGGACACATCGAGCAACTCCAGAAAAGCCGATGCTACACCCAGACCACGACCCTGACCTGCACAACGTGCCACGACCCGCACCGTCACCTCCCCAAGTCCGAAGCCGCCGCTGTCTACCGGGCCAAGTGCCTGGAATGTCACCAGCCCAACGCCTGTGGACTCCCGGCCGATGGGACCGCCCGGCAGGCTGTCGCCGACCGCTGTGTGGATTGCCACATGCCCGGCACGAAAACCGAAATCCCACATGTCGCCTCGACTCATCACCGTATCGGGATTCACAGCACCAGCGCCGACAGCGACCGCCCCACCCGTCTTTCCCTGTCGCCCGGCACTCTCAAGCCACTCTATGACCTCTCACACCTCCCACCCCTCGACCAGGACCGATGTCGAGGACTGTCTTATCGCCAGTTGGCGAGCAAGCAGAAAGATCCGCGGCTTGGCTCGACATTCCGATTGCGGGCTCGCCGGATCCTGCAAACAACCTACGACGCGGGACTGCAGGACCCCCAACTGCTGTCCGCACTGGCTGACCTCAGCCAGGCCACCAATCCCCCGCTCGCCGGCCAACTTGCCCGGCGGGCCCTCGAGTCGGATGCCGAGCTGACAGCACTGGATCGAGCCAATTCGCTGGGGATCCTGGGCAATTCACTGATCGCCGCGGGAAAACTCGACGAGGCAATCCCCGTGCTCCAACGGCTCGTCACGATTCATCACAACCCGGTGGCCTGGTTGCAACTCAGCCAGTGCCAGATGTCCACCGGGGACACACCCGGAGCGATCGCCGCGGCCGAACAGGCTGTCAAAATTGGGGCACATCGTGCCGAAGTCCACGACCTCCTGTCGCGGCTCTATCAACAGGCCGGCCAGGCCCCCAAAGCACGGCGACATCGTCAGATCGCCGAATCCCTGGCGCGAGCCGGGCGGGGCGACCGTTCCCGCTAGAAACCGGCACCAGTTTTCCTCTTGCGGTCGTCAACCACGTTGGTCGATACTCCCGCGCCGAATCTCCTCGCCCCCCCCTCCCCGACCCAACTCGATCCGCAATGACGGCACCAACTGATTCCGGATACCGCCAGTCGCACCAGGGCTGTGGCCCTGAATACCACGACCAGTTCTCCGACAACCCGCGACGGCGAATGATGTGGCAGATCGAGCAAGCCATGCTCGAGGATGTCCTGGAATCGACTCGTCAACAGTCCACCGGCGAGATCAACTACCTGGATTTCGCCTGTGGAACCGGCCGCGTGCTCGGTTTCGTCTCCGAACACACCAACACCGCGACCGGAGTCGACGTGTCCGACTCGATGCTCGAGGTGGCCGCCACCAGTGCACCAGGTGCCGAGTTGATCTCGGCCGACATCACGCGAGACGATTCTCCGTTGTCCGGCCGTCATTTCGACCTGATCACCGCGTTCCGGTTTTTCCCCAACGCGGAGCCGGGGCTGAGATCCGAGGCCATCAGGGCATTGGCCGACTGCCTGTCACCCGATGGCCGACTGGTCTTCAACAACCATCGCTGCCTTTCATCGCTGCGGCATCGCCTGGTCCGGCTGCTGACCCTCGGCCGCAAGGGGCGGACGGGGATGACCCGTCACGAGGTGCTGCAACTGGTGAGCGAAGCCGGTCTTGAGATCGAGCGGGTCGAGCACGCCGGGGTGGTCCCCGAGTACGAGTGGTTGCTGCTGCGACCCCGCTGGGCCATTGAATGGATCGAACGGCTGGCCACCCGGTTGCCACTGGTGGGAATCGCCGAGAACCTGGTCTACGTCTGCCGTCGCCCGCGTGCCGCCACGGTGCGTCGGCACGCCGCCTAGGTGTCCTCCCGGGCGTTCTCTCTAGACGGCGTCCAGTTCCGACATCAGGTCACTCGAGACAGTGAACGCCTCGTCGATCTCGCTGGCCAGTCCAAAGACCATGTCGGATCCCTCGCCACCGGCAATCGTGTCGCGAGTGCCGCCCTGGCCCTTGACGTAATCGTCGCCCAGGTTGCCCAGCACCGCATCGGCACCACTACCGGCCAACAGCGTGTCGTCGCCGTCGCCACCCAGCAGGATGTCGTCGCCACGAGCTCCGTTGAGCGTGTCGTTGCCGTCACCACCACCAAGCTGGTCGTCACCACGCTCGCCAAACAACTGGTCGTCACCATCGTGACCGACCATCGTGTCGTCGCCGTTGCCACCCTTCAGCGAGTCGTTCCCGTGGTCGCCCAGCAGTCGATCGTCGCCGCTGTTTCCATACAGGCTGTCGTCGTCACGGCCACCATCGAGCACGTCATCACCGGTGCCGCCGTACATGCGGTCGGTTCCCTCGCCCCCGAACAGGGTGTCGTCCCCGGACTTGCCATTGAGCGTGTCGCGGCCGGCGTCGCCGTTGAGCAGGTCGTCGCCCGATCCACCCTGCAGCAGATCGCGATCCTCGCCACCGACCAACTGGTCGTTTCCGGTGTTGCCCTCGAGCGTGTCGAAACCATTTTCGCCCAGCAGCAGGTCGTCGCCGTCCTGGCCATCGATGACGTCGTCGCCGTCGCCACCCTGGATCGAGTCGTCCCCGTCGCCTCCGTACAACTCGTCATCCCCGTCACCGCCACGGATCGTGTCGCGGAGCTGGCTGCCGGTGATCGTGTCGTTGCCGTCACCACCATCGAACAGCACCCGCACGACTCCCGGGTCCGTTCCGGCGGCCGTCAGGACATCGTTGCCACCCTCGCCGTTGATTCTCACCAGCAGGCTCGGAACGTGTGGCAGGTCGCCCAGGGTGATCGTGTCGTCGCCCTCGCCGGGCTGCATGACCACCTCGCTGAAGGTGTGGCCCACGTTGATCGCCGAGGTGCCATCGGTGATTTGCAGCCGGGCGGTGGTGTTGTAGACCAGGTCCAGTGCGTTCTCCTGCAGGGTGAACGATTCCGCACCGTCACCACCACGACCGTGCACCTGGTCGTATCCGTCTCCACCGTCCAGTTGATCGGCGCCGTGGCCGTGCTGCCAGACGGCAACATCATTACCGGAACCGGCACGCAGCGTATCGCCCGCACCCTGTCCATCCAGCGTGTCGTCGCCCTGGCCACCTTCCAGCGTGTCGGAATTGCTCCCGCCACGCAGTTGGTCGTTGCCGTTTTCGCCCTGCAGCAAGTCGCGGCCCGATCCACCATTCAGCAGGTCGTCGCCATCGTTGCCAACCAGTGTGTCCGATCCGCTGCCACCCCACATCGAGTCGCCCGTATCGACCGTGTCCATCGTGCCCTCCATCACAATGAACGAGGTCATCAGTGGCACGTCGGACACCAGCGAGTAATCCTGTGAACCAGTGGCAACATTGAAACCAACCACGCGGGCGGTCCAGGTGCCGGTCACCAGGTTCCCGTTGTCCACATGCACTTGTTCGACGTTGTTCAGATGGTCTCTACCCGTGCGAGCCACCCAATCACCAGTTCCGGACAACACGTCGGCTGGAATGTAGTCGTCCTGAGTTGCTGGTGTCGTCGTCGGCGACACCGGCAATTGGACCTGGATCGGCGTCCCCGGCGTCTGGGCCACGTCGGAGATCGGGTTGCCGGACATGTCCAGGATGTCCTGGCCAATCTGCCAGGGGTAATAAGTTGTCCCATCGGGCCCAACGAGTTCGAGATCCAAGTCGTTGACCAGCCGTGGACTCGTTGCGGGCGTCTGCACGGCTGCTCCCACATCGTCCCAGGAAATCGTCACTCTCAGCGGTACACCCGAGTCAATAAACGACTGGGGCACGGTGAACGCGTAATCGTTCACATCAGCCTGGGCACTGGCTGCTTCCAGGATCCGTTCAGGAACCGGCGAGTTCTGACCCATCCGCGAGTCGGTAATCAATGTCGTGGCCGCCAACGCATCAACCAGCCCCCAACCGGTCGAGAAGTCCGGCCCGGGAGTTGCCGTTGCACGCCCCAGCCCATCAGTGCCGTTGGTCGAATCGCTGTCCGAATCGATTTCCGGATGGGTGCTATTGCGCACATCACCGTCCACGATATCCACTGCCGTGTGAATCAATACAGCACGCAGGGTCGACGGCAGAGGCGGATCCTGGTCAATCGTGGTTCCCTGGGGAATGCTGTAGGTGGTTTCCCAGCCCTCCAGCATCAACGCATGTACTCCCACAACGGCCGGTGACGCCATCGACGTCCCACCCATCCCGGTGTAGCCACCGCCGTTTTGTGTCGACTGAATTCCACTTCCAGGAGCAACCACGTCGGGCCCAATTCGACCGTCGTACATCGGCCCCATGCTACTACTAGTCGACAACTTGTTTGCCGAGGCATTCCAGTTGCCCACCAGGATCGTGTTCTTCATCTGCTTGGTCGTAGCGAAGTAGCCACGCTGGTTCCCGTATTGCGTGTTGGCACCACCGTTGCCCGCCGACAGCATGTGAGGACGACGTGGAACACTCACCCCTCCGGTCGTCGCTTCTCCGTTGATAAGACTGTCCAGAAGCTGGTTGGTCGCGGTGTAGTTGCCATCGGGAGACACGGCCAGGGAGGTGTTTGTGACATCCATCGAATCCTGCTGCACGGCAGACAGAACTGACGACGCGCTGTACATCCCTCCACTGCCCAGATCGATCAGTTCAGCTCCAGGAGCCATACCGCGCCACTGGAACGGTGTGCCGCCATTCGACGCGCTCTCTTGCCCTGTGCCAGCGATGATGCCGGCCACGTGCGTGGCATGAGCTGACACCGCCGGGATATCAACAACGACGTTGAGATCCGGATGGGAGGCATCCACCCCGCCCTCGTGGACAGCGGCCTGGATTCCCGCTCCGGTCAGCCCTGAATACGTGATTGTTGCAGCAACTGGATCGACGGTCGCTGCCTGAACCGCGTCCACCTGCATGGTCGCTCGGGTCTGATCGTTTTCCACGACCGATGGGGCTGGACCGGCACCGATCCACTCAACGGCGTCTCTGGTCGCCAGGGTGACCAGGTCCGTCTCTTCGATGGTCACATTCCAGACCGAATCACTGACAGCCGAGAACTCGTTGCCGAACGACCCCAGGATGGATGTGACGGTGTACTGCGGGATGTCGGTGCCGAAATGCACCGTGACTTTCAGGTCGCCCTGTTGGTCAACAACATAGTTGAATTCGCCCAGTTCGTCGGTCGTGATCTCGAACCGATCGTAATTGCCAGCCAGCAGATCGCTGTCGATCTTCTGGTCCGGGAACATTGGCGTCACGAACGCAACCAGGTCGGCCAGCGCCGGATCGTTCAGGTTCACGTCCCTGGGAACAAACCCGTAGGCGTGGTTTCCACCAAAGTAGCTCTGCCGGTCGATGCAGTGACTGTCCAGGACCTGCAAGTCCGCCAGGCTCGGGGCCCGGGTCAGCGTGATCACGCCGTGCAGTCCCGAGGTACTGGCCTCTTCCAGGTCGGCCAGGAACTCGGCCTGCAACGCGTCGGACGGCCAGATGCTGCCACTGGAAAGGCTCACCCGTTCCATCTGGAACCGCGACTCGACATCACGATCCATCGGGCTGGTGATCGTGATCTCGCCCGCCGCATCAGCTCCCCCATTGGGATCGGTCACCACCAATCGCCAACCGACGCCCTGCTCGACCGTGGCGGCCGACACGTCGACAGAGAATTCCACCGACGAACTGCCCGTGGCGGTCCGCACCGGCGTCAATCGCGATGACGCGTCGCCGGGACCGTACAACGAGGCCACCAGCGAATCGCTCGCGCCCGACCACTCCATCTCGATCTCGATGGTCCCCGGGACCACCACGTCAAAGAGCCTGGTGACAGCCGAATCGTCGCCGGCCAGCGAGAACTGGGTGTCGCGTGTCCGGATCACCGGAGGCGCGGCGTAGTAAACCGGCTGGGCAGCGGCCACGGCCGCGTGGTTCATCCAGGCCACCACGTCATCGATAATGGCGTCGGAGGGATTGCCCAGGCTGACCAGTGCCTGGTCCATCGCGTCGAACTGCGAGAGGATGCTTCCCCCGAGGCTGGCCACGATCTGCTCGCGGACCGACCACGTGGGTGCCACGTCGTCGATAAAGGTGACGGTCAACTGGGCGGGCACGTAATCGCCCGTCTCGGCCCGCCGGGCCTGTGCCAAAATCAACTCGATGTCCAGTTCCGGATGCTGGAACTCGGTCGTATTCGACTCGATCACGGTGACATCGGCCGTCGGACTGTAGGCAGCCACGGACGACACGGAACCGGCCGGATCGCCACCCTCGAACGTGGCCACACCCTGGCCGTCATTGATGATGGCGTTGTACGGATTGGACAACTGCAGGTAGAAGTTCGCCCCCGGATTGATGATCGCTCCCGAAATGGGCTCGACGATGACCGACTTCTGGGTTTGACCCGGAGAAAACACGAGTGTCCCGCTGACCGCCGTGTAATCCACACCGTCCTTGGCAGTGCCATCGACGGTGGTGTAATCGATCGAGATGTCCCGGGAACTCCACTTCGTCAGATTGACGATGAACGGGATCTCGTTGCTGGTCGTGATCCCAAGTCCACCCAACTTGTTGACCAATTCGTCGGTGGTCGTAAACGTGGTCGCATTCGGGTCAATCACCTGCAAGTCGGGCAACCAGGCACCGGACCCCACGCCAAACGCCCGCAGATCGATTCCCATGCCATTCAGGTTGGCCACCTCGTCACCGAAAGCGCCCGTGTCCCATGGAGTACCGTCCGACAGAAAGACCAGCACACCGGCCCCGGAGGAGGTGCCCATTGAGGTGAAGAACACCTCGGCCATTTGCAGTGGCGGCTCGAATGCCGTCCCACCCTGGAACTGCAGACCCCGCAACACGTCCTCGACATCCATCACACCATTCCCGTCGGCATCAGCCGTCGGGATGGTCGAGAGTTGGACACCCGCGGTCACCGAATCCATGTCCGATTGATAGGAAAAACTATCAAACGCGATGACGCCAACATTCGCGTTGACACCGTCGGCAATCAACTGGTCATTCAAGGATATGAACCCGGCAATCTCGGCATCCAGCACGGTGTCGGCCATGCCATCCCCGTTGACATCACCCACGGGTGATCCACCGAAGGAACCCGCGGTGCTGCCCGAGATATCCAGGATCATCAACACGTCGACCGTCGACGACGTGAATCCGATGGGATCGTCGATGAAGAATTCCGGGGGAGTGATCCCGGGGCCCGGGCAGATGCTCTGCAGCAGGTCATCGCCGGTCTGGCCGCTCATCCGGTCAGATCCACCGCCACCACACAGGGTGTCGTCGCCGGCCTGGCCGTTCATCGTGTCGTCGTTGTACAGCCCAAACAGTTGATCATCGCCGGAACCACCGAGAATCTTGTCCTCTCCGAAGTTCCCGTAGATCGTGTCGTTGCCGGCACTTCCCGAGAGCGTATCGCCCAGGGGATCCAGGCCCACGGTCTCGACTTCCAGCGTCGCTTCAGCACTGACGCGGCCGAAATAATCTTCCACCGTGTAGGTCGCGGTATCCAGTCCACTGAAACCGGGGAACGGAGTGAAGAGAACCAGGCCGTTCGCCTGCACAAATGCTGTCCCGTTGGCCGGTTGGTTGGTGATCTCGATGCTGTAGATATTGATCCCGCCATCGAGGTCGGTGTCGTTGGCCAGGACATTGACCAGGGTGCGATTCTCCTGGGTTGTAACCGCCGAGTCGTCATTCACCGTCGGAGGCTGGTTGCCGGCGGGCTCGGATGTTCCTGGCGGATGCGTGGCTTCCGGCGGCAGATCCATCGTCACGCCCATGTCAGACATCGAGTGGATCAAGTCGTGTCCGGTCCCACCGCTGATCGAGTCAACGCCGCCTCCGCCCCGAATCACGTCGTTGCCACCCTGGCCGTACAGGCTGTCGTCACCGGGCGAATCAATGGCAACCGTCCAGTCACCGTAGACGATGTCGTTGCCACCGCCACCGCGGATCGTGTCGTCACCAACATTGCCGATGAGACTGTCGGTACCCGAGGCGCCGTTGAGACTGTCGTCACCGACGTTGCCGTCGAGCGTGTCCGGACCGTCGCCACCCAGCAGGGTGTCGTTTCCGACGCCACCGTCGAGGGAATCCAGGCCGTTGCCACCCTCGAGCCTGTCGTCGAGCAATCCACCGGTGATCGTGTCGTTTCCGTCACCACCGGACAGCGTGTCCGAACCGTCACCCCCGACGACCAAGTCGTTGCCATCGCCGGCATCGACCCATCCATCGGCACCCAGGACCGTGATCGTGTCATCCCCGTCACCACCGGACAGCGAGGAGACCAGATCACCCGCACCCACCAGGGTGTCGTCGCCATTGCCACCACGGACATCAACCGTCATCGGGTTGCCGTCGATATCGGTCCAGGTGTAATCGGCTGACAGGACCCCCGAAAGATCCAGCACGTTGTCCAGATCGTCACCTTCCACAACCATCGACTGGACACTCGAGGCCGCAAAAGGGCCCACGTTCGTGTCGACAACACCGTCAACCGTCACCTCAACGTTGCTGAACAGGTCGGCGCCGATAGCAACCGACTCGCCATTGTCGGAGACGACGCTCAATTCGCCGTCAATCAACAGCGTCGTCACCGACAACAGGGTCCGGTCTTCCAGGACCTCGGCCGTGGTCGGCCGCGGACTCCGGCTACGGGAAACCCGAGTGGATCGGAGGGTGCGGTTATTTCGCCGGGCCAAACGACGGCCACGACACAGGCAGGCGAGCCAGGATGTCAAGCGCACGGTTGTCGCTCCAGGGGATCACGCGCCACGTGGACGCGATGGTGGTCAATGTGGGTAGTCTCATGATGCTCACCTTCCCCTCGACCCCCTCACAGGGTCCCTCGTCAATCTGTTCGACTCCCCGGAGGGGGCCACAACAGTTCCGGCCCCTCTTTGTGCCTTGCCAACCCCAAGCGACCCGGCAAGATCGGCGCGACACGCCCACCCCACACCCACAACCCCCGCGACACGACCCACACAACCGACACGACCCGAGCCGGATAACCAACCGAATCGTTTGGGAACGCCCGGTTGGGATCCACCTCCGGCCCACAATCCGGCCCAGGCTGATCGTGTCATGGACGCCCCACACTGCTAGCATGGGACCGGTCAAGGGAGGCCGTGGCTCTGATGGACGACTCGTGGCAGCTGGTGATCCTCGCGGTACAACTGCTGTTCCTGGCAGTTGTGGCCTCCGTGGCCGTCTGGCCATTGGCCCGCAGCCTGGGCCGCACGCCCCTGGATCGCATGGCCGCGGTACTCCTGGTCGCTGTCGGGACCGTGGTCGCCGGCTGGACGCTCAAGGATCCGCCTGCCCGGCCCGCGATACTCGAGGCCGCCGAACTGGCCAGTGACAGCTCCTCGCAACGCCGCCGGATCATCAAGGACCAACTGCTGCCCCGCCAGCTCAACGGCACCGAGTATGTCTCCTCGCAGACCTGTCGCAGTTGCCACCCCGGACAATTCTCCACCTGGCACCGCACCTTCCATCGCACCATGACCCAGGTCGCCGGGCCCGACTCGGTCATTCCCGATCACACCGGACAGTTCGACGGCATCACGCTCGAATCACGTGGTCGCCAGTACGAGCTCTCAAGACGGGGAGACAAGTTCTGGGCCCGGATGGTCGATCCCGACTGGGATCGCGACCGACGGGCCCGCGGAATCAACGGCGACTCACCGGACCCACCAGTGGTCGATCGACAGATCGTGATGACCACAGGGTCACATCACCAGCAAACCTACTGGGTCGCCAGCCGCTGGGGCCTGGAACTGCTGCAGTTCCCCTGGGAATTCCACATCGCCGAGAAGCTGTGGTTCCCGACCGAGGACGCCGAACTCCGCGAGGAGTCCGCCGAACGGTACTCCGGACACTGGAATTCCAGTTGCATTCATTGCCACTCGGTCGCTCCCAACCCCGGCTTCCTCGAAGCCGGAACCACACGAGTCGTCCCGGACAACGCCCGGCCGGGACTCGCGATCCCCGGAATGGGACGCGCCAACAGCAACACGCTTCGAACCGATTCTGCTGCACTGTTCAGCGAGGTGGCCGAACTGGGAATCAGTTGCGAGGCGTGCCATGGCCCTGCGGCCCGGCACGTCGCCCACCACCGCAACCCCGCCAACCGGCTTGCCAGCCGCTTCAGCGACAAACCCGACCCGACGATCGTCAACCCCCGTCGGTTGGACCATGTCCGGAGTTCCCAGATCTGCGGCCGTTGCCACGCACTGAAGATGCCCCACCAGCAGGAAAAACTCCTCAAGCAACGTGACCCCTTCCGGCCTGGCGACGACCTTGCCGAGCATTACCGTGTTGTCGACTTCGATGACCCCGTTCACCAGGCGATGAGCCAGCAGGGTTCACACCTCTACTGGAACGATGGCTCGTGCCGGCTGGGTGGTCGTGAATTCCTGGGACAAATTGCCTCGAAGTGTTACACCCAGGGACAGATGTCGTGCCTCTCGTGTCACGCCATGCACGACAGCGACCCCAACGACCAGTTGACCGCCGGCATGAGAAGCGACCGGGCCTGCGTCCAATGTCACACCGAATTCACCGGCGACAGGCTGACCCAGCACACTCACCACGCCGGAGGTTCCTCCGGCAGTCGCTGCTACAACTGCCACATGCCCCACACCTCCTATGCCCTGTTCACCGCCATCCGTATCCACCGGATCAAGTCGCCCGAGGTGCTGCCGGTCGAGCACGCCAACCAGCCCAACGCCTGCAACCTCTGTCACCTCGACAAGTCGCTCGGTTGGACCAGTAACTGGTTGCAGGAATGGTTCGGACACAAACCGACCCAACTCGACACCGAGGAACGGGAACTTTCGGCCGGCGTTCTCTGGATGATGCGAGGTGACGCCGCACTACGCGCGATCACCGCCTGGCACACCGGCTGGAGTCCGTCACAGGAGGCCACCGGCGGGGCGGACTGGTCCACACCGTTGCTCGCCCGATTGCTCGAAGATTCCTACTCGGCCATCCGTTTCATCTCGTGGCGCAATCTGAAGGCATTGCCGGAATTCAGCCAACTGAAGTACAACTTTGTCGGCCCGGCGGCCCAGCGATCTGAGGCTATGAAGAACGTGCTCGACCACTGGCAACAATCGCACCCCGATGTGCCCGACTCGCTGCCGGTGACCAATGACGGCCAGTTGGATATCGACCGACTGGCCGACCTGTGGAAGCGACGCGACCAGCGTCCCGTGGAGATTCCCGAATGAGTGATCCGACAGAAGCCCGCGGCGCCATCGTGACACGTCATATGGTCATCGGCTGGTGGAGCCTGCTGATCTTTGTAGTACTCGGGCTGGTTCTCGAATCGATGCATGGCTTCAAGGTCGCCTGGTATGTCAACTCGGGTGAACCCGAAACCACCCGGCTGATGATGCGACTCGCCCACGCACACGGCACCTTCCTGTCTCTGGTGCACCTGGCCTTTGCCTGGACCGTCTCCCAGGCCACCGGGTTCCAGGGTCGGTCTCGCTCGGTCGCTTCTCGAAGCGTGCAGGCGGCTGGCATCCTGGTGCCTGCCGGTTTCCTGCTGGCCGGGCTACCCGGATTCGTAAAAACCGGAGGACTCAGGCTCGGCGTCCTGGGCGGTGACCCGGGGCTGGGCATCGTGCTGGTGCCCATCGGAGCCCTGGTGCTGACCCTGGCCCTGTACCTCGTGGCACGCGGGGCCTCGACCACTCCCGAATAACCACGGCGTCGTCGGTCCGAATCGGTCACGAATCCCGAAATGATCGGGACACGCTGACAATCACTCGGGAACCATCACCTCGCGATAATCGCGTTCCAGCAGCAGTTTTTCAGTCCGCTTGCGGTCCAGGCCCTCGCCGGGAATCACCACCGTCCGCCTGGCAAGGTCCGGATCCAGTCCGCTTGACTCCGCCGCCCACTCGCGCCGCACCCTGGTCCAGACCGCCTCACGACTCGATCGCGTGCCCACGTAGTCGAACTCCAACTCGCGATAACGCGGATCACTCTTGAGTGCCTGCCACGCCGCCCAGCGATTGACCGAGTAGGCGTCGTCGAGCTGATCTGCCAGGTGTGGCACCAGCCAATCGCTGCCCGAGGCGTCCCGGGCCGGTTGCCAGCCAGCATGCCAGGTGGCCAACACGCGCTGGATCGGATCACCCTGCAATACCAGCAGCACCCAGTTGGACACGGTTTCCTCGATCTCAACCAGGTCGGCCGGCTTGTGACCGTACCATTCGACCAACCGCTCCGAAGCCCAGCGAGACGAACGATCCAGGTGGCACAGGTTGCAGGCGTTGGGACGTCCCCCGCCGCGGATCGTCCCCACCCTGGGACTGTCGACGCGGTGACTGCGAATCGCTCCGAGCAACGCGTACGAGGTGTGCGGCATGTGGCAGTTGTAGCAACGGCTGCCGGTCGACCCCGAGGAGTGATGCGTGTGCTCGGTCAACCTGCTGCCGGTGTACTCCTTGTGACACTGCACACAGGCCCGATCACCATCCATCTTTGCTGCCAACTGCTCCTCGGGCGGGGCGTCGTGCATCGAGTGACACGACAGGCAGGACGCCTGGCCCTTGGTGAAACACTTCGAGTCCACCAGCCCCAGGTACTCCCGACCACCGACCCAGCAGGTCCCGTCGAGCCAGTAGACAGGAGTGCCACGTCGCTCCATCTGGGTATGCAACTGGCTGTCGAAACGCACCAGGTTGTAGGCCGTCGACAACTCGTCACCGGGCCGGTACTTGTAGCCATTGGCCAGGAACTTGTCCTGGTCAGGTGGAACAAACGTACTATGACACTGACCACAAACCCGCGATGCGCCCCGGTGATCAAGTCTCGCGGGGTTGATGATCGTGGGGTCGCCGACATCAGTCGCGACCACCCGCTGGGCACTCGCGGTCGGTCCAGCGGCCGCGTGGCGTGCAACATGCTCGCGCCCCGCTCCATGACAGGCCTCGCAACTCACTCCCAGTTCAGCAACCGCGGTCTGCACCGCCTGGGTTTTCTGGTTCATCCCCGGAGTCCCGCCGGTGCTGTGACACGACAGGCAATTGTCGTTCCAGACCATAAAGTGCCGTGGCGAGCCGGGTGGCTCCAAAAAAGCATCTTCCCGGGGAATCCATCGCTTCTCGGCCAGGTGGTAGTACCAGGGAATCTGCCGCAGCAGGTTTCCACGACCGCCGGGAATCCAGAATCCCTGCATGTGATGCGACCCGGTGGTCATGACCACCGGGCGAGTGACCCGGTGTTGCTCGGATTCGCGGTCGATGATGGAGTCGTCTATCTCGTCACGAATCTGGCGCGACTCCCAATCAGGATCGACCAGGCTGACTGCAAAACGGTCTCCGGCCTGAGACAACTCGTAACGACGGCCACGTGATTCGAGAGTGACCCCGTCGAAAGGAGCCAGTACGGTTTCCGACGATGCCTTCTGGGTCATCGTACGATGAAAAGTCTGGTGCCAGCTCGAGTGGTTTTTCTTGTGGCATTCACGGCACGCCGATGATCCAACAAAGTCACCCCGGGGGCCAATCACCGGCAGGGGATCCGAAGCCACCGGGGGAATCGTCTCCTGTCGGACATCCAGGTACCAATTCCGCCACACCAATCCCCCTACGACCAACACGGCCATCAACGCCAACGCCCCCACCAACAATTTCCCACGAATCCCCACCGACCACTTCTCCGGTCACGACCTCGGACGAAACTCCCTTGAATTGTATCGGCACCAATGACCACCAGATCCCACACGGTGTCCGACAACAGCCGAATCGGATCATCGGCACACCACATGTGTCGTTGCCGCGGTTTCCAGCCAACCGGTAGAATCAACCCCGTGAGTTTCTCCAAAGGTATGCACAACGTGGTCCGGCCCCTCGCGCTGATCGGCACGCTTCTGGCCCTGGCCGCCCCGCCCGGGCAGGCCGCCCCCCCGTCCTTGCCCCCTGCGGCCAAGCAGAAGATCGACTTCGAACGGGATATCCGCCCGATTTTTGTACGGCACTGCTTCTCGTGTCACGGCCCCAAGCGACAGGAGAGCGATTACCGGCTCGATCGTGCCGGCGTGGCGATTTCCGGAGGCGACCGCGGCGACAACCCGATACGTCCAGGAAAAAGCACCGCCAGTCCATTGCTCAAGTATGTCGCCGGAATCGATCCCGACACGAAGATGCCTCCCAAGGGGCCGGGGCTAAACACGAGGCAAATCGCCCTGCTCCGAGCCTGGATCGACCAGGGGGCCCGATTTCCTCGCTCGGCGTACGCCACGCCACAGAAAACATCGCACTGGGCTTTCCAGCCGTTGTCACATGCCAAGCCTCCCGAGATCACCGGTGGTTCCAATCCGATCGACGCGTTCGTCGGTCGACAACTCGCAAAAAATGGCCTGGCCTTCTCGCCGCGAACCGACGCCAGGACACTCGTGCGTCGACTCCATCTCGTTCTGCTCGGACTGCCCCCCTCACCCGAGACGGTCGATGCATTTGTCAACGACGACCGGCCGGAGGCCTGGGAGCAACTGGTCGACCGTGTCCTGGCGCACCCGCATTACGGTGAACGCTGGGCCCGACACTGGCTGGACGTCGTGCGATTCGCCGAATCACACGGCTTCGAGACCAACCGCGAACGGACCAATGCCTGGCACTTCCGCGACTGGTGTATCAGTGCACTCAATGCCGACATGCCCTACGACCGTTTCGTCGTGTCTCAGATCGCCGGCGACGCCATCGGTGAAGGGGCGGCAACGGGATTCCTTGTGGCCGGCCCCTACGACCTGGTCAAGAGCCCGGATGTGTCACTGACCCTGGCCCAACGCCAGGACGAACTGGCCGACATGGTCAACACCACCGGCACCGCCTTCCTGGGTCTCACGCTGGGTTGTGCACGTTGTCATGACCACAAGTTTGACCCGGTGCCACAGGTCGACTACTACGCCCTGGCTGCCGTGTTCGCGGGAGTCCGCCATGCCGACCGCCCGCTGTCCTTGCCCATCCCGGACTCGCAAATTGCCCAACTCCGCGAACAGTTGAAGAACCAACAACGCCAACTCACCGGATTACTCGACCAACTCCGGCCGCCGGTCAACACCGGCCGCAACATCGAGAGATTCCGACCTGTCCGAGCCCGGTTTGTGCGTTTCACCATCCGCAACACCAATAGCAGTGAACCGTGCCTCGACGAACTGGAAATCTACACCGCGGCTGCCCCCGGTCGTCCCGCCCGCAACGTGGCACTCGCCAGTCAAGGCACCAAGGCCACCAGTTCGGGAAACTACGGCCCCCACCCCTTCCACAAGCTGGCCCACATCAACGACGGCCGCTACGGCAACAGTCGCAGTTGGATTTCCAACCAACCCGGCCGGGGCTGGGTCCAACTGGAACTTCCGGAAACCGTCATCATCGACCGCATCGAATGGGGCCGCGACCGGCAACAGAAGTTTCGTGACCGCTTGCCGACCCGGTACTGGATCGAGGTGGCCGAAAAACCCGGGCAGTGGCAAGAGATCGCCGGCATTGCCGACCGGGCCCCATTCGGTGCCCCCAGTACCAGTTCACCCGACACCCTTTTCCGTAACGACCTCAGACGCGAGTCGGCCCTGGCGCGGGGAATCCAGCGACAAGTCGGCCTGGTCCAGTCTCAGATCAAGACCCTGTCAAATGGCCCAACCGCGTACGTCGGCCGTTTCGACAACCCGCCGATCACCCATCGACTCTATCGGGGAGACGCCCAATCCCCGCGAGAAGCCATTGCCCCCGGCGGACTCAGCCTGCTGGCTCCTCCCGCGATGACAATGAACGAACCGGAACAGTCGCGACGGCTCAAGCTGGCCCGCTGGATGGTTCGGACCGACAACCCACTGACACCGCGAGTGATCGCCAACCGTCTGTGGCACTACCACTTTGGGACCGGACTGGTCACCACGCCCGGTGACCTCGGAGCCAATGGCACCCGGCCGTCACACCCTGACCTGCTCGACTGGATGGCCACACGGATGTCACGGAGTGACTGGTCTCTGAAATCGATGCACCGCCAGATTCTCACCTCGCGAACATGGTGCCAGTCGAGCCGACCACGCGAACAGGCGCTCGCGATCGACGCGGGCACTCGCCTGTTGTGGAGATTTCCGCCACGCCGATTGTCGGCCGAGGCGATCCGCGACAGCATGCTCGTCGCCAGCGGATCAATCGACCGCCGGATGGGTGGTCCCGGGTTCAAGGTCTTCGAAATCGTGATGGAGAATGTGCGTCACTATTTCCCCAGGAAAAACTACACCGTCAACGAGTGGCGACGGATGGTGTACATGACCAAGATCCGCCAGGAACAGGACGAGGTGTTCGGTGCATTCGACTGCCCCGATGGAAACCAGGTCATCGCACGCCGCAGCCAGTCCACCACTCCGCTGCAGGCACTGGGACTGCTCAATGGGAACTTCGTCCTGCAACAGTCTCAACGACTGGCCCGGCGGTGTGAAACCGACACGCCGAACGGAAACACGCACGATCGAGTCACCCGGGCCATCCGCCTGGTCTATGGTCGCCTGCCCACACCCGTTGAACTGAAGGCCGGTGAACAACTGGCCCGGCAACACGGGATACCCGCTCTCGGCCGCGCCCTGCTCAACTCCAACGAATTTCTCTGGCTCCCCTGATTCTCGTCCCCCTGCCGGACGGCCTCACTGGTCACCTCCAAACATGTTCCCTCACTCCCACACCAACCGTCGCGGATTCCTGGGCAATTCGGCCACCCTGTTGGGGTCAACCGCATTGGCCACTCTTCTCGCCCGCGACAACGCGACCGCCGCCCCGGGACCAATCGCTCCGTCGATCAATGCCGGCCAGCCGCACGCAGCACGACACGCCCACTTTGGCCCCCGTGCCCGCCAGGTCGTGATGATCTTTTGTAGCGGAGGCTTCAGCCCACTCGACTCGTTCGACTACAAGCCAGAACTTGTCCGCCGGCACGGCGAGGCACTTCCCGGCAAGAACCTGATCACCTTCCAGGGTGAACAGGGCAGCCTGACTCGCCCGCTGTATCCGTTCCGCCCTCGCGGGGAAAGCGGCAAGATGGTCTCGACCCTCGTCGACCACCTGGGAGAACACGCCGATGAGATGTGCTTCCTGCACTCGGTGACCACCAAGACCAACACCCACGGTCCGGCCGAAAACGTGATGTCCACCGGCTTCACGCTGGATGGTTTTCCCAGCATCGGCGCCTGGATGAGCTACGCACTGGGAAGCGAAGCCGACAATCTTCCCGCTTTCGTCGCCATCCCCGACCCGCGCGGCAAACCCCAGTCCAGCGTCAACAACTGGGGGCCCGGTTTTCTGCCCGCGGCATTCCAGGGCACCGATTTCAACGCCGCCAGTCCGATCCGAAACCTGGCGAGGCCCGTGTCTGTGTCCCCGGCCGCCGACACCGCCACGCGACGTTTCCTCGACACGCTCAACCAGAAACATCTCGACCGCTTCCCAGGTGACTCACAACTGGCAGCTCGCATCGCCAGCTACCAACTCGCGGCACGCATGCAACTCTCGATCCCCAGGATCACGGATCTCTCCACCGAATCCCGATCAATGATCCGTCTCTACGGGGCCGACTCGCCCAATCAACTCAAGGCCGCCTTCGCCCGAAACTGCCTGCTCGCCCGGCGACTGGTCGAACAGGGTGTCCGCTTCATCCAGCTCTTCAATGGCAGTTACCAGACCGGCGGCGAGGGGACCAGCAACTGGGACGGGCACAAGAAACTCAAGGTCCAGTACGATGTCCACGGGCCGATTCTCGATCAACCGGCCGCCGGACTGCTCGCCGATCTCAAGCAACGCGGCCTGCTGGAAGACACGCTCGTGGTTTTCTGCAGTGAATTCGGCCGGATGCCCACGTTCCAGAAAGGGGCCAGTGGCCGAGACCACAACCCCGACGGGTTCACCGTCTGGATGGCTGGAGCCGGCGTCAAAGCTCCGTTTTCCTTTGGAGCCACCGATCCGTTCGGGCATCGGGCCGTCGAACGACCGATCAGCGTCCACGACCTCCATGCCACCATCCTGCACCTCGCCGGACTGGATCACCGACGCCTGAGTTTTTACCACAACGGGATCCAAAGACGGCTGACCGATGTCCACGGCCACGTGGTTCAAGAAGTGCTCGCCTAGCTTGCCTTGACCGCCACAGTGCTCGTGCTTCCCCGAAAACCCCCGGTTTTCGGTTCGGCAAAAAACTTGAGATTCTCACTTTGATGTCGTGGCAATCTGGACTTCGCCTGGGATACGATGCGGCGTGATGGTGAAGCCGTTTTGTTCGTGGGAGTTTCTCTAAAAACAGTCAGAGTTTTCTTCCCCGCAAATGTGGGGCAACAGGTCGCGACCAGTTCTGGTGCCCGGCCGACTTGCTGCCTCGTGCACGGCTTGTCCCTTTTGTGTTTTTCCTCGGACCCGTTTCCTGGGCACCAAAGGAGCTCTCCGATGCCACAGGGCCAAATCAAGACACTGACCGATCGTGGATTTGGATTCATTGCCGGCGAAGGAACTGACGTCTTTTTCCACATGTCCACCCTGGAGAGCGGCAGTCAGTTCGACATGCTGCAAGAAGGGCAGACGGTCGAGTACGAAGCCGAGCCCGGTGACCGGGGTCCCCGCGCGACAGTGGTTCGCGTCATCCCGGCCGAGTAAAGACACACCGACCGCAGGCATTGTTCGATCCACCCCGGGGGGGGGCGTGTGACCGTGGCCCCGGCTAGAATTCCTCAGCCGATTCCAGCCAGCTAGGTCAACTCGTGAATCGGACGACCACTGCCAACGATGCTGACCGGGCGACCGCTGGCGTCTTCGTAATGAGTTCCCAGCGAGATGCCCATCACGTCGTAGATGGTGGCCAGCACATCCATTGGAGAACTGGGCCGTTCCAGGACTCCGCCGCCGTGCCGTTCGCTCGCCCCGACGTTGCGTCCTCCAACAATGCCGCCACCGGCGAGCATCACCGTGAAACAGTTTGACCAGTGGTCACGACCGGCATGACCGTTGATCAGCGGTGTCCGACCAAATTCGCCAGCACAGTACACCAGCGTGTTGTCGAGCATCCCCCGTTCATCGAGATCCTCGAGCAAGGTGGCCATCGCCGCGTCCAGTGGCGGCAGGTGTTGCTCGAGATTCGGATGCACGTCGTTGTGATGGTCCCAGTACCCGGTATTCACCGTCACCACCCGGGCGCCCGCCTCGACAAGGCGTCTGGCCAATAACGCACTCTGCCCGTACTGGTGCCGTCCGTATCGGGCTCGCAGTGCATCCGGCTCCGAATCGATCTCGAACGCCTTGCGGACCTCCTCGCCGGTGACCATTTCCAGGGCCTTCGCCTTGAATGCATCCAGCCCGTCCATCACGCCGGTGCGATCAATGTCGCGACGCAGAGAATCGAAACGGGTCAGCAGGTCCCGACGCTTTCGGACGTTGGCCAGTTCCAGGCCGCCGGGAAGGGCCAGGTTGGGCACCTTGAAGTTCTTGCTGTTCGGGTCGGCCCCCACCTCAAACGGATCGAAAGACGCACCCAGGTAGACCGACTTCTGGTACCCGAATGCCTCGGCCTTGGGAACCGCGATGTAGGCCGGCATGTGGGGTGAACGCGCCCCGAGAGCCTTGTTGATCACGGAACCGAATGACGGGTACTGGGCGGCAATCCTCGCCAGTGTCGGACCGAAATATCCCGTCTGCATCCAGTGTGCCGACGGGGCATGAATCCCGTTCTCGTGATGCACGCTGCGGACCTGGGCGATCTTGTCCATCACCCGCGCCTGCCTGGCAAATCGCTCGCCGACAATCGTCCCCGGCACGTTGGTCTTGATCGGTCGGTACGGCCCCCGGTACTCGGCCGGCGAGTCCGGCTTCATGTCGTACGTGTCCTGCTGGCTCATCCCCCCATGTGTCCAGAAGACGATCAACGACTTCCCGCGGTCACGCGTCTCGTCATCCGCCGTCGCCTCGTGCTCGAGCAAGCTGGAGAGGCCCAGTCCCAGCAAAGGAGCCCCCACCTGCAGGAAGTTGCGGCGAGAGAGCCCATCACAGTTTCGGTAGGTGCTTCCGGGCACGGTCAACATCATCGGACTCCTGGGACGCCCCGTTTTCAGCCGCGGGCGTTGATGGTCGGTTTCTATTACCTGTTTGTCGAAACTCAAGGGGCTAGTGGATGAACAAGAATTCGTTGGTCGCCAGCAAGGCCCACAGCAATGACTGGTAGGCCGCCTTGCGATCGGACTCCGATTCGAGATACTCCAGCGCCGCTGCCGCCTCCTTCTCGAGGGGACGACGCGAAAAGACTCGGACGAACAACTCCGCGATGTTCTCCGAATGAGACTTCTTGTTGGCGCCCAACCGCAGGGCATACCCGGTCTTCTCGGACAACTTCCGCTGAATCTCCTTGGAACTGACCAACTCCAGGGCCTGGGCAAGCGCTGGATCATCGGTCCGCTCGCACTCACAGGCACTACGGCGGTCCGGACGACCGAAGACGTCCAGGAAGTGCACCGAGACATTTTCGTCGGGCAATTCGATCGCGCGGGTCCCGGCAGGAAACTTGCCTCCCCGGTCACCGGGAAACACCGTTGGCACATCCAGCACCTGACTGAACGCGTCAAGCAACACCTCGGCCTTGAGTCGCCGCGGATAAAATCGAGCGTAGGACTGGGTGTCGAGCCTGTTTGATTTGTTCGGCTGGCTGCTCAGGCGGTAGGCACGGCTGCCGGCAATGCGAATGATCAACTGCCTCAGGTCATAACCGCTGGCGACAAAATCACTCGTCAACCAGTTGAGCAATTCCGGGTTCGATGGAGGATTGCTGCTGCGAGCATCGTCGATCGGATGCACCAGTCCACGCCCCAGGAAATGCCCCCACATGCGATTGACCATCGTCCGGGCAAAGAACGGGTTGTCCGGACGTGACAGCCAGCGGGCAAATCTCTGGCGAGGATCATCGAACGGAGACAACGAGAGATCGGGACCGCCCAGGGGACGTGGAGCGACCACGCGACCGGTGCGTGGATGACGCACCTCGCCCTGGGACCGGACGTAAATCCGCTCGTTGGTCGGCACCTCCGCATCAGCGAAACCACCACGACGCCCAACACGAGAAAAGACCGCCGCCAAACCGTAATAATCCGCCTGGCTCCAACGCTCGAACGGATGGTGATGGCACTGGGCACACTGGATCCGTACGCCAAGAAATGCCTGCGCCACGCTCTCCACGTAATCAACAGATGTTCGTACCTGGCGATACCAGACCGTCGGCGGGTTCTCGCGCTGACTACCCGTCGCGGTGAGGATCTCGGCGACGAACTGGTCATAGGGTTTGTTGGTTGCAAGCGAATCACGGATCCAGCCCGCAAACAGGGCCGTTCCCGGCCGTTGCTTGCTGGTCGAATATCCCTTGCCCCGGTTCCTGAGGATGTCCGCCCATTTCATGGCGAAAAAGGCCGCGTACTCCGGACGATCCAGCAAGCGATTGATCAACCGTTCTCGTCGACCGGGACGCTGGTCTGCCTGAAACGCCCTCACCTCCTCGACGGTCGGCAACGTCCCACAGATGTCCAGGCACAGCCTCCGAATCAACGTCGAATCATCGACCTCGACGGACGGTTGAACTCCCAATCTTGCCCAACCATCGGCCAGCAGCCGGTCCACCGGTGATGCATCCTCGGGCAACTTCTCCGGCTCGGTCGACTCACCAAACGGAACCGTGCCCTGGAACACCGCCATCTGTCCACCGAATCGGGCCAGGACTGCAAACAACCCACCCTGTTCACCGATAGTCACATGACCCGCCGCATCTACGGCACCTATTTCCGGCTCGTTGGAGAGGTACAGGGCCTGGCGGGTGACATCTCGTCGCACCCCGTCGGAAAACAATGCCTCCAACTTCAACTGTTCTGTCGTATTGACTGCCAACACCCGACGGGACGGTGTCATCGTCAACTTGACCAGGATCGGATCATCGCTCCTCGGCGGGGCAGCCCCCTGCCGAATCCAGTCGGCAAGGACCTGGTAATCCGGAGAGTCAGTCCCCAGGCGACGGCCACCACCATGCGGCACCCGACCGATGGCCTTCTGCAACAGCAGGCTGCTATCAGGATCGCCGGCAAACACCCGTCGGCCACGCGCCTCCTTGACCATCGACTCGTGGTCGTAGGAAGGCACAAAACCCAGCAACGACAACTTGAATCCGTTCTGCCCCGTTGACTTGCCGTGGCAACCCCCACTGTTGCAACCCAGCTTTGTCAGAATCGGCACCACGTCCGTGGCGAAAGCAACCCGGCCAACAGCATCAGCCGCACCGGCTGCTGCTGGCCCAACCACAAGGGCCATCAACACGACACAGGCCATCAACCGGCCGGGCACGACAACACGAACTCTATGTTTCACCCACATCCTCATCCCATCAGGATACGCGAATGGGTAGGCCGACCACAGTCCAAAGACCTCAAGCCTCCGGATCACTTTCCGCTGGCCAGAATCACAGTGGCGGTGACAGGCTCGTCGCCCGCGGACTCATATCGAATCACAATCCGGTCGCCCGGCTTGAGATCCGACAACTTTGCCGGTTTCCGATTCCGCTCGACACGAGTCTTGTCGGTTGTCTGAACCGGTTGTTTCCCGCCTCCACGAGTTTCGATCAACAACTTGTTCCTTGTCGGGTCCACCTTGGCCAATCGACCAAACGCAGCCGTCGCCGGACCACGCTCCGGTCGCTCACCACCGAAGCCAGGCCGTCGGCCACCAAAATCGGGACGGCGTCC
>CAZYAZ010000032.1:0-11811 GCA_964646205.1 uncultured Planctomycetaceae bacterium | reverse complement strand
CCAAAATCGGGACGGCGTCCGCCAAATCCGGGCCGGCGACCGAAATCGGGCCGCCCACCAAATCCGGGCCGTCCAGCGAGGTCTCCGCGACCACCCGCTCCGGGCCGCCGACCACGACCACCACCACCGGTTCGCCGCCCTCCGTCCCGATCACCCTCGAGCCGCACCGTGTAAACCTGTGTCACTGGTCGGCACCACCCCTCCTCGTCGTTGCACGCAAAGTATTTCACCACCAGTTTCAACGGATCCCGCGACTCGCCCATTTCGACCATCGCCAGGAATTCACGGGGATCAATATCGGCGGGTTCCTTCACTTCCGGCCCCGTCCATTCGCCCGGCTTCACACGCGAATCCAACTGGGGTTTCTCACCACCGGAGGCCTGAACAAATTGCACGCGGATGGGTTCGACCAGGTTGTTCCAGTGAACGTGGTACAGCGGATCCATCATGAAGCGGATGTAGAGTTGTCCCTTGCCACTGGAGAGCAACTCCGAGTCCGCTTCGGCTCTCAGCTTGGCGTAAAACGGTTGCCCATCCGGTTCAATTTTTGGCTCGATGACCAGGGCCCGCAGGTTCGACGGCAACTCGATCCGCTTGACCACGCCGCGTGCCGCCACCTTCGGAGGTGATTGCGTCGCGAGTTGGACATCAGCCGGATCGGTCGGATTCTCCACCGGCCCGACCAGTTCCTCGAGGTCCGCTCGCAAGCTGTCCACGTCGCTCCAGGAGCGTTTGCGGACCACGCGGCCCTCGCCGTCGATCACAAATTCGCTATTGGGTGAGTTTCCCATCGCGTGCTTGATCGGATTGTCGATCGCGTCACAGATCCAGGTGAATCCCGAACCAAGCGTCCTCTGGGCTTCCTTCACATGCGCCAACCGCTCCTGGAGCGTGTACGGCCGCACGTACCCGTTGTTCTCCGGATGGGCCAGTGCCTTGTACACGTAGTAGAACCGGACGCCGCGTGACTTGTAATCGGTGCGGATGGCCTCCAGACCGGAGACCTTTCTCAGGAAGGGAGGTCAGGTCAGGCAACCGAAAACCAGCACCTTGTAATCACCCTTGAGCGCCCGCAGGCTCACCGGTTTTCCGTCGGCCGTGTAGCCAGCCACATCGGGAACCAGTTCACCGATATCGGGCGAGGATTCATTGAAGCGACGGTTGAGCCGATCCCGAGACGACTCGCTTTTCGGCGAGGCCTGGCCTGGGCGTCGTTTGTCCGGGCCCCGATCCTCACGCTCCGGGGCCTGGGCACGGGCACTCACCGAGAACACCATCCCGGCCAACAGCACTGCAAGCATCCGTTTCATCAATCACTCTCCCTGGCCCAGTCCACCAACCTCTGGCCTCATTCTAGGCAGTGACCAACAGACTGTCACCGACAACATTCTCGTGTTCGCTTGCGAGTCGCCACCGTTTGCTTTCTCTTGGAGACTCACACGATTCGCCTCGCTGGTTCCTCACCGTGGTCTTCAGTTCGCACCTGTTTGTCTTCTATTTCCTGCCACTGGCACTGCTGCTGTATTACGCCGCTCCGCAGCGATCGCGGCACGTGCTGTTGACCGCTCTCAGCTACCTCTTTTACGGCTGGGCCAACCCGCTATTCGTCGTGCTGATGGGGTTCTCGACTGCGGTGGACTACTTCTGTGGCCGGGTGATTTCCGGCGAGCCGACCGACGAAGTCCGTGGCTCGGTTCGCAGTCGACGCCAAAAAGTCGCCCTGGCGGTCTCGATTCTCACCAACCTCTCGCTGCTGGGCTTCTTCAAGTACTTCAATTTCGGAGTCGACAGTTTCAACGCCCTGGCCACCTCGCTCGGTGCGCCCGGTTGGCAATGGGAGACTTTTTTTCGCATCACGCTTCCGCTGGGAATCAGCTTCTACACCTTCCAGTCGATGAGCTACACGATCGACGTCTACCGGGGCCAGGCGGCGTCCATCCGCAACCCGATCGATTTTGCCTGCTATGTCTCGATGTTTCCCCAGTTGGTCGCTGGACCGATCATTCGCTTTCACGAGGTGGCCCGGCAACTCGAACACCGCGAGCACTCGCTGGAGAAAATCGCCCGTGGCACGGCTCTGTTCAGTCTCGGCTTGGCCAAAAAAGTCCTGCTGGCCAATTCGTGCGGACTGCTTGCCGACATTGTTTTCAATGCCGGGAGCCGTGATTCCCTGGATGCGTGGCTCGGACTCCTGGCCTACTCGTTCCAGATCTACTTCGATTTCAGCGGCTACAGCGACATGGCCATCGGCCTGGGCCTGATGCTGGGATTCACGTTTCCCAAGAATTTCGACTCGCCCTACCGCTCGGCGTCGATCACCGAATTCTGGCAACGTTGGCACCTCTCGCTGTCCAACTGGCTACGCGACTACCTCTACATCCCGCTGGGCGGCAACCGCCGCGGGCCGTCACGGACATACGTCAACCTGGCCATGGTGATGCTCCTGGGCGGTCTCTGGCATGGAGCCGCCTGGACATTTGTCGCCTGGGGAGCCCTGCACGGAGTCGCACTCGCTGTCGAACGTGCACTCGGCAAACAGAGCCTCTATCACCGCTTGCCCCGGCCGGTTCGTGTCACGATCACATTCCTTGTCGTCGCTATCGGCTGGGTCTTCTTCCGCTCCAACTCCCTCTCGGATGCCGGTGAGTTCCTCGGATCCCTGGCCGGCATCACGACGCCGGTGCCCGGAAACAACCTTCTCTCGGGAATGACCCACCAACCCTGGCTGGTGGGCTGGCTGATTGTCGCCGCGGTTGTCACCTGGACAGCCCCCCAGAGTTGGGACTGGACTCGCCGGATCACGATTCCGCGGGCCGTCGTGCTGGTCGGACTGTTCTGGATCTCCCTGCTCCTGCTGACCACCCAGTCGTTCAACCCGTTTATCTACTTCATCTTCTAGTCCCAACCAGCTCCTCCTGTTGTCTCCGCCGTCATGCACTCAACCCGAGAAGACCAGGCCAGCGCCGAACTCGGCACCACCGAGATCACTCCCGGTGTCGCGCGGACCCTGGTAGTGACAATCGCAGCGACACTGCTCGCGGTGCCGCTGCTGCAATGGGGCGACCAGTTGTATTCCTTCTCGACCGGCCAGCGCGATTCGCCGTGGCCCGACGCGGCCGACATCCTCACTGCACCGGGCGTTGCCCTGCACGGCTGGTCACAGTCCCAGGGCAATCTCGGGCACAAGACCCTGGCTGCCAACGCCGAACTGCTCGCCGAGATCCGGCGTTTCGAAACATCGCTCGAAGACAATTCGAACATCACCACCACGTTGCTGGGTCCCACGCGGACCTGGCTGGCCCGCTGGGCCGGCTGGGGCACCGAGGAGGCCTGGATCGGACGCGATGGGTGGGTGTTTTACCGCCCCGACCTGCAATACAGCACCGGACCAGGCTTCCTGGACCCCGACGTTCTGGCACGGCGAAGACGCGGCGGCCTGGAGTTCTCACGGGAACGACACCCCGACCCAAGGCCGGCCATTCTCGACTTCGCCCGACAACTCTCCAGCCGCAATATCCAACTTGTGCTGGTCCCGACCCCGCACAAGGCGATGATTCATCCCGAGAAATTCGGACGGCACAACAACAGCCGGACACCGCTGCACAACCGGTCGTGGCCAAGATTCCTTGAGACTCTCCAGGCGCCCAATCTCACCATCTTCGACGCTCTGCCGGTCCTGGTCGCCCGACAACAGCGAGACCATTCCGACCAGTACCTGGCCACCGACACGCATTGGCAGCCCGCGGCGATGGAAGCGGTCGCCGAAGCCCTGGCCGCCAGGATCGTCAAACTCGACTGCCTGGGCGGCAGTCCACAGCCGGCAACGTGGATTCGCGAGTCCCAAAAAGTCAGCCAGCAAGGGGAACTGGTGACGATGATGAGAATGAGTCCCGGTGCAGCCGAATTCACTTCCGAAACTGTCACCCTCCAGGCCGTGCTCCAATCCGATCGCAGTCCCTGGCAACCCGACACCACCGCCGAGGTGATCCTGCTTGGCGACAGTTACACCAACATCTATTCGTACGAGGCGATGGGCTGGGGACAATCGGCCGGGTTCGCCGAACAACTCTCCTGGCACCTCCAGCGTCCCGTCGACCGCATCGCCAGGAACGCCGATGGTGCCCACGCAACCCGGCGGCAACTCAGCGGCGACACCGACCGGCTCACCAACACCAGGGTGCTCGTGTGGCAATTCGCGGTCCGCGAATTGTCGGCCGGCGACTGGCCCCTGGTCCGCCTTCGCTCACCCCCCCACGTGGCGGACGCGGCCGGACCGTTGTCGGGCATGCTCTACCGCGGCACCGTGCTGGCCACCTCCGGAGTCCCGGCTCCCGGCACGGTCCCTTATCGCGACGCGGTTCTCTCGCTCCACGTCAAAGACGACAACAGCGGTGCCCAACGAATCGTCTTTTGCATGGGGATGAAGAACAACAAATTGACCTCCGCGTCACGCCTGAAACCAGGAGACACCTTGACCGCTCGGCTCATCCCGTGGACAACCGTCCAGGAGACACGTGGTCGGCTGAATCGAATCGAACTCGACGACCCGGATTTCCGACTTCTCGAGTTGCCGACCTACTGGGGAGACCTCGAATGAACCGCCCGATCCTCTCGATCGCACTGCTGCTGGTCGTCGCTGCCACGACCAGTGGAAGGGCTCGAACCGCGGAGCCCAGTCCAGCACCATCTGAAGTGGTGTCCACATTCCACACCATCCTGCGCTTGCACACCGTCGCGGCCGACCAACGCAAGCGCAGCGTCATCCCGGGTACCGACGGATGGCTGTTCTTCGCCCCGGAATTCCGCTCGTTGACAATCGGACCATTCTGGGGTGACCAGGCTCAAAAGGTCTCCCGGGCGAACAACAAGCGTTACGCCGACCCGCTGGAACCCATCGTCGACTTCCACCGACAACTCAACAAAGCCGGGATCCGCCTGCTGGTGGTCCCGGTTCCCGCCAAGGTCGCCGTCTACCCCGAACGGCTCGACAAGAACACGGCATTCGAATCCACGCGGACCAACACCAGGGCCGTCCCACCCCGTATCGACATTCATCACCAGGCGTTCCACAAGTTGCTGGCCTCCCGTGGTGTCGAGGTCATCGACCTGCTGCCGGTCTTTCTCTCCCGCCGCCACGATCGCCTCGGTCCACTGTACTGCAAAACCGACACACACTGGTCGGGTCGTGGCGTGGCGGTCGCCGCCGCAACCATTCTCAAGAGACTCGAGGACCCCGCATGGCTGCGTGGCCTCTCCCGGACCAACTCTGCCAGCATGACCCGGCCGGTGAACATCACCGGTGACCTCGCGAGGATGCTCAATCCCGACAAACCGGCCCGTGAGACCCTGTCGCTGACCTTCCTGGGCAAGCCGAACAAGGGTGGTCGACCGACCCCGATTCCTCTCGAGAGAAACAGCCCCGTGCTGATCACCGGCGACAGCCACACGCTGGTCTTTCACGACCCGGCACTCCACGCCACCGGCGCCGGGTTGCCCGATCACATTGCTGCCGGGCTGGGCATCCCCGTCGACCTGGTCGGTGTCCGCGGGTCGGGTGCCACCGCCACCAGGATCTCGCTGCTGCGACGCAAGGACAATCTCGAGGGCAAGAAACTGGTCATCTGGTGCTTTTCGATCCGAGAGTACACCGAGAGCTTCAGCGGGTGGCGGAAAGTGCCCGTGATTCGCCGCTGAGCGTTCCGACAGATTCCCCCGCCGGAGCCACCCATTTCAACTGAGCCTGGCGCACGTCCATCACAGCGATCGTTTTCTTCGACAACGGCCGGATCTCGAAGCTGTACAAGCCAGGGCGTGAAATGGTGACCTGGCCAATCGTCCTTTGACGAAACGCCTGGAATCCACCGGTGTCCTCGACGGTGAATGCGAGCTTCTGTCCCGCCAGCCTCACCTCCACCCGGCTACCACCGTGTCCCTTGCCGCACCCCTGCAACACGCCCACCTGGTAACGACCAGGCCGCTCGACGTAGACATTCCACCAGCACCAGTCTTCGATCCGGGACCAGTAGCCCACCGTGTTCTTGTGAGGTTGAGGTTCGTACCTCAGGTTCTGGCCAACGACATTGGCGTCGTGAGCCCCGAGCAGGATGGTGTCCGATGACGCGGTCGCAGGCACCGCCACCCGCGACAACCTGGCGCTCCAGGGTCGACCGACCGTCGTGATCCGAAGCCGCAGCGGTGACGCCAGTTCCACTCGTGGCAGGCGAATCTCCCAGTGAGCCGGCTTGGGGGCAATCTGCAACTTCCGTTGCTTGCTGTTTCGCAGTTCCGGGTTGATGATCTCGACAGTCTTGACCGGGTTGTTCAACCGGGGCAGTTTCAGCACCCGATTGGGAACCGCCGCGGCGACAACCAGCTCAATCCGATCCGCCGACCGATACACGTCCACCCCCTCCTGTGTCAGCCAACCGCTTGTCCAGGGAATCAATTGTCCGGGAGTCGGGTCGCCAAGGTGCCGTGACAGGAACGCGTCGATATCATCGGCCATGACATCGAACCACGGATGCTGGTTCCAGCAACCATGTCGACCACGGAAGTAGACGGTGGCCCGGGTTGAGACCTTGTGTCCGGCCAGGCGGGCACGCCCCTGGGTGTTGGCGGGAGGATCATCGTACTGGCCCCGCATGAACAACATCGGCGGTGTCTTGGGCGAGAAGTGGGTAAACGGGGACGCGAGCTTGTACAACCCGGGAGCCTGGTCCAGTGTCTTGCCAAACCACTTGTTGGCATTGGAACTCTCGGGCTGCTCACGGGATTTTCGGGCAACCGGTCCCGTGGTCAGTTGCATCGGACCGGCCAACACAACAGCGGCCTGCAACCGGCTTGAGACTCCGGCGTGTCCGCCATTTCCCTGCAGGGCCGCCACGTGTGGGGCCGCGGCCATCAGGCCAACGAGATGCCCACCGGCCGAACCGCCCACCGCGCCGATCCGCTTCGGATCCACCCGGTAGCGCTCCGCCGACGCTCTCAACCACCGGGTCGCCGCATTGCAGTCGTGAACCGCAGCCGGGAACTTCGCCTCTCCACCCAGCCTGTACCCGACTGACACCGCGACAAAACCCCGGCGGGCCAAAATCGCGGCCAGGTGATGAAACTTGGCCTTGTCGCCCTTCAACCAGCCTCCGCCGTGTACGACCAGCACGGCTGGTCGAGGTCGCTTCGAGTCCCCACGGGGCAGGAACACGTCGGCGGTCATCTTCCGGTCACCGTTGACCGCGTAAACAACATCCCGCTGCACGTCGATGTCCAGCCCGCCACCGGCTGTCTCGGCGGTCGCACGTGACACGGTCAACCCCCGTGCCTTCAACTCCGTACGAATGGCCGCCGGGGACGATTCGTCGGCCGCGGAAGCCATGCAGGCCCCCATCACCAGCCACGCTCCCATCCACGACACCAGCTGGTCACAACGCAACATCACCGATCTCCCTGGTTCCCTGTACCGGCTTGATCCTATCCTCCGGCCCGAAGCCTCTGCCAGTCGTCCACGACGTTTGTTATCATCCCGTCTCACACGGACCTCGAACGCTCCGCCGAGCAGCACCTCAACGCACAGGATTTCTCATGACCGACGAAACCACCCGTCGTGACTTTCTCCAGGCCGGCGTGGCCGCCGGTGTCGCCCTCGGACTCGCCGAGGAAATCCTCGGAGCCCAGCAGGACAATGGCAAAGGCCTGCCCACCCGACCACTGGGCAAGACCGGCGAACAGGTCTCGATCCTCTGCCTGGGCGGTTGGCACATTGGCCAATGCGGCAAGGACGATGGTGAACCCGAGGCGATCAAGATGATGCACGAGGCAATCGACGGGGGCATGACCTTCTTCGACAATGCCTGGGACTACCACGATGGGTACGCCGAGGAATTGATGGGCAGGGCGATCACCGACCGACGCGACAAGGTCTTCCTGATGACCAAGAACTGCGAACGCGACTACAAGGGCTCGATGTCCAACCTCGACGACAGCCTCAAGCGACTCAAGACCGACCGCATCGACCTGTGGCAGTTCCACGAGATCAACTACGACAATGACCCGGAATGGGTCTTCGAGAAGGGTGGCCTGAAGGCAGCCCTCGAGGCCCAGAAGGCGGGCAAGGTCCGCTTCATCGGTTTCACCGGGCACAAGGATCCCCGCATCCACCTCGAGATGCTCGGACAACCCTACAAGTGGGCCAGCGCGCAAATGCCGATCAACGTCTGCGATTACTTCTACCGCAGCTTCCAGAAGAACGTGGTTCCGGTCTGCCTGAAAAATGGCGTGGGAGTGATCGGGATGAAGACACTCGCCGGCAGCCCTGACGGCAAGAGCGGGGCCATTCCCGCCGCCGGCCTGGCCACCGGTGAGGAATGCATCCACTACTCGCTCTCCCAACCGGTCTCCACGCAAGTCGTCGGGATCCGCATCCGCCGTGACCTCGACCAGGCCTTGAAAGCCGGCCGCGGCTTCAAGCCTCTCGACAAGGACCAGTTGGCCGCGATGCGAGCAAAGGTCGAGGAAGCGGCCGGGGACGGACGGATCGAGTTGTTCAAGAGCACCCAGCACTTCGACGGCCCACACCACCAGAAGCAGCATGGGTTTGCGGTCGAGGAAACCAGCTAGCCGGTCCGGGCCACCACCACGCGATTGCAACCCGCACTGTCATTGTCGAAGCTGACGGCGTCTTGAATCCTCGTTTGCAGGGAGCGCCGTCGTGTCCATTCGCCAATTCAATCGCCGTGATTTTCTGCACTGCGCCGCAGCTGCGGCCACCACCGGACTGTCGGGACTCGTCGGCCCCGACAGTCCACTGGCCGCCGCCCAGGAGAAGGCCCGGGGCGAGAAGCTGAAGGTCACCGACCTGAAGACCTTCGTCGTCAACGCCGGTGGAAAGAACTACGTCTACGTCAAGGTGTTGACCAATAAGGGGCTGGTTGGTCTGGGAGAAGGCTCGATCACCAGCAAGGCCAGGACCGTCGAACAGGCGATCCTGGAACACAAACGGTACCTGGTCGGACAGGATCCGACCGACATCGAGATGCACTGGCAGGCGATGTACCGCTGGCCCCGCTGGCGTGGTGGCCCGATCCTCAACTCGGCCATCAGTGCCGTGGAAATCGCCCTCTGGGACATCCTGGGCCAGGCAGTCGACCAGCCGGTCTGGAAGATGCTCGGCGGACGCGCCCGCCGCAAGATGCAGATGTACGTTCACGCCGGGGGAACGACCCCCGCCGACTACGCTCGCAACTGGGCCAAGGCCAAGGAAGAGGGTTGGACCGCTGCCAAGGGAGGATTTCTCAGGCCCCGCGGTCTCGTTGTCGACCCGTCCCGGGATGTGCGGGATGCCCTGGCGCGACTCAAGGCCGTCCGGGAGGCCGTGGGACCCGACTTCCGGATCCTCATCGACCTGCACGGGTTCCCCACTCCGCCGATGGCAGTGGAATTCTGTGCCGGCGCCGAACCCTACCATCCGTACTTCGTCGAGGAGGCCACCCAGATCGAGGATGTTGACGAATTGGCTCACCTGCGAAGCAAGACCCGGGTGCCGCTGGCGACCGGAGAAAGACTGTTCACCAAGTACGGGTTCGCACCGATCTGCGCCCGGCACCTGGTCGACTACGTCCAGCCCGACGTGGTGCACTGTGGTGGAATTCTCGAGTTGAAGAAGATCGCCACGATCGCCGAGGCGTACCGGATTCAACTGGCCCCACACAACCCGCAAAGCAGCGTCAGCACGCTCGCTTCGCTGCACGTCGACACCACCGCACCCAACTTCGCCATCCAGGAAATCAGCCGACCGCCCACGCAGTTCTTCCAGGACCTGTTCCGGGGAGCCGGACCGGTCTTCAAGGACGGCTACGCCCTGATCCCCGACCAGCCCGGGCTGGGTGCCACTCTCGACGAAAAGGTCGCCGCCAAGCGACCCTACGTTCCGGCCAACCGCCCCCGGATGAGATTCGCTGACGGGGCGGTCACCGATCACTAGCAGTTGGCGATGCCCACATGACACCTGGCCGGAACGCCCCCGGTGGTCGCTCCGGCCGTGTGAATCCAGTAGGATGCTGTGGTTGAACACGACCAGCCCGAGATGGGGAGAATTCGAAATGACCTCGACAGTGAACCGACGCACGTTCCTGGGTACGGCCGCCGCCGCGGCTGCCACGGCATCCACCACCCGAGCCGCCGGGGCCAACGACAAGGTGGTAGTCGGCGTGATGGGACTCAGCCGGGGCCGCAGCCTCTCGGTCAGTTTTTCTGGCCGTCCCAACGTCGAGGTCAAGTACGTCTGTGACGTGGACACCAACCGTGCCGCCGCCTGTGCCAAGCTGGTTGCTGGCACCGGCGCCAAGGCCCCCACCCCGATTGGCGACTTCCGCAAGATCCTCGACGACAAGTCGGTGGATGCCCTGGTCATCGCTGCCCCGAACCACTGGCACGCCCCGGCGACCATCCTGGCCGTCAATGCCGGCAAGCACGCCTATTGTGAAAAACCCTGCTCCCACAATCCTCAAGAGGGAGAGTGGATGGTCCAGGCAGCCCACAAGCACAACCGGGCTGTCCAGGTCGGCACCCAGCGACGCAGTGGCCCCCAGACGATCCAGGCCATGCAAAAACTTCACGAGGGAGCCATCGGACGGGTCTACCTGGTCCGGGCCTATTACAACAGCGCCCGGGGTTCACTCGGCCGTGGCAAAAAGGCCGCCGTGCCCAAGCACCTCAACTACGACCTCTGGCAAGGCCCTGCCCCCCGCACTCCCTATCTCGACAACCGCGTGCACTACAACTGGCACTGGTTCTGGCACTGGGGCAACGGCGAGTTGGGCAACAACGGTGTCCACACACTCGACCTGTGTCGCTGGGGACTGGGCGTCGACTTCCCGATTCGTGTCACCTCCAGCGGTGGCCGTTACCACTGGAACGACGACCAGCAGACGCCCGACACGCATCAGGTCTCCTTCGAATTCCCCGGCAACCGTGCCATCACCTGGCAGGGACTCAGTTGCAACCGTCACCGGGGAGGATTCGTCACCTTCTACGGTGACAAGGGATCGATGGAACTCGACAGCAACGGTGGACACACCGTCTACGACGGTGGAGACAAGGTCGTCGATAAAGTCGCCGGGAAGAGCCGCGGTGACATCGAACACATCGACAACTTCACCGCCGCCATCCGCAACGGCACCCCGCGGAAACTCAACTGCGAGGTTGCCGAAGGGCACAAGAGCACGCTGCTGTGCCACCTGGGCAACATCGCCCAGCGCACCGGGCAGGCCATCACGTGTCGCGCATCGGATGGGCACATCGTCGGCAACGACAAGGCCGCCGGGCTGTGGGAACGAGACTACCAGGAGGGCTGGAAGCCGGTCGTCTAGAAGTCGGGTTGAGGCGGGTGTCCCGGCCGCACCTCGAACCCACCATCGGATGACGGGCCGTCCGGCCTCAGGTCGTCAAAGTCCTCGCCGATCGATGGATCCGGACGTGGCCGCCTGGGCGGTTGGCCATCTCCGGGTTCTCCAGATTCCGGCCGCGGTCGTGGCCGCAGCAAAATCTTGAGAGCCCGAATCAGTACCTGCGTCTCGCCTACCCCCAGCTTGCCATCACGATTGAGATCAAACGCACCCAGGATCCGGCCAAGGCGAGACGGTGCCGTGCCAATTGGAATCTCCTGGCCACGGAGGCGAGACAAAAAGCCGAACAACGTTCTGCGGGCCTGGCTCATCGACAACCGGCGCCGGTGCCGGCGTCACCGCGTCTCCACACCCCGGGACCGACACAACGGCCGCCAGCAACAGAACACTCCAAAAAACGAGACGCCAGCCC
>CAZYAZ010000031.1:19232-64032 GCA_964646205.1 uncultured Planctomycetaceae bacterium | reverse complement strand
GCAAGGACGGCAAGAGCAAGGACGGCAAGAGCAAGGACGGCAAGAGCAAGGACGGCAAGAGCAAGGACGGGCAGCAATCTAAACAGGAAGACACCAAGACTCCGGGACGGGACGAGATTGAGCGTGCACATCGAGAGATGGAACGCGCTATCGAGGAACTCAAGAAGAAATCACGTGAAACGGCAGCGGATCATCAGGACGAAGCTCTCAAGGAGTTGATCAAGGCCAAGGAGAAGCTTGAAGAGATTCTCAGGCAGTTGCGGGAGGAAGAACGAAAGTTATTGTTGGCGGCCCTGGAGGCTCGTTTCCAGAAGATGCTGGCGATGCAATTGGCCGTGTACCAGGGCACAGTGACGCTCGGCAAGGTGTCGGAGGACGACTGGGTTGGGCGACACACGACGCAATCGATCAAGTTGGCCCGTGACGAAGAGGAGATTGCTGTGGAAGCGATCAAGGCTCTGACTCTGTTGAAGGAGGAAGGGTCGTCGGTTTCATTTCCCGAGGCGGTGATCGAATTGCGCGAGGACATGCTGGTTGTGTCTCGTCGTCTCGAGGAATCAAAGGTCGGCAAGCTGTCTCAGGCCATCGAAAAGGACATCATTGAGTCCCTTGAGGAGATGATCGACGCTTTGCAAAAGGAGTTGGAGAAGGTCGAAGACGAGCAGAAAGACCAGGAAAAAAAGGACCAGCAGCAGCAGCAACAGGAGCAGGAGCCGCCGCTGGTGGACAAGCTGGCCGAATTGAAAATGCTTCGGGCGTTGCAGTTGAGGATCAACCGCCGGACGCGCAGGCTGGCTCGACTGATCGACGGTGAAGAAGCTGTCGAGAAGGATGTGCTTCAGCAATTGAAAGAATTGGCTCGACGTCAGTCTCGGGTGCAAAGGGCTGCCCGTGACCTGGCGACTGGCCGGAATCGTTAGCCGATCAGTCTGGAAGGGGAGCGGATCATGTGTCGACTGGCCCACTGGCCGGCTCATAGCCTGGTCCTGGTTCCGACGACCATTGTTTTCGTCGTGCTGGTGTCTGTGATGCCGGCGACGGGACAGGGGACCGTCGAGATACTGACACTTCGCGACAAGCCCCATCCGGTGGCGACGGGCCAGGGCCACGTTTTGGCCGGAGAGAAGATCACTGGTCGCCTGGTTGCGTTGAGTGTGAAAGGTGTGACCGTTGAAGGGGAAAAGGGCCGGGTTGAGGTGCCCGCGTCGGAATTGCTTGATGTGCGGTTTCGTGTGTCTGGTGAAGCGGTTCCAACGCCATCTAAGCCAGCGTTGGCCAGGGTCCGGCTGGTCGATGGGAGTCAATTGAGTTGTCGCGGGCTGGCGGCCACACCAAGGCAAGTCAAACTCCAGACTGATCACCTGGGAGAACTGGCGGTGGCGGCAGCAAAAGTGTCTGCGGTCCGTTTTGGCAAGGCCAGTCAGGGAGTGACGGAATCCTGGCGTGAATTGCTGGGACGCCCGATCAAGCGGGACCGCCTGGTGATCCTCAAGGGAAAGACGCTGGATTATCTTGATGGCGTGGTCGGGGCGATCACCGACAAACATGTCAATTTTCTGCTGGATGGTGACGAGATTCCGGTTCCACTGTCTCGAGTGTACGGCGTCATCTTTTTCCGGAAGCCGGGGGGAGGGGCCCGCGGTGCGTCGGCGTGCCAGGTGGCGTTGCGGAACGGCGATCGCTTTGGCCTGTCCTCGATCATGATCGAGGGAACCACTTGTCGTGGAATGTTGTCCGGTGGCCCTGGGGTCAGTTTGCCTCTCGAGCAGATCGACAGGCTCGATTTTGCCGGTAGCCGAATTGTTTATCTGTCGGCCATCACACCGCGTGATGTCGAACACGTTCCGTATTTCGACGTGACCTGGAAATACCGTCGTGACCGCAACCTCGACGGAGGCCCGTTGACCGTTGGTGGTCAGCAATTTGCCCGGGGCCTGGCAATGCATTCCAAAACACGGTTGGTGTACTCGCTGGCTGCGGGGCATCGCCGATTTCAGGCGTGGATGGGAATCGACGCCCTGGTTGGACGTCGTGGAAACGTACATGTGGTGATTTCCGCCGATGGCAAAACTTTGCTCGAGACAGACGTCAAAGGGACGGACAAACCACGGCTGGTGGATCTGGACGTCACGGATCGGCGAGAATTGCAGATCCTTGTCGATTTTGGTGGTGATCTCGACATCGCCGATCACCTTGACCTGGCCGAGGCCCGGTTGATTCGCAAGGAACCCTGACCTGGCAACGGTCCGTTGTGTTCTTTTGATGGGCTTGAAAACACGGAGGCATGAACGACTTGAGACCTCTTGAACGACAATGCCGCAGCATGGGGCCGTTGTGCATGGCTGCGGCGATGCTACTGGCCGTCCTGCCACAAACTGGCTGGGCTGTTGACCCGGCGGTGCTGGCCGCCGAGGCCAAGCGAATTGGAGTTGCCTCGCGGCTGGCCCCGAGCGTGGTGGCCATTTTTTCTCGAGGTGGGCAAGGCGGTGGCTCGGGAGTACTGATCAGTCCTGATGGTTACGCGCTGACGAATTTTCACGTCACGCGAGGTGCCGGCACGTTCATGAAATGTGGGCTCAATAATGGCCAACTTTATGACGCGGTGATTGTTGGGATTGATCCGACCGGAGACGTGGCACTTGTGAAACTGCTGGGCCGCGACGATTTTCCACACGCGGTACTGGGCGACAGCGATACCTTGCAGGTGGGGGATTGGACTTTTGCGATGGGAAATCCGTTTCTGCTGGCCACGGATTTCCAGCCGACGGTGACCTATGGCATTGTCAGTGGGGTGCACCGCTACCAGTATCCAGCCGGGACGATCCTGGAATACACCGACTGCATCCAGGTTGACACCTCGATCAATCCCGGCAATTCGGGCGGTCCGCTCTTCTCGGCCGCTGGTCAGTTGGTGGGAATCAACGGACGCGGTTCCTTCGAAAAACGTGGCCGTGTCAATTCCGGTGCGGGTTATGCGATCTCGATCAACCAGATCAAGCTGTTCATGGACCATCTACGCAGTGGGCGTGTTGTCGATCATGCCACGCTGGGAGCGACCGTAACGACGCGGGAAGATGGAGCCGTTGTGGTCGATGGAATCCTGGACGATTCCGAGGCGTTCCGACGCGGTTTGCGCGAAGGAGATGAAATTGTCTCTTTTGGCAAGAGACCCGTTCGTAGTGTCAACCAGTTCAAGAACATCCTGGGAATTTATCCCAAGGGATGGAAACTCCCCCTGGTCTTTCGACGTGACCAGTCGCGGACCGAGACGATGTTGCGACTCAGGGGGTTGCATCGAGTGAGCGAGTTGACCGGACCGTCCAAACCCAAGCCGGGTCGGCCCGGGAAGCCGGGACAACCCAAGAGACCGTCTCGCTCGCGGCGGCCGGTGGCCAAGCCGCCTGAGAAGTACAAGCATCTCCACATCAAGAAGAGTGGTTTTGCCAACTACTACTTCAACCAGCAGGAACAAAAACGGACGCTGGCAGGGATGAGTCGACTGGGTGATTTTGGCGGGGCATCGGGTGCCTGGGTACTGGCCGGAAAGACGGCAGCCGGTGAAACCTACCAGTTGACCGTGGCTGGTACCGGCGTGGGGCTGTCGTGGAAACAGAAGGCGTATTTCCAGGAACTCAAGTCAGCTGATCCGCTGGACGAGCCAAAAGGCAGTGGTGGATTGCTGTACGCGATGCACATGTGGCGGACCTTTCTCGCACAACGCGAAAAGGGGTTTGGTGAGTTCTACTATCTTGGCAGTGAGCCACTCGACGGCGTGGGTGATCGAGTCGATGTCGTGATCAGTGAACTGGGCAATGTCCGTTGTCGGTGGTATTTCGACCGCAAGGAGGCCCGGTTGCTCGGGTTTGATTCGCGACGCGAGGAAGACGCCGACGAGTGCGAGGTTCGGCTCAGTGGGGACAATCAGTCGGGGGGACGTCACTGGCCCAAGACGATCCTGGTCCGGTCGGCGGGAAAGGTCCTCGCGAGTTTCGGAGTCGAAACGGTGACGATTCGGACGGAGGCGGCAAAATGACGAATCGAGTGCTCACGGGGCTTCTGGGCCTCGTATTGACTTGCGTGAGTTTTCCCAGGGACGTGATGGGGCAGTCGTCGGTTCATACGACGATTCAGCGGGTTCAGCAGCGGATGGTGAAGGTCTTTGGGGCGGGAGGCATTCGCCGCCTGCACTCTTACAGCACCGGATTTGTGGTCTCTCCGGCTGGCCATGTGGCGACCGTGTGGAGTCACGTGCTGGACACCGAGGAGTTGACCGTTGTGCTGGCTGATGGTCGCAAGGTCAGGGCCAAAGTGTTGAACGCCGAGCCCCAGTTGGATCTCGCCGTGCTGGAACTGCAGGCCGAGGATCTCGATCTGCCGTCCTGGGATCTTGAGGCGGACTCCTCGGATGCGGGGCCTGGGACGCGAGTGCTGGGTTTCAGCAACATGTTTCGCGTGGCCACCGGCGACGAGATGGTGTCGGTCTTGCATGGAGTGGTGGCTGCCAAGGCTCCGCTGGCGACGCGTCGTGGAGCGTTCGAGACCTCGTATGAGGGCACGGCTTTTATCGTGGACGCGGTGACCAACAACCCCGGGGCAGGGGGTGGAGTGTTGACGACCCGCAGCGGCAGGTTGCTGGGGATGATTGGCAAGGAGTTGCGGAATGCCGAGAGCAACACGTGGGTCAACTACGCCGTCCCGATTGCCGAACTGAAGCAGCCGATCCAGCAGATCATCTCTGGCCAGTACAAGGCGCGTCAGCGTGAACCGGACGAGACCGAGGCGAAGGCACGGTTTCGGCCACTGGAGTTCGGCATCGTGTTGGTGCCCGACGTGTTGTTGCGGACTCCTGCGTTCATTGACCGGGTACAACCGGGGTCGGTGGCGGCCAAGGTGGGCTTGCGTCCCGATGACCTGGTGCTGTTTGTCAACGGTGACCTGGTGCAGTCGTGCCGTGTATTCAAGCAACGACTGGGCCGCATCGAATCTGGCGGAGTGTTGAAACTGACCGTCCGACGGGGCGACAAGTTGGTGCCGGTTGAGTTGCCGGTGCCCGAGAAGTCGGCGACACCAGGAGACAACAAGTGATTGCGGCAAAGTGGGTGTCTGGATGCGTGGTCCTGGTCCTGGGGTTGGCGATGATCCTGGTGCCATCGGTTGCGGTTGGTCAACAGGCCGAGTCTGACCTGGAAGCGCGTGAGGAAAAGGCCTTCAAGGAGGCCTCGGCGGTTGTGGCGCCTTCGGTTGTCAGGATCCAGACAGTCGGTGGTCTTGATCGGGTCGGTCGCGTGTTGACCGGTACCGCCGCCACGACGGGCGTTGTGGTCTCGGCAGATGGCTTTGTGATTTCCAGTGCTTTCAATTTTGTGTCGCGTCCCTCGTCGGTGCTCGTCACCCTCTTTGACGGTCGTCGTTTTCCTGCCAAGATCGTGGCCAACGATCGGGCGAGGATGCTGACACTGTTGAAGATCGAAGCCGACGGCCTGTCCGTACCCAGGGTGGCCGCTCGCAAAGAGTTTCGAGTGGGGCAGTGGGCCATTGCCATGGGCCGGACCTACGAGAGTCCGTTGCCAAGTCTCTCGGTTGGCATCATCAGTGCATTGGACCGGATCTGGGGCCGTGCCCTGCAGACGGACGCGAAAATCTCGCCAGCCAACTACGGAGGTCCGCTGGTGGATATCCGGGGCCAGGTCATTGGAGTGTTGGTTCCACTTTCACAACGCCAGGCCGGACGGACGGCTGGCGTTGAGTGGTACGATTCGGGAATCGGGTTTGCGATCCCGATGTCCGACATACTGGGCACTCTTCCCAGGCTGAAGACAGGCACAGATCTGTTGCCCGGTTTGATGGGGATCACGTTGAAAGCGGGCGATGTTTACGCGAGTGCTGCGATTATCGACCGGGTGCGATTCAACTCGCCGGCAGAAAAATCCGGCCTGAAACCCGGCGACATTATTGCTTCGGTTGACGGCCAGCCGATTCGCAGGCTGGTGCAGGTCCGCAATGCTCTCGGCAACAAGTATGCCGGTGACACGATCACGGTCGTCGTCCGGCGTGCCAAGGCCTCGGTTGAGCAAAAGATCGAGCTCACCGGAAAACTCGAGCCCTACACCCCCACGTTTTTGGGAATCCTGCCGACTCGGAAGAAACAGGGAGAGATGGCCAACGGTGTTGTTGTTCGCGGGATATTGCCCGAAAGCCCGGCGTCGGTGGCGATGATTCGTCCCGGTGACCGGGTGGTCCAGTTGGACGAGACCCCGGTGACGGATGCCGCTGTTCTGTTCGATGTGATCAGTCGTCGGCGTGTCGGCGAGAAAGTGACCGTGCACGTCGATCGTGGCGGGGCCCGGCAGTCACTTGTGGCCAAGTTGGCGGTCGTACCAACCGAGGTGCCGGCAGTACTCGAATCGGAGTTCATCACGGCTCCGGATCCCAAGCCGGCCGATTTGCCAAAAACAGGCCGGTTCAATCAGAACCTTCCGGGGCACGACCAGAATTTCTGGGCGTATGTGCCCGAGAACTACAATCCGGCTCGCGGTTTTGGCCTGCTGGTCTGGATCCACCCGGGGAGTGACACCAAGGAAGCTGACATCCACGATCTGTGGAAACCTGTCTGTGACGAGCGTGGCTTGATCCTGGTTGGACCGCGTGCCAAGGAAATCGCCGGTTGGAACCTGAACGAAGCCGGTTTCATCGAGGCGATGGTCAAACACATGCAGGAGAAGTACAACATCGACGATCAACGGATCGTGTTGCACGGATTCTCCGATGGTTGCCGTTTTGCCTACCACCTGGCTTTCAAGTACCGCTCTTTGTTCCGCGGAGTGGTGGCTTCATCGGAACCCTTGAAACTGCGGCCACCGGAGAATCGTCCAGATCTTCGCCTCCAGTTCTTTCTCTCATGTGGCGACAAGGACAACCTCTACCGCCAGGTGCAGCAGACCCGCAGTCGGCTTGCAGCGATGAAGTTTCCGGTGACGTTGACCAGCGTGCCGGGTGATGGCCACGACTATCCACCGATTCCGGTTCTGGACGCTATTGGCCGTTGGATCGAGATGCTTGACCGGATTTGACCAGTCCGGATTACCCGCTTGACTCTGTTGAGACCGGCGGCGTGACTGCCTGTCGGTGCAGTCGTTCTCGCAGCAGCACGGCGGCCATGGCGATGGCGAGTCCAAAGCCGATGGCCCCGGCAACTCCGGCCAACCACCACCCAAGTCCAATCAGTAGCCAGGCAATCGGATCGCGACGTCGGATCCATTCCTTCGGCCCGGATTGCCAGGCGCGAGGCAATCCCCAGGCGATGAGGGCGGTGAGAGAAATCGAGAGCACGGCCTGCCAAACGACCCACCAGGCAGAAGTTGGACCCGATGGCTTGGCCGACCGGGTGTCCTGGCGGACGGCGATGTTTGACCGGCTCGCGGCCTTCGTGTTCATCGATTGCCGATCGTTCCGTGAGAGGCTCCAGTTGGGGCCATCGATTCTCCAGAGTGTGCTGTTGCCAGTGGCGGACTCGTCCCGCGGGACGTTGTTCGGCCAGGATTTCAGTTGTGTGACATCCCCATCGGGAGTCCAGTTGATCCTGTTGGGCAGCACGAGAAACCGCTGACGAATCTGTCGCCCTGAAGTGACCGGCAGAGGTGGGTTCCAGCGTTCGGCGTTGGGTGCATCTGGCAGGGTCGCATCGAGTGTCATTGTGGAGACGTTTCGGAATTCGGCTTCGCGCCGGTTGTCGTTGATCGAATCCGAATCGGGCGTGGGTTGCCAACGAATTGGATTCTCGGTTCCATTCGAGGCCAGCAGTGCTGGTTCAATTGTGACCGACAAGGGACCCTTGGGACGGGGGCCCGGAAGTGGAGTGACGCTCATTCGCAACTGCCACCGCCCATTGGGATTGGGACTCAGGTGATACATCATCTGTACTGGCGTTGGCAGGATCTTGCGGTTGACACTGAGTTCGACGCGTTGTCGATCATCGGGAAGTTCGAATCGACCGGCCAGCACTTCACGGGTGTCGACTATTGGAGTGGCATCATCCGGGGAGGTCAGGCGTTGGGCACCGATCACTGCGACGGACAGTTGAGGAGTGTGGTACAGGCTCAGCGTTCGAGACGTTGTCTCGGCATCTTCAAAAATCACGCTGGGCAACACGAGTCGTTGGGGGATTGCCAGGGGCAACTCTCCCTGGATTGTGATGTTTTGTGTGCCGGCCTGGTTGTCGTCTTCGGAGAGGTTGGCGTCCTTGAGAAACATCACCAGTTGGTTGCCAATCCGGGAACTGCGGGCCAGTCGTTCGGCGTCATCCTGTTCCTTGATTCCGATGGAGGTGATTTTCAATCGTGAGTCGATAGTCATGAAGTGGTGAAAGACCGATGCACCTGTCGTACGAACGTTCATTGTGATGGTCATTTCCATCCGGTCCTGGCGGACGTGCAGGAACTGTTCGATGCGAACAACCCGGCGTGGTTTCAGTGGCTGGATGCTCAGTGGCAGGTCCATCGGCCTGTCGAGAGACAGGGCCATCGAGGCGATCTGTTGAGTCTCCTCCTTGTCGCTCCTCCAATTCTTGGTGAACTCGGCGGTGTCGATCGCGGTGGCACCCTCGGGCAACGGGCCCGACATCGCCAGTTGAAATCCACTGGCAGGGTTGATTCCCATCTTCAGGGGTGCACTCGAGACAGCAACGGGAGGATTGCCGTGTGAGAGGGTGATTTCGGGTCGAATGGTGAGTTGGTTGTTGCTGGCCGTCAGAGGCAGTCGTCCGCGGACCTGGATTTCGAAGTCTTTCGTCTGGGGCTTGTCAAACTCGACAACGAGACGTTGGTAACCGGACTTGGCAGGCAAGCTACGGACATTCAGCAAGTCGGGTGCGGTAATGTCTCCGGGACGCAATACCAGGCCCCCGGGCAGTCCGAGCGTGATAAAACTCAGTTCACCGTTTCGGACCTTTATCGGAAGCCGCAGGTCGAGTCGCGATTCCAGTGGATGAATCACGATGAGACCGCGCGGTGCGACGGAGGTTGTTGTGCGGGGACGTGTCTGGCCGGTCTCAGGACTGGTACTCCATGTGATCCTCAGCCGGCGGCTGTCACCCAGCAAGTAGTGTCCGGGAGTCGATTCGACTTTGACGGCCGAAGAGACAGTGATTTCCGGTGGGTTCGTTGGCAAATCCAGTTCCAGTCGCCCGGCCAGGATGCCGGGGATGGCGAGATCAACTCGTCCCCCTCGAGCGATTGGCTGTACGGTGGGCCGCAGGTCGATTTCGATGGTGTCGATTCGGGGTGTGTCAGAAGTCGCTGGTTTCAGGGCCAGCAACAGGTTGCTTCCATCGTTGTTCCGTGCCAGTGGATACCGTTGGCCGTTAACACGGCAGGCGTCCGGGCCCAGATTGACACCGTCAATGGGGACTGCCACGCGAACACTGGCGTCCCGACCGGTGACTACGGCTTCGAACGTCGCCTGCAACCGCATCGTGCCATCCTGCTGGATCGTCCCGTTGTAGGTGGCTTGCCTCAGTAGGACACCTTCGGTTGTGTGATCGGCGCGTCGTTCGGCCTTGAGTGATTCGAGCAATTTCGGACGCACAAATGCGAATGGAGCGAGTCGGGAGGGGCGTCCATTCGAATCCACTGGCAACAGAACGTTCGGGCGGTTGATCCTCCCTGGGCGTGCTGGTTCAGCCGTGGTGGGTGCGGAGGTGTTTTGTGCGACGGCGTGCGAGAGTCCCGTGACTGCCACCAGCAGGCTGAGTCCGGACCGAAGGCCGCGATAGGTTCGTGTGGATTCCAGTGACGTCAGTTGGTTGTCGTCGAGATCTGCCAATCCCGCTGGCAAGTCCTCAACCGATCGCCGACGCCAGAGAGATGTTGGGAACAACAGCAAGAGCCAGCAAGCGGCGAGTGCGGCCCCACTCAATAGTGTCCATGGAACCGGAGTCCACCACCCCAGCAGGACGAGTCCGGCCAGTGCGGCCGCGGTCCAGGTCGCTGCCGGTTGTCGATTCGACACCCGGCAGCAGCCACCCACAATCAAGGTCAGCACGAACACAAGCCAGCCCAATGCGGTGAGACGATCGTGGCGAACCAGTGTGACGGTCAATGTGGTGGGCGCGGTGGCCAGGCTGGAGCGCCAGGCGGCTCTGTCGGAGGAATTCCAGTCGGCATGCGTACTGGTGACCAGTTGTCGCCAGTTGGTTGGCGAGAGCGGATTGAACATGGCCTGGTGAGGGCCACGGCCCAGTGGACCGAGCCAGCGGGCGGTCCAGTGACCACTGGGAAATGGGTCGGTTGTCGCGCTGTCTTCTGTGGGTGTGGTGACCAGCTGGTCGGTTGGGACTTCGATCTGCCAGGCAAAAGTGACATCACCCTGGATGCGAGGGAAGGGGATGGTGCGGCTGTAGACCAAAAATCCTGTTTTCGCTGGAGTGGTGTATCGAATCTCGATCGTGTGCAGGACACCTTGTTCGAGTGGTGGAATCGAGATCCATTGACCGTCGGGTTCGGCACCCGCGGCCTGGTCATTGACGAGCACGGTTTCGAGGTGGGATTGGGACGGGAGTTGGAGTCGAAACGGCCGTCGAAATGTTCCGCCGGCGAACGTGATTTGGGCAGCGTGGTGATCGAGTTCGGCGTCGATGGGGGCAAGTCGCGAGAGCACCAGCATCGAGACAGGTCGTCCCGTGTCATCAGTGTCGGAAAGGCCAGGTGCTGATTCTCCATCGGCCTCCACCATGGGAGGAGGCAGTTCTGGTTCGGATGGTGACTGAGGCGGTGTGCGAGTTGGTTCAATTGGCCGGGGTGAGTTGACTGGAATTGTCGTGGAAGCCGGTGACCAGCGGAAACACCCTCCTGCTGCGGACCCGGTGATTGCCTGGAAGCTTGTGAACGACTGCCACGGCTCTCCCAGGGCTTCAGGGCGAACCGGCTCGAGATGTTCGCGGGCCGAATCGCCAAGTCGCGTGTCGTCCAGTGGCACCGAGGAGGTGAGGACGAGTCGGTGGCGATCGCAGTCGAGTGGTTCGAGCACCGGCAGATCTTCGACCCCCAGGTTGTTGCCGGTCCGGCTGAGTTGTATCAACAGGGGACGCGGGGTGGCTGTGTCGACGGCATCAGGCCATTCGACGATCAATTGTTGTCGATTTTCCTTGACCGCGACCGTCCTCCACTCGACACGGACCGCCGGATCGGCGGCACGAAGTTCGACAATATTCCAGCCCGGGGCCAACAGGGCCCGGGTGGAGAACGAACTGCCGGATGTGGCCGACCAGGCGATTTCGGTGGATGCGGTCCAGCCGGCCTGGTTGCGGTCGATTCGGGCCAGGACGTCGGCGGCGAGTGATCGTTGAGGCTGACCGATGACCAGTTCCAGCGAGTTGGTGGCCGCGATGCAACTGAAGGTGAAGCTGCGTCCACCGACCGCATCGGCCGTCTGTCTCCAGCCGACGGTTCGAAATGTTTTCAATTCCAGTGGCTCCCGGATACTCAACGTGAGATCCGGTTGCACGGTCCCGGGCAGGCTCCCCACGGTCTGGGTTCCCGGGACCGAGATCCTGGGGAGTTGCCAGACGCGACCTGGTTGAATGTCCGAATCGATCGTCACTTGAAGGATTCTTGATGGGCCGTCCTGGGCATGTGGCAGCGGATCGGGCAACGTGATCCGCCAGGCCTGTTCAGAACGTGATGTCACTGGACGGGCGTCGACCGTCTCCCCGTCGTAAAGAATCGATTCGACGCGAACAGACTTCGGCATCGAGAGAATCAGGTCGCGTGTTGGTTGTCCTGTTCGCTCGAAGACCAGTTCGGACACAATCCGGGCTCCATTGACCGCGATCTCGCAGACACTGCGCTGCCGGAGGAGCAATCGTGTTGGGGCAGATCGACTCGGAGGCGAGACGCGTTCGACTACGAGTTGGCAGCGAGTCCGCCGTCCGAGGTTCACTTGGATGCGACGATGCCCCGCTGGAATTTTTCGGGCGGGATCGTCTGGCAGTGGAACGACCTGGCCCTCGGACGTGGTCAGGCGATGCGAGATGGGGAGGTCGATCACCAGCGAGGATTGCACGGCGGGCGCGAGAGTGGCGGCAAACTCGGTGAGAGAGACAACTTCCCGGCCGGCCAGAGACCAGCGGCCACTGACGGTGCTCTGGCCGGGTGGCGCGATCAGCACCACCGTACCGTGTGAGTTTGTTCCCCACGTGGGGGTGGCCTCGCTCTGCTCCAGTGACTCGATGGACAATCCCAGTGGAGTCAGGGGGATCACCGCGGGTCCCGGAGAGGTGTTGACCAGTTGAAGGCTGAGCCGACCATCGCGAAGCCGGGGACCATCGATCCGTGCCGAGTACCTGGCCGTCTGGATCCAGGCGGAACGAGGGCGAGACCGCTGAATGGCGATGTCGCGGAGCAACTCGAGATAATCCTGGCGGGGGACGGACTGCCAGGGGCCTGTCGGCCAGTTGTCGGTTTGAGTCTCGTCGACGGCCTGGACTCGAACCGGACTGATGTCGTGTTGCTGGGCGCGGAGGTTGGAGCCGGAACCGGCGAACAGGATACCAGTCATCGCAGCACCCACCCACCACGCCAGTGACTCGCCTTTCATTCCTCGGCTCCCGAATCCACTTGAAACGGTACCTCGGGGTTGTTGACCGGAGTCGACGTGGGTGAGGAGTGGAGTGCGGTCGAGGGTTCCTGGCTCTCCTTTGCCTTGTCGAGGCTGATTTCACCAGAGGAACCTTGCAGCCGGTTATTGGCGGTGAGCGAAACGAGGTCGATGGAGGGCCGTTGGCCGAAGCGATGATGTAGAAATGCTGCCAGTGCGGCCAGGGCCAGACCCAGCCCGGCGGGTTGCAACAACAGGGTGATCGGTTCGGCCAGCCACAACGACAGCATGGCGACGAGGAAACCGACCGAGAGAAATGTGAGCGCGTGCCGGGTGCGGGGAATGTAGAGCAGCACCAGTCCGGCCGACAGGGCCAACCCGGCACCGAGCAACACGAAGCTCCATTGGGACGTCGAGCGGATGGTGAATTGTTCGGGCGGACCGTACTTGGTGAAGACGTAGGAGTTTCCCTCGCTGATCGCTGGAAGCCGTGGGGAGCGATCAGGGATGTTCAGCCACTGTGCGGCTCGTTCGAATCCCTGGGTGATGTCGCGGCCGAAATGCAGGGTCTGCCACTGCCAGCTGAATCGGGCTGCGTGGCCCCTGGCTCCGCTGAGCAAGTGATGGCCGACCGGGAGGTGCACCTGCCAAAGAGTTTCGGCAACGTGGACGGTCTCGGCCAGTTGAGGAGCTGTCAGGCTGTGGCGATTCGAGAGAAGATCGTTTTCGGAACGGTTGCTGACCCGGTAATCGATTTGCAGCAGGTGGTCGGGGCCCTTGGCAAACCGTGAAACATCCAGGCGGAACTCGGTACCCCCACCGGGAGTCACTGTCTGGCGAAAGTCGTCACTGTCGAGCAAATGGCCATCCCAGGCAAACACCGGTGAACGGCTCATGCGGGCTCCGGATGAAAATTTCAGTGCCAGCGTCGTGACTTGTCCCTGGATGTGGTAGCAGGCCCAGGCCTGGGCGACACCTCGTTCAACGTCCTGGATGATCTGGGTGATAGCGACCCGTGGAACGGTGAAGCGATGTGACTCAGCCAGGTCACTCAGTCGTAGGGCCAGGTTGATCTGGGAAGGCGAACCGGTGGCGCGCCAAACCGGGCGATTCTCGACATCCAATTCCGATTTCCACGATGCGGCGTCAAGCACAGCGTCAATCCCTCCACCACCGGTCAATTCGAAACGGGTTGAATCGAAGGCGGCATCGGTGCTTTGCAGCAGCGGGATCGGGATTGCCACCGAGGCAATTGCGAACACCTGGGGAGCGGGCAATTCGAAGTCGGCAAGGATACGGAAGGAACCCAGCCGGTCCTCGTCGAGCTGGATGTCGACCTGTTGTTGTGTGCCGACTTCAATTCCCGGTCGTGCTTCCAGTGGGATTGGCTCGGCAATGCGATCGGCTTGCAATCGGAACGAGACCTGCACATTCCGCAGTGGCCTGGGAACCATCAGCCGGATCGAGCCGACACGTGCATATTCGACATCGTAGTCGACCTGTTGGGTGACCAGCAGTTTTCCATCCGAGTAATTGGCGACAACCGACGAGGCTGTGGAAATGCGACGTGGTTGTCGCATCACGTGGGTTCGGAAATTGGCTGGCCCCGGGGCCAGGCGAAAGTAGTTGTCGGCAGGGACGACACAGTCACCGAGTTCTTCTGGGAGCGTGATCAATTGCTTGAGTTGGGCCGAGAGTGGTCGTGTGGTGTTCTCGGTTGTGGCGGTGAATTCGGTGTCGATGTTGATTGCTCGGCCGACTACCAGGATCGGTTGTGGCGGCGTCGGCGTGAGCAGCGCGGGCAACGTCAGCGACACGTCATTGTCGCCGGTGATTGGCCGGTTGACCCGGAAGCGGACGGCGAAGCGGCCGTCGGCGGAGCCTTGTCGAGACGCCAAACCCACCCGTAGCTTCTGGCTGGTCTCGTCATAGCGAAATCCCAACTCCGGCGAGTCACCAGTGACCACCTGCCAACCCTGGTTGGTCCAACCGGGCCAGTGAAATTCGAAAGCCTCGATGGCACCCCGAAAGACCTGCGCACGGGGGATGTCGATGACCAGTTCGGCGGAGGAATCGGTGAGTTTCAGGAACAGGTGCGGCTCGGCGACAAACCGTGGTTTGATTTCGAGGAGATCAAACTCCAGCCGGAAGGGTTGCCGGAGGATTTCCCAGGCACTGGCGACATCATCTCCAAATAGTGATGCCAGGTTTGGAGTGCGTGGCAAACCACGCACGTTGATGCGGTGGACGAACTGGCCGAGCTTGCGAGTGCTGCGATAGTTGTCCAGCAGTTTCATCGCAATGTGGCCGGTTTGATAACGAGCTCCCTCGACGTGGAATCCCTCGAGCACCAGTCGACTGCCGGAGGCAGGCAATTTTCCCTCGAGGGTCCAGAGAATCTCGATGGGGGCTTCGGTGGAGTCGGTGGTTCCATCAACCAGAGGAAGGTGCACCCGACTGGGCTCGTCGGGGTCAATCTGCGGGTCCTGGATGGCGTCGCCTTTGACGTCGAGCAACTGGTAGCCTTCGGGCAGATCGACGGTGATGGTGTCGGGTTGTCCCTTGAGTACCCGGATGAGTTGCAGTGTCTTGAGGACGACGGTGTCTGTACTGGGCTCGACGGCGACGGCAATCGAGGATGCCAGGACGGTGTTGTTGTTCGAGGCCGCCGTTGACCGCCAGGACAGGTCGACGCGTTCACCGACTCCGTGCACCTCGATACGGGTTGTTCCATCGTCGCCGGCGCGGCTGCTGGCCTGCCCATGCCCATCACGGGTGCTGACACGTAGTGGCTGGCCGGGAACCAGCAGCACCAGTTTCGTGCCAGCTGCCGCCGGGATGGGGAGATCCAGTTGCAGTCGTCGGCCCGGGTGTTCTCGCAGGACTGGAACACTGAGCCGAAACGACAACTCGTGCAGGCCGCGGCCCTTGAGCCACCAGCGTAAGCCGTCGTTGGCATTTCCCATCCGGGTGTCCGGGCGTGATTCACCGGGGCCACGATGTGTCACCGGTGAAGCGAGAACCGTGTTTCCGGTCCGCATTCTCAACATCACCGGAACCCAGTCGCCAGTTCGTTGCACGTGTATTTCGACTCGGGCGTCGAGCACCGCATGGTCGCCCACCACACGTCCCTCGAGTGAGACGCTGGTGACATGAAACGGGGGAGCCTGCTGCGTTGCTTGCCAGCGAAGGAAATCTTTCCAGAGATCCGACGGGACGGGAATCCGCTGTCCGTCAAGACCCGGGAGGAAGATCCACTTGCCGTCCTCGACTGTTTGTGGACTGGTGGTCGGCGGCTTGGGTTTGGGAGTCTGGGCGGTGGGTTTTGGCGCAGCGGTGGGGGGAGCCACCGGCTTGGTTGCCGGTTGGGCCCAGACGATGTCGACGGCCAGGAGACAGATTGGCAGAAATAGCCAAGGGCTCATGGCAGCGAGACGCAGGACGCGTCGCAGTGAAGAGAATTGCATGGATCGAACCCACCTGTCTCCATGGTATCCGTGCTCCATGGGACCGGGAAGCACCAAACCGGGGCCGCCACGCGATTGTCCGGGGCAAACGAGCCTGGAGGCATTTCCAGGGTGGGGTTACATCAACTGGGAGAGTTGTGAGTGCACGAGAGTCCCATTGCTGGACAGGAGGTCGGCGACGTCGACGTCGAATGGTCCACTGTTCAGCGTGGTGACTCGACCACCTGCCTCGGTCACCAGCAACGCTCCGGCTGCCATGTCCCAGGGCTTGAGCGTGGTGGAGAAGAAAGCATCAAGGCGACCGGCGGCCACGTAGGCGAGATTGAGTGCGGCCGAACCAGTCCGTTGCGTGTGTTGTGCTGATACGAGCACCCTCAGGAATCTTTCGACCGCCGGATGGTCCGGTGATGAGATTCCCACCGGCAGGCTGGCAGTAACCAGTGCCGAGTCGAGATCGGTGACTGTCTTTGCCGAGACGGTCACGGGGGTGCCGTTGAGGTGAGTGCCACCGCCGCGGACCGCCGTGAACAACTCGTCGTGGCTGGGGTCAAGGACCACGGCCACGACCAGGTCACCGCGGTACTCCAGAGCGATGGACACGGCGAAATAGGGCACGCCGTGGACGTAGTTTCCGGTGCCGTCCAGTGGGTCGATGATCCAGCGGAAGTCGGTGTTGAGTCCGGCGTCGGAAAGCCCTTCTTCCCCGAGGAATCCATGTTCCGGGAAACGATCCGCCAGCAGTGTGGCGATCGCCTGCTGGCTTTCGAGGTCCGCCTCGGTGACGACGTCACGGCGGCTCTTCTCTGTAACGGTGAACCTGTCTCGCCAGGACAACAGGATGTCACCGGCAGCCCGGGCGGCGGTGACAGCAGTTTCGAGTGCCTCGTGAAGTTGAGCCGCCTGGAAGTCCATTTCCGCCACGTCGGGTTCTCCGGATAGAATTGCTCACCGACCGAAGCCGCAGGGCCGCACAACGGTCACTCTCCGTAGCGATTCTAACCTTGTGTCGACTCGTTGTCTTGGCCGACGTCGGGGTTGACCCAGCAAGGCAACGGGTCTCCAGCCAGACCGGCCAGGAGATTGTTTGCGGCGATTTCGGCCATCCCATTCCGGCTTGCCACGGTGGCACTGGCGATGTGGGGGACGACGAGGCAGTTTTTCAGCGACAGCAATGGGTCATCAGCCGCAGGTGGTTCCGGGTCGGTGACGTCGAGACCGGCGGCGAAAATTTCACCGTCCCGCAGTGCATCGTGCAGGTCACTGCTGACATGCAAAGGGCCCCGGGCCGAGTTGATGAAGATGGCGGTTGATTTCATTTTCTGGAACGCGGTGGTGTTGAACATGCCGGTCGTGGAGTCGTTGAGATCCACGTGGACCGAGACGAAGTCGGATTCGGACAACAGGGTGTCCAGGTCAACCTGTCTTGCACCGAGCTCGGTTTCGGCGGCTTCGTTGGTGTACTGGTCGTGATAGAGCACCGACATGCCCCATCCGCCGTGGCATCTCTTGGCCATCGCAAACCCGATGCGGCCCATGCCCACGATTCCGATGGTCTTGCCGCAGAGGTCCAGTCCGATGTGGCCTCGCGGTTCCCAGGTTTGCCAGGCTCCACCACGGACATAGTCGGCCGCTTCAACAATTCGTCGTGCCGTCGAAATCAACAGCGTGAAGGCCATGTCCGCGGTGGCATCTGTCAGGACGCCGGGTGTGTGGCCCACCCGAATTCCGCGTCGTGTCGCTTCGGCGATGTCAATGTTGTTGAAGCCGACGGCGTAATTGCTGACAACCGACAACTGGTCACCGGCTGCGTCGAAGAACTCGGCATCAACTCGCTCGGTCAACAGGCTCAGCACCCCGTTGCAACCAGCAATTTTTTCGAGCAGGACGTCTCGAGGTGGTGGCAACGGTTCGGTCCAGACCTCTGCGTCGCAGTTGGCCTGCACGATTTCGAGCCCGGCATCGGGAATATTGCGGGTGACGAAGACTCGGTGTGGGGCGTTGGATGTCATCGCGGAGTTCTCTGAGGAACGGTGAAACAGCCGAGACGGTTGTCGACTCCGTTCGCCTCCTGTGAGAATCCCCCGAGGTTGGTACGTCCAAGGGAATTCACGGCCCGGTGGGTGCGGCGTGCCTGCCTGCTGGGCTGTTTTTTAGTCTATACCGACAACCAGACCGCTGGCAATCACTACATTGATTAACGACCGTCCTTGATCATCTCACGGGCGGCGTTCCGTCCACAGGCTCCCATCACTCCGCCGCCAGGATGAGCCGCGCTGCCGCAAAGGTAGAGTCCGTCCACGGGGGTACGATGGTCGGCCCAGCCGGGGACCGGGCGCAAGTTGAACAACTGGTGCAAGGGCATGGCGCCCTGGAAGATATTGCCGCCAGTGAGGCCGAAGGTCCGTTCCAGGTCAACCGGTGACAGGACCTGGTGGTGCAAGATCGAGCCCGGGACATTGGGAGCATAGCGGGCAATTTCTGTCAAACAGCGGTCCAGCAGCAATTGCCGGGCAGCGTCGTCCCATGGTCCATCGGCCAATTGATAAGGAGCGTATTGGACAAACAGCGACAACACATGATGGCCGGGTGGGGCCAGTGTCGAGTCGACAGAGGTCGGGATCGTCATCTCGACGATTGGCCGGGTCGAGATGCGGCCTTGCCGAGCATCGTCGTAGGCGGTTTCGAGATACTCACAACCGGTCCCGATGTGGATCGTGCCACGGTGTTGCGGTCCGACTTCGGCGTGTCCCGGGCAGCAGCGGAAGTCAGGCAGTTGGTCCACGGCGAGATTGATCTTGGCACTGGCGCTGGAGTAATCGATCCGGTCGACGGCGCGAACAAACGGTTCGGAGAGAACCGACTCGGAGAGGAGCCTTCTGAAGGTCTGGTGGGCATCAATGTTGCTGGCGACTCGTCCGGCGGGGATCAGTTCGCCATCGACAATCACACCGGTGACCGAGTTGTCCCGGGTCTCGATTTTCTCCACCGTGGCGGCGGTTCGAATCTCGACACCCCGTTCGGTGGCTGCCGCCGCCAGTGCGTTGGAGAGCGCACCCATGCCCCCCTCGACATACCCCCACACGCCACGGGCTCCTCCGGCCGATCCCATCACGTGGTGCAGCAGGACATAGCCAGTGCCCGGTGCCGAGATCGGCTGGAACGTGCCGATGATCGCATCGGTGGCCAACGTGCTCTTGAGGACATCGGATTCGAACCAGCGATCCAGAATGGGACGTGCGGCTCCGCTGAGCAACTCGATGGCCTCGGGCAGGTCCTCGCCCAACTCACCCAACGCCCCGTGCAGGGACCAGCCGGAACGGAAGTCACGGAATTTCGAGCCGATGCTCTGCTTGCGCCACGACGACGGCAGTGGAAGCAGGTTGGGCGCGGTGCGGGTGAGAACCGGTTCGAGTCGCTCGGCGATTCGTTCGAGTAGAGCTTCGTAGCGAGGGAAGGCTTCGGCGTCGGCCTGGGAGAACTTGGCGATTTCGTTCCGATTGGATTCGTCATCGGGGCCCAGCAGCAGCCAGCGACCATCCTCGGTCGGAGTGAAAGATGACGGGTTGCGGGGCAGCACGCGGTAGCCATGCCGGGCGAGTTCAAGGTCCTGTTCGATTTCAGGCAGCAGGAGACTGACAACATAGCTGGCCGTGGACACCCGGTATCCGGGCCAGAGTTCCTCGGTCACGCAGGCGCCGCCGACGAATTCTCGCCGTTCCAGTACCAGCACTTTCCACCCGGCGGCGGCCAGGTCGGCGGCACAAATCAGGCCATTGTGCCCGGCACCAATGATCACACAGTCATACGAGGTCGTCATGACCGGTCTCAGCCACCGTCATTGCACTGGTGTCGTCATCGACGTCCGCGGCCAGGTCGTCCTGGGTCAATTCTCGTCCCAGCCTGTGTGCCAGGTTACCGAGATGGCACAGGGAACTGCTGGTCGCTCCCGTGACGATGTCGGCGGCAGGGGTTTGACGCGACCGAAGGCAATCGATGAAATTCGCGATGTGGTCGTCGTCGGCACGGTGCCCGTCGGAGACGGGGGCTTCACTGCGGCCGTAAATCTTGTATCCGCCGCGGTCGATGACCAGTGTGCCCAACTCACCATAAAACGCCGTTCCCTCGCTGCGGCCCTCGGGACCCCGTGTGCTCCACAAGCGGTGCTCCCAGGCGATGGTCGCATCGGGATAGTCGAATTGAACGCACAGGGTGTCGGGTGTTTCGCGGTCATCCTGGAAGTGATAAATGCCACCACTGGAGGAAACGCGAGTGGGGAGTTCCAACTGGAGACCCCACCGGGCGACATCGAGTGAATGGACACCGTAACGGCCAAGGGCCCCGGTACCGAAATCCCAAAACCATCGCCAGTTGTCGTGAAATCGGGCGGGATGGAAACGGCGGGGGCCACTGGCACCCAGCCAGGCCGAGTAGTCGACCCCGTCGGGGGGATCAGTTTCAGATCGCGTTCCGATCGATTTGCCACGGTGAACGGTCCAGGCTCGAGCCAATCGCACCCGGCCGATTTCACCGGAATGGATCAACTCGATAGCCTCGCGAAAGTGCTGTCCGCTGCGTTGTTGCAGGCCAGACTGGACGACCCGTCCGGTCTGACGTGCCGTCTCGACCATCTCGTGTGATTCTTTGATCGTTCGCGAAATCGGTGCCTCGACGAACACGTCTTTTCCGGCCTCACATGCCAGTTGGGTCATCGTGGCATGGTGATGGTCCGGCGTGGCAATCACCACTGCGTCCAGGTCCGTCCGGTCGATCACGCGACGAAAGTCGGAGGCGAATTCCGGAGCAAATCCTTGTGTTTCGACCAGGCGGGGCGTGGCCAACGCCAGCACGGCGGGATCGACGTCACACAGAACGGGAACATCGATGTCGCTACGTGCGGAGAAGAGCCTGGCGAGTTCGAGTCCCCGCCGTCGAACACCGATCACCCCAACAGCGATACGTTCGGTGGGTGCAGCAGATGGGCGGGTCGGGGACAGGGCCACCACTCCAGCCGCGGCCGCGCTGGCCACGGCGGCGTTCTTGGCACTGTGCCCCAGGAATTCTCGTCGACTGAGGTCGTCGTGAGCATCCACGGAGGGAGAGCCCGGTGGGACGGAGTGGGTCGGCTCGTTGGTCATATCCTCAGTGTAGCACCGTGGTTCGGGGGGCCGCCAGTGGCGACCGGGGTTACGGATCTTGACAGGGGTTGGTGTTTGTGGGACGACCCCATTGGTCGGGCGGCATCCGGATGTGCCGCGTTCCCGAGATGGAGTTCGATTTTGATGGACGGATTGAGACGGACCATTCGCCGGTGCCTGAGCCTGGGCGGCATATTTCTGGCGACATTGTTGATTTCGGCTGGCCTGCTCGCTGTTTTCTCGGCCGGCGGAGACCGACAGGTCGAGTCGGTGATGAAGGTGATTGCCGCGGTGGCGCTGCTGGCGATCCTGGTTGACGGGATCGTTTTGCTGGTGGCCGTGGGGATAACACTGTCGGGTTCCGACGAAACGTCCTGATCCGGGGGTGAGGCCGTCGGGGGCTGGGTTCAGTCCCAGTCCAAAGGAGACTGCCAGGCCTGCTTGAGATCTGCCAGCGTGGAGTCGATCAGCACGTGGCCGTCGCTGCCGGAGATCCGGAGTTGGTCGTCGGCCTGGACGGTTCCCAGTGCAATCACCGGCTGTCCATCCAATGCCTGGCGGAAGGCTTCCTCGCGATCCGGGGTGACCTCGACCAGGAATCGAGTGGAACTCTCGGAGAACAGGAGCACGGGGTCCTCGAGACCATCCGACCCGCGTGACAACTCGGTGAGGTCCAGGGAAAGTCCCAGCCCGCCAGCAAAGGCCATTTCGGCGGCCGAGACGGCCAGTCCACCTTCGCTGAGGTCATGGCAACTTCGGACCATGCCGCCGGAGATGGCCGAATGCATTCCACTGAACAGTGCTGGAGCGTTCTCGAGATCGACTCGCGGGACGGCTCCGCCCTGGAGTGCATTGACTAATCCCAGGTGGCTGCCACCGAGTTCATTGTGGGTGTGACCCACCAGGAGCAGCCGATTGCCGGGTTGCTTGAGATCCATTGACACCACCCCGGCGATGTCATCGATCTGTCCCAGGGCACTGATGAGAAGTGTCGAGGGGATGGCGACATTCTGCCGTTCCCCGGTGGCGTCGTCCCAGGCAAACTCGTTGTTGAGGCTGTCCTTGCCACTGATGAATGGCGTGCCAAAGGCGATGGCGGCGTCGTAACAGCCCAGGGCAGCCCGGACGAGAGTTCCCAGTGTCTCGGGACGTTCGGTGTTGCCCCAGCAGAAGTTGTCGAGGATGGCGATCCGCGTCGGGTCGGCCCCGGTTGCGATGCAATTGCGCAATGCCTCGTCAATTGCCGCGATGGCCATCCAGTAGGGATCGTGGTCCCCGTAGTGGGGGTTGAGGCCGCAGGAGAGGACCAGTCCACGGGAGGATTGTAGATCGGGGCGGACAACGGCTGCGTCGGAGGGGCCGTCGTCGGCCGCACCGACAAGCGGTTTCAAAACGCTGCCGGCCTGCACCTCGTGGTCGTATTGTCGGATCACCCACTCCTTGCTGCACACGTTGAGTGATCCGAGAATTTTCAGCAGGTCCTCATCCCAACGGTCGCGGGTGGGCAGTTGCAAATCCTGTTGTGGTGGAGGCGTGTAGATGGCTTCACGGATCACGGGGGGGCGACCGTCGTGAAGAAACTTCATCGAGAGTTCGCCGACTGTGGTGTCGTTGTACTTGAGTACCAGTTGACCGGAATCCTGGAACACGCCGATCGAGGCCGCTTCGACTCCTTCGGATTCACACAACTCGCGGAATTCGTCCCAGTTCTCGGGAGGAACCGAGAGCACCATCCGCTCCTGGGCCTCGGAGATCCAGATCTCGGTGTAGGAGAGGCCGTCGTATTTCAGCGGAGCACGATCGAGCCAGACTTCGACTCCCAATTCTTCTCCCATTTCTCCCACGGCACTGCTGAATCCGCCGGCTCCGCAGTCTGTGATGGCCGTGTAGAGGCCGCGGTCCCGGGCTTCGAGAACCACGTCGACAACCATTTTTTCTGTGATCGCGTTCCCGATCTGTACGGCTCCCCCGGAGAGTTCCTCGCTCTCGTCAGTCAATTCGGCCGAAGAGAAGGTGGCTCCATGAATTCCGTCACGACCCGTGCGGCCGCCGATGGCGACCACCAGGTCACCGGGACGCGCGGCCTTGTTCGCGAGTCCGACCGGGATCGTGGCCACGTTGCCACAGAAGACCAGTGGGTTGCCCAGGTAGCGGTCGTCGAAGCAGATCGCTCCATTGACGGTGGGGATTCCCATCCGGTTGCCATAGTCACGGACACCCGAAACGACCCCCCTCATCACGCTGCGAGGATGCAGCACGCCGGGTGGCAGGTCGTCGACGGGAGTGTCGGGGGGGGCAAAACAAAACACGTCGCTGTTGCAGATGGGCCTGGCGCCCAGCCCGGTCCCGAGTGGATCGCGAATCACGCCACCGATCCCGGTATTGGCACCACCGTAGGGCTCCAGGGCCGAGGGGTGATTGTGGGTTTCCACCTTGAAACAGACGTCCAGCGTGTCGTGGAACGTCACGATGCCGGCGTTGTCACGGAAGACACTGACGCACCAGTCGTCGTCACCGAGCCGTTCGCGAATGACGGAGGTGGCTTCGAAGATCGTTTCCTTGAGCATTTGCTCGAAGTGTCGTTCGATGGACTCGTCCCGGTAGTGGATCCGACCTCCCAGGGTCTTGTGCGAACAGTGTTCGCTCCAGGTTTGGGCAATCGTCTCGAGTTCGATGTCAGTTGGTTCCCGACCCATCGCGACGAAATGATCGCGGATGGTCCTCATCTCCTCGAGCGAGAGGTAGAGTTGTCCGTCCCGGCTTTGCTGCTGGAGTGCCTGGTCAGTCATCTCTCGCAGCGGCACCGTCTTCAACTGGAACTCGTACTCGGTGCCCAGGGCGATGGAGTTCATCGCCAGCGGGCCCTCGACGATGTGTTCAATCGCGTCGTTTGCCAGCACGCGTTCGGCCAACCTGGCGATATCGGTGACCGAGGCATCGGTGTTGATACGGTACTTGCGACAGGTGGCGACCGCCTCGGCGGAGAGTCCCAGTTCCTTGAGTGCCTTCAGCGTGCTCTGGGCAACATTGTCGGTGACGCCGGGTTTGAAGAGCACGTTGAGGAGCCGGGTGCCGCCGTCGTCAGCGGGATCGACAGTTGAACCGATCGCCCGTACGGAATGGTCTTCGACAAGGCCGTCAACCAGCAGGCCACCGACTGTGCTGGCGACCTGTTGGTCATCGGCATCTGTCTGAACCAGGAAACTTTTCGAGGCGCGGACATCACGGACTGTGGTGATGCCCAGGTCACGACTGGCCGAGAGTACTCGGGCGGCCTCGCGGTCTGTTTCCGAGGCTGTGGGGCGGACTTCAATTTCCCAGAGCATGCCATCCCTGGACGGGAAAAGGGGTGTGTCACGATGGTGGGTCGGGAGCACCTCCCGGCTCAACCCAGTCCATCGCGGTTTCTTTTGGCCTCTTCGAGCAGCTTTTGCAAGGCGCAGGTGTCGTCTTGTTGGAGAGAGTCGGAGAATTCCTTGAGTTTGGCCTGCAGTCGGTCGAGCGCGGCCAGGATTGCAGTGGTGTTGTGGGAGAAGATCGGAACCCACAGCCCGGGGTCTCCCGCGGCGATTCGGGTGGTGTCGCGGAAACCGCTGGCGGCGAACTGGGCATCGGTGTCCTGCAAGGATCCGGCCAGTGCTGCGGCCAGCAGGTGTGGCAGGTGGCTGGTTCGAGCCAAGGCCTGGTCGTGTTGTTCCGGCGTGCGGGTCACGACGGTCGCTCCCACCGCCTTCCAGAACTGTTCGAGCCGTGCGGTGTGGTCGGGCAGGGCGTTTCCCGAGGGTGTGATCACGCAGAGCCGGTCGCGAAACAGGTCGGCCCTGGCGTGTTCGAAACCTTGCAATTCGGAACCGGCCAGCGGATGTGATCCAATGAACGCCGGCCCGTCGACACCGTCCAGGTCGGCCAGGGCCTTGCACAAAGAGTCCTTGGTGCTGCCCGCATCAGTGATCAGGCTTCCAGGGCCAAGCACGCTGGCCAGGATGCGGACATCTTCCACGATGCGGTCAACCGGTGTGCAAACTATGGCGAGGTCGGCCCCGGCGGCACTCGCCGGGTCAGTTGTCCCCTCGTGGATCAAGCCCGCATCGACCGCGGCTTCGAGTCTCGAGGCGGTGCGGCCGATGCCGATGATCCGGCTGGCCACGTTGTTGTGCCTCGCGGCAGCTGCGATCGAGCCGCCAATCAGACCGACACCAGCGATGGCGAGTGTACCGAAGTGGGGCTCGGCTGGTGAGGCGGGGTCGATCATCAGTCTGTGAAAACTCGAAAACGCATGGGCAGTTTCCGGATACTAACTGACCAACCGGGGCGGTGACAGTCGCCGCGAGTTGGGTTGACCAGGACCCGTTTGACCCAATCAATTCGTGCGACGATCCTGGAGTCCTACAACAGTTCCGGAATTGGCGTGCCGGCACAGTAAGCCATCGGGCGTCCGATGGGAGTGATCACTTCCTTCTGGCGTTGGACTCCCATCCGGGTGAGCACCGTGGCGAACAGGTTGGCGATTGGGATCGGTTGATCGGGTTTGTTTTTTTCTCCCGTGGGGTCTGTTGCACCCAGTACGCGGCCTGCGGCGAGTCCACCACCACCCACCAGGCAACTGAAACCCTGGGGCCAGTGATCGCGTCCGTCGATCGCATTGATGATGGGAGTCCGGCCAAATTCACCCAGCACCATCACGATTGTCGAGTCGAGCAGGTCGTGCTGTTTGAGGTCGGTGACGAGGGCGAAGAGTGCGGGATCGAGGATGGCGGCCAATTCACGGTGGCCTCCAAAATTGTTGCCATGGGTGTCCCAGCCGGGCAGGTTGACTTCGATGGCACGCACTCCAGCCTGGACAAGTTTTCGGGCGACCAGGCAGCCCCGGCCGAATTGCGAATCACCGTAGAGTTCAACAGTCGACCGAGATTCGTCCTCGATTTGGAAGGCCTTGAGCTGATCTGATCTCATCATGGTCAGGGCGCGATCGATCATCAGCTGGTGTTGTGTTTCACGTGTTGCGGCCAGGCGGCCACGGCTGAAGGTTCGGCTGACAGCCTTGAGCCCCGCCAGGCGACGAAGTTGCCGCTTGTCCTTCACGCGTGAAGTGATGTTTCTCAGGTGTGAACCCGGATCGTAAATCTTGTACGCATCATACTCGGCTCCCAGGAATCCACCGCGGGCTGGCTGAGGTCCGTTCACCAGTGAGACATGTTGTGGGATCTGGATGGCCTTGTCCCAGCGTTCCTTGGCGAGGATGGCGCCCAGGGAGGGATGGGTGAGCGTGCGGTCGGGACGGTAGCCAGTCTTGGCCAGGTAAACACCACGTTCATGAGAACCCTCGCGGGAGACCAGCGAACGAATGACCGACAGTTCATTGACGATCTCGGCCGTCTGCTGGTAGTCGGATCCAATCTTCAACCCGGGCAACCGGGTGTCGATTGCCTTGGTGTCACCCCCGATGGCATGGCCCGGATGAGGATCCCAGGTTTCGAGTTGACTGGGGCCACCGGCCAGGAAGAGCGTGATCAGCGATGTGGGACGTTGCCGGCCTCGTTGTTTTGCGGCCCGGGCACTCAGGGAGGGCAGGGCGAAGCCAAGCCCGAACGTGGCAATGGCTTGCTCGAGCCAGCGGCGACGATCAATCGATCGTGAGTCGAGTGGACTGTTCATGCTGCTAGTGGTTCCAAGAGAATTCCGGGGAGTTGAACAGTGTCCAGAAGATGTCCTCGACGGCTTGTTCACGCTGTGCCGCACGAGTGTCGGTCAGCCAGGGGAGCAGCACGTTCGATTCCTCGGGCTCGGGGTGTCGTCCCAGGCACACCTCGAAGCAGGTCACCAGGCACAACGTGTCGTTCCCGACCGTCGCGCGGGCGATGGCCGAGGTGGCCGCGAATGTTCCGGGCTGGATCAGTTCACGAGCCAACCGTCCATTCATTTTCAACAACGACTGCGGGATTGTCCCAGTTTGATCTGAGAGTTCCTCGGGTCCCAGATCTCCGTAGTCCGCCACGAAGTCCTGCTCGCCAAAGAATCTCTGGGCCCGGATGAACAGGTGCGAGTTGCGTTCGATGGTCTTGATCGAGGCGGACTGGAGCATGGCGCCGATGACCTGTTCGGGACGCAGGCGGACCAGTGGAAACACTGCCCAGGCCTCCTGGTGATGCTGGATGTCTTCGAGTGGCAATTCGGTGGCATCCGCGTTGAGGATTCGGGAGTCGAGACGGAAGGGGCGGCTGGTCGCGATGGTGCGGATCAGCCACTTGAACTCGCGATCGTGCTGGCGGAATCCGTCGGCGAGCAAGTCCAGGACCTCGGTGGCCGGGTCACCCGGGTCGGGCAGGTCGTCGACCGGCGAGTAGAAAGGACGGCCGAACATCTGGCCCCAGACGCGATTGACGATGGCCCGGTCGAATCGCTTGTTTCGCCTGTCGGTCAACCACGCCGCCAGTTTCTGGCGAGGAGTTCCGTCGGTGGGCAGCCACTCGGAGCCGAATGGTACCGCGGGCACGATCACCCGCGACGTGTTGGATTCGTGGTCGATCACCTCGAACTGCAGCCCGTGATCGTCGTCGACACCATGGGAGGTGAAACGGGTGGGGGCGTAGAACGCGGCAAGGCCCTGGAAGTGAGACTGTTTCCAGCGGGGGTCGAACAGGTGGTCGTGGCACTGGGCACAGTCAATCCGTTGTCCCAGGAAGACACGGATGGTGCGACCGGCGAGTTGTTGTTCGTCGATTTCGTCGTCGACATGGGCACTCGTGATAAAATTCGTTGCCGGTTGACCCGTTGGCACGCCGTCGGCAGCAACCAGTTCGGTGACGATCTGATCCCACGGTCGGTTGGCCGCCAGTTGTTCGGACAACCAGACGCCAAATCGCTCTCGCTTGAAGACCAGGAACTCGCCCTTTTCGGTGCCGATCAGGACTCTTTCGAGCCTCTGAGAGAAATAGGGAGCGAAGCGATTGTCATCCAGGAGTTTCTGGGTCCACCGCTGGAGTTTCTGATCCCCGGAATCTGCCTGGAAATGCCTGATTTCCTTGAGCGAGGGGACGGTGCCGTGCAGGGCGAGCGAGAGTCGGCGGAGAACTGCCAAGTCGTTGGCCGGAGGGGCCGGAGTGATTTGCTCCTGGTTCCAGAATGTCTGGAACCAGGAATCGAGTTCTGCGGCATCGGTGTTGGCCCCGGTCTGTGAATCGACCCGGTGTTGTTGGCCGTCCACGATGGGCTGGCCCGATACGGCCTGAACGAGTGCAAACAGCCCGGCGACGGCAAGGAGCGTCAACGATCCGGCTACCCGCGGCGTTCGGAATCGCGAGAGAATGCTGTCAGGAGCCATCGATCTCGCCCCTGTAGGAGGGATCAGGAGCCATCAACCGGTCCTAATCCCAGGGCTGTGAAGGGGGAACGTCAACTTCCATTCTGTGCTCGAATCGGCCACGAGTCCACCCTGTCTGTAGATGTCCGTAGGTCACTTCTTTGCGGAAATCCGGAGTCCACGCTGTTGCCACCGACACGGCGCAGGTGCACCGGGGAATTCACCGGCGACCGCGGATGGCATCGATGTAGTCCTCGATGGCCTTGTCGTATTGTTCTTTGTTCATGTGCATGTCGCCACGGTTGAAGTACGACGCCTTGCTGTCGGGTTCAAGTCGGGTGGCCTCGGTGTAGTCCCTGATGGCCCGGTCAAAGTCCCTTTTCTGGAACTGCACGATTCCCCTATTGCGATAAGCAGTGGCGTTGTCGGGAGCCAGGCGGATGGCTTCTTCATAGTCCTTGAGTGCCCGGTTGAAATTTTCCAGGTGCAGGTACGCATTGCCGCGCTTGAAGTAGGCTTCCGCGTAGGACGGTTTCAGCCGGACGGCCTCCGTGTAATGGGCGATCGCGTTGTTCCAGTCTTCGCGTTTGGTGGACTCTTCGCCCTTGTGGAATTCGACGGATGCCGGGTTTCCGCCACTCACACCCAATACCGCCAGCAGCAGCAATGAGGACATTCGCCTTCTGAGCAGCCGACGGTTCATCACTCGGTCTCACGGGAACTGGCGTGACTTCATTCTGTCCAGAGGTCCACACCTGACACAACCACCGGTTGCGGTGCATCGTTGCTCGTCGTGCCCTCGCGAGTGTCACCGACTTCGATTCCTGACGACTCACGCGGCACGGTGAGGTTGCTAGTGGTTCCAGGAGAATTCGGGGGAATTGAACAGTGCCCAGAAGATGTCTTCGACGGCCTGTTCACGCTGTGGCCCACGCGTGTCGGTCAACCAGGGGAGCAGTGCCTCGGATTCTTCGGATTCGGGGTGTCGACCCAGGCACACCTCGAAACACGACGCCAGGCACAACGCGTCGTCGCCGACGGTGGCACCGGCAATCGCCGAGGTGGCTCCAAATGGTCCAGGCTGGATCAACTCGCGAGCCAATTGGCCATTCATTCTCAGCAACGCCTGTGGAATTGTTCCAGTCTGCTCGGACAGTTCCTCCTCACCCAGGTCTCCATATTCCTGCACGAATTCCTGTTCGCCAAAGAATCTGCGGACCCGGGTGAACAGGTGTGAGTTGCGGTCGATGGTCTTGATCGAGGCGGATTGGAGCATGGCGCCGATGACCTGTTCGGGCCGAAGGCGAATCAAGGGAAACACTGCCCAGGTTTCTTCCTGGTGCTGGAGTTCCCCGGCAGGCAATTCTGTCGAGGCAGGGGCTTCGGCATCCGGGTTGAAGATCCGGGAGTCGAGACGGAAGGGGCGACTGGCAGCGATGGCATGGATCAGCCACTTGAGTTCGCGACCGTGCTTGCGGAACCCATCCGCCAGCAGGTCCAGGACCTCGGTGGCCGGGTCACCGGGGTCGGGCAGGTCGTCGACCGGCGAGTAGAAAGGACGGCCGAACATCTGGCCCCAGACGCGATTGACGATGGCCCGGTCGAATCGCTTGTTTCGCCTGTCGGTCAACCACGCCGCCAGTTTCTGGCGAGGAGTTCCGTCGGTGGGCAGCCACTCGGAGCCGAATGGTACCGCGGGTTCGATCACCCGCGAGGTGTTGGATTCGTGGTCGGTCACCTTGAACTGCAATTCGAGATTGTCGTCGATTCCCAGGGGTGTGAAGCGGACTGGTGCGTAGAACGCGGCGAGGCCCTGGAAATGGGACTGTTTCCAACGAGGGTCGAGGAAATGATCGTGACACTGGGCGCAATCGATCCGTTGTCCCAGGAAGGCGCGAATGGTGCGGCCGGCGAGTTGCTGTTCGTCGACTTCGTCATCGAGCTGGGCAATCGTGATGAAGTTCGTGGCCGGTTGACCGGTCGGCAATCCTTCTGCTGAGACCAGTTCGGTGACGATCTGGTCCCAGGGCCTGTTGGCTGCCAACTGTTCGGACAGCCACGTTCCGAAACGATCTCGCCGGAAGGCCAAAAACGGTCCCTCGTCGGAGCCGACCAGGGCCCGCTCGAGACGGTCCGAGAAGTAGGTCGCAAAGCGATTGTCGGCCAGGAGCCTCTGGGTCCATCGTTGGAGCCTCCGTTCCCCGGTGTCTGCCTGGAATTGCCTGAGTTCCTCGAGCGAGGGGACTGTGCCGTGCAGGGCGAGCGAGAGTCGGCGGAGGATGGTTAGCTGGTTGGCTGGAGCAGCTGCCGCGATCTGTTCCTGGTTCCAGAATGCCTGGAACCAGGCATTGGTTTTTGCGACGGTCGTGTCGACCTGGAAACGTTTTGCCAGCCGGTGAGGGGTGGACACGTCACCGCTGGGGCGGTCTGCAACTGTCTTGATCAACGCCAAAAGAGCGGTGACGACCAGCGCCAACGGGATCAGGCGTCCGAACATTCTCATGTGGCCATTCTCCAGCCTCGCCGCGGAACTGGCAAGGTGGTGTTGGGCTGCTGGCGGAATCATGGGGCCATGTGAGAGACTGGCCAGAAGTTGACGTGATCCGGAAACTGAAAGTTGGGCGAGCCCGCAAGAGCTGGTCCTGTGCACTGGCAGCTTCAAGTGGACCCCATGGCTCGGATGATCCCCGAATTCATCGCGCGTCCTGAGTCTCCATTGGTGGTGACCGAAGGGCTGGTGTTGTTGCCCCAGGACAAACTGGGAGAGGTGCTTCGGTGTCCCAACATTCTGCGGCATCCATTTCGTGCTGCGTCATGGGCGATCCGTATGCTGTTTGGTCTGTTCAGCCTGACGCTTCTCCTGGCGGTGATCGCGGCGATTCCGCTGGTCAATATCCTGGCACTGGGATATCTGCTGGAAGTCGAAGGACGGATGGGGAGAACCGGTCGGGTCCGCTATGCGTTTCCGCTGTTGGAGATTGCTCCTCGATTTGGAGCGATCGTGGTTGGATTGGCCGGATGGTTGTTGCCGGTTTGGGGCCTGACCCTGGTCCTGGCCGACTACCGCCTGGTTGCGGCGACGAGTGACGCGACGATGTCACTGGCCTGGATTCACCGGGTGACAGTGGTCCTGGTGACAGGGCACTTGTTGTTGGCACTGGCACGTGGCGGAAGTCCGGGGTGTTTCGTGCGGCCGTTGAAGAATGTGGTTTGGCTGATCGGAGAATTGCGACGTGGAGGGTACTTCGAGCGAGCTGAACACCACGTGAGGACTTTCGTTTCGGAGATGCGGATTGGTCATCACTTCTGGCTTGGATTGCGAGGGTTTGTGGGTGGACTGGCCTGGTTGGTGATTCCCTGCGGTTTGTTTGGAGTCTACAGTCGCGCCGAAAACATCGGGCAACTGCTGGCGACGCTGGTCGGGGGCTTGAGCCTGGTGTTGGTGCTGTCGTGGGTGCCGTTCCTGCAGGCTCGGTTGGCGACGGAGAACCGGATGGCCGCGATGTTCGAACTCCGCGCGGTTCGAGGGTTGTTCTGCCGATCGCCGATGTGCTGGTTCATCGTGATCCTGGTCACCTCGGCCCTGTCCTTGCCCCTGTACCTCTTCAAGATCTATCTGCTGCCGTCGGACGCCATGTGGATGACAACCCTGGTGTTCATCGTGACGATTTATCCGGCGAGGCTGATGACCGGTTGGGCGTATCACCGTGCGACAACGAGGATCCGGCGGTCTTTCTGGATGTGGCATTGGTTCTGGCGGCTGGCGATGCTGCCACTGCTGAGTTTCTACGTTTTCCTGTTGTTCTTCACACCGTTGTTCAGTGAACACGGGAAACGGGTTCTCTTCGAGCATCACTTGTTGTTGTTGCCGGTCCCCTTCTAGGAGACCGTGGAGGCCTGGAGGAGCGGTGCTGGTTTCCCGTTGGCCGGGACCGGCCAGGTGATCGTTGGTCGTTGATGACGGGAGCGGGTGATCCGAGGTTCGGGGAGTAGTGAATCCTCAGTGACCTCGCTGGTGGCGAAGCCGCTGGGGATCTCTTATCATCAGTGGTTTCAGCGTGGTGCGGCGTTCTCGGTTGCCGCACCGGGGTCTCGGGAATTCACTCGTAGCAAGAACCGACAGTGATGGCCGATGTAACGACAGAGAACATCCGGAACGTGGCACTCGTGGGGCATGGAGCGACCGGAAAGACGACGCTTGCCGATCTGCTGCTGTTCAAGACTGGCGTGGCGTCTCGGGCCGGATCGGTCGATGACGGCAGCAGCCTGCTGGACACCGATGACGAAGAGAAGGACCGCAATTCGAGTGTTTCCTCGACGGTCATTCAATTCGAGCATGGTGGCAAGACGGTCCAGTTGATCGACACTCCCGGTTTCCCCGACTTCAGCGGCCAGATGGTGGGGGCGTTGTCAGCGGTCGAGACCGCCGTGGTGGTCATCAGCGCCGGTGCCGGGATTGAGGTGAACACGCGGCGTGCTTTCAACGCCGCCGGTGACGCCGGCGTCGGGCGGATGATCCTGATCAACAAGTGCGACATGGACAACGTGCAATTCTCCGAACTCGTTGCGGAGATCCAGGATTCCTTCGGGCACCGTTGTGTGCCCCTGAACGTGCCGGTTGGCACCGGCGGTGACTTTTCCGGGGTGATCAGCACACTCGAGGTTCCCGACGATGTGCCCGGCGGCGTGGAGTTGGATCCGACCGAGGTCAACCAGGCGTTGATGGATGCGATCGTTGAGGCTGACGAGGAACTGATGGAGAGATTCCTCGAGGGGGAGACGCTCTCGCAGGACGAATTGTCCTCGGGCATCAAAACCGCGATTGCCACGGGAACATTGATTCCGATCGTGTGTTCCAGTTCCAGGACTGATGTTGGCGTCGACGAACTGCTGGATGCCCTTGGTGGGTGTTGCCTGGCTCCAGGGGACGTGTCACGGACAGTCAGCGTGGCTGGCGAGGACGTGGATATCGAGACCGGAAGTGATCGCCTGGTGGCGCAGATCTTCAAGACTCGGATCGACCCCTTCGTGTCGAAGATGAGTTTTATCCGAGTCTTCTCGGGGACGCTCAAGAAGGACTCGAGTGTCCAGGTGTCCCGGATTGGCAAGCCGGTCAAGATTGGCCAGTTGCTGTCGGTCAACGGAGCCGAACAGGACAACGTCGACCAGGCGGTTGCCGGGCGGATTGTGGCGCTGGTCAAGATGGAGGACCTGAAGGTTTCCGACACGCTGGCTTCCGACACCGGAGTGGAAATGGCTGCCATCCAGTTCCCACAGCCGATGGTGGGCCTGGCCGTCGAACCCAAAAGCCAGGCGGACCAGACAAAGATCTCCGGTGCCCTGCAGAAGATCGAGGACGAGGATTCGACCTTCCAGGTCCAGCGGCAGTCCCAGACCAAGGAAATGGTCATGATGGGGATGAGCGAACTGCACCTGCAGGTGATCGAGAACCGCATGTCCAGTCGCGACAAGGTCGAGGTGGTGACACGGGCGCCAAAGATTCCCTACCGCGAAACGGTCAGTGGTTCGAGCGAGGGAAGTTATCGGCACAAGAAACAGACCGGCGGTGCTGGCCAGTTCGCCGAGGTGCACTTCAAGGTTCAGAGCCTGACTCAGGATTTCGGAGAACCGGAGGAGTTCTTTATCAAGGCGAACTTCGAAAACCTGCGGTCGTTCAATTACGACGACGACTTGAATTACTGCTTCATGGATCGTGTGACCGGCGGTTCGGTTCCCAACAACTTCATTCCGGCTGTCGAAAAGGGTGTCCGGGAGCGAATGGAGCAGGGTGTGATCGCCGGGTACCAGGTTCAGGATTGCACGTGCGAATTGTTCTTTGGCAAGGATCACCCGGTCGACAGCAACGAGACGGCATTCAAGACTGCGGCCAATCGCTGTTTCCGTGAAGTCTTTCAGCAGGCCAATCCCGTCTTGCTCGAGCCGATCGTGAAACTGGAGATCACTGTTCCCGATTCGCACCTGGGTGACGTTACCAGTGACCTCAACACTCGTCGTGGACGAATGGAGGGGATGGACAATGCCGGTGGTGGTTTCCAGGTGTTGAAGGCGAATGTGCCGTTGTCCGAGGTGACCACCTACTCGCGGTCACTCTCGAGCATGACCGGTGGCCAGGGGTCCTACACCTACGAGTTCAGCCACTACGAGCCGGTTCCGCCCCAGGAGCAGTCCAAGATCGTGGCCGCATCCAAGCGGACCGACGACGACGACGAGTAGCGGGTTCTCCGTAGAGGTCATTTCCTCTTTCGCCGTCTCCGCATGATCGACCGTTGCCAGGTCGAGAGTTGGTGCGAGATGGCCCGGGGCGTCAGGCCCTGGATTGATCGGGGCCGCGGCACCGCCGGTCGTCGGTCGATCTCCTGTTCCAGTCTCTGGAGCCAGGGGGGAACGTCGATTCCCGAACCGTGTGTGTCCTCGAGGTACCGGTCGACTTCCAACTGCAGGAGTGCGAAAGCGTCGGAGGTGGGACGTCGTGACCGGGCGTCGCTTCGGGCCGTCTCGATCAAGGATCTCATCCGGTTGACCGCCAGTGGTCGCAGGAAACGTTCAGCCAGCCGGTCGGCCAGTGCCGGGAGTCTCATGCCCCACAACGACTCGAGTTCGGAGAGCCGTTGGAGGTGTCCGTCGGCGTTCTGCTTCACGCCCTCGCCACAGATTTCCTCCCAGGCGGTGGCCAGCCAGGGGCGGGACCCCTGGGCAAGCACCTCGTGCGCGATCTCCGCCGGAGCGAAGTTCCATGCGTCACGATCGTAGGCGGCCTCGAGACGCAGGAAATCCAGCAGGCAGTGGATCTTCTCACCGTAGTCCGACTGGGTCGTCGTGGTGTTGTATTCGATGAAGCGGTAGTAGCGGTCGATGACCGTCTGGTAGATCACCTGCAGGATGTGTGCGGCGTGTTCACGTTCGAGCGTGCCGGATTTCAGGTCGTCGATCAACTGGCTTTCGGCCAGCGGATCCTCGTCGACTTCAGTCTCGAGATGCTCGAGCAACCAGTCGGTCCCCTGGTGCAGGATGGTACGGACGTGTCCGAGTGTCAGCTTGGGGGCGGCGAACAGTTCGCTGCCGTAGGCGGCAACGAAATCCTGAACATCCGACCAGATTTCGGCCGGCTCGATCGCTTCGGCCGCTGCCAATCTCGTGCGACTGCTGTGCCGCAGCCATGGGACCTGGAAGCGATCAACCAGTTGGCCGACGATCTCCAGGAGTCCCCGGTCCCGGTCGAGACCCGAGCGGGACGTCCGCTGGTCCGGGCGGCGCTGTCGTCGAACCGTATGTCGGCGGGCGCGACGAATCCGTGGCGGTGTTCCTGGCAGGTCGCGGCGCGGGGACGTGTCTGATTGACTGGGCCAGGCGTGAGCGGCGTGGCAGACGGCTTCCAGGGAATGCCGGAGCGCTTGCCGGAACAGCCGGTCGAATTCGGTGACGGCCGCACCTTCGGGACGGGATGTGCGTTCCATTCGATACGCCGTTTGCAACACCTGCGAGGTTTCTCGCAACATGCCTAGCCGGGGCAGGTGTTCGACAAGGAATTGCAGGTCGGCGTGCCGGGTGCGTGCAGCCAGCATCTTGTGCGGGTCGCCACCGGCATCCAGCGGCACGTACAACAGCGGTTTTTTGCTCAATCTCCTGAGTAGTACGGGCAGCGCACGACGGACCGTGGCGGTGTCACCATGGATAACTGCACCGGCCAGCAGTCGCCAGAGTCGGTGTTCCCGGCGATCTCCGTTGGCAACAGTGGACGGAGACAGGCCGCGGAGCATCAGTTCGGCACGCCTGGCCTGCACGTGGACGCCCATGACCACCTGGAGCAATTCGTGCTTGGTCTGCAACTGGACATCGAATTCGATTCCCGAGTCGCTATGCCCCGAGGGAGTCGGGATCTGGTGTTGCCAGATTGCGTCGAGCAGTCCAAGAAGTTCTTCCTGCATCGCATGAGCCTGCTCGGTCCAGCCGAGGGCACGTTCGGGATCGAGTTCAGGGAGGAGGTGGGCTCCGGCGACGACCTGCTGCCAGAGCCGTGCAATCGATTCGAGAAATCTCAGGCGGGGGACCAGTTCCCGGTACAGTCCTTCGAATTCGGTTGCTCCCGGCAGGTAACCCTCGTCGATCAGTTCCGATTCAAAGCCATCGTCGGCACTGTCACGAAAGGTGACATCGTCGTATGCGGCCGAGAACAATGTCTCGTCGTCGTCGTCCAGGTTGTCCTCATCGACCAACTCGCCTTCGGCCCCGCCACCAAAACCGTTCGTGTAGTCGGAGGCGTCGTCAGATTCGAATCGGCTGTCAAACTCGGCGTCTTCTCGCGGTTCCTCGTCGCTGTCATCATCGGCCTGCCCGATCGAATCCATGAGTTCCTCGAGAAGGGTGGGTTGAGCGGGGATCGCGAGTTCCAACAGTTCGTCGTCGAGCCGTGGAACGGTCCAGTAGGATTCGGCGTTGGCCTCGAGAACGGCGAAGAATCGCTCGACCATCCGGGTGTGGTCCCGTGACGGACGGACGCGAACGGGGTCGGTGGCCAATTGAAGCCAGCGACTCAGAAGGCCACCGACACTCTTGGGGTTGCCGGCGAGGTCGCCCGGGATGGCCTGGTTGAGCCACTGCATTAGCAGCCCCATGGTGGCGGGCAAGTCGTCGCGGTCGAGCAGTGCGTCGACGATCTGGGCGTAGGCCGGTCCGGCCTGGAACCGCGAAAAGTCTTCGACCTGCTTGGCCCAGAAGGCCAGGTCGCCTCGAGCGGCACCGGCGGATTGCCATGTCGCCAGAACCCGGGCGGCCTGCGACGCTGACCACCAGCGACGGACACCCGATTCGGCATTGAGATCGATGACGATTGATGCCCCGTAGCCGTCCCAGTTCAATGCCAGCGCCTGGAAGTCGTTGTTGAGTCGACTGACCAGGTCGTTGCGTCCCCGGGCAGCAGCCTCCGAGAGAGCTGTTCCGTAGGCAGAAAACAGACGGTCCATCAATATCAGCAGGTCCTCGAGCCTGGCATCGGGGATCACGTCCTCCCGCGTGTGGAACAGCGGGAACTGGGCTTGGAATCCGAGGTAGTTCCAGGGGTCGGGCAGGGCTCCACAGTCGATGCCACGGTCGAGCAGGTCTCGTGCTTCGGAGAGGTGGTCGAGCGCATCGAGCAGGTCACCTCGCTCGGAACTCATTTCCGAGACCGTCAAGGCACACTGGATTTCGCATTCAAACCGGATCGAGGCAGCCGGGATGGATTCGGCCTGGTGTCGAGCGGCATCGGGAAATCCCATGCGGGCAAATAGCATGGCCAGGTGGCGGTGCTGGATCTGGCGAGCACCATAGCGGGCAAGGAAGAGGTTGAGTCGTTGGCGGACATGGCCGAAGGGTTGTTGGGTCTGGCTGGCCAGTTCGGCGAGCAACTCGGCTCGTGGCCCCTCGGCCCGTACGATGTGGTGTTCGTAGAACGCATCTCGCAGCCGGGCGACGACCGGGAGCAATGTGGTCAACGAGACGCTGGAGTCGTGGGTGTCAGGACCGGCGCCACTGATCGCGGAGGCCATCAACACGGTTCCCGCCAGCACGATCGCGGTGTCCTCGAGCACTTCGGTGGGATCTGCTCCGTCGGCGACCATCATGCTGGTCCAGTCGATAAGCGCATCAAGGATGATCTGCCTGAGAATGAAGCGGCGGAAAAATCCCTTGTTGTCGATACGGTGAGGATCCCATTCACCGAACATGTAGGTCGTGCGCTTGTTGACCGGATGGAGATGGTCGTGTGCTCTGAGATCAACGGCCAGTTCATCGAGATGGGTGGGGTTGAAATTCGCGATGGTCAGCAATTCGCCCGGCGTGTCATCGAGTACCTCGATCGTGCGGGCGATCAGGTCGTGGTACGGACCGGCCGCGGCACCGACCCCGGCAATGTAAAGAGGCGCTGGCCGATAACGCTCGTGGGGGTAGGGTTCACAGAACTGGTCATTTTCCAGGACGGCCACGGGGCGGTACCCGAGAAAATCATTGAGCGTGTCCAGGGCCGTGTCGAGCACGGTTTCAATACTGTCGTAATCGGGACCGCATTCGAGCACCGCTTCGAACATCATCACCAGGAGCAGTGGCTGTTCCCAGTCGTCGTCGTCCAGGTGGTGCAGCAAATCCTGGTGGTGCAGTCGGTACAGCGGGATGAGGCCATCGAAGACGAGTTCGAGGACCGTGGTGGCCTGCCGGTCATCGGCGAGTGCGGGTGACCGGGGCGACAGGGATTCGAGGGATGCAACCAGTGTCTCGCCGACATCCTTCCAGCAACCAAGGCCACCAAGGTGGTCACAGAGTTGGTTGATGTTGCGAGCGAAGGCCGGGTCGTGGGTGCCGCTGGAGAGATTGACGTAACCGAGGATCTCCTCGATCAACGTGTCGGGCAGGACGGCGTTGGATGCGGTCATGAGTTTCGCGCCGGGGCTGCAGGAGGCTGCGTGGTCGACCGTGTCATTTCGACTATAGCGATCTGCCTGCGAGCCGATAGCGTGAACCGTGAGCCCGGATGCGTGGTTGCATTCACCTGGCGCGTATGCGATTCTTCCCCAACAATTCCCATGTCATCGCGATTCTCAAGCGGTGACCTCGTCCTGTTCCGTTCCGGAAACCCCGCGATGTCAGAAGACACCCCCACCCCGGATGAAATGACACCTTCAGGCCCAGAGGCCTCCGCAGAGGGCGGGGCAGGTGCCGCGGCAACAGAAGACGCGTCTGGTGGGACGTTCGAGGCCCCCCGGCTTGGTTCCCCGGACATGCCCGCGTGGAACACCGGCGAATTGATCGAGGCGCCCCGTTTCACGTCTCGAAACTGGTTCGCTCTGCTTGGGCCAGGGTTGATCATGGGCGGGTCCGCGATCGGTGGAGGTGAGTGGTTGCTGGGACCGAAGGTCACCGGTGTCTACGGTGGCGGCCTGTTGTGGCTGGCCACGCTCAGCATCCTCGGACAGGTGATCTACAACATCGAGATCAGTCGGTACACGCTTTACACCGGTGAACCGATTTTCACCGGCAAGTTCCGGATGATGCCCGGTCCCCGCTTCTGGGTGATTGCTTACCTGCTGTTCGATTTTGGCAGCATCTTCCCCTACCTGGCAGCCAATGCCGCGACACCCGTGGCGACACTGATCAAGGGAGGGGCGGTGCCAGCGCCGGACAAGTTGGCGTTCTACGACTTTCTTTCCCACAACGGCGACTGGTACCTGATGAAAGGATTGGCTTATGTCATCTTCCTAGGAGCCCTGGTGCCACTGCTCTTCGGCGGAAAGATCTATCGATCGTTGAAAGCTGTGATGACCTTCAAACTGGTCGTTGTCTTCGGTTTCCTGTTGTTCCTCGCCTTCGGTTACTCCAAGAGTGAAACGTGGACCGAGATTGGCACGGGTTTTGTCAGTTTCGGCAAGGTTCCGGTTCTCAGGGGCGAAGACACCAATGGGAATTCCCAATTGGATGCCGGCGAGGACTGGGATGGTGACAATCATCTCGACGTGGTGGAACCTCAGACCAAGAGTGATCCAACTGGCGATTTCGACGGCTTTGAGGATCTCGATGGCGACGGTTACCGGGACGGTCGGAACGTCGATAGCATCTGGTCGATGCTCTCGGGAGGCAGCAGTTTCAAGGACATAGACTTCACGATGATCGGGTTCATCGCTGCGTTGGCAGCAATTGCCGGGTCGGGAGGTCTTTCCAACACGCCCACCAGCAATTACACCCGCGATCAGGGCTGGGGGATGGGACACCATGTCGGCGCGATTCCCAGTGCGTTCGGAGGGCACGACATCGAGTTGTCCCACACGGGCACCGTATTTGAAGTGAACGAGGAATCGTTGCCTCGTTGGCGGCGGTGGTACAAGCACGTGGCCCGCGATCAGCTGGCCGTGTGGCTCCCGTCCTGCTTTGTCGGCATCGCGTTGCCCGCGATGCTCTCGATCCAGTTTCTCAGCTATGCCGAGGCCGACAAGGGGGACAGTTGGACGATGGCGGTGATGACCGCCGACGGGGTCAAGAACACCGTTGCTGAGCAATCTGGGGCGGGGCTGGGAGCCTTCTGCTGGTTCATGACCATCTTCTGTGGCTTCCTGGTGCTGGCTCCAACCATGTCGTCATCGGCTGACGGTATTATCCGTCGCTGGGTGGATGCGTTCTGGACGGCGAGTGCCAAGCTGCGCGAGATGGATCCCAAGCACATCAAGGTGGTCTACCTCCGTGTGCTGATTTGCTACGCCATCTTCGGATGCTTTGCCCTGATGTTGAATCCGAGCAACCTGATCAAGTACGCCACGATGTTCTTCAACGTCGCGTTGGGGATCAGTTGCTGGCACACCGTGGCAATCAACACGACCCTGCTGCCCAAGCCGCTACGGCCTCACCTGCTGATCCGCGTGCTGATGATTCTGGCCGGTGTTTACTTCTTCATGCTGGGCACACTGGCGGTGTTGAAAACGACCGGACTGCTCGACAAGTTGACCAGCTAAATCGGCTGCCGTGGCAGCAATCGGAACGCGCCACATCGTTGGTCCCCCGACGCGAATAAGCTCAATCGCGGGCGGGGTTTGCGCCGATTCTAACGAATGTACGGACGGGCGCGGCCGTCCGTCGCGGGGTGGTCTGCGCCGAGTGACCTCCCGTCAATTCACCAGGCCGGCAATCGACCAGGGACAAAATGACAGAGGATCAAGCAGGGCAGGATCGGACCACTCCAGGCCGTTCTTCGCTGGCCGGACGCATGGTGTTTTCGCCCGTTATTTGGGGGTGCGCGGCCACGTGGATATTTTATCAGGCCATTCCCTTCTCCCCGATTGCCGCCGATTTGCTACAGCGGTATTTTTGTGCACATCCCCTGGAGTACGTCACCGCCACGCTGTTTTTCGTTGGGATGACGATTCTGGTGATGCGGGCGACAACCCGTTGTCGGGATTCCATCGCCGCACGCAACCTCGTGTTCTCCGATGAACTGGACACGTTGCTTGAACCTGGTGGTGGAAGCCTGGCTCGAGCCTCGTTGCTACGCGAACACTCGGCCAATTGGCCCGACTGCGGACGTGGTCGTCGGCTGACCGAGTTGTGCACTTTTGTCACCCGTCGTGGGAGCGGAGCCGGTGTGTCCGAGCACGGCCGTTTCCTGGCTGACCAGGCCTCTGAACAACTCCACGAGAGTTACTCGTTGGTCCGTACCATCACCTGGGCGGTGCCGATTCTTGGTTTCCTGGGAACCGTGGTTGGCATCACGATGGCCATTGCCAACGTGACACCCGAACAACTGGACACCTCCCTGGGTGAAGTCACCGATGGGCTGGCGGTCGCCTTTGACACCACCGCACTGGCACTGACACTCTCGCTGGTGCTTGTCTTCGCTTCCAATGCCATCCAGCGGTTGGAGCAGGCGAGCCTGGCGAAGATCGAATCGTGGAGCCTGCGTGAAGTGGCTCCCCTGTTGGGAGAATCCGAGGGTGTCGGCGGACGTTTGCGGGATGCTGAACAGCAGGCGGCCCGGCAGTTGCTCGCAGAGTCCGACGCGGCAATTCGTCGGCAGGCCGATCTCTGGGACCAGTCGCTTGAGACGCTGCGTGAACGTTGGGTCGAAACCCTGGAACGTCAGACGACCGAGTTCGAAGCGACCCTGGGCCAGGGACTGGAGCAGGGACTGGCTGATCATGATCGGAAGTTGGACGCTTTTCGGGAGGAGTGGCTGAAGGCCTGCCGAGAGGTCACCGATGGACTTGTCAGCCAAACGGGTCGTCTGGCCGATTCCCTGTCCGGTGGCGTCGGCGAGTGCGTGACCGCGATCAATCAATCGACCGAGGCCGTCCGGGATCAACTGGGACAACTTCAGCACCAGGGCGAATTGCTGTTGCGGGTGATTGAACGTGAAGAGGAACTGGCCGGCCTTGAGGCGCGGTTGGTTGAGAACCTCGAGGCCGTGAGGACGGCCGAAGCGTTCGAACAGGCATTGATCAGCCTCACCGCCGCAGCCAACCTGATGTCAGCCCGAGCTGGTTCGAAGGCTGCCTGAGTCGCGGCAGGTGCCGGGGGATGATCGACGATGAACACAAGACGGGCCGGAAACTCGGTGTCGCTCTTCCCGTTCCTGGCGGTGTTGGTCTGCGCGATGGGAGCACTGATTTTCCTGCTGCTGGTGGTCACTCGCCAGATCCGGGCCGAGGTCCGGGCCGAGGCACGGGCCGAGGCAATCGAGATTGTCGATCAGGATGTCCGCCAGGCGAAAGAAGTGGACGTGGTGGAGACACCACTGGAGGTGCCCGAAACTCCCGCACCGTCACCACCGGACCCGACTCCCACTACTGGGCCTGAACCGGATCCTCCCGCGCTGGTGCTTGAGGACATCGATGCCGCCGAGGTCGACTGGAGCCAGATGGTCGAGTCGCTGGTGTCCCGTCGTCGTGAGGCTGAGGCAGCGCTGTCGCGGGCCGAGACCGACGGGAAGGTGCTCGAGACGCGTTTGGAGAAAACCAGGAAAGAACTGGCGGGACTGCAACGAGAGGACTCCGCTCTCCTGTCACGAAAAGCCCGGCTGGATTCGAGCCTGAATCGATTGAGGGGCCAGGTGAAGGAACTGGGTGAGACTGTTGGCCGACGACGCAAAGAAATTCGTGAACGGGAAAACGAGGTCAAGCCTGTTGAGAGTCGGTTTGCATTTCTCCCGTTCGACAGTGCGAACGGAACTCAACGCCGCCCGATTTTTATTGAATGCCATCCGGATCGCATTGAATTTGCCTCGGAAAAAATTGACCTGGATGCTGGCGACCTGGCGGGTTTCACGCGTCGAGACAACCCATTGCTGGCCGGCGTGCAGGCACTGGTTGCTCACTGGTCCACGCAGGACGGCAACGCGGTGTCCGATTCGGATCCGGAGGTTGAATCGCTAAAGCCCTATGTCTTGATCGTGGTTCGACCGGGAGGGATTCATGCCTACTACCTGGCCCGCAAGTACCTGAGCCAGCTTGAGGTACCAATAGGCTACGAGTTGGTGCCCGGAGAAATGCCACTGTCATGGCCGGTCCAGGACAGGTCGGCGGCCAGGGCGTGTCGTGAGGCGATCGCACTGGCCGCTTCTCGAAACCCGGGCCGCGGCGGAAATGGAACGGGGACCGGAAATGGAACGGGGAGAGGGACCGGAACACGGGGAGGAATTGGAACGGGGAGAGGGACTGGAACACGGGGAGGAAATGGAACCCGGAGAGGAACGGGAACTGCGGGTGCGAGTGGATTGACACAGGCGGCCCGGCTTCCGCTGGGGGTGGGGGTGACGAACCGTGAGGGCCCGGCGGGGAGAACCAGTTCCGGTGGCGAGTTGATTCCGGTACCACAAGGAGGACCGGGACAACGTCGTGGTGTGGATCGCCTGGCGGGAAAAAGTCCGAACGCGGCAACCGGCGAGTCTCAACAGGGGGACACAAAGGGGATTGCTGGTCGAAATGCAGAATCGCAGAAGGATCGGGTGATCGGGAGAGGTGAGCCGGGAAACCCGGGTGGTGGGACGGTCGCAGAGAGGTCAGAAACGAACCAACGAAAAAACACGGTGGCTACGAGTGAGCCGGGTAGCGGTCAACGGCGACAGGCTCCGACATTCGAAACACTGACGGTCGGGCCCTCGTCGTCCCGGGCGTCGCGGTCGCGAGGAGGGGCGGGACAGGCCGGGGACGGGGCTCCCCGCCACTGGGGAGTGGCGTCACTGGGAGCCACGATTGGTTACGAACGACGTGTGCGGGTCCGGATTGAACTTGATCACATCACGGTGGCACAGCAACCCCGGATCAACACCGGTGTGAACGGAGGCGAGTTGTCTGCCGCTGAAATCCAGCAGCGAGTGATCCGGGCGATCCAACTGACAGCACGAAGTTGGGGACGTCCCCCGGAACGGTTTTACTGGGTGCCGGCCATTCGCTTTGAAGTGTCACCCGGTGGATTCCTCTATTACGAACGGCTCAACAGCCTGTTTCGCAGTTGGCGGATCTCAACATCGGTCGATCATGTCCTACCTCCGGCCACACAACCTCCGATCCGGCTGATGCAGGGGTTGTTTGAGGAGGCCGCACCATGAACCGGTCGCGAAGGACAAGCCAACAGACCGCGGGTGATGATTCCTTTCTGGACATTGTTGCCAACATCGTCGGAATTCTGATCATCCTGATTGTCGTGGCAGGTGTCCGGGCCAGCCGTGCTCCGGTTGAGTTGCCCGCTGAGTCGAGCCAATCGGTGGCCGAAGTTGAGCCGGTGGTTGAGCCGGTGGTTGAGCCGGTGGTTGAGCCGGTGGTTGAGCCGGTGGTTGA
>CAZYAZ010000031.1:12598-19132 GCA_964646205.1 uncultured Planctomycetaceae bacterium | reverse complement strand
TGGTTGAGCCGGTGGTTGAGCCGGTGGTTGAGCCGGTGGTTGAGCCGGTGGTTGAGCCGGTGGTTGACGAAATCGCATTGGAACCACCTCCAGGCGGCGTGGTGGAACCTGATCCCTGGCCGCAGACCGTCGCGTCTGTTCCGTCGATTGTTGATCGGACTGACGAGGTGACCGGCTTGGTCGAGCACGTAGAGGTTTTGGGAGACCAGCTGGATGTGAAACTCCAATCGCTTTCGACGGCCCAGGCCGATCTGGAGACGAAACTCAAGGAACTTGTCCAGGCTCGTGGCGAGCGAGTCGACCGGCAAAAGGTCGTGGCAGGGCTCACGATCGAGGACACTCAGGTTCGCACGCAACTCGAGGCTCTTCGACGCGAAGACCAGGCGGCACGCCAAAGGCTCGAGATGCTGAAGCAACCTGTCAGCCCTGAAGTGATCGAGGTCCGTCACAGGTTGACACCTGTTGGCCGTGTCGTCCGTGGTACGGAACAGCATTTTCACGTCCGAAACGGTCGAGTGGCCCGGATCCCGCTACAAGGACTCAAACAACGGATCCGTGACCAGATGTCACGCTACGGTCGTTCGATGTCGCGTTTCCCCAAGCACGAAGGACAGGTCGGCCCGGTTGACGGTTTCGTGATGGAATACACTGTCGAACGTCGACCAGCGAGGCTGGCCGATGAGTTGCGGCATGGCCATGCGATGATCCGGATTGGAGTGACACGGTGGACGATCCGGCCAGAACCCGAACTCGAGTCCGAGGCAATCGAGATCGCATTGTCGAGTGGGTCGAGATACCAGACGATTTTGCGTACGAGCGATCCTGGAGCGGCACTGACCTTCTGGGTCTATCCGGACAGTTTTTCGGAGGTGCGGCGGTTGCAGGCGGCAGCTCATCGAGCCGGCTTCCGGGTGGCTGCCCGCCCGTTGCCGGCCGGGATTCCGATCTCGGGGTCCCCCGACGGGTCGCGGTCGCAATCCCAGTAGCAGTGTCCCGGGTGGGATTGTCGATCCGGCTTACTTGCCGGCCTTCTTGGGGGGCTGGCTGCGGAGTTGGATGCCTCGATTGGGAAGCAGTGGGCCACCACCGGCGGCGCGAACCAGCAGTTGGATTCCGGGCAGAACACGCGCCTTGTTTTCCAGGCCGGCGGTGACCTGGATCGTGAAGGCGGTCTCACCGGGTGCGACGACGGTCTTTCCACCTCGAAACCCCGCGAGTTTCTTGTCGATGATGATTTCGATTTCAACGGGACCGTTGAATCCGGGGTCGCGAGTCACTGTGCCCTGCACCTGGTTGACCGTGTTGCTGGCGAGAGTGACGGTCTTGGGGTCGAGTTTTACGGCGACGGCGTTCCGAACCGGCAGCTGGAACGGGCTCGAGAAGATTCGGCCCTGGACAGCTGTCGCGTAGGGGTGAGCGATCAGGTCGCCTCGCAAGACGAACTCAATTGATGCAGCAGGCACATCGACTGGAACGGATACCGTGACCGATGCAGACGCTCCACCGATGGTGACCGCCTGGTTGGGCATGACCTGGGCGATGGGCCGGTTGCCTTTTCCTCGGTTCTTGGGATCGATCGGACGGAGAGGTTCATTGGAGAGAGACGCGATGCGGACGGCCTGGCCACTTCTATTCTGTGGTGCCATGCCGTGAGCGGCGACGACGACGTGACCGGGCAGGCCACGGTAAATCGCCGTGGGGAGCGAGACGACTTTTAGTTGGGCTCCACTAGGACGGGTCAGCCCGACGGGCAGTAGGTCCTCGTGGCCCGGGATCGACTGGTTGGGCACCCGCGCGTTGCGACGCAGAAGTGGTTTGTTGCCGACTGATTCCCCCACCAGGCTCAGCGATCGCAGCGAACCTGAGTCTCCTCCGGCCAATCGAGTCACGGTGATTGCAATCGCACCCGTGGTGCCGGCGGGAATCGTGGAAGGTTGCAAGCGAACCTGGTCGTCACCGGTGGTTTTCAGGGCGATCGGGCCATTGTAACCGGCCCGGTTGACCTGCAGCTTGATCAGGCCCGATCCGACTCGCGGGAGATTCAGCAGGGGCGTTTGAAAGGCCAATGAGAAATCGGGCTGGCCCACCGGGGCGGACTGCAGGCGGTACAGGAAGTGCGAGCCGGCTCGCTGGTAGAGGTCGCCGACGGTGACTTCCAGACGAGTGATTTTCGCGGGAACGGTGTAGTCGAGTTGCGGGTCGCGTGATCCGGCCCGGTCCTGGCTTGTCGCCACGGGCTTGCCGTTCACCAGGATTTTCAATTCGGCGTCGATCGGGGAATCGATGGCTCGTCCCAAAACACTGAATCGCAGTTTCTGACCGGGAGTGACATCCAACGCGTAGCGATCGACCTCGCGAGGCTTGGAAATTCTCCCGCTGATTGTCAACGGAGCCTGCAGCTTGTCAGAGAACCTGGAATCGATCACTGTCCCGGGTTTTTCGGGTTCGACAACCTCGGTCCCCCGGGTGACTCGCAGCACGGGGGCGGGGCCGAGCAGGCCGGCAGATGAGGGCGTGGACACCAAGGCGCCGGTTTGAGAATTTGTTTTTCGGAGGTCGACTGCCAGTGTCGTGGTCTTGGACAAACCCGTGCCGACGGGCGTCACACGGATTTCGCCTCCCGCAGTTGCAGCGGGTGGAAACACGGTGTCCACCAGGGCCAGGTCACCGATCTTGACACGAAACGGGCTGTTGCCTGGTGCCTTGAAACTGAGATCGTGGATCTCGATCGTGTAGATTCCGTCGGCTGGTACGGTGACCTCGGCACGCGTGTCTCCCTTGAGCGGCACCTTGGACCACTCGATGGCTAGTGGCGTCCCGAGAGCGTTCTTGATTTCAACCACCGGTTCACACCCGGAACCCAATCGACGTGCCTCGACGTCGGCAACCAGTCGTTGACCGGCCTTGGCCTGCACGTGACCTCGCGAGATCTGGGCACCGGTGATCATTCCGGACAGGGCGACGGGAAGCTGTGAGGGAGCGGTGCTGGATGCCGTGCCGACAGGACGTTGTGGCAAGCGATCGATGGCCACGGTCAGCGGATTGCTGAGACCACCGATGGTGGAAATACGAAGGGGAAAAAATCCGGCCGGTGCGGTCGCGGCGAGAGTGATGTCAACGGTCAGCTTCCCCGCGTTGGATCCGGCGACCACCTTGGACTGGATGCCGGAGAGTGGCGCCACCACGAGCGGATTGGGGCCGAGATTCTTTCCGGTGAGAACCAATCGGGTGGTGTGCCCAATCTGCAAGCCCCGGAGGGACGTGGTTGTAAGTTGTGGGGCAGCGGGCAGCCCGGAGACCGGTTTCTTGTCCTGGGAAAAACGCTTGCCGGCATCAGTTCCAGCCACTTCGGAAAAGAGCCCGGCGGCGTCGTCGGCGGTGAGTTCACGGTCGAACAACTGGAATTCGTCGATGATTCCGCTGAAATGCTCGATGGCAGGGTTGCTGGCACCGATGGTCAAGGGGGCCGTGTTGGTCAGAGCGGCGGTCTTGAGATCCAGCAGCCAGATGTCTGTGCCCTCGGCCAGATCCTTGTCGGGTTTGCCGGTTCGGGTGGCTGGCTGACCGTTGATGAAAAGTCGAATGCGGACATCGTCGGCATCGGTATCCTTGTCGGCACCGGGGGCATCACCGACGGTCATCGTGGCCACCAGGTGGACCCGTTGGCGAACACCCAGCAAGCCCTTGGCACTGTAACGGACGATCCGGAAACCGGTGCCGTCGTTGACATAGAATTGGAGCAGGTCCCCCTTGGGCTGGAAGTTGAGCCCGTAGTTAGAGTGAGCGGTCTTGTCGGTGGATCTCTTGCCGAACAGTCCATGCACACCGGCGTCGTTGGCCGCGTGAAAATTGATCAGCAGCATGGCGACCGAGACGGCCTTGCCGCGGGAGATGTCGGGGCTGTTGGCGACCTGGACAAACTGTTTGCGACCGGCTTCCAGCAGGACGGCGCGTCCGCCTGAGGTGATCGAAAATGGGGTGGGGACTCGCCGGGCGCCGGCGAGCAATCGACCCGTGTTGTTGGCCTGGCCGCCCGTGGCCGTGTCGACGGCCGGACCGGATTTTTCATTGAAACCCAGGTCGACGATGGCGGTACTGCGGACCGTGGCGGCCTGGCTCCCGGCCAGCAGGATTCCGGTGAGCAACGCGATGAGGCAAGGGCGGATCATCAGAGGGATCTCCGGGGACTGTCATGTCGCTTGCGACCATCTTAGCCACTGGCTGCGAAGGTTCCCACGCCCGGGCTGTCCGTCGCAACAATGGTGAGTCGATGGAATCAATAGAGCAGTGTGGCCAGTCGTCGACGAGCCTGGCTCACCACCTCGGGGTCCGCTGTTGGCATTCCGAAGAAGGTGACCAGTGCGTCCCGGGCGTTTTGTCCGAGGCCATCACGATCGCGTTCGACGATGGCCAGGCAGATCGCGAACGCCTCGTCGAATTGCCGTTCCGCGGCGAGTGCCTCGGCCAGCTTCAATTGCAGTTCTCCGTCTTCCGGGGCGTCGTCGGCGGCCTTCCTGGCTTCGGAAACTCCTCCGGATTGGCTGGCGGAACTGGTGATTTCGAGTTGGTCCTTCAGCGACTGGGCCTCGGGTTCAAGAAACCCACGTTGTTCAAGTTCTGCGACGAGGGCGGTTGCACCGGCGGTGTCGTTGAGCGTGAGCGCCACCCGGGCCAGCCGAAGTTTCACCGCGTCGTTGTCGGGTTCCAGCGACAGGGCCTCGCGGTACTTGGTCGCGGCGCGGCCAGGGTCGTCGGCCTCGAGTTCCTCGCCGTCGGCGATCAGAACTGAAGCTTCCGAAGGAACAAATTGCGACAACCACTCGCGAAGTTGTTCCTCAGTCAGGACGCCTGGTGCGCTATCGACCGGTTGACCACCGATGAATGCCACCAGCAGCGGGATGGACTGGACCTGGAACGCCATTGCCAGGTCCTCGCACTCGTCGATGTTGACCTTCACCAGGTGCCAGCGGCCACCGGCTTCAGCAACCAGCTTTTCAAGCAACGGGGCCAGTTGACGACACGGGTCACACCACGGAGCCCAGAAGTCGATCACGATCGGGACATCCTGCGAGCGGACCATTACGTCCTGCTCGAATGTCTCGGTTGTCGTCTCGTGGATAAACGGGGAATCATGGCCCTTGCCGGTCGGAGCCGGTGTGTTGTCAGAAGGGTCCAGCAGTGGAGATTCGGTCATCGGGGTCAGTCCGGAGTTGTGAACGAAAGGCGGTGAGGATCAGTCCCACCACCAGGGATGTTTGGTGTCGGAGGTCTTCAGGCGTCGTTGAGCCAGCCGGGAGTCGTCGGAGAGTTTAATTGGAATGCTCTCGATGGCCTGGTGCGGTTTGAGCACCACGCCACCGGAGACCAATGCGAGGATGATCCGGCCGCCACGCACAGCGCGAGTGTTGTATATGGACGCGATTTGCTTGGGCACTTTGCCTTTGGCAATCCTGGCTCGTTGGCCAGACAGAAAGAACTTCATCTCCCAGCCGATTCGCTGTGGCAGTTGTTTCTTGCGGAACAGTGCAGCCAGGATCGTGAGATCGATCAGGTTTTGCAATTCGGCGAATACCGGTGAACGGTCGGCCAGTTGCGGGAATTTCTCGGTGAAGATCTTGGCGAACCGCCTGGTTGTCAATCTGGTGGTGGGGGAGTTGATTCGTTGACCATTCTTCCCGTGAATCTCTTCCTGGGCAAGAATCTGGGCACGTTGTCCAGTCAGTTGGAATGCGAGTTCATCCTGGGTGGTGTAAATGGCCTCGTAGAGCGGTATGGCCCACCAGCGTTGCATTGCGTTGCCCTGGGTTTTGAGCAGCGAGAGATGGCTGCGGAGCCCGGTGACCTGAGGTTTTTGCATGCCCAGGGCGATGTACTTCATCTGAACATCGGCCTCGACCATCGCCTGGGCAAAATGTGAGTCGGAAGGGACTCCCCAGATGCGTATGGTCTGCGGACCGAGAATCCTGGTCACCTGGTTGAATCGTTTGCGGATCACAGAGGTTGATGCTGCCGAACTGTTGCGTTGCAAGTACCGCCGCGCCTGTTCCAGGCGTTGAGGGACCGGATCAATTGAGACTCCCAGTCCCCCCGATGAACCGGAGGTGCGTAACGCGACCATCAGATCATCGATTCTCAGTGGCGGTCGCCCGGTGGTCACACCAATCACCCGGCCATCCGCGTCGGGTGCAAAGCCTTCGGCCGGTCCGGCAATCAGCAGGTCATTGTTCTCGGGGTCGACAAACACGTAGTCGATCCGTTGCAGCCCGGCCAGGAACTGGATTTCCAGAGGAACCGCCTTGTTTGATCCCTCGAGGCGGGCGCAGGCCTGTTCGAGTCGAACCAGGGAGATGGTTCGCAGTGGACTCTGCCGGTTGAGATCACCGGTGAGAAACTTGTTGGCGAGGGCCTTGGCCTTCTTGCGAGCCAGCAATTGATCACGGCTGGTAACGAATCGCGGAGCCACCAGGCCCTCTGTGTCGATCTTGACACCCCCGGCAAATCCTCCTCCTCCGAGGCCACCGCCACCACCTCCGA
>CAZYAZ010000031.1:2284-12498 GCA_964646205.1 uncultured Planctomycetaceae bacterium | reverse complement strand
CGCAGGTCAGGGTGACCAACAAAACGGCGGCCAACCGAAATTGGCTGAGTGGTCGTTTGCGGTGCATGAGAATACTCCGAGGCCCGCAGAAAACTCGTGACGAGGCTCCGCGTACGATTCCATCATATCAGCCGACGGTCACCGGGGGCACGGAGAGTTGTTGTCAAGTCAGGTGAAGTGAGTTCCATGGTGGGGCGACGACACGATTTTCACGCAATGCGGCGAAGAGAGCCGCCGTGACCAGGTCCGCGGTCGTTCCCGGGTTGCGACGATGCTGATCGGCTCGCAGCCAGTCGTCGAACCTGCGCAATGCCGTCTCGCTGTCGTCGCCGTCGGGCCAGCCGGAATCGAGGACTTCCTGGGCGCGGCGGGAGGATTCGACGGCAGTCGCGGCACCACATTTTCGTGCGATCAAGGTGTCGGGACGCTCGGCCTGGATTTTCAGTGCCAGTCCAACCACTTGTTGTTCCCAGTCGGTAACAAACGACTCTCCTCCAGCCAATCCCGTTCGGCTCCACTTGAGGACCTGTTCGAAACGGTCGTGATAGGCTGCGGCCACACTGTCTCGATGGGCGGCGGACTGCATGGCGACCATCAGCGACACGTCCGGCCGGTCGGCGACGTCGTGATCGTCGGAGGTTCCCAGCCCTCCCGGCCGGGCAATTCGAATCGCGTCGTAGACACATTCGGTGTCGTGGGTGTCGAGGCGATCGAGTACATCGGAGATGCCCTCGTGAAGAGTTGTTCCGGTCGGCACGGCGGCCAGGGGAGCCAGCAACAGGATGATTCCCAGGTTCGTATTGCTGGAGGTGACACCAGCAGTGGCTTTGACTGCTGCGAGAACAGCTGGTCCGACTCCGCGGTGACTGGTGGCAAGGATTCCGGAGACGGCCCGTGCTGAGCGGACCAGATCGGCGTAGGTCATGTCGGAAAAGGACGCGGCCGGGTGGACGTTTCCCGGTTTGGCGGCGGTGGCCTCCAGCAGGCAGGCAGTGAGAATCTGGTCGTTGAGACGAGTCATGTCCGGGCATTGTATCCTGAGCGGCGGTCCACCGTCAGTCGGTCGCTTGACCGGCCGGGGGAAGGCTGCCTAAAACGCATGGCTGTGCCGGGTGTCCATCGGGCCGCCTCCATTCGTCCACATCTGACTGCCGAGGAAGAGATGAATTCCGAATACGACAGCAGCCTGCTGAGAACCGTGCACCTGGTGCCGCTGACGGCCTATGACGCCGATGGTCAGATCAACGTCCCGGTGCAGGCGGCACACATCACGTCGATGTACGCCGCGGGGATGAGGGTTTACCTGCCGGCGGCGGGCACGAGTGAATTCCAGAGTCTTTCGGCCGACGAGGTGGTGGAACTGGTTCGGATCACTCGCGAGGCGTCTGGCCCGGATGCCCAGATCTTCGCCCCGGTTGGCCTGCAGGTGGGGCACGCTGTGGAGATCGGCCAACGATCGATGGAGGCGGGGGCCGACGGGATCATGTTCATGCCGTTCGTGCATCCGTACATGAGCGACGCTGGAGCCAGAGATTATTACCTCGAGGTGATCGACGCGGTCGAGGCTCCGACCCTGGTCTATCGCAAGGGGCCGATTCCGACGGATGATCTGTTGCTGGAATTGGCCGATGATCCCCGGGTGGTCGGGGTGAAATACGCGGTGAACGAGATGCATGGATTTCGGACGACGATGCTGGCCGATGGGGGGCGGATCGAGTGGTTGTGTGGGTCGGCCGAGCGGTTTGCCCCATACTACATGCTGATCGGATCACCCGGTTACACCACCGGAGCGGGCAACCTGGCTCCCCACGTCACACTGGCGATGCACGCTGCACTGGCGGCCGGAGAGTACGACGAGGCGCTTCGGCTTCAGGAAGTGTTGTTGCCGATCGAGGATTACCGGGCTCGGGCCGGTGACAGCTACAACGTGTCGATGTTGAAACACGCGATGACACTGGTCGGTGCCGAGTTTGGTCCGCCACGGGCCCCGCAACGTCAGTTGACCGATGCCGAACGAGCCGAGATCGACCAACTGATGGCTCCGATCCTGGAGATCGAGAGCCAGATGCAGAGCGAACTGGTCAGCGTGGGATTGACCCCGTCCTGATCACTCGGAGGCGAGGGCTTCCTGTGCAGCGGCCAGGCGGGCGATGGGCACCCGGTAGGGAGAACAGCTGACGTAATTCAGCCCGGCCCGATGACAGAACATCACGCTGGCCGGATCGCCACCGTGTTCGCCGCAGATGCCGATCTTGAGATCACTGCGAGTGGAGCGTCCGCCGGCGACTCCCAGTTCGATCAAGCGGCCGACGCCACCCTGGTCGATCGACTGGAACGGGTCGAAGGGGACGATGTCGTTTTCACGGTAGTGGCCAATGAAGCCACCGTAATCGTCGCGGCTCATTCCCAGGCAGGTCTGCGTCAGGTCGTTGGTGCCGAAGCTAAAGAACTCGGCATTTTCGGCGATCTCGTCGCTGCGGATGGCCGCCCGTGGCACTTCGATCATCGTTCCGATCTGGTAGTCGATGGTCGTTCCGGTCTCGGCGAAGACTTCATCAGCTGCGTTGCGGACGATGGCCGACTGGTTCTCAATTTCGGCCTGGAAGCCGACCAGTGGCACCATCACCTCGGGATTCACTTCAATTCCCTCGGCCTGGACTTCGACAGCCGCCTGCATGATCGCGCGGGCCTGCATCGCGGTGATCTCGGGGAAGACAATTCCCAGCCGGCAACCACGGTGTCCGAGCATCGGATTTTCTTCGTGCAATTCCGCGGTTCGCGATCGAACTTCCTCGACCGAAATTCCCAGTTGCGCAGAGAGTGATTCGGCGAGGTCGGGTTGTTCTTCGAGATGTCGTTCGGAGAGGAATTCGTGGAGCGGCGGGTCGAGTAGCCGGATGGTGACGGGCCGTCCCTGCATCGCGCGGAACAGTCCCGAAAAATCTTCCTGCTGGAACGGCAACAGCTTGTTGACAGCTTCCTGGCGGGTCTGGGGGTCACGGGCCAGGATCATCTCGCGAATTTCGTCGAGATGGCTGAAGAACATGTGCTCGGTACGGCACAGCCCGATTCCCTCTGCCCCGAATGACACGGCCTCGATGGCCTGGTCGGGTTGGTCGGCGTTGGTGCGAACACCCATTGTCCGGTGCTCGTCAACCCATTCCATCAGCTGAGCGTATCTCTGGAAGGCTTCAGAATCTTCCGGCGGCAGAGTCTTTTTGATCAGCACGTCGACGATCTCGCTGGTCTTGGTCGTCACCTGCCCGGTGAAGACCTCGCCAGTGAATCCGTCGATGCTGATCCAGTCACCCACGTTCAACACGGTGTCGCCCACCGAGACGGTGCCTGCGTCGTAGTCAACGTTCAATTCGTTGCAACCGACGATACAGGTTTTGCCCATCTGACGACTGACGAGTGCGGCGTGCGAGCTGGCTCCACCGAAGGCCGTGAGGATGCCCTGGGCCACGCGCATGCCACGCAGGTCCTCGGGACTGGTCTCGCGACGAACCAGGATCAGCGGGTCGGTGGGGTCGAGATTGTAGAGTCGTTCGGCCTCTTCAGCCGTCAGGCAGATGCGGCCGGTGGCAGCACCCGGACCGGCGTTGATGCCCTTGGTCAGGAGCCGGCCATCCTTTTGCGCCTCGGCCTTGCCGTCGGGGTCGAAGATTGGCTGCAGGAGTTGATCGAGGTCGTCGGCGGGAATCCGCCGCTTTTCCAGGGCCTGCTCAGGGGTGATCAGTCCCTCGTTGACCAGGTCGACGGCAATCCTCACGGCGGCGAACCCGGTTCGTTTTGCGTTGCGTGTCTGCAGGAGCCACACGCGACCCTTCTGCACTGTGAACTCGATGTCCTGCACTTCCTTGTAGTGGTTTTCGAGTGTCTTGCCGATTGTTTCGAGCTGTTCGTAGACCTCCGGCATTTCGTCTTTCAGTGACGTCTCGATCCGCTTGGGCGTTCGAATGCCGGCCACCACGTCCTCGCCCTGGGCGTTGATCAGGTAGTCGCCGTTGAAGCCGGGGCTTCCCATTGAGCAGTCCCGGGTGAGTCCAACTCCAGTGGCACAGTCGTCACCGAGATTGCCAAAGACCATGGCCTGGACGTTGCAGGCGGTTCCCCAGCTGTGAGGGATGCCGTAGTCACGGCGATAGACGATGGCACGGTCGTTGTTCCAACTGCCGAACACGGCACCGATGGCTGCCCAGATCTGGTCGATCGGTTCGTCCGGGAAGTCCTTTCCGGTTCGCTGTTTGACCTCGGCTTTGAACTCGGCGACGAGTTCCTGCAAGTGCTCGGCAGAGAGTTCCGAGTCGAACTTGACGCCCGCAGCCACTTTCTTGGCGTCGAGCAACGCTTCGAACGGGTCGTGATGTTCGCCTTCACCGGCCCTGACCTCCAGGACGACGTCGCCGAACATCTGGACGAAGCGTCGGTAGCTGTCCCAGGCGAATGTTGCGTTGCCGGAGTGTTCGGCGAGAGCCTGGACTGATCGCTCGTTGAGCCCGATGTTCAAGACGGTGTCCATCATGCCCGGCATGGATTCCCGGGCTCCGGAACGGCAGGAGACGAGCAGGGGATTGGTTTCAGAACCCAGTTCTGCCCCCATGACTTCTTCGACCTGCTTCAGCGCCGCGGCCACCTGCTCACGAAGGCCCTCGGGGTAGGCGCCATCGTTGTCGCTGTAGTGGTTGCAGACTTCGGTCGGAATCGTGAATCCGGCCGGCACCTGGACTCCGATCCGGGTCATTTCGGCGAGGTTGGCTCCCTTTCCGCCGAGGGAGTTTTTCATCTTGGCCGAGCCGTCGGCTTCTCCACCACCGAAGAAATAGACGTATTTGGACGCATCCGCCATGGGTCAAGAGCCTGCTGAGGAGGTCATGTGAACAGGCTATCAACGCTAGCAGCCCCCCAGATTACCGTCAAGAACCGTCCTCGTCGCTGTGCATGAGTGCCGATCTTTAGATGGAAACTTGACTTGCGTCACTCGTGGTTGAGAATTGATCAGTAGGAGAGTCATTCAGATATGCAAGCACGTCTCGTTTCCCTGGACGGGCAGGTCAGCGTTCCGCTCAACAACGACATCAACGTCGTGGGGCGGAAGGAAGGGATCTGTGATGTGCTCCTGGACCGTGGCAACGTGTCAAAGCTGCATTGCCTGATCATCAAGACCGATGGGCTGTTGCTGGTGCGTGACCTGGGGAGCACCAACGGCACGCTGGTCAATGGCCAGCGTGTCAGCCGCGGGGCACTGTTGCCCGGCGATGAGTTGTCCTTTGCCAGCTTGAAGTTCCAGGTTCAGTTTGGTGCCGACGCCGGCCTGGACGGGGAGGTCCGGCCCGCCGATCGAACCGAGGTGATGCCGCTGGTGCCCGAGGCAGGAATCGCGGAGGCCGCGATGGAATCTCTCCCGGAGAGCTCCTCGTCCTCGGAGAATCTGGACGAGTTTCCGTTGCCGGAACTCTAGGATCGGCCGTGTCGTCTGGGCTCAGGATGCAACCCGCAACTGCAGTTCGTCGGCGTTGAGTGCAACAATGGCGATGCCGAGTCGGTCGGCCAGCGAGATGGCCTCGTCGGCATCGAGCAGGATTGTCTGCTGGCTCTCGATGGCCAGCACGCGTCCGCCCGCCTCGTACATTGTCTGCACGGTGTCCAGCCCGATGGTGGGGACATCGAATCGTCGATCCTGTTGTGGCTTGGCCACCTTGACGACGGTGAATCCACCTCGACGGCACAGGGTGCCGGCACGGCGGATTGCCTGGTCGGTCCCCTCGATTGCCTCGACTGCGATGACCGCGGTGTCGTTAACAACGACCGTCTGGCCGATGTCCAGTCGCCCGATATCCTTGGCGATGTCCCATCCGAACTTGATGTCGCGCCATTGTGCGGTCGAGGGTTTTCGGCGCGTGAGAAATCCGTGATTCACGAGTAGCTCCGGGCAGTAGTCGAGTGCCGAGTGAAAGCGGATGCCGTCACGACCGAATTCTCGGATGATGGCCAGCAGAATCGTATCGTCGGACTTGTTGGCGGTGGCGTAGCGAAACCACATGTGGAGGGTCCGCCAGTCGGGCAGTAGCCTGAGCAACCTCGCCGGCTTGAACAATTCCACTTTTTCGATCTTGCCGGCCATCACCACATCGCGGATTCCGGCGCGGTTGAGCAACTTGATGGCCCGGCCGAGTCTCGCGAGTCCGGCGGTGGCGAACCTGTCACACGAATCGGCCAGTTCGTCAGAGACCATGCCCTGGACACCAAGCCCGTAGACCTTCAATCCCTGTTGTTGTGCGGCCCGGGCAAATGCAATTGGGAAACGACCAGCCCCGGCGACCAGCCCGACCCAGCCACTTTCCGGCGGCGGTGCAACCACGAGATCAGTCGAAGGCGAGTCGGGGATCATGCCGCGCGTGGACTGCTCTGGGATGAGGGGCCGGAGTCCTGGCCATCTTCGGTTGCATCGGCGAGTTGGGTTTCGAGTCGCTCGATGCGTTTCAGCAGTGTCTTGACCGTTTTGATCAGATCGGGGAGTCGTTTTTGTGCGATCAGAATACGGAGTTGTTCGGATTCGGGGCCGGCGGGATAACCGAGTTGCGTTTCACCGGCGGGGATGTCACGGGCCACGGCCGCCTTGGCAGCGATCGCAGCACCGTCGCCGATCGTGAGGTGATCAGAGATTCCAACCTGGCCGCCACACCTCACGTAGGCTCCCGTGGAGGTGCTGCCACCGACTCCGACCTGTGATGCGAACACGTTGTGGGGGCCGATCGAACAGTTGTGGCCAACCATGACCTGGTTGTCGATCTTGGTGCCACAGCCGATCACCGTGGCATCGATCATGCCACGATCGATTGTCGCGCCAGCACCGATCTCGACATCGTTTTCAATTGTGACACTGCCATAGTGATTGATCTTGAGAAACTGTCCGGCCGGTGACTCGTCGGTTGGCTCAAATCGGTATCCGAATCCGTCTGCCCCGATCACCGCGTTGGCATGGATTGTGACCCTGTCGCCGATGACGGTCCTGGCGTAGATCGCGGTGCCCGGGTGAATCACGACGTCATCCCCGAGTTGACAGTCGTCGCCGATGACCGCCCCGGGATGCACGTCGCATCGCTCTCCAATGGTGATGCGATTTCCGAGGGTGGCTCCCGGGTGGATATTCGACGTCTCGCCGATTGTCAGCGATGATCCCACGCAGGCCGTTGGAGAAATTCCGATCTCGGCTCGTAGGGGATCCGGATGGAAGATCGACAGGACATCGAGAAATGAAGCTTGTGCATCGTCGACGATCAGCAGGACCGCATCGGGCAGTTGATCGCGGGCGGTGTCCAATCGGGATTCGTCGACGACCAGTGCACCGGCCAGGCTGCTGGAAATGTCGGCCGCGGAGGCCCCCGCGGTCAGGAAACTCACCTGCTGAGGAGTGGCCTTGGCGAGGCGGCTGACCGAGTGGATCGGGCGGGCTGGATCACCTTCGAGGGTGGCGCCGATTTGCCGGGCCAACTGGTGAACAGGGAAGGGGGAGAGCGACACGGAGCGGCGTCCTTTCCGACTCCAATGGTGGCGAGACTCGGCTCGGGGCGGTCCTCCGCCCGATTTCCACGTGGAGTTGTAACCGAGAAGGATGGCAAGAATCAATCCCTGTTACCGGGAGATCCATCTGCGGGTGGACCCTGCGAACGTGGTGGGCGGCGCACCGGGTGGCTGTTAGACTCTATTCAGCATGTACCGGGTTGGTGGTGTGACTTGGAAACGAGAGAACTGGAGTTGTTGAGATGACGGCGGTTCGAGGGATCCGTGGGGCGACGACGGTTGATGCCGACGAGGCCGGCCAGGTTCTGTCGGCCACCGGCGAGTTGCTGGAAGCGATTCTGTCGGTCAATCAGTTGGAAGACTTCGACGAGGTCGTTTCCGCCATCTTCACGACCACGTCGGATTTGAGCTCGACGTTTCCGGCCGAGGCGGCCCGTGAACTGGGAATGCACCAGGTGCCGTTGCTGTGTGCATCGGAGATCCCGGTGCCCGGCAGCATGCCGCGCTGCATCCGGGTCCTGCTGCACGTCAACACGACAAAGCTCCAGTCGGAGATCGTTCACGTGTATCTCCGTGACGCGCAGCGGTTGCGGCCGGACGTGATGAGTGCCCAGTAGGGCGGGGGAGTGTTGATCATCCCCCGGCCAGATCGAACCCACTGACACGGTGGATGACGGCGATGGCCAAGGCCCCCTGCAGCGCCAACAACAGGATCCAATCGCGGCCGCGGAGTTTCTCGAGGGCTGGAGCGGCCAGCCAGCAGGCCCACGGCATCAGGAACAGCCACAGCCGACCTGCCTCGCCCATGTTTTTTCCGGACAGCCAGAGCAGCCCCCAGACGGCCAGGCAGGTCCATGCCGGACCGGATTTCTCGGGTTGGGCCTGGCGGCAACTCGTGGCCAGGCCGGCGGCCGCCAGACCCGCCAACGGGATGCCGATTGCCAGTGCGAGTTCAATCGTGTTGACGCCAAGCCAGGGCAGATAGCTGCGGGGGTGTTGTGGCTGGTCGTAGAACGCCGCGTGGTTGGCGAGGTTGGACCACCAGATTTCCGGCAGATTGAAATCCAGCATGATCCAACTGGCGAGCGTGGGAAGCGTGAGTCCCGCCAGTGAGGCGAGAGTCCAGGTTGTGAGTTGACGACGACTGAACCGGCCGTACCAGTTCATCCAGGCTGCCAGGGCGACGGCCAGTACCAGGACCGGAAGGAACGCGAGGCTGAGACACAGGCCGGTCCAGGCCAGGACGCCGGCCAGGGTCGCTTTCCACCAGTGACCGCCCCGGATTGCCGACCACCACAACCACAGCGACGTGGTGGCCACCAGCGGGTAGAGACAGTCGGACTTTGGCAGGAACACGGAAACGGCTGGCACCAGCAGCCACAGCGAGGCGGCACGCCATGCCACCTCGGGCGGATGGTCAATCCGGACCAGACGGTAGATCGGGACGACGGTGACGACGACGCAGAGTTGTGTCAGGAGGGCGGCCAGCCACAAGGCGGCGTTGTCCAGTGGAGGGATTGGGCGACCTCCTTCCAGGATCGTTGCCTGAGCCTCCCGGACTCTCCGCGGTTGCCAGGACAGCACTGTCTGCTGGATGTCGGGCGAGTTCCTGCAGGCCTCGCGTACCGCGAGGTGAACCAGGAACAGGCCCGGGGGGTGAGTTCCCAGGTGCAGTGTCCGTCGACTGGCATCCGGATCATCAAGCATTTTCAGGTAGCGTTGACGGAAATCGTCCAGCGAAGTGACCTGGCGGGCTTCGAAATAGTATCCCGAACTCCCGGGGTAGTAGAGGACCCAGGGGGTTCGTCCGATCCCGTAGCCCGGTGGCAGACTTTGCTGGAGCAACTGTGTCCCAAGAAATCCGGTCGCGACCAACACGAGTAGCGTGGCAGCCCGAGCCAGTTGTGATCGTCGATTGGATTGCTGTCGTCGGGAAAAAAAACGCCCGCCCAACCACGCCACCAGGACCACTCCACCGACAGTCAGGGCAGCCTGCACGATTCCCAGGAAGCTGTCCCAGCGGGAGTCCGGAGCGTGGATGATCCGTGTCCAAGTCCATTCGCCGGGAACCCCGAGTGGCCAATCAGTCAGCCACAGCACACCACCGGCCAGTGCCGACGCCGTGCCCAGGGCGATCGCCAGGGCGACGGGAAAGGCACCGCTTTGCCGGTTCGAGGGCATTCCGATGACGAATGGTGCTGGTTACGGTCGTGGCTGGGAACCCGCTGGCGAGCCAGAAGGTTGCAGGAACAGCAGGGGCCTGGACGATCCACCGCCAATGTCCTTGGCGTTGTAGATCACTTGAGCGTCCAGGACCTTGGTGACCTGGTCCGTGACCCGTCCGAGGTGGGCTCGGGTGTACGGGTCCGCCTTGTTGCCCCAATCCTTGGACGTCTTGGCAACACGGTCCCGGATTTCGACCAGTTCCTGGCGGGCCAGTAGGGCGACAGCCTTGAAGGCAGCACCCGAACCATTACCGGGGAGACTGAGCGTGATCAGACGGTCGATGTGCTCCTGTTGCAGGTTTCGCCGCAGACTGGAGACCAGCGGCTTGCGGGCCGTGGCTCCCTCGACGGGCTTCTGGTTGAGCTCGGACCAGATTTCGGTGCTGAGTGCCTTGAGCAACTCGGGCAGCGTGAGTGCTGCCTGGTTGGCCGGCACGCGAAATTCGTTGTCGTAGGTCCGCGTCA
>CAZYAZ010000031.1:0-2184 GCA_964646205.1 uncultured Planctomycetaceae bacterium | reverse complement strand
CGGTCGCGATTGACGTGAGCTCCGCCAATCCAGTTGGCCATCATGCTCACCGACCGCATCTGCAGCGACAGTGTCAGTTCGTAACCACGACGGGCTTTTGCCCAACTGTCACCAGCCTTGACGAATTTCTCCAGCAGGCGACCACGGTGGTACTGGACCAGTTCCAATTGTGACTTGGCGTAGTCCAACGGGTTTTTGCTGAAGTCGTAACGGCGAGCCAGGGGATCGGGGCCGCCGGTGTCCTCGTCGGTCGCGTAGGCCAGTTGGGGCTCGGCGACCCTCGCGAGAATCTTCTTCAAGTCACTCGAGAAAGTGTAGCCGTACTCGATGGCCCACATGTCGTAGGGACCAATATCGATCATCGTGTGATCGCCCGTCTGGGCGTTCTTCTTCACTCGAGAATTCATGTTGATCGGGATGTAGTCCATCACCGACCCGGCGAACGGCTTTTTGCCCTTCAGCGATCCGTTGTTGATTTCCTCCAGCGAGTAGATGCTGCTGGATTTGAAATTGTGTCGCAGTCCGAGGGTGTGACCAACTTCGTGGCCGACCAATTCGGCGAGCAACGGGCCAACAAACCACTCGGGGATGCCGTCAATCATCGTGGTCGGCTTCTTGGCGGCCATTGGCTTCTTGGCGGCCATTGGCTTTTTCTTCGCGTCGTCTTTCTTCGCGTCGTCTTTCTTCGCGTCGTCCTTCTTTTTCTCGTCCTTCTTTTTCTCGTCGTCGTCGTCATCGTCGAGCGTGGTAAGGATGTCGAGGTGCATTTTCATCAGCGCCAGGTCAAATGCTTTTCCCTGGGCGGCCAGGCAAAGTCCGTTGACTTGGCTGGTGCGTCCGACGAGTCCATCAAACACGTCGTCGCCGATGAACCGGTTGTCGACCTGTGCCAGTGGATGCCCGGCGTACGGGGCCATTGCCGCACGGGCGACCCGTCGGCTGACTTCGGCTCGTTGACTCGGTGCGGCCAGGCGGATGCGAGGATCCCAGTTGGGATGTCGTGCGAGCCAGGCCAGTGTTTCGGGGCTCATGCCCTGCATGGCCGTTTGCGGCAGCAACTCGTTGAACTGCATCCAGTAGTGGCGGATCCAGCCATCGGTGAGAATGATATCGGCATCGAGAATTTCACCGGTCAGCGGGTTGACCCGGCTGGGCCCGATCGCGGTGCCAACGTCATTGTTGAGCCAGCGGATGAAGTTCCATCGCACATCCTCGGGATCCTTCTCCATGTGTCGTCCGGTCCGCGCGTTCTGAAATTCGACGCGGATCGCGTCGGAGATTCCCACGTTCTCGAACGCCTTGTTCCAATACAGCACTCCGCGTTTCACCCAGCGACGGTATCTCACCGGGGTGGTGTGCTCGATGTAGAACGTGATCGGGTTCTTGGGAGGGCTGATTTTCAGCGACGGGTCATCCTTCTCCAGGTGCCAGCGGTTGATGTAGCGGACCTGGACCTCGTCGTCGCGGTACTTGCCAAGATCGCGGTACGTGGTGGTGAAGTACCCCACTCGCTCGTCGGCTTTGCGCGGCCGGTATCCGGGCGAAGCACCCATCTTGCTGATCGAGTAGTGAAGTGTCTTGAGCCGTCCACCGGAGGTGGGCAACTCGAAGGCGAGTTCGATGTTATCGCGAAAGGCCTTGCACTTGGTGATCGAGAACAGCCGCGGGGTGGTCGAACGGACGGAACTTCCGAAGAAGCGCGAAGCACCTCCGACGAGAAGTGCATCCATGTCAATCACCGGACCTCCCGATGGGCCGATGGTGATGATCGGAATTTCCATCACCACCCTGTCGGTGAAAATCCGCGGGACACTCGCCTTGCTGTGTCGGTCGCCGGTGCTGCGAACACCGATGTTTGGTTCGATCAGTGCCAGGCTCTTGTTGTAGCGGCGGAAGTAGACGTACATCTCTCCGGCCTGCAGTCCGGCGAACCGCTCGCCACTGGAAACCGTCAGTGCGATGTAGAACTTCTGCGAGGGGCCGACACCAGCGGGAAGCTCAGCATACACCTGCTGGTCCTTGTTTCGCCGGTAAACGGTGAAGAGTGTTCGGCTGACGTCGGTTGCACTGACAACCTTGGTGTAGTCCTTGAGAACCAACGAATGCGGCGGGAAATCAGGACGAGGTGGTGCCTTCTTCGTGGCGGTGGAAGTTTTGCTGGACGCCGTGGGTGCCTGGGCGTGA
>CAZYAZ010000030.1:35964-64366 GCA_964646205.1 uncultured Planctomycetaceae bacterium | reverse complement strand
ACACGATGCCAACTGTCGGGAATGGCCTGGTCGTGGGCATCAGTGGCCACCAGGGACCGGCCATGGCCGTCAAGCTCGGTGGACGCGGCGACCTCACCGAATCCAACCGGCTGTGGCTGACTGCCAAGAACCAGCAACGTGTGGGATCTGGAGTGATTGTCGGCGATCACCTCTACGTCTCAAACGCCACCGGCATCGCGCAGTGCATCGAGGCCCGTTCCGGCAAGGTTGTCTGGGCCAAGCGATTGGGTGGCACCTTGTGGGGCACGATGCTGGCCGCCGACGGACGGCTGTACGTCAGCAACAAGGAGGGCGACATCTTCGTCCTGGCGGCTGCACCAGAATTCAAACTGTTGGCCCGAAACCGCATGGCTGAACACATGAAAGCGGCTGTCGCCCCTTCGGATGGACAACTGTTTGTTCGTACCTACAAGTCCATTTACTGCATCGGTACACGAACACGCTGACAACACACTCGACACAACCCGATTCACGACAAGTCACACCCTCCGGAGATTTCCACCATGAGACTGACTCTCGCCCTCTTGACCCTGATGATGACCACTGTGTCGGCAACCGCCGGCGACATCCCCAAACCCGAAGGCGACAAACTGGTCGGTTCCGACGCCCGGCTCAAGTTGCTCTTCACCCGGAGTGCCAAGATTGAAGGCGGACTGACCGAGGGACCGGCCGTGGCTCCCGACGGCAGCATCTACTTCTCCGACATCCCGTTCGGCAAGGACAATGGGATGATCCAACGGTTCGACCCGAAGACTGGAAAAACCACGGTCTTCAGCAACAACAGCGGCAAGTCCAACGGGCTGATCTTCGACGCCAAGGGCCACCTGCTGGCCTGTGAAGGCGCCGGTTTCGGCGGTCGACAGGTGTCGCGAACCGATGTCAAGTCGAAGAAAAAGACGACGCTGACGGACAACTTCGGAGGAAAGCGGCTCAACGCCCCCAACGACCTCTGTGTCGACGCCCACGGCCGAATCTACTTCTCCGACCCCCGTTACGTCGGCGACGAGAAACGCGAACTGAAGCACCGGGCGGTCTACTGCATCGAGCCAAACGGCAAGGTGTTCGAGGTCACCCACAATATCTCCAAGCCCAACGGCATCGCCATCAGCCCCGATGGCAAGATGCTGTTTGTGGCCGACCATGACAATGGCACCGACAACATCGATCCCGATGCCAAGGTCCCACCAACCCCCGGACCGATGAAGATTTACGGCTGGTGGTTGAAGACAGATGGACGAGTCGAAAAAGAACGATTCACCATCGTCGATTTCAGTCATTACGAGATGAAGGGCTGCGACGGCATGACCGTCGATGAGAACGGGTACCTGTACCTGACGGTCCGCGACGCCGCCCGTCCGGGTGTCATGGTCGTCGATCCCTTCAAGGGACAAAACGTCGGCTACATCCCCACCGGACCGATCGGACAGGACCAGGCCACGGCCGTCGGACTGCCCAGTAATGTCGAGTTCGGCATCGGCAAGGATCGCGATGTGCTCTACATAACCGTCGACAAGAGCCTCTATCGCATCAAGCTGAAAACCCGCGGCTGGCACGTGCAGTACCAGGGCCGCAAGAAGAAACTGTAAGCCCGGACAACGACGCTCTTCAGTCGGCCGAGCCGATTGCGGCGAGAAACACCTCGCCGTAATCGGCCGCCTTCTTTTGGCCCACTCCGTGGATCTCGAGAAACTCCGCAGGCGTGCCCGGTCGTTGACGAGCCATATCACGCAGGCTCGCGTCGCCAAACACCACGTAGGCTGGCACCGACTTCTCGTCAGCCAGTTCTCGTCTCAACTCGCGCAGTCTCTCGAACAATTCGCGGTCCACGCCCTCCCACGAATCATCATGCGCGCGAGATTTCCGGGCCCGGGCCGCCCGGGCCGGTTTCAGCAGCCGTGGTGTGACCTCACCGGTCAACAGTTGCCTGCCACTCTCGGTCACCACCAACACATTGTACTCGCCGACCTTGGCCAGGAACCCCTGTGCCACCAGTTGCTCCACCCACGCACGCACGGCTCTCACGTCCTCGTCGGCCAGCAAACCGTATGTACTCAGTTGGTCGTGCCCGTTGTCGAGAATTCTCTGTTCGCTCGACCCCCGCAACACCTTCACCGTGTAATCGGCTCCGAACCGTTGCTCCTGCCTGATCACGCTCGAAAGAATCTTCTGGCCAATCACCAGTGGATCCTCGACCTGGTCGAGTTCCCCCAGGCAGACGTCGCAGGCACCGCAATTGTCCGAATCCAGGGACTGGCCAAAGTACTCAACCAGTGCTGCATGTCGGCACACAACGCTGCCGGCAAAGTCCTGCATCGCCTGCAGACTTTGCCAGGCTCCCTCGGTCGGCTCACTGTCAGAGCCGTCCAGGATCGCCCGCCACCGCCCATAATCACCGCCGGTGTACAACAGGCAGCACTCCGCCTCCAATCCGTCACGACCCGCTCGTCCCGTTTCTTGCTGGTAGCCCTCGAGCGACTTGGGCATCGCGGCGTGAATCACATAACGGACATTCGACTTGTCGATCCCCATCCCGAAGGCCACCGTCGCGACAATCGTATCGACCCGTTCCCCGATAAAAGCGTCCTGATTGTCCCGTCTCTCCTCGTCGCTCATCCCCGCATGGTACGGACGGGTCTGGTAACCACGCTGGTTGAGTTGTTCGGAGGTCTTTTCGACGTCACGTCTCGAGATGCAGTAGATGATGCCCGATTCGTCACGGTGGCGATCCATGATGGTCGCCATTTGATCGGTGCCGCCATCGCGAAGCATGATCTTGTACGACAGGTTGGGTCGGTCAAACGATCCAACCAGCACCTCCGGCCCGGACAATTCCAACTCCTCGATCATGTCCTCACGGACCTGGGTGGTGGCCGTTGCCGTGTAGGCGTGTATCGCTATCCCCGGCAACCTCTCTTTCAAGAGCTTCAACTGCCGGTATTCGGGCCGAAAATCGTGGCCCCACTGGCTGATACAGTGTGCCTCGTCGATGGCCACCAGGGACACGTTGGAGGCGGCCAGCGTATCGAGCATTCCCGGCTGCACCAGCCTTTCCGGAGCAATGTACAGCAACTTCAGGTTCCCGACCTCCAGGTCCTCAAAGACACGGCGACGCGCATCGGGTTCCATGCTGCTGTTGAGACACGCCGCAGGGACACCGGCGGCGTTGAGTCCGTCGACCTGATCCTTCATCAGGGAAATCAGCGGCGAGACAACCAGGCCCACCCCGGAACGGACGACAGCCGGAGCCTGAAAACACAGGGACTTGCCGCCACCGGTCGGAAGCACCACGACCGAATCCCGGTCCTCCAACACACACTGCATCGCCTCTTGCTGTAACGGCAGGAAGCCGTCATAGCCCCAGTGGGTCTTCAGGACGTCGCGGAGTTGTTGGATCGTCATTGGCTTCGTGCCGACCGCCGGTGCATCATCTGCGACAGATCACAACCTCTCACACCAATCATTGTCAACCGCGACACGTCGTGGTTCACCGGGCCCCCATCGCCTCCATGGCCTGTGTCACCACAGCCGAATCGGGAGCCGCGGAACCGCGGATGTAGTATGGCGCTGTCGCCAGCACGTGTGGCCGATAGGCGGGACTGACCAGGTCCAGATTTTCAAATATCGCCATGCCATACTTGTAGTGGTGCGCGTCGGTGGCCTTCTGAGCGATCAACTGGCGAGCAGAATTGGTGAAGGAATCGATCCAATCGGGACGCCCGGCCGATGCCGCTCGACTGGCCAGGCGGTAAGCCGCCGACGACGCGGCTGCCGTATCGGGTCCCACCCGGGCCAGGATCTCTGACACCTCGCGACCGATCGGAACCTCGCCGGCGTTCTTGACCTCGCGTCCCGCCGAATTGGTGATGTCGCCCTTGTTCAATCCCCCGCGGGCCGTCGCCATGAACTCGCGGAACTGGGTCATCCATCCGACCGCCTGCAACACCAACAACAACCGTGTCACCGGATACGCGGCCGACCGGTAGGCGTAGTGCAACGCGTTGGCCGAGGTGACCGTGTGAATCCCGTAGATCCCCGGCTGCCGCACCATCAATTCCGAGGCCATCAGGTGCACCGCATCCCAGACCGCCTGGGCACGGCAATCTCCCCGCCCCAAACGTTCACGCACCAGGCGACAACACGCCTCCGGCTTCAGTTCCCTCATCCCACCCAGCAACTCCATCACCTGCTGGGGCTGGCTGCCCGGCTGGATCCACTCGTACCGCCACTTCGCCGACACCCCGGCGTCGCCCCCCTGTTTCAACACCTCCCGGGCAAATTTCAGGTTCGACAAGTAGGTCTGGTCGGCGAAGGCGTACTTGTTGACGCGTTCCTCGGGGCCAAAATCCAGAAGTCCCAGCACCAGTGACCTCATCGCCGGTTCGGCGTGCCGCCAGCCGATCGTCTGCAATGTCCGCCAGGTGTTGGCAACAAAGATGGCCTTGTGCCCGATATTGCGGTAATCGCGGCACCCGTACTGCCACATCCTCTCGATCACATGGCTGGCTCCTCGGCTGCGAACAAGCGCCACGATTGCCCGATCGGCCCGTTGCTCGTCCCATTCGTTCATCGCTCGGGTGAATTCCCGCCCGGCCTTTTCGGGCGAGGGCAACTTGCCCCGGACCGGCCCCAACTTGAAATCTCCCTCCTCGATGTCCTTGGCCTGGGACGCCTTGAAATTGTCCAGCGACCAGAACAGCGGCAACAGTCGTTGATCGGCGGGCAAATCGAGACTGAGTTGATGTGCCGCGTTGATCACAAAAACACAATGGAACTTGAATCCCGGTGGTTGTGGATTGACGTTCCGGATGCCGGCCAGGAACAGGGACGCCAGCAACTGGCGGTACGGAACGCCCCGCTTGATCTGGTCCGAGAGCAACCCCACACATTTGTCACGCGGAGTCCGCTCGACCAGTCGCACCAGCGGTTCGATACCCGGGTGGAGCTTGACCAGTCCCTTGGTCACTTTCAGTTGGTCATCGGCCAGGGACGGCAATCCCGTCGCTCCCAGTAACCCCCCTGCTCCGGCGGCCAGGAATTCACGTCGTGTCGCCATGAAACGTCCTTCCCCTTTTCCTGCTTGGTGCCCGCAGAATGGCATCGTCTGCCCTCGGGTGCAAGTTGCCGACCACAAGGATAGGATCGGACCACGAAAACAGGTACCAGCCACCGGAGCCATCCGCCATGAAGATCACCAACATCGAGGCCCTGGGTGCGAACCTCGGCGGCGGCAACCACATCTATGTCAAGGTGGTCACCGACGAACACCTCGTCGGATACGGGGAAGCGTACCGGGCGGGTCCCGACACCTCGGTCGTCGCGGCAATCGAGTACCTCAAGGACTGGCTCATCGGTGAAGATCCCACACGGATCGAACACCTGTGGCGGATCATGCACAACGGCTCCCGGTTTCCGGGCGGCTCCATCGTCAATGCCGCCATCAGCGGCATCGAGACCGCGCTGTGGGACATCAAGGGCAAGGCCCACGGTGTGCCGGTTTATCAGTTGCTCGGAGGTCGGTGCCGCGACAAGATCCGGGTCTACCTGGGAACCGGGGGCGGCACCCCAGCAGAAGCTGCGGCTTCTGCCACCGACGCCGTTCGACAGGGATTCACCGCGATCAAGATGAGCCCGTTCCCCGCCGGTCCCGAGAAGATGCCCTGGTCACAGGTGCTCAAGGGTGCCGCCGCCAAGCTGGAAGCCGTCCGCCGTGCTGTCGGCGACGACATCGACATCGGTCTCGATCCACACGCACGTCTCTTCGAACCGTACAAGGCCCTGGAATTGGCCGAGGCCGTGGCCCCGTACCGCCCCATGTTCTTCGAGGAACCACTGCGGCCCGAGAACATCGACGCGATGGGACAACTCAAGGACAAGCTGCCGATCCCACTGGCCACCGGCGAGATGCTCTATACCAAGTACGAGTTCCGCGACCTGATCGCCGCTCGCGCGGCCGACATCCTGCAACCGGACATCGTGTTGTGTGGAGGCCTGCTGGAGACCAAGAAGATCGCAGCGATGGCCGAGGCCAACTACCTGACCATCGCCCCCCACAACCCACTGGGAGGCATGTCGACGGCCGTGTCGGCTCACTTTGCAGCCTCGACGGGGAACTTCCTGATTCTCGAATACCGGATCGACACGGTCGGCCCCAACAGCAAACTGCTCAAGAAGCCAATCCAACTCGACGACGGATACCTCGTGATCCCCGAGACGCCCGGATTGGGAGTCGAGGTCAACGAGGACGCCATCAAGAACCACCCGCTGCAGTACTGGCGTCGTCCACTGGTGATCGAACCGGACGGCAACGTGGCCTACCAGTAGTCGCGACCCGGCGCAGCCCACCCGAAGGAGGGGGCAACTGCACCCGTTCAAGAACGTCGCCTATTTCTTCGTGGCGTCGGTCTTGGTCGTGCCGGACTCCTCGAGCACCTTCTTCGCCTCGGGCACCTTCATACGTCCCAGTGCCTGTCGGACGGGGGTCTTCAGATTGGCCGGTCCCTCGCGAAGTACCCGACCCAGTGCCCGTGCCGCGTCTGCGGTCCCCTGCCGCTGCAGCGACTGGATCCCCAGTCGACCCAGTTGAGGCGACCGCAGGATCGCGTCCGCAATCGCTTCGCTGGCCGCCTTGGTCTTGAAAGTGGCCAGGCCAAACATACCGTACTGCCTGGACAACAAGTCCTTGGACTTGGTGCCCTCGATCAGTGCCGGCACCGCAGCCTTGTTCCCTTTTTGCGCCAGAGCATAGGCCGCCAACACTCGTACCGGAGCTGCCTTGTCCTTCAAGGCCGACTCGAGCGCCGTTTGGGCCGCCCGCGAACTATTACCGGCCCGCAGCAGCAGCCTCAGGCCACTCTGACGAACGTCCGCCGATTCATGCTGCAACAGATCCCGGGCCAGCGGAACGACTTTTTCGCCGGCGGACGCGGCAATCTGTTCCAACGCAAACCGCGTGTTGCGGACCAGTTTCACGTTCTTCAGTTCCTTGGCCGCCAGCGGAGCGACCTCCGGATTCTTCAACTCGGCAATCACGCGAGCCAGCGCGAATTGTGAGGCGAGCGATTTTGCTTCACCCATATGTTTCATCAACAACGGTGCCGCAGCCGGACCCAACGATTGCAGTTGCTTGGTCGCGGCCTGGGACGTTGACCGGTTGGCCAACTGCGGAACGAGATCCTTGACGTCCTTCGAGATCGCCTCTGTCAACGCCCGGCGAACCGCCACGTCCTTGCTCCCCGTAAGCCGCTTTCTCGCCAGGTTCCGGATCATCGGATCGTCATCCTGGAGTGCCTTCAGGTACAGCGACTGGGTTTCGAGTCCCTTCAGACTCGCCAACGCAGCCACCGCCTCGCGACGCACGGCGACGGACTCATCGCCCAGGAACCCCTGGAACGCTTCACCACTCGCCTTGTCGCCCGACTGGTACAACGCCGCGGCAATCCGTACCCGGGCCGGGTGGTCCGGCTTCGAGGACAACGACTTCAACGCCGCGGCTCCTGTCTTCCCACCGACCTGGCCCAACGCCGCGATCGCGGCATGAGACACCGAGGTCTCCTTGTGAGACGTCAACGTCTTCAACGCACCAACAGCCTGGCTCGCTTTCAACTCACCGGCACTGCCAATCGCAGCAACCAGAACGTCGGTGTCTTTCGAGCCAAGAGCCTCAACGACGATCCCCACCGAACCGGAATCACCAGTTCGACCCAGGACCTTCAGGCTGGCAACCTGCACAGACGGGTTCTTGTCCGTGGCTGCCTTCCGCAGCAACTCCAGCAACGGCTTGGTCTCATCGCCCAGCAGCGCCAACGCGGTCGCCGCTCGCTGACGGACCACCGGATCGGTGTCTTCCATCAGGTTCGCGATCGACTTCCTGGCCCCCTTGACTCCAGCCGAGCCCAGGTAGTACGCCGCCATTCCGCGCTCCTCGGGCTTCACGCTCGAGAGATCCTCGGTCAGCTTCGTCGTCGCCGTGGCCAGCAATTGGTCAACCGCCGTGTCCATCTTCGGACCACGGACGTTCTTGTAACGGATCACACCACGATCATCGATCACGTAGATCGTCGGCCAGCCCCGGACTCCCCAGGACTTCGCGATCGGGCCGCCGGTGCTCCCGCCGTCCCAGAACGATCTCCAGGTGATGTTGTTCGCCTTCATCGCCGTACGCAGGCGGGTCTTCGGGTCACTGTTGACACCGATCAGGACAAACGGCTGGTTCGCCAAACGCTTCACGAGCGACCGCTCGTGGGGGTACATCGCCCGGCAAGGGGGTCACCAGTCACCCCAGAAGTCCAGCACGACAACCTTGCCACGATAATCGCTCAGCTTGAACTTGCGGCCATCCACGTCGACACCGGAAATCTCCGGTGCGACCTTTCCAATCGCCAGGTCAGCCGGCGAATGCACCTGACCCTGCGCCGAAGCCAATCCGCTCGACAGCAGCAACGCAGCGGCTGCCAAACCGATTCGTGACAAACTTCTCATGCGTATCATGGTTATTCCTCTTCGTCGGATTCCTTCGCCGGCGGCGCCGCATCCAGGATTTTTTTCGCCGCCGGTGTCTTCATCCGACCCAGGGCCGTCTCGGCCTGTTTACGGAGCTTCGGGTTCTCGAGCAATCCGCCCAAGACCGCAGCAGCGGCTGGCGTGTCCTGTCGTTGCAGCGAGAAAATGGCCGTACTCCGCAAACGCAAGGCATTGGGTCCGGCCCCCTTCCTTTTCAGTGCCGCAGCCAGGGCATCAGTCGCCTGCTTATCCTTGTATCGACTCAAGGCCCGAACCGAGTGGCTGTTGAGCACTTCAAAATCGCTCGCCGCAAACTCCGCCAGGGTGGGCAAGAGATTCTGAGTCGGAGCAGTGAAGTGCAGCAGGAACGCCGACCAGCCCCGGACCACGCGGATTTCACTCTTGAGACCCTTTCGGAGAGCCGCCGAAACCTCCTTGTTGCTTCGCAATCCAAAAATGGTTCGTGCGATGCCGTCTTGCCCGGCTGCTGTTTTCTCGGTACCAAGCCGCTCCATCAAGAACGGAACCACGTCCACGCCCAGGGTCACCAGTTGACTGCTGGCACTCGTGACCGTTTTTCGGTCCCTCAACTTCGGCACCAGGTCATCAATTTCCAGTGCGAGCACATCCTTCAGAGCCTTCTGGACCTTCGGATCCTTGCTCGTCTTGAGAACGTCACGGGCCACCTTGCGAACGTCGCCATCCTTGTCCTGGAGTGCCTTCAGGTACAGCGACTGGGTTTCGAGTCCCTTCAGACTCGCCAACGCAGCCACCGCCTCGCGACGCACGGCGACGGACTCATCGCCCAGGAACCCCTGGAACGCTTCACCACTCGCCTTGTCGCCCGACTGGTACAACGCCGCGGCAATCCGTACCCGGGCCGGGTGGTCCGGCTTCGAGGACAACGACTTCAACGCCGCGGCTCCTGTCTTCCCACCGACCTGGCCCAACGCCGCGATCGCGGCATGAGACACCGAGGTCTCCTTGTGAGACGTCAACGTCTTCAACGCACCAACAGCCTGGCTCGCTTTCAACTCACCGGCACTGCCAATCGCAGCAACCAGAACGTCGGTGTCTTTCGAGCCAAGAGCCTCAACGACGATCCCCACCGAACCGGAATCACCAGTTCGACCCAGGACCTTCAGGCTGGCAACCTGCACAGACGGGTTCTTGTCCGTGGCTGCCTTCCGCAGCAACTCCAGCAACGGCTTGGTCTCATCGCCCAGCAGCGCCAACGCGGTCGCCGCTCGCTGACGGACCACCGGATCGGTGTCTTCCATCAGGTTCGCGATCGACTTCCTGGCCCCCTTGACTCCAGCCGAGCCCAGGTAGTACGCCGCCATTCCGCGCTCCTCGGGCTTCACGCTCGAGAGATCCTCGGTCAGCTTCGTCGTCGCCGTGGCCAGCAATTGGTCAACCGCCGTGTCCATCTTCGGACCACGGACGTTCTTGTAACGGATCACACCACGATCATCGATCACGTAGATCGTCGGCCAGCCCCGGACTCCCCAGGACTTCGCGATCGGGCCGCCGGTGCTCCCGCCGTCCCAGAACGATCTCCAGGTGATGTTGTTCGCCTTCATCGCCGTACGCAGGCGGGTCTTCGGGTCACTGTTGACACCGATCAGGACAAACGGCTGGTTCGCCAAACGCTTCACGAGCGACCGCTCGTGGGGGTACATCGCCCGGCAAGGGGGTCACCAGTCACCCCAGAAGTCCAGCACGACAACCTTGCCACGATAATCGCTCAGCTTGAACTTGCGGCCATCCACGTCGACACCGGAAATCTCCGGTGCGACCTTTCCAATCGCCAGGTCAGCCGGCGAATGCACCTGACCCTGCGCCGAAGCCAATCCGCTCGACAGCAGCAACGCAGCGGCTGCCAAACCGATTCGTGACAAACTTCTCATGCGTATCATGGTTATTCCTTTGACGAAACTGGCCGGGCAGGACGATCGGGCCCGGCAGGAATCAACACCTTTTCTCTACCACACCATGTTGCGAAGAATCACGCGGTTACACCAGCCCAGCAGGCTCGAGTCACCGCATTTTGATCGAGGTTTCGTGTTTGCCGATCAGATGAATTCCACCCCGGAGGCGATCAAGACTCGCATGGAGTATGATGCGGATCCGTTCACCACGAAAGAACACACCGGAGAGCCTGCCATGTTCACTCACCCCTCGCTTGATCGCCGGGATTTCCTGGGAACGACAACGGCCGCAATCGCGACAGCCATCGGTTCGGCGACCAGGGCAGAGAGTGACAAGAAAAAGAAACTCGTCATCGTTGACTGTCACGCTCACATCTACGGCACACCGGAGGAGGAGAAACGCTACCCGACGATCGCCAAGCCGTACCGACCTCCCGAGGGGACCGGGACCGTGGCCCACCTCCGGAAGAACATGAAAGACAATGGCGTCGGCCACGTGACGGCCGTCCAGACCAGTACCTATTACCGTTTCGACAACCGCTTCACCGCCGACGCGGCTCGTCGCCACCGCGACTTCATGGTCGGCATCTGCACGCTCGACCCGGACGAACCGCAAAGCCCATGGGTCATGGAATACCTGGTCGACAAAAGCAACGTCCGTGGAATGCGAAGCATTCCCGGTAAGGACGGACGAATGGACTCGCCGGGGGTCCGTCGCCTTTGGGAAACTGCCCAGCGACTGGGCATCGTCATCAACTCGCTCACGTCCAGGGCACTCAAGTCCCAGGTCGCCGAGATGGCTGCCGCGCACCCAAAACTCCGTGTCGTGATCGATCATTGCCTGAACCTGGCCGCCGGCGAGGAACTCGACGCCATCCTGGCCGACGTGCAGGACCTGGCCAAGCTGCCCAACGTGCACGCCAAGCTCACCTTCATCCCCACCGGAACCAAGTTGGGCTATCCCGGCAAGGACCTGCACACGGCCTGCCACGAGGTGATCAAGGCCTTCGGTGCCGACCGCTGCGTCTGGGGAAGTGATTTCCCATGCGAACTCTGGTTGCGCGACCAGGACATCAGTTACGCCCAGCACCTGAAGATCTTCACTCACGAACTGGGTCTCGACGACGCCACCAAGCGGGCGGTACTGGGCGGCACCGCGATCAAGCTGTGGTTCTCGCGACGCCGATCCAGGCGATCCTAACCGGTGAGCAATTCTGGCGGCAGATGCCTGGTGTCGTTGTAACTCTCGAGAACGACACCGGCCGCGGACAGTTGCAATTGCGTGATCGAGGTGTTGTAGAGATCGCCAAGCCACTCGTTGCCGATGAACGGACGTCCCAGCAGAGCCGAGATCAGGATGGGTTTGAACATGCCGTGAGTGATCACGGCCACCCGTGTCGCGACATCGCCAAACTGTTCGACCAATTCACCGGCCACCAGCCGCGCCCGCTCCTCGGCCTCGTCGGGACGTTCCCACCGGCGGCACTTCCACCAGCCGTCCTGGTCAATCGAACCGGGCAGAGTCCAGTCGCCAAATTCCGAGACAATCTCGTCTCGCGTCATCCCGGGACATCCCTGGTACACCTCCGGAGACGGTCCCGCCTGGCACCCCCCCTGCTCATGAAGATCCACGACCAACTCGGGCGTCAATCCGGTTGCATCGGCGACCGCCGAGGTCGTTTCCAGCGTGCGACGAAACGCGCTGGTCAACAACCGCTCGGGCTGCCATTCGACCAGTCGTGCCGCCAGTCGCCGGGCTTGATCCCGGCCCAATTCGGTCAAGCCGGGATCATCAGAACGTTGTTCCTCGGGCAACGAGTTGTTGACCGACTGCGCGTGGCGGATCAGCAGCACGGTCATCCTCAGGCCCCTCCGTCACTCGCACCGGCCACCGGCACCAACTGCTGGACCGTCGCACCATCGATCTCCGGGCCGATTGGTACAAATCGCAGTTGGCCGGTCAACCAGTCGTCGTACTGGTCACTGTAGTGCGGGCTCCCCGGGTGTCCCGACTGCCCCTGTCCATCGATTGTCCAGATACCGGGTGGATCATCGGCGAGGTCGACCACATGGCGGTACCCGGCCCCACTGGCGGCTTCCCAGTCGGGTCCCAAACCGGTGTTCCCGACCGTCAGCATGTCGCCCCGGACCCCGACCCCACCATGGTCCAGCAACTCCGACAAGCTGCCGCGTCCCGACAGGACGTGCCGCAAGGGCATCAGGTGCAATCGCCCCCAGGTCCAACTCTCGACGTCTTCTCCCAGGCGACCGCCCAGCATCTCCAGGGTCTCGCCCATCGCCGCCACGATCCCACTGCGACGCTCGGCGTCGTCGGCAAACCAACCGAGCGGGTCGGATTCCAGCAACCGACCGGCCAACGGCTCGACGCCCTTGACCAGCAGTTCGATCTCGTCAGCCTCAAACCTCGCCTCGGCCACCCGACGGCACCACGCGCGATAGAAGACACTGAACAGCGTCGGCCCGACCGCATCCGGCAGGCAATCCCCGTCCCACCGTTCCAGGATCCCTGCGGCCCGGGCGATCCCAGCATCGTCACTGTCTCCCAAAACCGACACCAACGGTGGCACGCACTCGACCGCTCGCCCCGAGACGGCGTCGAGTTGCATCCGGGCAAACTCATGCCGGTCCACGCCATCCTGGTGAGATTCGAACATTTCGCGGATCCGTCGCCCACGGTGTCCACTCGACCAGCAGCCAAACACGCGGTACGGGTAACTGTCGTCGGTGATCCGGTTGTTGGCACTGCCCAGCCAGCCACGCTCGGGATCGATGGCATGAGGCATCGCCTCGTAGGGAATCAATCCGACCCAGGCGTCCTCGGGATCCCAGCCCCGGCGGTAACCTCGACACAATGCGTTGCGGTAGGGCACCCTCCCGGTACTCTGCATCGCGATGTGACCGTCGGTGTCGGCGATAGCCAGTACGAACGTCGGCACGTGCCAGGGCTTCATCACCGCCCGAAACTCTTGCACCGAACTGGCCCGGTCCATGCCCTGGAGGGCCTCGATCCAGCCACCGCCATAGGCCCCCAGCCATTTCAATGACACCGGGCCGGTGCGATCGGCCGGAGCCGGCAACAGATCGTCGACCAGCGGACCGTTACGAGAAAAACGCACGGTCCGTTCCACTGGCTCGCCGCCACGCACCTGGATGGTTTCGACCACTTCGCCGGAGGGTTCCCACTGTCCGTCGTATTCAAAGCAACCCGGATGTGACTCGTCGGTTCGCTCCTGGTACAGATCACGCTGCGAGCAGATGTTGTTGGTGATTCCCCACGCCACCTGTGGTGTGCGTCCGAACATCACCGCCGGGATACCGACGTAAGCCATGCCCGCGACATCGAACGATCCACCACACAGGTGCACCTGGTACCAGCAACTGACCGCTTCGAAGGCGATGTGCGGATCGCTGGCGACCAGTGGACTGCCCGAAGCCGTCCTCGCGCCTGCGGCCACCCAGTTGTTGCTACCAATCGCCTCATCGGGATCTCCGACCACGGCGCCCACCGGGTCGGTGGGGTCCGAGTCGCCGCCGGGGGGGCGAATCCACAACCCGGCCGGCAAAACCGCTTCGTCTTCCTGCTCGCCACACAGGAATGCGTCCAGCAATGGCCCGTCACCCAGCCGACGCCGGGCCAGTTCGGGCATGACGATGACCGGAAACCGCCCGGTCAAGTACCACCGGAACTCGGTTTCAATTGCCAACAGGTCCACACCGCTGAACGGTTCGGGCCGATAGTCCAACAGGTCAAACTCGACCGGCCAGCCCTCTTCGGGCAACGAATCGATATGAGCATTGATTCCCGAGGCGAAGGCCTCGGTGAGTCGACGTGTTTCCTCGGGCAGTTCCTCCCAGTGAGCCGCCGCAATGCGATTCAGGCCGACTGTCCGAGCGATGAGATCGATCTCGAGACCGTCGGACCCCAGGATCTCGGCCAGTCGTCCCAGGCCTTTTCGCCTCAGGTAATCGAGTTGAAACAGCCGATCCTGGGCCATCGCCAGCCCGAAACCCACAAAAAGGTCCACGTCGTTATCGGCCAACACGTGGGGAATTCCACGATCGTCGCGAACAATACGGACCTCCGCTTTGACTCCGACCGTCAGGTTCGACTCCGAATCCGGCAACCGCGATCCGACCAGTCCATTCCACCAGTCATCAAACGCCGCCCGGTCCCAGCCCTCACCGCCGGCCACCTGGTCAATCGTCTCACCCGCTCCCAGTCGCTTCAACAATTCACGATCACTCATCCGCCCCGCCCCACTCGTTAGTTCCAGGCCTGGTTCTGTTCTTCTACGGACCGGCCGCCGTCGCCATCTGTTCGATCACTCCACCCACCGCACCGGCATACCATCGGAGTCCTTCCCGCGAGGGGTGGTTGTCAACAGGCAGCAGAAACAGCGACTTGGGTCGCGTGGGCAGATTCCCACGCTCGAACAGGTTGACTGCCGGCACTCCGGCCAGTTGTTCGAGGCTCTGCAACAGCGACCGCTGCTGCTCACTCATCAGGTACTCTCCCGCAACCAGTTCCTCGTACTGCGGCAGATGCACCAGGACGACATTCGCCTCCAACTTCCTCAGTTCTTCCATCGCCTGGACCACTCCGGAATCCCGGCGAAAGTCCCACCAGGAAAACCGCGGTGTGGCCGCGATTCCCTCGATCCCGAAGAACGGATCCCCGTGGATCAGGCGGTTGTAAAGAAACGACGAGGAGAGGGAAGCATAATCGATCCGATTGGGATTATCTCTCTTGCGTAACTTGAAACGAGACAACAGGTCGGCCATCACCTCGTCATTGGCTCCACCCGTTTCGACCATCTTGCGGCACCATTGGGTATCAATCCGTTTGTCGTAGAACTCGGACAACGCCAACCAGCCGGCATCATCCCGGCTCAGCCGGGTCGCCAATCGCGGTTCGCGTCCGACCGTGCGTGTCTCCTGCCAGAAGCGGGCCCGGTTCAGGTCATCGGTGATAAACGCGACAACCACCACGTCAAACTGGCGCACGCCGGCCGTGTGGGCAGCCACGTCGATCATCTGCAACAGCCCATGACCACTCCGGGCACGACTGATCACAGACACGGTCCCCTCGATTCGGTTGTTCAATTCGGCCTGCATCAGTGCCGGCCATGTCGTGCCCTGACGTTGATTCTCGGTGAACGAATCACCCACCACGAGGATCCGAGTCCGTGCCTCTCGAGCTCGCGATTCAGATGGCCCAATCACCCCCGCGGCATTGCTGGTCCTTTCGAGGCTCAACACCGCACGGCCACGAGCCACTCGAACCCCAACAACCTTTCGGCCAGGGTCATGACTGTACCCCGCCACCGGATCGTCGCGAACCGTTGCCTCGCTCCAGGCCTGAAACGTCGTGCCCACCCCCAACGGTGTCCCACCCACGCCGACCGCCAGCTTGATGCGATAGGCCGCCTCGGCCAGGACCAGGCCACACACGAGTCCAAGTCCCAACACGATCAATCGAAAACGCCACGATCGTTTTCGACGAGGACGTCGCGAGGTGACCGGTGTGGCCCCGGAATCAGGCACCGGTGACGAGTTCCCCGTCACTGTGCACCCCCTGCCGACGAACCACGCAGCCGTTTCCGCAAGCGAGGCCACGTCCCAATGGCCCGTGCAATGGCCAGGTGACCGGCCGGAGTGCAATGACCGTCCTGGACAAAAAATGACGGCTCATCGGTGCCCCGGAGAACGGGTCTCAGGTCGAGCAATCCGACACCTGCTTCTTCAGCCCACCGCGACACCAATTCGAATGTCCGTCCCGGTCGCTCCAACCAGCCGTCGTCAACCACAAACCCCAGTTTCCGGTTGAAGGCGAGGGCATCTTCAGAAACCTGGGAAGCATCAGGAATCACGGCCAACATCAACGTCCCCCCGGATGACTCGACCAACGACCGCAACAACTCCAGGTGCGTCCTGGTCCGCTGCCAGGCGGTTTTCACGAATTGATCGTCCGGATCCAGGCTGTTGCGAAAACGGTCGGGATCAAGACAGGCCTGGAGATAACGGTACCCGGGCAACTGCCCGGATTCGGCCAGCGAACGAATGGTTTTCGGCAGGCCGCGGTAGCGTTTTTCGGCGAGTCCGGCGTCCACACCACCGGATTCCGCCTCGCTGCGAATCCAGGCCACAACCTCGGTCTCGGTCCGCGGCCGATGGGTTTCACCAGCCTGGCTTCGGCGTTTCTGCATCGCCAATTCCAGGTAAATATTCGGACACCACAAGTGTGCGAATTGCCTGAGTGTTCCCGCGGGTTTCCACTTGGCAAGTTCCGCGTCGGTCTCCTCCTCCAGGACCTCGGCGAGGTCGTTGCCCAGGTAGTACACCAACAACACAACGTCGGGACCAAACCTGTGACCGACGTCGCGAAACAACGTGACCTCGCGGATCGTGCTGGTACCGGCGCGTCCCACGTTCACCACGTCAATCTGCTTTTCCGCCAGGTCATCGGCCAGTCGCTCGGTAAAAATCGCGTCGTCCGACACTCCGACACCGGCCACGAACGAATCCCCCAGGACCATCAGCCGCCGGTGACCGTCCGGCTTTGCCTCGGTCGACTCCCGACCGCGGAAACCCAGTGAATTGGTGTGAAAGACGTAATCGAACTCGGCACTGTGATGGGGCACGGCCACGTCGGGCTCCAGCCGCAACAGGTGGCGACGCTGTGTGTCGGCCAGCACTCCCAGCAGCCAATCGGCGGGTTTCAGTATGACCACCAGTACAACGGCCATCAGCAACAGCCGCTTGACCCACATCGAACGACGGACCGGTGCCACGGATTGGTCGGACAATTGTTCGGCCGTTTCAGACTCGGACGACACAGGCAAACAACTCCCCTCAGGAACACGATTCGCATCGTATGTCGTGGTAGCGAAAACACGCAACCAGTCTTCTGGCCACCTGCCCCTCCGAAACGCTCTCGTCGTCAACCGGGTGGTTCTGTTACATGAGCACTGGTGACGATGGAGTACCCCTCAAGTTGACCCGACGCCTGACACTCGTGATCCATTCCCTGGCCCAGGGTGGGGCCGAGCGTGACATGGCGCACCTGGCCCGGTGCTGGGCCGAGCGAGGCAACGACGTCGCCGTCGTGACTCTCGACTCGGTTGCAACAGACAGTTACCCCCTGGTGGAGGGAGTGACTCGCATCGGCCTGGGACTCGCCGGAGACTCCCATGGCTGGTTGCAGGCCATCTCGAACAACCGTCAACGGATCAGGGCTCTGCACGACGTCCTGCGTCAACGGTCGCCCCAAACAATCGTCAGCTTCATCGACCGCATGAACGTCGTGACTCTCAAGGCCGCCACCAGCCTGGGAGACCCCGTGATCGTTTCGGAACGGATCGATCCCAGGCACCACGAACCGGGACGGATCTGGAGATGGTTGCGTCGCCGGACCTATCCGCTCTGCACGGCCCAGGTCGTGCTGACCCATTCCGTCCGCGACTGGTGCCGACAGTTGGCACCACGACAGCCGGTCCATGTGATCCCCAATCCGGCACGTCGCCCCGAAACCGGATCGACCAATGCGTCACCGGAATGGGCTCCTGCCGACCGACCTGTCCTGCTGGGCATGGGGCGACTGCACCTCCAGAAGGGGTTCGACCGTTTGCTTCCGATATTCGCACGTCTGCGTTCGTCTCACCCCAACTGGCACCTGGTGCTACTGGGCGAGGGTGATGAACGAGCCCGGCTGGAAACCCAGGTCCGGGATCTCGGTCTCCAACAGCACGTGTCTCTCCCCGGCTGGGTCGCCGACGTCGAAGGAGCCTTGTCACGATCGGACCTGTTCGTTCTGCCATCGCGATACGAGGGTTTTGGCAACGTCGTCGCCGAGGCGCTGGCATGTGGTGTGCCCGTGGTGACGATGGATTGTCCGAGTGGCCCCGGCGAAATCGTCCGTGACGGTGTCGACGGACTCATCGTCCCAGCCGAGGACACCGCGCGACTCGAACAGGCCCTCGACCGTGTGATGGGCGACGCCCAGTTGCGGGATCAGTTCTCAGCCCGCGGTCCGGAAGTGCTGGAACGATTCAGTGAACAGAAATTCCTGGCTCAATGGGATGCCGTACTCGAGGGCAATTCCGAGTCCGAGGTCGACGCGATTCTCGCGTGACAACTCACCCCGACGAGAGTGTCTCGGCCCGCAAGTCCACCAGCAATGGGTCCGCATCCAGTTCGACGTCCGCGGACGTGATCACCGCCCCTCGTGGCACGTCCCGGATCAACCGGGCTCCCTCGAGAAGTCCCAGCGGGACCTCAGAACGTTGCTGAGCCGCGGCGGAGGTCGTCAGGCGTCCCCAGACGCAATGGCCCCCTTCACCGTCGATGACCTGGCCGGCCAACAGGTCCGACTTTGTGCAACCCACGACCTCGGCAACATGTTGTCCGGCCACGCCGATGGCTCTTCCATCAATCGCCGCTGCAGCGATCGACGGCCCGAGTTCCAGCCCAATCCAGTGATTGGGTCGCCAGGCAGCTCCGTATCGACCCGATGCATCCGAGGGGATCCCGTACTGCCGGAAGCACTCGCGGACATACTCGTGCTCGGCTTCAACGACCACGTAAACACCCCAGCGGAGATCGTTGTCGACGGCGGTCCCATCGGTCTCCAGGCAACTCACCACCTCGACAGTTCCTGCACGCTCCAGCAGCCCCCCCTCATCTTTGGGTTTGAGCATTTCGGCCAGTCGATTGGTGCCGATGGCCGGAAACTGCAGCCCGAATTCCGGCGGAACCAGTCCGGTCGCATTCGAGACCGCGGCCATTTCGATCGAACTCTTCGTTCCGTCCAGGAACGAATTGAACATCCGCGGATTGACCGCATCGCGTTTCAACGATTCGGCTTCCGCCCCGTAGTGATCAAAAACCGTCTCGGGAGTCGACTCGTGGAAAATCGGCAAGTGACGGGTCCCCTTGCCGGCGGCCGTCACGGAAAATCCACAACAGCGAGCCCAGTCAACCATCTCACAGATCAATGCAGGCTGATCCCCGTAGGCCATCGAATAGACCACTCCGGCCGAGGCAGCTCGACGGGCCAGGGCCAGGCCAACCAGCACATCCGCCTCAACGGTGACCATCACCACGTGCACACCCGACTCGAAAGCGGCCACCGCGTGGCGGGCGGCCGCCGACACGTTGCCGGTGCTCTCGACCAGCACATCGATCCCTGAATCGATCGCCGCGGCAACGTTGTCGGTGACACCGACACCACCTCGTGCGGCCACGTCGGCCAACTCGCCGGCCGTTGACGCGGTCACAACCTGGTCGGCCGACCACCCCACTCGGTCCAGGGCCGCAACGGCTCGAGAGCAATCCAGATCCACCACGACGGACGGCTGCAAACCAACTGTCGTGCGGGCCTGGGCCAGAAACATTGTTCCGAATTTTCCGGCACCCACCAGGCCGATTCGGACCGATTTTCCGCTGTTTTGTCGGGCCACTAGCCGTTCGGCGAGGTCGGCACAGGGCATGTTCAACTCCAATTCATCGCGTTTTTATCAATTCCCTCCAACGTTCCACCAGCATCGGCGCGTAGGATCCGTCACTGGGGGACGGAGGGACAATCGATGGACATTTACCTGCCAACTCAGGCGGAAATTCGTGAAAAGTGCCGGGAGATTCGTTCGTTGTGGTCGTCGCGCGAGTTGTTCAAACGAGCCGGCGAACCAGAGCCCACCGGGTGGATGCCACCCGGAACCGAACGACCCCTGACGATTCGGGCCCGCTCACTCCGACGACTGGCCGGAGAGGATTAGGTCGGCCTCGCACGACTCACTTCGAAAAGTCGTACGTGTCGATGTTCTCACTGTGAAATCGGAGCGGGTCCGACAGTATCAACATGGTGGAGTCCTGTTTGCTCAGGCGAACCGGTCCGTAACCGGGCAGTTCCGTTCCCTCCTGGATCGACTCGCCCTTCACCAGGGCCGTGGCGACCCGAACGGTCAATTCGCCCAGGGCCCGAGGATCCCAGAGATAGAATGCTTCGAGCACCCCGTCCTTGATGTAGGCCCGCATCTCCTCGGGCATCGAGTTTCCTGTCAGGGCGACGCTGCCAACCCGACCGGTTCGCTTGAGCGCCTCGGCCGCTCCTGGCACCGAATTCGAATCGAACGCGATCAGGCCCTTCAGATCGGGGTGCTTGTTGAGCAGTGTCTCGACCTTCTGGCGTGCCACCTCGACATTTTCCTGCGTCACAACCGTATCGACCAGTTCCATCTTCGGATAAGCCGAGGTGGCCTTGGCCTCGGCAAACTTTCGCCAGGTATTGAGATTGGCTGCGTCAAGACTCGCGATGGCAATCGCCCACTTGCCCTCCTGGTTCATCTGGCCGGCGATCTCGTCAATCAGGCTCTCGCCCAATTCCTTGTCATCAACCTGGTTGACCATCAGCGTCCGGCCACACTGGGGGGAATCGGTGTCCCAGCAAATGACCTTGATGCCACGTTGCTGCGCCTTCTCGACGAACCGCTTGACGGTCTTTGGCTGGTTGGGCGCAACACAGATCGCGTCGACACCCTGCCGGATCCAGGTGTCGATAAACTTGTTCTGCTCCGATCCGCTGGGCTCGGTGGGGCCATCGTAGATCAGCTTCACGCCCAATTCGTCTGCAGCTTTCTGGGCCCCTCGCCGGCAGGCGGCGAAATACTTGATGTTGACCAGCTTGGGCAGCACGGCGATCACAATTTCCTTGTCGCGCGACCGCGAGGATGTGTCGGTGTTCGTGTCGGTGTTCGTTGTGCCGCCGCAGCCCGCGGCCACGGCGAACGAGGTGCCCATGCAAGCCGCCAGTAGTTCGCGTCGTGTCAGTGACTGCATCGTTGATGACTTCCCGGTTGTGTTCGGTTCAACAGATCAACAGGCCCGGCGGACGGGGGTGTGCCGCCGGATTCAGTCTTGTGAAATCGGTTCGCCACCGCAATCGAACCGGGCTCCCTCGCTGGCAACTAGTCGGCGTCACGGCGACCCACGCGGGTGTTCAGCCAGACACCCGAGACCAGCAACAGGCCCAGCAGCAGATACCTGAGATGACTCACCTCGAACGGAAGATGTTCATCACTCCATCCCTTCGCCTCTCGGAGTCCGTCATCCAGCACCGCCACCAGGAAAGCTCCGAGCACCGATCCAAGCAGCGACCCCCGTCCCCCCTCAACCCGGGTGCCTCCCAGCACCACGGCCACGATCACCTTCAGTTCCAGCCCGGTCGCCGTGCTCGCGTTGACCGCCCCGTTGCGTGCCGTGAAACACAGCGCCGCCAACCACGCCAGCCCGCCCATCACCGCGTAGGTTTCGACCAGGCGGCGATCAACCGGCACTCCGGCGTAACGGGCCGCCACCCGATTGCCTCCCACCAACAACAGCTCACGCCGCCATCGTGAACGGCTCCAGAACCAGCCACCGGCTCCTGCCACCAAACCCAGCAGGATCAACGAGCCGCTAAAACCGCCCAGCCACTCATAGCCCGGCACATCGAAGAACGGCGCCCGCTCGGCATCTCGCATCACGACCTGGCACAGGCCGCGATAGAAAATCATCGTTCCCAGGGTGGCGACGATCGGTGGAATATCCAGCCGGGACACCAGGGCACCATTGAACACGCCCAGGCCAACCCCAACCAGCAATCCCAGCGGTACTGCCGTAACCCAGAACGACGTTCCGCCTTCACAACACGACATCACTGCCGCAACCAACGCCAACATCGAGCCCACCGACAGGTCGATTCCGGCCGTCACCAGGACCAGTGTCATCCCGACCGACAGCACCAGCACCGGGGCCAGGCCGGGGATCAGGTCGAGGAATTTCAGTTCCAGGTAACCGAGGATCCCGGACAGGGTCGACACATCAGCACCGCTGATCGAGGCGAACACGGCCAGTTCCAGCACCAGTAACAGCAGCAAGGCCACGGCTCTCACTTCAACTCCTCCATCCGGTGCTCAACCCGATGCAGGACACAGTCGAAACCGATCACTCCCAGGATCAACGCGCCTTCGAACGCCTGGCGGGCGTGCACATCATCCAGCGCGTAGACCAGGGTCTGGCGGGCCAGGTACAGAAACAACACCCCCAACACCGTGCCAAGAAAGCTCCCCTCGCCACCGAAAATATTCGTTCCCCCCAGGACCACCGCTGCGATGACCGACAGTTCGAATCCCAATGCCATCCGTGCCGGATCAATCGTCTGCTGGTTGGACACGTAAAGCATCGCCCCCAGGCCAACATACAGACCACCAAAAAGAAAAGCCGTGACGGACAATCGCGAGAGATCCAGCCCGTGCAACCGGCAGGCGGACGACGAACTGCCGTGGGCCAACCACAGGCGGGGTGTCCGGAAAAACAACTCGCTCACAACCGCCGTGCCGACGGCCGCCACCAGGATCCAACCAGCCCAGTCGCGTCCCGGCACACGGTAGATCTCTTCGGGCACAGTCAGGTTCCCGTCAAAACCGGGAACACCCAGGTTGACCAGCACCAGGGCCACGCCCCGGTAGGCTGCCAGGCCGGCCAGCGTGATGATCAATGCCGGGATCTTCAACCACCGCACCAGGAGCCCGTTACTGGCAACCAGGCCACCGGCGGCCAACAGGCAACCGGCAAAGCACATCACCGGCGGAATTTCGTGTGAATACCCCATGGCGAACACGGCGCCACCGACAGCCACCACGCTGCCGATGGAGAGATCGATAGCACCGGTCCAGATGATCGCCGTCAACCCGATCGCCGCCAGCATCTCTGGTGCCATGTTCCGGGGGGTGTCGACCAGGACCGTTCCCAATCGCGACACCGCTCCGGCGAACGTGTCGCCGGGCAACAAGCACGCAAAGATCACCACCAGCAGAGCGCCATTGCCGGCCACCAACCAAAACAGGCGACGCCTTACTGGCGAGGTCATCCGGCTCAGTATCACGGGAAGTCTCCCGTGATACCCGAGACCAGCCCTGCCGCCGCCTGCAGCACCGCACGCTCGGTCTGCAATTCGCCACTGAGTTCTGCAACCAGGGTCCCACGGCTCATCACCAACACCCGGTCACTCATCCCCACCACCTCGGGCAAGTCACTGGAGATCAGCAGCACCCCGTGGCCAGCCGCTGCCAGGCGGTCAATCATCGAGTGAATTTCGGCCTTGGCCCCGACATCGACGCCACGGGTGGGTTCATCCAGCAACAGCACCTTCGGGTCCCGTTCCAGCCACCTGGCCAACAACGCCTTCTGTTGATTGCCACCACTGAGGGTGCCCACAATCTGGTCGGGGCCACTGCAACGGATGTCATAATCGGAGATCATGCCGGCCACTCGAACACGCTCTTGTGTCCTTTGAATCAGCCCCCAGCGGGTCAGCCGGTCGCGGATGCCGATCGACAGTGTCGGAGCGACTGCATGGTCGGCAACCAGTCCGTGCCGCTTGCGTTCCTCGGGCAGATAAACCAGACCGGCCTGAAGGGCCTCCCATGGTGAGCGGGGACTCCAGGGACGACCAAGCAACTCCATCGTCCCCGAGTCGGCACGATACAGGCCGTAAATCGCCCGGGCCAACTCGGACCGTCCTGCTCCGACCAGTCCCGCCAGGCCCACCACCTCGCCGGCTCGAACCTCCAGCGACACGTCCGTGAACAATCCCTCTCGCGCCAATCGGTCGACCCGCAACAACACCGCTGCCTGATCATCGTCGTCCCGGCTGCGGGTCCGGGGGAACACGTGCTGGAGCGATCGACCGATCATTTCACGAACCAGGCCAGGACCGTCCAGTTCACCCGAATCTGCCAAATGAACCATCTCGCCGTCCCGCAGTACCGCCACCCGCGTCGACAACTCCAGGACCTCGTCAAGCCGATGAGACACATAGATGATCGCCACGCCCGAATCACGAATCGTCTTGAGGTGTTCGATGAGCCGTCTCGCATCAGGAGCCGCCAGGCTGGCGGTTGGTTCATCAAGAATCAGCAATCTCGCGTCACGGGCGAGCGACGTGGCGATCGCCACCAGTTGCTTCTCGACGGCGGTCAGCCGAGAAAACTCCATGTCCACCGCGACGTCACAACCGGCACGCTCCAGCCGACTCCGTGCCTCCTCCTGCAGAGCCGGCCAGTCGATCCAGCGGCCCCAGCCCGTCGGCCAGGTCTCACCGAGCATCATGTTCTCGGCCACGCTCAGGTGACCGCAGTACTCGAGTTCCTGGTGGATCGTGGCAATTCCCAGGTCGATGGCCCGCCGCGGCGAATCCAGCACCACCCGGTTCCCTCGCCAACGCAACTCACCCGCATCTGGCCCCAGCACACCACTGATCAAGCGGATCAACGTCGACTTGCCGGCACCGTTTTCACCAACCAGCCCGAGAACTTCACCGGGAACCACAGAGAGAGTCGTGGGCTGCAACGCCACCACGCCCCCGAATGACCGGCACACGCCGGCCAACTCGAGTAGTGGCTCTCCAGAACGGCTCCGCGGCTCGATCGACATTTGACCAGCTTACGACGGACACGAGACATCGCATAGAGTCGCGCGGGCACTGCGAGTGCCTCGAACTGGCAGGACGGCTCCAAGACGCGCACAATCAGGCCTACGCGATTCGATCGCGTCAGCCTGGAATTGGAGACCAACCATGACCGCCGCCCGCTGGGACATTCGATTGTCTCGTAGTCTGCTTGTTGTGGTGAGTCTCGCGATGGGATCTTCCACCAGCGTTGCCGAGGACATCCCACGAGAACAGCACGCCTGGGGCCGATTCGCACCGGGCAGTTGGACCCGTATCCGCGTGACACTCGAAACGATTGGCGAAAACGGACAGAAGATCCTGCGATCGGAACTCGTGACCACCCGGCTCCAAAAAGTTGACCAGCACGGCGTGACTCTGCAGAGAGAGACCGTCGGTGTCGGCAAAAACGATGTGCCCAAAAAAGATAAGCCGGTGGTACTCAACTGGGACGGCACCCGCAGGGATGGATTGCGGACCGAACGATTGAGCCTGGGCGAGATCAAGATTCTCGGCCGAAGCCACACCTGCCAGACCCACACCGTCACCCGGGCAATTGGTGACACGCGGATCACCACCAAGTCCTGGTACAGCCCCGACACGGCCCCGTTTTTCCTCAAACAACTGATTCGAGTCCGTGGTCCAAAGCCCCGTCATACGGCCCGGGATGTGACCCGGCTCAAGGCCACTCGGAAAATCGGAGAGAAGAGCTACCCGGGATGGGAAGCTCGCACAGTGGTCGCCGACTCCGCCGGACGGGCGCAACTGATCGAATTCCACAGTCACCTGGTCCCCGGCAGCCTCGTGCACGCCCGGGGCGAACGTCACGATCCGGACAGTGCCCGGATCGGCACAACGATCCAAGTCCTCGACGGCTTCCACGCCGTCCCTGCCGACTGATCTTCCCCACTCCTTCTTCAAGATTCCATCACGTGCCTGACCACGACGCAATCATCATTGGCGGTGGCCACAACGCCCTGGTCTGTGCGGGTTACCTGGCCCGTGCTGGACTGGATGTACTGGTTCTCGAACGCCGAGACTTCGTCGGTGGAGCCACTGCCACCGAGGAGTTGTTCCCCGGTTTTCACGTCTCGTCGTGCTCCTACATCTGTCACTTGCTGCAGGCCAAGGTGATCGACGATCTCGAGATGCGCAAGCACGGATTCGAGGTGCTCCCGCTGGATCCCGAACCATTCCAGCCCTACCCCGACGGACGGCGATTGGCCCGGTGGCATTCCCCCGAACGGACCCAGGCCGAATTGGCAAGTTTTTCGTTGCGAGACGCTGCGGCACTGCCCCAGTGGAATGCCTTCTGGCGACGAGCAGCCGGAATCGTCTATCCCTGGTTTCTTCGCCGCCCACCGTCTCTCGGGGAATTGAAAGACTCCGTCGCCGGCACCGACGACGCCGCGTTTCTCCAACGGCTGCTGACTGTCAGCATGGGAGACCTCGTCCGCGAGTTCTTCGAAGACGAGGCCGTGCGAGGATCCTTCTTGCAGGTCCAGGACGTTGGTGATCCGGAGGCGGCTGGGGGAGCCTTCTGCTACACCCACATTCGCTGCGATGCGTTCAGTCGGCCCGAGGACATCGGAATCGTCCGCGGTGGCATGGGAATGATCGCCAACTCGCTGGCCGACTCGGCGCGCGAACATGGCGTTCACATCAGGACCGGCAGCATTGTCGAGAGGATCACGATCGACGCGGAAGGCGCCCGTGGAGTGGTGCTGGACGACGGGACCGAGATTTCCTCGAAACTGGTCGTCTCGGGAGCCGATCCCAAGCGAACGTTACTCGGACTGGTCGGCCCCGATCATCTGCCGGCCGACTGGGTGACACCCGTCCGCGAGATGAAAACCAGAACCGCGTACCTGAAATTTCATGCCGCGCTGGACCGGCTGCCCGACTTCAGCCGGTACTTCCCCGACGGGTATGACCCCCGGTACATTGCCAGCATGAAACTCTGTCCCTCGATGGAGTACTACTCCAAAGCCTGGCATGACGCCGCGGCGGGACGGCCTGCCACCGAACCGGTGATGGAGGTGCAGATCCCTTCGGTGATCGATGACTCGCTGACCCAGCCAGGGCAGCACGTGATGTCCGTCTGGGGTCTCTACGCGCCGGTTCAGCCTCGTGACAGCAATTGGGACCAGATCCGCGAGGCGGTTGGGGAGGCGTTGATAGACGTGCTGTGCCAATACGCCCCGGAACTGCGAGATTGCCTGATCGACTGGTCGTTGTTCACGCCAGCCGATCTCGAGAAACGTGTCTGGCTGACCGACGGCAATATCCGCCACCTGGACATTGTTCCCGAACAATTCCTCGATCTCCGACCCATGAAGGGCTGGGCCGGCTACGGAACGCCGATCGCGGGATTGTTCCTCTGTGGCGCGGGAACGCACCCCGGGGGAGAGGTCACCGGAGCATGTGGACACAACGCTGCACACACTATCCTGGAAACACTCTGAATCCACCAAGAGGCCGGTATTCGGCCGGGAGACAGCATCGACCGATGGACATCCGCGAATTCCCTGCCATCGACGTCCACGCGCACTACGGAACGTACTATCGGGACGGGACCTCGGACCTGCAAAACCTGATGGCCAGTGGTGATGCCGAGACGGTGGTGGAGCGAGCAAAACGGGCCCGGACCGAATTGACCGTGGTGTCTCCACTCCTGGGATTGTTGCCCAGGGGACGTGCCGATGCGGCCGAGGGCAATCGTGAAGCCGCCCGGATCGTTCCCAGCACGGCGGGGCTGCTGCAATGGGTCGTGATCGATCCGAACCGGGAGGAGACGTATGAGCAAGCGACCCAAATGCTCGCGGAACCGCACTGCGTGGGCATCAAGCTTCACCCCGAGGAACACTGTTACCCGATCACCCAACACGGTGACAGGTTGTTCGAATTTGCAGCCGGACACAGCGCGGTCGTGCTCGTCCACAGCGGCGACGAAAATAGCCTTCCGGAAGATTTCTTGCCCTTTGCCGAACGGTACCCTGAAGCGAACGTGATCCTGGCCCACCTGGGCAACGGCGGCGGTGCTGCCGGTGACCCGACCACCCAGGTCCGCGCCATCCAGGCATCGACCAAGGGCAATCTCTATGTCGACACGTCCAGCGCCCGTTCGATCGCACCTCAACTGGTGGAATGGGCGGTGGAACAAATCGGAGCCGACCGAATCCTCTATGGGACCGACACACCGCTCTACCAGTCCGAAATGCAACGGGCCCGGATCGACCACGCCGAATTGACCGACGACCAAAAGAAACTGATCCTCAGGGACAATGCCGTGAAACTGTTGGACCTGCCACAAGCATCCACCACCGATCCGGCCGGAGAGAACGACTCGTGAAATGTCTCCAAACACTTCTGCTCGGCTGTCTCGTGATGGCCCTGGTCAGTGCCGGCTCCAACGGGCAGACCCAGGACAAACCCGGCAACAAGGCCG
>CAZYAZ010000030.1:15529-35864 GCA_964646205.1 uncultured Planctomycetaceae bacterium | reverse complement strand
CTGACCTCACTGGCGACCAAACCATTGCCGCTTGACCAGGCCCGGCAACGCGCCATGTTGATTCACGACATCTATGAATCGACGCTGCTGACCATGCACCGGCACTACTTCGAACCCAACAAGCAGCGGGTGATTCCATCACGTGCCCTGGAGGACGTCTTCTACACCGCCCGCCGGCGTTGGGGCGTCGAGGCCCGCTGGCTGGCAGTCAGCGCGCAGGCCATGAACATCGATCACAAGCCGAAAACCGCTTTCGAAAAGACCGCTGTGCGACTGCTGGCGACTGGCAAGAAACAACACGAGGAAGTCCGTGACGGGACATACCGGATGGCAGCCCCCATCGTGCTGTTCGCCAACTGCATCCGCTGCCACACCACCCGCCGTCGCAACCCGGTCGCCGGTCTTGTGCTCAGTCTTCCGGTCAAGACCGAGTGAAGCGAACGCCACCGGCACCGGCCGATTTGACCATCGCTCCAAAGCACTCGTCACAGGCCGTCTCGAACTTCATGTTCGTGAAGCACTCGACTGATGCACTCCCGGTGAAGCCCGCAGCCTTCAGACCCCGGAAAATCCGGTCGTAGGCCAAAACGCCACGGCCGGGCAACAGATGGGTCCACTTGGGATACGTCCCACGGTGATCCTTGAGATGGGAATGAACGATCTGCTTGGCAAAACGCCGGGCCATCTTCGTGGGATCGACTCCCATCAGTGTCAGGTAACACGGATCGAAATTGATGCCGAAGAACTCGTTGTCGACTTCATCAAACAGACGCTGCTGGGCCTCGGGGCTGTCGTTGATCCACACCGGCCAGATCCCGTCAACCGCCAGGTGAACATGCTTGCCGGCGGCGTAGTCAGCCGCCTTGCGAATCGCCAACACCGCGGCCTTCCATTCGGCCTTGCGGTCCATTCCCTCGTGATAGCCTCCCATGTGAAATGTGACCACCGTGGCTCCCAGGTCCGCAGCCAGGTCCACGGTTCCAGCCAGGTCGAGAACCTTTCGCTTGGGATCGGCCAGGGTGTCGGTCAATTGCTCGTGCGTGATGACAGCCTCAACCTGCAATTTCAGCCGCTCAGCGGTTCGACGGGTCAACTTGCGTCGAGATGCGTCGAACGATCGCGGATCGGTCGAGTCGCCATTGGTTCCCGAAACATCGATCCCGGAATAGCCAACCTTGGCAATCCGCTCCAGGCAGGGCACGATCGGCATCTTGAGACGATCGGTGTAGCTGTAGGTGTAAAAAGAGAGTCTCATGTTGGGATATCCATCACTGACTTCAGGTCCTCCTCAGGGTACGATCATCGCCGTACCCTCGTAAAGTCGTCTCCCCCATTGCAGTCCCAAGAGTCTCCAGTCACCCATGTCCACGCTCATTGATCCCACCACCGATTCGGCCGCTTTTTCCCCACGATTTGATGTCGAAGGCGTCCTGGTTGTTGACCCGCTGATTTCGTCCGACGACATCAACACCCTGTCACTGCGGACCACTGAAATTGCCGCCGGCACCGTGGCTTACCCTCGCGAACATCTCGAACTGGAACCGGGTGTCACGGATCTCGAGTTGGCGACCCTCCGCAAGATCAATCACTGCCACTTCCATGACGAGGTCTTTGCTGCTCACGCCGCACATCCGGCTGTCCTCGATGTGATCGAATCGCTGATCGGTCCGGACATCAAGCTTTTCGGCAGCCAGTTGTTCATGAAGCCACCCGGTGGCGTCGAAAAGCCCTGGCACCAGGACTCCGCTTATTTCCCACTCGATCCTCAAATCGTCGTCACGTGCTGGACCGCCCTGGACAACGTGACTCTCGAGAATGGCTGTATGCACGTGATCGTCGGTAGCCATCGTGATGGCATCATCGATCACAGCCAGGAATGGATGATCGGTGCTCGCCGTGACATGAAGGTTCCCGATGCAATGATCGACGAGAACCGAACCCGAGCCATCACGCTCTCGGCAGGTGGCTGCTCGTTCCACCACGGGATCCTGCTGCACCGTTCGGGACCCAACCACACCGGACAATCGCGCCGCGGTCTGGCCGTGCACTACATTCCCGGCAACTGCCGTTGGATCGGTCCGCCCGAGGAGGAAGTGGAATTCCAGGTGGTCCGTGGACGCGACACCACGGACTAGCCGTCGGTGACTCCAACAATCTGGCAGTTCGGCAAAGCCGCCTGGAGTTGCCTGACAGCACCCGGCCGCATCTTGGTCCGGCTCAGGTCCAACTCGCGCAGGTTCGTCAACCCCCGCAGGTGCCTCAAACCCGAATCGGTGATCTGGGTTCCAGCGAGGCTGAGATACTGCAGGTTGCCCAGCACCTTGACCGCCAGCAAGCCGGTGTCGGTCAAGCCGGTTCCCGAAAGGTCCAACCGCTGCAACCCGGTCATCCCCTTGAGATGATCGATGCCGACATCACTGATCGTGCTGCTGCCACCCACGTTCAACTTCACCAGGCCCGTCAACGGCTTGATCGCCTCCAGCCCCTTGTCGCCGATACCGGCCGAGAGTTTCAGATGACGAAGACTGGTCATGGCCTTCAGATGGCTCAACCCGACATCGTCAACCCGAGTCCCCGCCAGGTACAGATCCAACAGTTTCAGGCCCACCAGCGATTCCAGTCCAGCCGATCCGATGTCGGTGTTCGCCAGGTCGAGCCGTTGAAGTTTGGTCAACGGCTTCAGGTGAGCCAGCCCCGAATCGGTCACCGGCGACTGGGCCAGCTTCAACTCCACCAGCGCCGTCAGTGTCTTGATGTGCTCCAGACCCGCAGAACTCACCTTGGTCCCCGAGAGGTCCAGTTGCTGCAAGGCCTTGAGACTCGAGAGGGCTTCGAGATTCGAATCCCCGATTGGCGTTTCGCTGAGACTCAGGGTCCGCAACGCTGTCAGTCCCTTGAGATGTTCCAGGCCGATATCGGAGATTCCCGATTGCTGGCTCAGAAACAGCTGCTGGAGAGTGACCTGCCCCTTGAGTTTGGCGAGTCCGTCGTCGGTCAGATACCGGCCATGAAAATCCAGGATGATCGGTTTTCCATTGCCGTCGATTTGAGCCCGCAGGGCAACCGCCTGCAACGCTTGGGACAGGTCAACGGCTTCCTGGGCCACCCGAGCCGCCTCGGCTTTCTTTTTGTCCTTATCATCCTTGGCTTCCGGCAAGGGAGCGTTGTCTTCGGCCGCCGTGACGATGGCTGACAACAGCATGTCGGTCTTGGTCTCGGTGACCGGTGCCGGCCCAGAAGACTGCGGTTCCTCTGGATTCGACGCTCCGTCGTTCACCACCTCGCCAATGCCCGACGCGTCCCCCGTGGGAGCATCGCTGCATCCAACCAGTACGCACACCAGCAACACGCCAAAGCCCGCCACACGTCTGCACCACATTGGTCGTCTCTCCCCGGTTTCACCAAATCAACAATTTCCCCGGTCCCATCCGGGGCAGATTCTGAGACGGGCTGACAATACCGCAGTTCCAACTGTCTAGCAATCCACTCGAGTGGACAATGACGAATCCTTGTTCCAGCACTCAACTTACGTCCGATGTTCACCCGCACGGACTTGGGCCAACCGTGGCATTTGACTAGGGTGAGACCGGAAGCCCAGCAACAAAGGTCACTTCATGAGCACCCCAGGCACGGACGTGCGGAGCGACCCGCCAATCCCGGATTCCCACACCGACACTGTCGACGTGGGGGAACCGACGGAAACGAACTTCGTAGAAACTGCCCTGGTCCTCGGTGGAAAAAGCCTCGACGAGGCGCGAACCACCGGCGCAATCGATCGAGCTGATGAGCAGGTCGAGGCCCTGTTTGACCCCAGGTACCAGACCATCGGCAGCCCCGTCCACCAGGCCACCTGGGAACGCCGCTTGCCACTGGAGTTGTTTGCTCCACACGACGTGTCTCACGACACGGACGTCGAACAGGTCATGGCCGATTCGTTGGCCGTTATTGCAGACCGCCGTCAGGCCGGAACCCTGCTGGGTGACGACCGTCGGATTACCAGCGAAACACTCGATGCACTGTCGACCGCCGGCTACTGGGGACTCCTGGTCGACAAGGAATACGGGGGATCGGGGTCCAGCTTCGCACAGTTTGCCCGCTTTCTGACGCGGATGGCGACACACGATGCGACCGTCGCCGGGCTGGCCAGCGTGCACGGCTGTATCGGCGCGGTCGACCCGATTATCGGTTTCGGCAATGACGACCAGAAACAGAGATTTCTGCCGCTGCTGGCCACGGGCCAACGGATCTCGGCATTTGCACTCACAGAACCGGGAGCCGGCTCGGACCTGACAGCCCTGAAGACCACCGCCGTCGCTGATGGAGACGACTACGTCGTCAACGGCGAGAAACTGTTCATCACCAACGCCGTTCCCGGACGCACCATCGGACTGGTCTGTCGCGTCGAGGATCGGCCCGCGGTTCTCATCGCAGATCTGCCCGATCAGGAAAACGACACCTTCCGGGTCGTCCCCTATGGCATCTACGCACTCAAGCACTCGTTCAACAACGGCCTGAAGTTCACCAACTTCCGGGTCCCTCGAAACAACCTGCTGGAACCGGCAACCGGCGATGGCCTGACGATCGCCTACCACGGACTCAATCGGGGCCGGGTGGCATTGTGCGCCACCGCAGCCGGATCGATGCGAGTGATGCTGGCGGGCATGTTGCCCTGGGCCGCCTACCGGGTGACATACGGCCAGCCCATACAGCGCCGCGAACTGGTGCAACGACGAATCGGTCGTCTCGCTGCCCTTGTCGTCGGATGTGACTCACTTGTCGACTGGTGCAGCTGGCAACTCGACGAGGGCTACCGCGGCGAGATGGAATGCATCATCGCCAAGATCTTTGGCAGCGAATCCCAGAAGGAAGCAGCCATTGAACTGTGCATGAAGACCCACGGCGGCCGGGCCTTCCTGCACGGCCATCTCTTCGGGGACAACGTCCACGAGTTTCTCGCCCCCTGTATCTATGAAGGGGAAGGTGAGATGCTGGGCATGGCGTTTCTGAAATCGCTGATCAAGAACCACGGCCGGCGGTTCTACGAACCGATCGGTCGTCGAGCCGCCGCATTGGGCCTGAAACGCCCCAACCCGGCCAACCCACTTCACGCGTGGGGACTGCGGCGAGAAATCGGATCCTATGGTCTGTGGAAGTTCCAGCAATTGCTCGTGGGCTGGAAACGGCCCCGGCTTGACCTGAAGTGTCGTCGGCTGGAACGGCTCGCCCGTTTTGCAGCCGACGGATTGCAGAGAGCACGCCTGGAAATCGATTCGTTGATGGTCCGCCACCAGTTGAAATTGCCGGACCGGCAGATCTCGATGGCCGCCCTGTCGCAAAAGATCCAGGACCAGGTCGTGATGCTGGTTTCGGCACTCTGGGCCGACGCTCATGGCGACCCGCTGGTCCGCGAAGCCGCCGTCGTGCTGGGCAACGACTTCCATGCCCGGCTGACCGGCCGCCCCGCGACCGGTCGCGACATCCGTACGGCAACGCGGCTTGGAGAAGCCATCACCAAGGACGGGTTCGTCCTGCTGGACGGAATCGTGCCGGATGACATCTTGATGAGATATGACGACACGCCCACTGACTCCCAGACAGTGTCTTGACAGTCGTCGGCGGCAACGGTGGAGTGGTCCGACATGAACACGGCCTGGCAACTCGAAGTCCTCGATGACGCGATCGCCCTGCTGACGATCGATCTGCCCGGAAAACCGGTCAACACGCTCGGACGCGACGTGATGTTGGAATTGGCCAACCACGTCGCCGATTTGGCGGCACGAGATGGCATCCGTGGCCTCCTGGTACGCAGCGGCAAACCTGGCCAGTACATCGCCGGCGCCAACCTGCACGAACTGGGATTGCTGGTCGACGCCAGCGACGAATTGATCGAGGAAGGCCTCTCCAGCGGCCACGACGTTTTCACCGCGATCGGAGATCTTCCCTTTCCAACCGTCGCCCTGGTGGACGGCAAGTGCCTGGGCGGCGGAACCGAACTGGTCCTGGCGATGGACGAACGGATTGCCGTCGACGCGGCCGGAGTGGATCTCGTACTCCCCGAGGTCAAGATCGGGCTCTTCCCCGCCTGGGGTGGATCACAACGACTCGCCCGCCTGGTCGGGCTTCATCACGCCATCGAGATCATCTGTGGAGGAGCCCCCGTGCCGGCCCGACGGGCGGCCGAATTGGGGCTCGTCTTTGACGCCGTCGATGCAGAATCATTGGTCGATGAGGGCAAACGACTGATCCAGTGGTTGGCCGAGGACAATCGCTACCTCGACATCCGCGAGAAACGGCGAGCACCAATGGGGCTCAGCGACGACCAGGCGAACTTCAGCTTCGCGGTCGCAGCCGGGCAGGTGATGCTCAAGACCAAGGGGCATTATCCCGCCCCCCTGGCCGCGATCGAGGCGATGCAACAGGGCTTGAACCGTCCGCTCGCCGAGGGTCTGGAAATCGAACGCGAATGCGCTCGACAGATTGTCGGCAGCGAGATCAGCGGCAACATGATCCGTCTGTTCTTCATGCAAAATCGACTCGGCCAGGACGCCGGAGGACCGGTCGACACCGCCCCCCGTTCCGTGCAACGGATCGGAGTCCTGGGAGCCGGCCTGATGGGTGGCGGGATTACCACCGCCGCTGCCAGGAGGGGTCTTCCCGCCACCATGGTCGATGTCGACAACGAACGACTCGCCGCCGGCCTGGAAAATGCGGCCGCGGTCGTCGAGAGCCGGATCAAGATCGGCCGGGCCACGCCGGAAGACGTCGGCCGAATGATGGCACTGATCTCCACGAGCACGTCCCACGCCGCACTCGCCGACTGCGACGTCGTCATCGAGGCTGTGACCGAAAACGAGGAACTCAAGACCAGCATTTACGGCCAACTGGCCGACACACTCGGACCCGACACCATTCTCGCCTCCAACACCTCGACCATCTCGGTCACCAGGATGGCCGCCACCGTCCCCGACGCCGAACGGTTCGCTGGAATGCATTTCTTCAACCCGGTCGATCGAATGCAACTCGTCGAGGTGATACGCGGTGCCCAGAGTTCCGACGAGACACTGGCCACCCTGGTCGCACTCGCACGCCGCCTGGGGAAAACGCCCATCGTGGTCAAGGATTGCCCAGGATTCCTGGTCAACCGCATCCTGTTGCCCTACATGGCCGAATCGCTGCAACTGTTGCGCGAGGGAGCCTCGGCCGACGCCATCGATCGGGCCGCCACCAAGTTCGGAATGCCCATGGGGCCGATCGCACTTCATGATCTGGTCGGACTCGACACCGCCCTGTTCGCCGGCCAGGTCGTCTCGGCCGCCTTCGCCGACCGGGCCATCGAGATGCCGATCCTGGAGGACCTGGTCAAGGCCGGGCGACTGGGAAAGAAATCGGGACGGGGCATCCGCCAGTTTGTCGGCCGTCGTGGCAAACCGGCCCATGACCCGGATTTCGAAACATTCCTTGAACCGCATCGCCTCGAATCCGGAGACTTCTCGACCCGGGATCTCCAGGACCGACTGTTCCTCCCCATGCTGCTGGAAGCGACCCGCGTGATGGAAGAGGAAATCGTCCGCGAACCGGCTCATGCCGACATGGGACTGATTCTCGGGATCGGTTTCCCGCCATTCCGAGGTGGACTGCTCCGGTGGTGCGACAGCCTGGGAGCCGGTGAAATCCTGAAGCGACTGGAGCCATTCATCGACCTCGGACCACGATTCGCACCCACCGACTCCCTGGCCACGATGGCCACGAACAACTCGACCTGGCACGCAGCGCCTGCTGGAGCCCCCCGATGAATCCCGCCGTCGTAATCGATGCCGTCCGTACTCCGATTGGCCGAGCCGACGCCCGCGCCGGCTGCTTCCGCGACGTCCGTTCCGATGAACTCTCCGCGGCGCTGATCGCCGACCTGGTCGAACGCACCACCGTCGAACCTGGACTGATCGAGGACGTCCGCTGGGGATGCGTGCAGCAACAGGGCGAGCAGGGCTACGACATCGCTCGGATTGCCGTGCTGATGGCAGGCCTGCCCATCGAGACCGGGGGCGTAACGGTCAACCGCAACTGTGCCTCGAGCCTGCAGGCGATCAACGATGCGGCGATGAGCATCATGGCCGGGTGCGAGAACGTGCAGATCGCCGGCGGCGTGGAACACATGCACCACATCCCGATGACCAAGGACTACGATCCCGCCCCGGGGCTGTTCCGCAAGTACAGCGAAGCAATCATGCACATGGGATTGACGGCCGAGTATCTTTCGAACAAGTACGGAATCGGCCGAACCCAGCAGGACGAGTTCGCATTGAGAAGTCACCAACTGGCTGACGAGGCAACTCGTTCGGGCCAGTTCACCGGCGAGGTGATACCGACGTGGGGCCGTGATGACGACGGCCGCAAGACACAGATCACTCGTGACCAGTGCATCCGCGAGGACTGTTCGCTCGAGGGATTGGAGGCCCTGCCTCCGGCATTCAATCCCGCCGGGGGCAGTGTGACCGCCGGCAACAGTTCGCCGATCAACGTCGGAGCGGCGGCGATGATGATGATGTCCGAAGCCACCGCCACAGACCTGGGCCTGGAACCAATCGCGCGGGTCCGGGCCATGGCCGTCGCGGGTGTCGACCCGACGGAGATGGGAATCGGGCCCGTCCCCGCCATCCACAAAGCACTCCGACGTGCCGAACTGACCCTCGACGAAATCGACTGCATCGAAATCAACGAGGCGTTTGCCGTGCAGGTGCTCAGCGTGCTGAAGTTGCTGGACATCGACGAATCACGAGTCAACACGCGGGGTGGAGCGATCGCACTGGGACATCCGCTGGGTGCCAGTGGCGCCCGGATTGCAGTGACGCTGCTGCACCGGATGCGAGCCACGGGCGCCCGGTTCGGGCTGGCCACACTCTGTGTCGGACAAGGCCAGGGCGTGGCGACGATCTTCGAGAATCTCCAGGGCCAGGACGACTCGTGATCGAATCGGTCGGCAACCTCTGCCACCTGCATCGCACGATGAGCCGTCGCATGGGCGAGAAAATCGCAATGCGATTCCCGTCGCTCGGTCGTTTCCGCGACATCTCGTACCGGGATGTTCGCCGGCAGGCCGACCGGGCCGCGGCCGGACTGATCACCCTGGGCATCGCCCCGGGTGACCGGGTCGGCATCCTGTCGGAAAACCGCGTCGAATGGCCAATTGCCGACCTGGGGATCCTCAGTGCCGGCGCTGCCGATGTCACCATGCACGCTCCGCTGTCGGCCGAACAGGTCGAGTACCAGTTGGGACACAGCGAAGCCCGTGGCGTCCTGGTCAGCAACCAGGACCAGGCCGACAAGGTCATCGCACGACTCGACGAGCTGCCCGATCTCGAGTTCCTCGTCTCCTTCGAATCCGTCACACTGCCCGAATCGCGACTGCTCCAACTCTCGTGGCAAGGACTGTGCCACCGCGGTGCCCGCGCATCACTCGACGACCAGATTGCCTCGCGTGAACAGGCACTGGACTCGTCCAGTCTCGCGACCCTGATCTATACCAGCGGCACCACGGGCAACCCCAAGGGAGTGATGCTGACCCACGGCAACCTGCTTTCCAATGTCGAATCGATGATTCCCATCGCCTTCCTGGAATCCGACGACATCCTGCTCAGCTGGCTCCCCTACAGCCACGTCTACGCCCGGTTGACCGACAATTACCTGGCCACCGGAGCCGGCATCACCGTCGCACTGGCCGCCGGCATCGACACGCTGATCGACGACCTCGACACGATCAAGCCCACCTGGCTGACGGCCGTACCACGCTTCTACGAGAAAATCTGGACAGGCGTCGAAGCACTCGATCCGGACGCACGAGCCAATCGGTTGAAAACCATTTTCGGACCGCGAATCCGCCAATTGAACTCTGGAGGTGCCCCGCTGCCCCGACACGTCTGTGACGGTTTCGACCAAGCCGGGCTGCCGATCCTGGAAGGATATGGACTCACCGAAACCTCACCGGTCATTTCGTTCAACCACGCCGAGGCGTACCGGTTTGGTTCGGTCGGGTTGCCAATTCCCGGTGTCGAGGTGCGGATTGCCCAGGACGGCGAAATCCTGACACGAGGGCCTCATGTGATGGCCGGGTACTGGAAGAACCCCGAGGCAACCGAAGCGGTCATTGTCGACGGGTGGTTTCACACCGGTGACGTCGGAACGATCGACGAGGATGGTTTTCTCTCGATCACCGACCGCAAGAAGGACTTGTTTGTTACGTCAGCCGGCAAGAACGTTGCCCCGGCGGTCATCGAACGACTGCTGACGACCGACCCGCTGTTCGACCAGGCGGTGGTGTATGGGGACGGGCGGAACTTCATCAGTGCCGTCGTGGTTCCCAACCTTCCGTTGCTCGAAACCCTCGCCACGACCAACGACGCGGCCATGGAAACCGAGGACGGACTGATCACCTCTCCAGAACTGCTGGCAATCATTGATTCGAAGGTCTCGGAATTGATGGAGTCGGTCAGCCAGCCCGAACGGGTCAAGAAGTGCCTGGTACTCGACCAGCCATTCCAGTTGGAGAACGACGAATTGACCGCCACGCTCAAGGTCCGTCGCCGGCACATCATCGCCAAGTACGAGGACCGGCTCGCGGCATTCTACGAGGGCTGAGTCGCCCGGCCGGGGAGCAACTCAGTCGAATTCCGACAGCAACACCGCACGGTGTTCCTGCACCGAGAGATAGCACGCCTCGACCAGTGCCATCGTCTTCAGGTTGTCCCGCCCGTCCAGGCTGGGACGGTCACCACGTTCTATCGACACCAGCAAGTCGGCCATCGGGCCGACAAACGCATCGGGAAACCACATCTCGTCCCAACGGGGTGACACCCACTCGGGGGTTTCCGTCGTGGTGTAGTCCAGCGTGCTGGGGCTGCCATCGGGATAATCGGGCCAGCCGATCGTGCCACGAGCCATCCCCGAGGTTCCCTCGATCCGCCACTTGATTCCCAGGTCCTCTGCCGCCCCCTCCCGTGCCGGCCCCGCCCAGACATCGTCCCACGCGGCAGCACGAAAGCCGTCGGCGTATTCGAGAATGTACAGGCAGATCCCGTCGGAATGCTCGAACTGTCCGGCCGTCCTCGGATCGGGCCGCACGCTGGCGAAAACCCGTTCGGGATCCCCAAACAGGTAACGGAACGTGTCGAGATGATGGATGCTCATGATCCGTAACGTCACCCACCCCTGCCGCTGCTGCCACGGCATCCAGTGCGGGATCGCACGCATGTCTATCGTCGCCAGCACCGGTTCTCCCAGCAGGCCCGCCTCGATCACACCACGTGCCGCCCGGATTGACTGGTCAAACCTCATGTTCTGGTTCACAGCCAGCGTGATCCCCGCCTCGTCGCACAACCGGACAATCTCGCGGGCCTGTTCCAGGTCAACACCGAGCGGTTTCTGGGCCAATATCCCCCGGAGATGCCCACCAGAGCCAATCCCGAACCGTGCGGCCTCGCGGACCACTTCCAACTGGACATCGGGTGGCACCGCCACGTCGAGAACCTCGACCCGGGAATCGGCAACCAATGCGTGCCAGTCGGCATGCACGGTTGGGATCTCGTGCCTGGCCGCCACCTCACGGGCCTTCGATTCGGTGCGAGACGAAATCGCCACCGGATGGAATCCTGCGTTGCGATAAGCCACCAGGTGGCAGTCGGCCATGATGAAGCCGGCCCCCACGCAACCGATCGCCACGTCGCTGCGTTCGGGCATCTCGATCGGTGCCGGTCGCCCCACCTGGTCGGTCATCTCCCCGGGCCTCCCGGCTGTGGTCAACGCACCAGTCCGACCCAGTAGGCCACACCGTTGGATTCTGCAAAGCCAAACCCGATCTCGGCGCCGCTCATCAGGATCTCACGATGAGCCTGCGATTCCAGCCATCCCTCGATCGCTTTCTGGGGTGTCAGCGGGCCGGTCTGGATCACTTCCCAGTAACCCATCTCGCTGTGCACAAACTGCCCCGTGGTAGCCATCCAGTCGGCGTGCTTCTGGGCATCACGACTGATCTTTGAAACCAGGCGACTACCGACCAATCCACGTGCATCGCGAGCGGCCGAGTGCGCCTCGTGCAATTCCTTGATCCGAACCTGCTGCTTGGTCGTCGCCGATCCGGGTACCTGCTGCAAGGCATTGGCCGTTTCCTGTCCGAAGACAGCCAGGGCGAACAACCCGCACACAACAACGGACCGCGTACTTGGAATTTTCATTGGTGCCATTTCCTATGGTGGAATCGGTCGGCACCATCCGTGGGCCTGCTGCGCGCGAACCTCCTGTCGCTACGGTGTCAGTACAATCTTTCCCGCAAGTGTTCCCTGTCCGCCAATCGTGTTGTCCTGCTGCAGTTGGTGGGCCGTGACCGATTCGGACAAACCGAAGCGTGCCCCGATGGGGGGATTCCACCCCCCGTCGGCCGCCAACTGGTTGATCGCCTCGCCACAAATCCGCTGCTCCTGGTCTGACGCGTTGAACATCGCGAAACCAAACATTCTCAGGTCCTTCGTGTAGAAGGATCCCACGGGGAACTCGGGGCGAGCCGCCCGTCCGGCCATCAACACGATCCGCCCTCGCTTGGCCATCAACTCGATCGTCCGGTCAGGTGTCGGTTCCCGCAACGTCTCGAACCACACGTCAAACCCACCGTTCTCGGCCGCGAAACTTGCCAGGACGTTGTCCATGTCCGGGTCGTGGTAGTCAACGGCGAGATCCGCACCCAGCGAACTGCAGAGTTCCTGTTTTTCCGACGATCCCACCGTCGCGACAACCCGGGCACCGACCGACTTGGCCAGTTGAACCACCGCGGCGCCCACGCCACCGGTCCCCCCGTTGACGAACACCAGGTCCCCGGCCTCGACCCCGGCATGGAGAAACAACCCCAGGTGTGCGGTCAAGCCAACCAGCGCCCCGGCAGCCAACAACTCGCTCGACACTCCCTCCGGAGCGGCGTAGAGCCACTGCTCGTCGACGGCTGCCAACTCCGAGAATGTGCCGGCACGTCCCAGCAAGCCCTGGTTGCTGCCCCACACACGATCTCCCACGGCAAAGCGTTCAATGCCCTCACCACACGCCACGATCGTGCCAGCCAGGTCGCAACCGATCGTGTAGGGGAAATCCAGTTCCAGAGCCACCAGTCCGCCGCGGACGTATGTGTCGATCGGGTTGACCGCCACCGCCTCGACTCGCACCAACACCTGGCCGGCGGCTGGCTCGGGATCGGGCAGATCTCCGAATTCGATCACATCCGGATCACCGGTACGGGTGATGTAGGCGGCTTTCATGACGGCTCGTTCAACTCGAGACCGGCCAGCCAACCGGGTTTTCGGTACCGGATCAGGCCCGCCGTGGCCAACATCAGCAACGCCACGCCGCTGATGAGAAGCCCCCAGTATAAGCCGGGCGGCTGGTAGTGCCACCGTACGCGAGACTCACCGGGCTGCAAGCGGACACCACGGTACATGCCCTCAACCAATTCCACCTTCCGAGGCTCGCCATCCACCTCGACCTGCCAGCCCTCGGCCATCAATTCGGTCAAGACCAGTCGCCCCGCCACACGGGTGGTCACGTCAATCACCACTTCTGAGCCAGTTCCGGAATACCCGGTAATCGAATTGCGTTCCGCACCGGAATCCCACGACACCCGGCCACGTCCTTCGGTCAGTCGATAGAGAAACAGCGGCGATCGGCGACCCAGGGCGGAATTCATCACCGGGTCACGGCCACGCCAGATCTCCTGCACCGGCCATCGTGCCGAATCAATCGGCTTGTAGCTGACAATGTGCGTGACCCCCCCGCGTTCCAGCCAGTCCATCTGGGCCTCGGTCTGCGGAACAAACGAATCATCGGGATCGTCGACCTGTGAACTGGGCATCATCAGATCACGACGGGTGTACTCGGACGGGCCAAAGGTGAAGTAAACCGGTGTCGCCGACACACCCAGCACCGTGGGGAAGTTCGCCATCGGGGCGAACACCCGTGCCGGCATTTTTGACTCGGACAAGGCCTGCCGTACCGGGCTGGAGGCCAGCCGGGAAATCGGGGGATCGTCCAGCACCTCGGTGAACTGGACAAGGTGAGCCACCAGCCACAGGTCCAACACGGTGGCGAGAGCCAGGATCGCCAGGGCCAATCGTTGACCGGCCACGACCTGCGGCACCCGTGGACGCGAGACCAGGAACATGCCAACAGCCGCCAGTACGACGAAGCCTCCAAGCACTCCGATCACCAGGACGGTCGACGGCAACCAATCCGGGGCGGCCACGACCCCCGGATTGGCTTCAACCACCACCCAGGTCACATCCACCAGCCACCAACTGCTACCCAGGGCCAACAGCGACCCTGACCACACCACGATCGACCGAAAAGATCCGCCCACAACAGGTGCCAGCCACCGCCCGGCCATCTCGCCGGCCAGCAACGCCACCGCCAACGTGACCACGACCCCGTACCGCCCCGGCCCCTGGAAATAACTGAACCCAGGAAGCCAATCGACCAGCGGCACCATACGACCGGTGGTGTAAAACAGGGCCAGTGTCCCCACCAGGATCCAGAAGATTCCGCGGGGATCTCCGCGACGGAACATCGACCCGATCCCCAGGACCGCCAGCAGGAACGGGGCCAGACCGAAATACAGGTGAGCCTCGCCCTCATTGGTCGCGACCCCCGGAATGGCAGGATCTCTCTGCAGGGCGGCCGTGCGGTCGGTCGTCGGTGAATACCATCGGAACGGCATCACGGCCTGTGTCCAGTACCAAGCCGGAATCGAGCCGAATTGCAGCGGATGGTCAGCCCCGGCCTCGGCCCTCTGGCTCACCTGGCGAAATTCCCACGTTGGCAGCAATTGCAACGCCGCCAACCCGATGGCCAAGCCACCCGAGAGCAACAGCAACACGCCGGCCCGCCATCGCGCGTGGGATGGCAACAACGGTTCCATCACCGGAACCCACCACAGCCGACAGGGAACGTACACCACCAGGACCAGTTGTGTGATCCAGGCCAGTTGGAAGTGACCGGCCATCATCTGCACCGAAAGGACCGCCGACAGCAGTGCTGCGAATCTCCATCGACGTGTCTGCAAAAAACACTCCACCGACCACAACGCCGCCGGCAACCAGGTTCCCCCGATGATTGCCCACTCCCAGCAACTCCGAGTTGGGAACCAGCCGTAAACGTAGACTAGTCCCGCCAGGAGAGCTCCGAATCTCGGAATCCCGAACCGCCGTGCGTACCCAACGGTGAATACAAACGCCAGCACATAGTGCAGCAGGTGGCTGAGACTGTAGGCGGTGTTGACCTCCAGCCACGTGTACAGGGCCAGGTGCGGCGGATAGAACACCCCCGCCTGGCTCTCGGCCAACATCGGATAACCGTGGCCGACCCGGTCGTTCCAGAACGGCGAGTGCCCCTGCTGCAACTGTTCGGCGTAGAAGGTCTTCTGGGGAAAATAGTACGAATAGATGTCACCACCAACAAAACCGCCTCCGGTGACCAATGGCCACCAGAACAGTCCGGCCAGGGCAATCCCCAGCAACCACACCACCAGTGTGAAACGACGGTCAGTCATCGTTGCGTGAGCATCGAGAAGTTGATCAACGGATCTTCACCGGTGCTGGCTGCCCCTTGGGAATCAACGTCGTGTACTTTCTCTTTTCCATTCGCTTTGTCCAGTCAGCCTTTGCCGCCGCCACACGAGCTGGATCTTCAAACAACTCGATTGCCGTGGCGGCCAACACCTTCGATGCGTAGACGATCCCTTTCTCGCCAATCGTCGAACCGATCGCGGCCACGTTCTGCCAACTGTGGCCGGGACTCTTGGCCGCCAGGCACGAGGTCGAAATCCCACCGGTTGGCACGTACCAACTGATATCACCGACGTCGGTCGAGCCCCGTGTGCGGGCAGCCATCGACTCGGCATACGGTCGGATGGACTCGTCAATCGCCTTGGGAAACTCGTCCCCGAATTGCTCGATCAGCGGCTGCTGAAGCCGCCGGGCAAACGCCTTCTCGACCTGGTTGAACTTCGGGGGACCGATCGTCTTGAGCTTCTCCTCGAGCAACTCCGCCAGCGGCACATTGGTAATCAACTCGTGGCAATCGGTGTCGACTTGCATCCTCATCTTGGTGCGGGTCATCAGGGCCGCACCCCGTGCGATGTCCTGGATCCACTTGAAATTTGCTTCGACATCACGGTGATCGTCAGCCCGAATGTAGTACCAGACCGACGCCACCGGTGGCACCACGTTGGGTGCCCCGCCGCCATTGGTGATCACGTAGTGCATTCGAGCGTCTTCCTTGACATGCTCGCGCATGTAGTTGACGCCGACGTTCATCAGTTCGACCGCGTCCAATGCACTGCGGCCACTCTCGGGACTACCCGACGCATGAGCTGCCGTGCCGTCAAAGCTGAACTTGACGCTGACCAGGGCCTTGGATGTCCCGGCCCACGCTCCATTGCGGCTCGAGGGGTGCCAGTGCAGACAGACGTCCAGGTCGTCGAATTGGCCGTCAAGCAACATGTAGACCTTGCCGATCACCGTCTCCTCGGCCGGGGTTCCGTACAAACGGATGGTCCCCTTGATCTTGTGACGGTCCATCGCGGCCTTGACCGCCAGCGCCGCTCCCAGGGCTCCGCTGCCCAGTCCACTGTGACCGCAGGCGTGACCGGGTTGACCCGATCGCACCGCCGCACGCACCGGTTCAACCTTCTGGGACATTCCCGGCAACGCGTCATACTCGGCCAGGATCCCGATCACGGGCTTGCCACTTCCGAAACTGGCCACAAAAGCCGTCGGCATTCCTGCCACACCACTCTTGACCTTGAAGCCATTCTGCTTGAGGTGCTTCTGCAGCAACGCCGAGGAACGGGTTTCCTCGAGTCCGACTTCAGCGTAGTCCCAGATCTTGCGATTGACCGCCTTGATCAGATCGACCCGACCGGCGACGTCGGCCACCGCCGTCTGCTGTGCACGAGACAACTCGCTGCCATCTCCGGCAAACGCGGGGAATCCACCACACAACAGCAGCAACAACCAGCCAACGCTCGCTCTCATCATCGGAATCTCTCCTGGGCGGGTTCTGGACCTGGTCGGTCGGAACGCCGACGACCGGACTGTCAGTATTTTCAAAGTCCGACCGATTGTAAGACCGCCGCAGGCCGATTGCGAATCGGCTGCCGGACTACTGCCACAGCCAGGCCAGTCCGACGCCGGCGGCAATCATCGGCACCAGGCAGTTGACGATCAGGATCCACGGTCCCCAGGGCGAATAGAGCCATTCGCGACCGCGATCGGCTTCTGCCAGAGGGCGTTTGCGACGTCGCAAGATGTCCAACCAGGAGACCGAAGCCCTCAGGAACGGACGCCAGAACGCCAGGGCCGGCAGCGGATAGGCTCCAAAGAGCATCAACAGCCAGGTGGAAATCCAGATGAACAGGCTGCCCCGAATGTGAACGGCCGACCATCCACCGGCAATCTCCACCTCAACAATCGCCACCACGCAAGCAACCGTGAAGACGAACAAGACAACGAAATGCCCGACAACGAACAACACGACCGCCCAGTGCAACGCCGTCGGTCCATGAGACGGATCGTCATCGGTCACGGAAGGATCATCGGCCATCCTGAAGTCTTCCTGCAATCGCCGGCACTGGGGCGGACATTACGCCACAACCACGACGGGTTGGCAACCGAGCCTCGAGCGGAGTACGATTTTTGTCGCCATGTTGTCCTCCAGGAGCCCGCACATGACCTCCTCCTCTCGTCGCCAGTTCCTGAACCGTTGCCTGCATTCCAGTCTCGCCACCGGTGTCGCCGCCCACACGGCGCCCTGGCTGGCCCCGGCACCACTTCCGGCAGCTCCGACCACTCCGGTAGCACTCCGGCCGGTCGTCGATGGACTGCTTCATCTCAAGTCACGACACCGGGAGGCACGAGGCGAACAGGTGGTCGAGATCCGCAAGACACTCGAATGGAAAGTGGCCGAGACAGCCATCGTCATCTGTGACATGTGGGCAGACCATCCCTGCCACCAGGCCGCCATCCGTGTCGACGCCATGGCCCCCCGCATGAATCGCATCGTCTCGGCCGCACGGGGCCTGGGCGTGACCGTCGTCCATTCACCCAGTAGCGGAATCAAGTTCTACGAAACAACACCCTTCCGGCACAGAATCCTGTCGGCACCGCCAGTCAAGCCTCCCGTCCCGATCGCCAGTTGGTGCAAGCTCGACCCCAAAACCGAGGCCCCGCTGCCGATCGATGACTCCGACGGCGGCTGCGATGATCCGACTGTACGGCCCAAGCCGGGATTCGACCGCCACCAGCATGCGGCGATTCGGATCACCGGATACGACGGCATCAGTGACAACGGACAAGAGGTCTACAACTTCTTCCGGCAGTTGAACATCCAGAACGTCGTGCTGATGGGAGTGCACACCAACATGTGCGTACTGGGCCGGTCGTTCGGAATCCGCCAGATGGTGCGGCTCGGCCTCAACGTGGTCCTGGCTCGCGATCTGACCGACGCCATGTACGATCCCCGCGACCGCCCGTTTGTCAGCCACACCCGGGGTACCGAACTGGTTGTCGAACACATCGAGCAGTACTGGTGCCCGTCGATCGTCGGCAACGACCTGACACGGACCACGGCCGTCTCCGATGCGGCCGGTGGCTAGGCAATCGACTGCTTCCAGGGACCGGTGATCGCAATCGTCAACCCCTTGCCCTGCGCGTTGACGAACAATGTCGTGCCATCGGGCGAGAAAGTGACGCCGGTGAACTCGGTCCGCATGCGACTGTGAGCCAGCGTGTAGATACCGCCTGCCGGGTTGATTCCGACCAGCCGCACAACGCTTCGCTTTTGATCCTCGCAGACGACCACGTCACCCCAGGGGGCCACGGTCAGATTGTCAGCGTTGTTGAGCAATCGCGTGTCGTTGGGTTCGACGAACAACTCCAGTTCGCCCGGAGCCTTCGATTCCTTCTGCGTCCCTTCATAGACACTCGGACGGTACCGCCAGATCTGCCCCACACGGGCTCGACCACCGCTGGTGCACGCAAAGTACACCTCCTTGTCCCCGTACCAGATGCCCTCTCCACGGGCAAACCGGGCCGCCCCCGCCCGAAAACCCCGGAACCTCAAATCGTCGCGAGGTGACTCGATATCGTCCAGATCGATCCAGGTCACAGGCCGCGGCTGAGCCGGCGAGATCGTCGTCTGGCCCCAGTTGCGTGTCTCTCCACCGGAATCATCCTGCAACGACATGGCCTGCAGCCGCCCTCCATCGTGCAACTTACCGGGTGTCTTGGGCAAGAACCGGTACAGCAGACCATCATCACGATCCTCCGTCAGATAAACGACACCGCTGGGTGGATCGATGGCCACCGCCTCGTGGTTGAACCGCCCCATCGCGCGGATCGGTTTGGGATCGACCAGGCCGGGTTCCACCGTTGGCTGTACCTCGAACACCCACCCGTGATCACGGGCCGCTACAAACTTGCCACCGTCGTCTCCTCGCCCCACTCGCTGCACCGTTTCCTCACAAGTCAGCCACGTTCCCCAGGGGGTTGGACCGCCGGCACAGTTCCGGTATGTCCCGGCGAGGCTCATGAACTGCCGAACCATTTTTTGACGATTGGTGTCATAGACCACCGTTGTCGTACCCCCCAAACCCGGGGTCCTCTGGTCTCCATCGTCGTAGACTCTTGTGGAATCAACATCTCCAAACAGCCTGTTCTTCTTGCCGAATGGACCCACGGAGACATCAGGATTCAACTCGTGATTTCTCACCAACAGTGTCAGACCATCCGGCCCCACAAACGCACCCATGCCATCAGGTGCTCCGGGGACGACAAGCCCGTCGTCCATCCTGTCACCGACTTCCGAGATCACCTGGTAGGAGAACCCTCGTGGCAAGTCGATCCGTTTCTCGCGGTCTCTGACCAGTTCTCCGTAGCCGACGCCCGAGGCGTCGGCCGGCAACTTCACCTTGGCCGTACTCAATCGGACGCCCGCAAATCCCATCGAGACGGCCCCAGCCGACACGGCTCCCCACCGCAACAACACATCACGTCTCGTCAGCGCCTTCATCAACCACGCCCTTCGCTTATCGATTCCATGACCGGGCACCAGGACCCGCGGGCCAATCCGAAGCGGTTGATCCCCAGATTGCCTTCCTGGCGGTTTACTGGGGAGGTTCTAGGGTTCACGACAGAAATCACCAATGGCAATTTCAGCCGTGTCCGGCGGCGAAGTCAATCGGCCGAATAAGCCAGCAACACCGTCGCTCCACCGGCTACTTCTTGGCCGGCTTCTTGGCCGGCTTCTTGGC
>CAZYAZ010000030.1:7397-15429 GCA_964646205.1 uncultured Planctomycetaceae bacterium | reverse complement strand
CTTCTTGGCCGGCTTCTTGGCCGGCTTCTTGGCGGCCGGCTTCGGAGTCAACTTGTTGATTCTAATGTGGCGATCGTAATGCACCGTGGCCAACTGCAGGCCATCGGGATGCACCGCCATATCACGTGCCGTATCGGGCAACTTGAAACGGTGGTATTCCTTGTCGTTGTCTGGCCGCCAGAACAACAGGAATCCACCACCACTGCCACCAGACGCGACAGCCAGCGAACCGTCGTTGAGCCACGAGAGTTGCCAGGCGATCCCCTTGATGCCACTGCCGGCCTGGGATCGGACTTTCTTTTGACTTTTCATATCGAACAACAGTGCAATCGGCTCGTTGACCGCACCCAACGGGTTGGTCGCCTTGTGCAGTCCACACGCGGCGAGGTACTTGTTGTCCGGACTGACTGCCAGGCCACGAACACCTCCATAGCGAACGCCCTGGGTGTTGTTGGTCAACAAGACCTTGGCATCGAATGTCCGCTTGGACTCTCCGCTGGAAATCGTCCATTCGCGAATTTCTCCACCCTGGTCGCCCGAGTACAACGTCTGGCCATTGGGGTGCAAGAATGTGCTGTAAACGTCGAACTTGTGACCGCTGAAGGTCCGGATCAGCTTGCCGTTGCTGGCGTCCCACAACTTGACCAACCGGTCGTTTCCACCGGACGCAAAGGTCTTGCCGTCGGCCGCAACCGACAGGCTGCGAATCCATCCCTTGTGAGCCTCGATGGTCCGTATCGCCTTGGGCTTTGCCGCCAGGGCATCCCAGAAGATCAGCTTGTCATCACAACCAGCAGTGATCATCGTTTTCCCGTCTCGCAAGAAAACGATATCACGGACCCAACTGTCGTGGGCCTTCCATTCCACCTTCTTGCCCGAGGGAATCTCCCAACGCTGCAGGGCGTAGTCCTCACCACTGGTGAAGACGTACTTGCCATCAGGAGAAAAGCAACAGGCGATCAACGGGCTGCCGTGCTTCCACTGGTGGGCGACGTGGACCTTCTTGGGATCTGCCTTGGTCGCGGCCATGTCGGGGACATCCTTGGTGGTTGAAATTTCTTACTCGAAAAAAGGGGCGAGACCTCGGATCAGGCCTCGCCCCGCGAAATCGCTTGACCTGTGGACCCGAACCTGGGTCCGTGGGCTGATCAGACGATCAATTCGTCGATCGGACCAAACGCCGGATCCGCCATCGGAACCGGACGTCCGCCAACATCGAACGGCTCGTGAGAGTCCAGTCCGACTCCGGCCAGGTAAGTGTGGAACAGGTGCGGGAAACTGACCTCGCGATCCACCACCTTGGTGCCGTTGTCATTGGTCTTGCCAACCACTGCACCGCGGGCGATCTTGCCACCGCCCAGGCAGATGCTCCAGGCATTGCCCCAGTGATCACGACCGTAGTACTTGTTGATATTCGGCGTACGACCGAACTCCGACATCACCACGACCATCGTGGACTCGAGCATGCCACGATCGGCCAGGTCGCCAATCAGCGCCGCGAACCCCTTGTCGAACTCGGGCACCTGCTCGAGATGGAAGTTGAAGTTCTCGTTGTGGGTGTCGTAGTTGGAGTGATCCAGCTTGACGAACGTGGCACCGTTCTCCAGCAATCGACGAGCTGTCAGGCAGCGTTGACCGAACGACTCTTTGCCGTAGAGTTCGTGCATCTTCGCCGGCTCCTTGGAGACGTCGAAAACGTCCCGACGTTCCATCAACTGCAAAGCCCGCTCGTAACTGTACGTGTAGGCCTCGGTCTCCTCGGTTCTGCGACGCAGAGCAAACCGGTCGTTGATCTTGCGACGGAACCCGTTGCGAAGCTTGTCGGCGGCCTCGCTGAGATCCTTGGGGCGTTCCGAGTTGGCCGGCGGCTTTCCGTTGGCACCGATACTGGCGTAACGGGGTCCGAGATAGGCCGCATCGTTTCCGCGGCCGCCACCACCAATTCGGATGTGACCGGGCATCGGGTTGCTCGGATCCTGCAACGCCTTGGCACACACCGCGCCAAGGGTCGGCAAGGACACACCCGGCATTTGCTGGCGACCATGCTGCATATGGTAGTTGCCCTTGCCGTGGTCGCCGTTGCGGGTGTTGATCCCACGCACCAGCGCCAGTTTGTCCATGTGCTTGGCAGTCCTGGACAACAATTCTGAAATGTGGATTCCGGGAACCGAAGTCGGAATCGCCCGGAACGGACCACCCGTGTTGGTCTTGGGCTTGGGATCCCAACTCTCCAACTGGCTCAGGCCGCCGGACATGTAAATGCAGACAACTCGCTGCTGAGTCTTTTCCAGTTGCTTGGCTGCGGGAGCGGCAGCCAGCACGCCCAGGCCGCCGACGGCTCCACCGGCAACACCGCCCAGGAACTGTCGTCTAGCAATCCGGTGTTCGTCACTGCCACAAGCGTGAATGCGTTTCATCGATCGTTCTCCCGTTCTTGACGACAATCGGTTTCTACCGGGCATCCTGCCCATCCTGTCCGCCGATTGAAGAATCGTCATTCCTTCGAAGATTCGAATGGTTAGTTTGTGTCTCAACCGGTCCACCCGGCCAAGTCATTTCGTTTCGAGTCGGTCCTAGTGGTTGAAGCGGAATTCCGCCGAGGTCAACAACGCCCAGGCTATCTCCTGGATCGCTGCCGACCGTTTCTCCTTCGGTCGTTCGTTGAGATAAGCCCCCACGTCGGCCACTTCCTCCTTTGTCGGAAGCCGCGTCAGCACGCTCAGGTAGAGTTCCTCCACCAGTTTTCCAGTGTCAGTCATCTTACCCAGTCGCTCGGTCAGGTTGCCACCACCGGGCGCCAACCACCCCTTGAGCGGTCCACCATTGGCCATGAACAGGGCCTGATCGATGGTGGCAAAAAAGTCATTCTGAGGCTGTCCGGACCCGGCACCGTAAAGCGTCACGATACTGCCGACGGACCCCTTGAGCTTGTCATAGGTGGCCTGTTCGATCTGCAGTTTGCGTGCGGCCAGTTTTGCCGCGTCCTTCTTGTCCTCGGGTTTCAGTGGGCTTTTCTTGTTGAGTTCGGCCACGACACTCTGCTGTTGGCGACCGACCTGGCCGGTGGCCTCCAGCAGGCTCCAACCCAGTTGTTCCGGCGACAGTGGACCGACGGTCCCGATGGCAAATTGCTCGGACCACGACTTGGAGAGTTTTCCGAGGGTTTCGTGCAAAGCACCATCGGCGGCCTCGGATTTCACCCGAGCAGCCCCAACAGTGGCCAACAGCGGAGTCCTCTGCTTGCTGACTCTCGCATGATCAGCTGTCGCCTTGTCGACAACCACCCGCGCCGTCGCGGCCCGCTTGGCAGCAACCGTCGCGGCCGACTGTTGACCCGGAAGAACTTTTCGAGCAGCAGCCAGTTCACGGTTCAGGCCGGCCGAACGCCCCTCGAGTGTCTTGGCGATTCCGGCCAGTTCCTTGTCGTCGCCGAGTGTCTTCAAAGCCGCAGCAGCCTGCTGTGCTGCCGTGGCCAGTGTCTTGGTAACACCCGGCAACGTCGTCACTTTCTTCTGGGTGCCCGCCAGGACGGTGGCCGTCTTGTTTCGATCGGTCTCCGCATTGGCCAGTTCCTGTTTGGCCTTCGCCAGAACCGTCTCCACCTTCGCGAATTCAACCGCCACGGGCGACAGGATCTTCTCGGCGGACACCAGGTCCGTCCTCGCCGTATCGGCCGCCTTCTGCTTGGCCGCATATCCTGCCAGAACCTCCAGTGTGCCCTTCCGTCGACGGGTCGACGTCAACGCCGTGTTGATCACCCGCCGGGCCGTTCTCACCTGGTCGGTTTCCCAGCCCCGCATCTCGGCCAGTTTCACAGCCGCGGCGTGCTTCTTCACTGCGGCATCGCGGACCACCTCGGCCGCCTTCAACGCCTTGCCGGTCACCTCGGCGGCCGCCTGCTTGGCCGCACGATCCTTGTCCAGGGCCGCCATCTCCGCAGCGGCCTTCTTCGCCCGAGCATCCAACTTGGCAACGATTCCGGCCAGTTCCTTGTCCCCGGACAGCAATTTCACGGCCGCAACAGCCCGCCGCGCGCTTTCGACCAACGGGAGACCCGATTTCTGCTTGTCTTGCAGTTTCTTGGTGGCGTCGGCCAAGGCCTTCGCCAGCGGGTCATGCTTTTTCTTCTCGGCTGCCACCTTGTCGTTGGCCGGTTTCAGAGGCTTGGCCAATGCCGTCACCGGCTCACCAGCCTTTGTCTCGGCGGCCACAGCGGTGTCGACCCGCTTGTCAGCGGCTGCCAACTCGGCCACAAGCTTCTTCTCAGATTCGGCGACCGCCACCAGCAACTGGGCTGCTTTGACCGATCGGGCGGCCAGGTCCGACGGCAGGCTCGAACCGCGTGCAAAAGTCTGGGTCAGCACCAGCTCGCGGAAAAAGCTCCGGATGTCGTACTTCGTCGCGACAAAATGATCGGTGAGCAGTGCGAGCAGTTCCGGGTGCGAAGGTGGATTGTCACTGTGGTGCAGGTCGAGTGGTTCAACCAGGCCTCGCCCCATCGCCAATGCCCACAACCGATTGGCCATGTTCCGGGCGAAGTAGCGGTTGTTGCCATCCCGCACCAGTCGGGCCAACTGCTCGCGTCGGCTGTAGGCCGGAATGGGACGCAGGTTCTTCTTTTTCTTGTCCGGCTTGACCTTGTACTCCTGCCCCGCGGCTATGGCCGGCTCGTCCAGTTGCCGTTCGCCCAGCAACCGTGGTCGCGAAACACCCGAGTCACCAGTGAACACCGAACTGAAGGCAACGCCACCGGTTGGCTTCTCGGCCAAAACACCCGGCTTCTTCTTGTCCGGCTTGAACAGATAGGTGCGGTTCAGAAAGGCGTAGATGCCGTAGTAGTCTTTCTGCAGGTAATCATCGATCAGTGGATGGTTGTGGCACTGGGCACACTGCAGGTCAACGCCGAAGAACATCCGGCCGACCTCGCGGGTCATCTGGTTCACCTCGACACCGCGATCCATCAGGAACTTGGCTTGCCCCCGCTGCTTGGCATCAACCGCATCGGCCCCAAGAATCTCGGCGGCCAGTATGTTCCAGGGTTTGTTGGATTCGATTGACTGCTTCAGGAACGCCTGCCACTCTCCTCGTTTCACTTCGCCATCGCCACGACGTTCCGACAACATCACGTCCATCACGTTGGTCATGCGTCGAACGTAAGCCGGCGTTCCCAGCAAGCTGTCGACAGCTGCCGTTCGCTTCGTGGGCGACTTGTCGGCAAGAAATGTACGAGTTTCCTCGACCGAGGGAATCCGCCCCAGAACGGCCAGGTACAGACGACGAAGGAATTCGCCATCGGTACTGGCTCCCGACACCAGTCCCAGCGGACTCTCGGTGACCAAGCGATCCACCTGGACATGCAACGGATCGGCCGCCGAAGCCTCGACGACAGGAAAAGCCGCGGCCACACAAGCCGTGACGACAAGCAGAACACCGACGCGAAGGCGCACTACCACTGAAGATTCCTGGAAAATTGGGGGGAGGAACAACAGGCGGGAATACGATGTGTGCCTCCTGCACACATGCATATCTACCGATAGGTTACCGGGATGCGAAACCATGGTCAACCTGTTGCTTGTCCAGCGCTTCGTGTCCGAAAACTCCCTCTATTGAACCGATTCCTCCCAATTCGAATCGGTCCTCCTAATGCCCCATTGTCTTTTTTCGGCCGCTTCAGCCGTCAGAGTCCATTCATCCTCTCCGTTTCGCCCAAACTGGGCTTCCGTTTGCGGGGTTTGTGCGACAAAACTCCTCATCAGAAGCGACAACACCACTTCGATGCGGACACGGCGAACGACCACAAATGGCAAAAGCAGGCAACCGGAGTCATGAGATGAGCCTGCAATACGATGCCCGTCGGATCATCCTGGCGTCGACGCTCTGGTTGGTTGTAGTTGGTGAACTGTCGTTGGCAGTTCCACCAACGTCACCCGGCACCGACTGGCCGCAGTTTCTGGGGCCACGTGGATCGGCCCATGCCGCTCCGACCAGCGACATCCCGCTGCGGTGGAACGACCGCCTCAACATTCTCTGGCGGACACCCCTTCCCGGCCGTGGCTGGTCCTCCCCCGTCGTCGCGAGCGACTCAATCTGGCTGACCACCTCCGAGGACAAAAACCGGTCGCTGCGACTACTGCAGTTGAATCGACTCAACGGCAAACTGATCGGCAACCACCGCGTCCTGGAGGTTCCCAGCCCCGGAAAAATCCATTCCAAGAACACTCATGCCACGCCCACTCCCGTCATTTTTGATGGCGCAATCTATGTCCACTTTGGAGCCCACGGCACCGCCCGCATGGGGCTCGATGGACAAACCGCCTGGTCGACCACGCTGCCGTACTACCACCATCATGGCCCGGCGGCTTCACCGGTCGTCGTCGATGACCTGTTGATCATCAATTGCGATGGATTCACCCGACCTTTCTACGACCGGTTGCGACGCCCCGGAGTCACCTCCGCCCAGTTCGTCGTCGCGCTCGATCGCCAGACTGGCCAAACCCGTTGGCGAAAGCCCAGGACCCGGGGTCGTCACTCCTATTCGACCCCCCTGGTCCTGGACAGCGCAGATCGCTCCCAGGTGATCAGTGCCGGAGGCGACCGCGTGGTCTCTTACGACCCGGCCAACGGCAACGAGTTGTGGTGGGTCCGTTACATGGGTTACTCGGTCGTCCCTCGCCCGGTGGCCGGACCACCGGGCAGTGGCCTGGTCTATGTCTGCACCGGGTATGACGATCCCCGACTGCTGGCCATCCGCACCGACGGCAACGGTGACGTCACCACCACTCACGTGGCCTGGCAACACGCCAAGGCCATCCCCAAGAATCCCACCCCACTGCTCGTCGACGATTCCCTCTACATGATCAATGATGCCGGCATCGCCAGTTGCCTGGACGCCCGCAGTGGAACGCTTCGTTGGCGACGTCGCCTGGGCGGACACTTTTCGGCCTCACCTCTACTGGTCAGCCGTCATGTGCTGGCCATCAATGAGACCGGAGTCACTCACATACTGGTCCCGGGCCCGCGTTACCGCCGGCTTTCGCTCAATCGTCTCAAGGGCCGCACGCTGGCAACACCGGCGGTCACGGGAAACCGTCTGCTGATTCGGACCGAACGGGAATTGGTTTGCATTGGACGTGAGTGACTCGAGGATCCAGAATCGGGACGTGGCCGACTCCTGGAGATACGACGTGTCACCGCCCCGGTTCCCCCGCTGCATCAAGCCAACCTCCCGGTCTCGCCTCGTCGCCGGGTTGCTGGCCCTGGGATGCCTGGCCAGCGTCGGACCATCATCGACCAGCGGCCAATCGACCGATGCCCTGGCTCGCTTCACCGGTGCCCCGACCCGGATTGTCTGGGTCCAGGACACCAGCCGTGGTGCCCAGGACGTGCAAGCCCAGGGGAACGAGTTGCTGCTGATGGGCTACGACAGCGCCGACGGTCGTGGCGAGCGGGAACTGCTTTCGACGAAAGACAACTACGCCCGTCCATTGTTCTCAGCCGACGGCCGCCAGGTGATCTACACCGACCGCGGTCGCGGCCGGGTCATGGTGCTCCAATGGGGGAGCCGGAAACCCCGGGTCCTGGCCCGTGGCACGGCACTGTGCAGTTGGCAAGACCCGGCCACAAAAACCGGCTGGGTGGTGATCGGGCGAAGGGTCGGCCAGGCCGGAAGTTATTTCTACCGCCGGCTGGTTCGTGTTCGGCTTGACGACGCTTCGATCTCGAAACCCGTCTGGTCCACGACCCGTGTCAGCCCCGACAACTTCCAGCTTTCGCGAAACGGCCGTTTCGCGGCCGGGGTCTTCCCCTGGCCCAATGGCGGCCTCGTCACGCTAGACCCTCCTGCACTCTCACACCTGGGCAAGGGATGCTGGGCCTCGTTGGCTCCCGACAACAGTCGCCTGGCGTGGATCTTCGATGGTCCTCACCGGCACCTGAGGATTTCAGCACCCGACGACGGGCCGAAATGGAAGGTGGCCGTCGACAAGGTCGCCGGGCTGGCCCGGGGCGGGACCAACACCACCACCGCCACCGC
>CAZYAZ010000030.1:0-7297 GCA_964646205.1 uncultured Planctomycetaceae bacterium | reverse complement strand
CCACCGCCACCGCTGGAGGCAGCGAGATGTTCCATCCTCGCTGGAGCAACCATGTGGGCTTCCTTGTGATGACCGGTCCATACAACCGCAAGGGGCCAATCAACGTCATCTCCGGCGGAGGCCAGCAGGTCGAGATCTACCTCGCGAAATTCAGCAAGGATTTCCGGACCATCGCCGCTGCAACCCGCGTCTCGAAAAACAGTCGACCCGATTTCTTTCCCGACGCCTGGATCGCCAGCGGGCCTGGCAGCAACGTACCCGCCACCGCCCTCGTCGCACCGAAGCCCACCGCCTCGGCAGCCCCCCCGTGGCCACCCACGGTGCCCGGGCTGCTGTGGGCATTTCAAGACACCCATCGCCCGGTCCGTTTGCCGATGACCGAAAAACGACCCGAGATCACCTGTCGATTGAAACAAACCGGACGCACCCGGCCGGGGCGATTCTTCGAACTCCGTCTCTCGCGGGGAACAGCCTCGGTCCAACCGCCCCTCCCCCACCTGGTCCCACACTGGAATGCCAGGCACACCCTGACCCTCACGATGCTACTGACGATGGCCCCCGGCCAGTCAAAGCGGCCGGGCACCCTGCTGTCGATTCAACCACCTGCAACCCCGGGCCAGCCCGCGTCACGTCGACGACTCGCACTGGTCACCGTTCCCAGAAAATCCGGTGCCGGGTTTTCACTGTCTCTGGTCACCAACGACGCCCCGGCTTCGGCAACGCCCCTGGCAACGCTTGGTTCCGACACACCAGCACATCTCGTGATCGCTCTGGACAACCAGGGCCTGCGTGTCCGGCTCAACGGCCAGCCGGGCCGACGAATCCCCCTGCCGCTGGATCAACTTCAACTGCTGCCCACCAGCCGGCCAACCTGGGGCAACAACACGGCCGGGCCGCTCGCCAGCGACGCCCGCATCTCCCACATCACCTTTTCTGTCGCCGCACTCACCGACTCGCAATCTCAACCACTGTGTGATGCCGCAGCTCGCATCATCAAACGACGGTCGCCCGGCCGACGTGCCGTGGTCCAGGCCCGCTGCGTCGAAACATCGCCCGTCCCCACGCCTTCCCAGATCGCCCCGTATCGTCGTGCACTGGTCTATCACCACTACCGTATCGACCGCGTCGAAAAAGGCCGGCTCGCTCACCGCGACATTCTGGTTGGTCACTGGGCCATTCTCGACGGAAAGGTCCAGCCCGGACGGCGGCCCGCGATCGGGCGGCCGGTCCGGCTTGCGATCGAACCACTCGAGGACCACGCCCAGTTGGACAGCGAACGCCAGGTGATGGAAGTCGAACGCATCGAACTGCCCCAGTACGTCGACGTCCAATAGGCCACAGCACCCGACACCACAACGAGGCACCATGACTTCTGTCGAGTTTCTACATCAATTGTTTGACCGACTCTGGACCGTCTACCGTGACCGGGTGACGTACGCCCGAGACTACGAACGGGTCATCGACGCGGCCGGAGCCCACTTCATCAACGACCACATTGCCTTCCGCTCGATCGCCTGGCAGCAACCCACCGCCGGAATCGCATCGATCTCCCGGCTGTTCCAGGCCCTGGGTTACCGCCCCGCCGCCTGCTACCACTTCCCCGACAAACACCTGCAGGCCATACACCTGGACCCACCCATCGGCGACAACGCCGACCGACGGACTCTACCCAAGTTGTTCGTCTCGGAATTGCAGTCCTGGTGCCTGTCGGCCGGCGAACGCCAGCACCTGGCCGGCTGTCTCGACAACCATCGCCCCCCGCTGTCGCTGGATTGCCTCGAGCAACTCGCCCGGCCCGATGAGACTCTCGACAACAACACGCTCGACAATCTTGCCGACTGGTTCCTGCAACGGCCCTGGCCAGCGCCCGAACGATCCGACGTCGAGGCGATCGCCAGTGTCTCCCAGTACGCCGCCTGGGTCCTTGTCCACGGGTACGCGGTGAACCATTTCACCGGCCTGGTCAACTCGCACCAGGTCGAATCGCTCGACTCGATCGACAAGACCGCTGCGAGCCTGTCGGCAGCCGGGGTTCCGATGAAAGCCGAAATCGAGGGAGCCGTGGGATCTCGATTGCGTCAAACGGCGACCGAGGCCGTGGTGGTCGATGTCGAGGTCACCACAGAGGGCCAACTCTCGTCCATGCCCTGGACTTACGCCTATTTCGAACTGGCAGAGCGGGGCCCGGTGATCGACCCATCGACCGGTGACATCTCGCAATTCGAGGGATTTCTGGGTCCCCAGGCGACCCAACTGTTCGACATGACCCGACGCTCCTGACCCCGCCCGGGGCAGTTCATACAAACTGCTGCGGGACCACGTCTTAGGAGCCATCACGACAACGCCGCGGCGGCAATTTGGAATGACGCCCGTTGCCTTGCCAACTCAGCGCGCTAGAGTTCAACAAGAACCATTGCCAGGACATCAGTCACAACGCGGGTCCACACGCGACCACACCATTTCACCGAAAGAGCAAAGGACGCAACACCAAGTCACAGCCGGGCCGTTGGGAGACTCTGGGATGGCCGTCAACAGCATCAGGCCAGATGTCGAGCATGCACCGTGGCGTGACCATTATCCTCAAAACGTTCCCACCCACCTGGGCTACCCCGCACGGGCGGCCTGGAGCCTGTTGAAACGGGCGGCCGAGGAATCTCCCCAGCGGATCGCCTGCTGGCACCTGGACACAAGTTGGACCTACGCGGAACTGTGGAACCGCGCGCAATCTGCAGCGATCCGCTTCACCGCCCTGGGAGTCCGGCCCGGACACCGGGTGGCGCTGCTGCTGCCCAACATGCCCGAATACCTGGTGGCTCTGCATGGAGCCTGGCTGGCCGGCGCCACTGTCGTTTCCGCCAGTCCGTTGATGGTCCCCGATGAAGTCGGCCGGTTGTTGACCGCCACCGGCACCCGTGTGCTGGTGACTCTCGATGTCCTGGCTGGCCTCGTCCCAGGTGACCAACGTGCTCCCGAAACGGTACTTACGGTTTCGATGCAGGACAGGCTCGGCAACCTGCAGCAAATCGGCTACGCGCTGGCCAGGTTGCTCAAGTTCCGTATCGGTCGCCCGGCCGGAGCCACCCGTTGGCTGGACTGGGATGATGAAGTCTCCGGGAGCATGAGCCGCAGTTTGGGAACCGGGTCGGCAACCGCAGTGAATCCCGACTCCGGGACTGACTCCTCGCCAGGCTCCGGCATGGGTTTCGAACCGGGTCGTCCAGCGCTGATCCTGCCAACCGGCGGCACGACCGGGGTCCCCCGTTCGGTCGTGCTGACCCACGGCAACCTGATCGCCAACGCCTGGCAATTGTACCACTGGGCAGGACGACGGACGGCCCGTGACACCTTGCTCGCCGTCCTGCCGTTCTTTCACAGCTACGGCCTGACCACCTGTGCAATGGCTGGAATGGCCATGCAGGCGACGCTGGTCATGCATCACCGCTTCCAGGTTGGCAAGGTTCTCGACCTGTTTGCTCGTCACCGGCCCACCATTTTCCCGGCGGTCCCCGCCATGCTGGTGGCACTCAATGAACGCCTCCGTGACGGCCGCGGCGAGGACGTGCGAGGCCTGGACATGTGTATCAGCGGCGGTTCCGGCCTACCGGTTGACGTGGCGGCCGAATTCTCCCATCACAGCGGAGCGGTCGTGGTCGAGGGTTACGGCCTGTCGGAGGCCGGGCCGGTCACCCACGCCGGACCGCTCGACGGCACGGCTCGACCAGGGACCATCGGTTTGCCGCTCCCCGACACGCTGGCACGGGTGGTCGACATCGAGGACCGCTCTCGAGTGCTCCAGCCGGGTGAGATCGGACAATTGCTGGTCCGGGGCCCCCAGGTGATGAACGGATATCTCGATGCACCACAGGCGACTGATGAGGTGCTGACCGACGGGTGGCTGGCCACCGGTGACCTGGCTCGCTGCGATCACGACGGATTCTTCACGATTGTTGATCGGCTCAAGGACCTGGTCATCACCAGCGGATTCAACGTCTACCCGGCAGAGGTCGAGGCGGTACTTCGCGAGTTTCCCACGGTGGCCGATGCGGCTGTCGTCGGAGTGCCCGATCCGGTTCGTGGCGAGCGGGTCAAGGCGATCCTGGCGCTGATTCCCGGGAGCACATTTGACGAGAAAGAACTGCAGTGTTTCCTGGAACAAAAAATAGCTCGGCACAAGCGACCACGAGAATTCGAGATCCTTGCGGGTGATCTTCCCCGGAACTTCCTCGGCAAAGTCCTTCGCCGGGAACTCCGAGACTCCTGACCGTCAGGTTTCAATGAGCCGGGCTCATTGAAACCGTCCAGAGAGTCGACTAGCTTGGTGAGCCACTCAGGCCGGAGTGGCGGAATGGCAGACGCGCTGGATTCAAAATCCAGTGAGGGTAAACCTCGTGTGGGTTCGAGTCCCACCTCCGGTACTTGCTCGTTTTTGGGATTCCATGGCAAACGAGCCACTTGGTTTCCATGCGTCCGTTCTGGCCAGCCTGGTCAACGAACAAACAGGGGGGGCGACGGTCATGACCAGGTGGCTGACGACTTTCGCAGCGGGATGCGTGCTGTCGACCTGCGGCTGCGGAGCTGTCGAGCAGACCTGGAACTCCACGCCCGATCCAGCCGCTGTCAAAGCAACGCCACCGGCAGATTCCCCCAAGACGTCACAGGCTCCGACCGGAGCCTCCCAGGCAGCCAACCAGGTACACCTCTCCGCCGGAACCTCGCTACCCCAGTCGTTGCCCACAGGCACGGCGATGCATTTCAGTGTCGATTACCGCCTCCGCGGAAAGCCGGCAAGTCCGCCATCCGGGTACTTCTGGGTCATCCAACGAGCAATGGGCCCCGACCTGGTGATCCCCGTTCAACTGAAAGACAGGGGCACATTGACAAAGCTGACGACCGACTGGCGCCCCGAACAGGCTCCATTTCGTTGCTTCATTGCCATTCGCGATTCGGACAAACAGTTGATCCGTGTCGCATCAACGGTTCCACTGACTTGAGGTCGTGCCGCTGCAGTGTATCGCTGGGGCCAACACCGTCGACTGTTCACGAGCACTGAAATCCGCTCAACGTGTTTCGCCACAACCACAATTCACCGATAGAGGAGATGTCGTGCACGAAAGCCTGAACAGAAACCTGTATCTCGTCAAAGAGCATGTCGGCATGTTCAAGGCGGCGAACAACTACGACGTGTACGACCCTGATTCCGGTGAAATTCTGCTGGAGTGTCGGGAAGACCGGCTCGGCTTCATCACCAAGATGTTGCGGTTCAGCGATTACAAGCGAATGACGCCATTCAACGTCGAGATCCGTACTCCGGCTGGCGAACAGGTTGTTCGGGTCAGCCGTGGTGTTTCGCTGTTTCTCTCGAAGGTTTCTGTGTTTGACGAGAACGACGAACGAATCGGCGGCTTCGAACAAAAGCTGTTTTCGATTGGTGGTGCGTTCCGTGTCCTGGGTCCCGACGGCAACCCGATGTGCGAACTGAAGGGGAAATTCACGGGATGGGATTTCCGCTTCATGAAAGACGACGTCGAACTCGCCCACGTCACAAAGAAATGGGCGGGCCTGGGGAAGGAACTCTTCACCAGCGCGGACAATTACGCGCTGGAACTGTCCGACGACGTGCCTCCCGACAACCCGATCCGGCAACTGATCATGGCCGCCGTGATGTGCATCGATATGGTGCTGAAGGAATAGCCGGCAATCGCCAGCAGCGTGGTTCGCCCATGGTCCCGGCTCGACAATCCCTTGATCCCACGCCCCTGGCCCAGGAATCGATGGCCGACTCGAGTGCAAACCGTGGAGGCGGCAGTGTAGCATCAGGCCCAAATCCACAGCTGTCAGACCTCAACCGGGAGACCACCATGGACCGTCGCACCTTCCTGAAATCCGGAGCCGGGCTGGCCGCCACGATGGGTGGCTACTCGCTGTTCCCGTCGAACGTCCACGCCAAGATCCCGGCCAACCTCAAGGTGACCAAGCTGAAGGTCATCCCGGTTTGGACCGGATCGATGAATTACATCTTCGTGAAACTCTACACCAATGCCGGGGTGACCGGTGTCGGTGAGGGCGGGATCCGGGGCCGAGCGGCGACGATGATCGCCGCGATCCAGGAACACGAACGTTACATCGTCGGCAAGAACCCGATGCAAATCGAAAAGCACTGGCAGGCGATGTACCGCTGGCCACGCTGGCGAGGCGGCCCGATCCTCAACAGCGCAGTCAGTGCCGTCGACATCGCCCTGTGGGACATCGCCGGCAAGATCCTCGACGCGCCCATCTACCAGTTGCTCGGCGGAGCGGCCAAGGACCGCATACGCCTGTACACCTACGCCGGATCAGCCGAGGGAATCCATGCCGCCAAGCAACGGGGATTCAACGCAGCCAAGACCGGTCCCAGCCTGGCCCGCAACGGCGTCCTCAAGCAACCCTGGGACCTCAAGGCCGAGATCGCCAGGCTGAAAACAATGCGGGACGCCGCCGGTGACGACTTTGACATCCTGTATGACTGCCACACTCAATTCAAACCCGAGATGGCCCTGGAATTCTGTACCGCGATCGAGGAGATCCGTCCGTTCTTCGTCGAGGAACCCATGTTCACCTCGGACCTGGGAAAGATGAAATGGCTCGCCGACAAGGTCAAGGTGCCACTGTGCCAGGGCGAGAGCCAGTTCACCAAGTTCGGCCTGCAGGAGATGATCAACAAGCATCACATCAGTTTCATCAATCCCGACGTGATTCACGCCGGCGGCATTTCCGAGTGCAAGAAACTGGCGTCGATGGCCGAGTCCAATTTCATCGATGTGGCACTGCACAATGCGCAAAGTCCCGTGATGACTCTCGCCGGACTGCACGTGAATGCCTGCACAACCAACTGCGTGATCCACGAATTCAACCAGGCCCGCAAGTACGCCGACTGGGAGCAGGATCTTTATGGTGGTGTGACGATCAAGTACAAGGACGGATTCGCCGCCCTGCCACCAGGCCCCGGACTGGGAATCGACATCGACGAGAAGGCGGCCGCCAAACGTCCCGCCCGACCGTTCGCCCGGACACGTAGCACGCTCCAGTGGCCCGACGGCTCCGTGGGTGACACCTAGGCCGCGCGAGATTCAGGTGCCGGACAACCCCGACCGACCGAACTGAAAATGATCGTCCCAACGGCGATCGAGCCGGGCCAGGACCGTGTCCAGATCGCACGCGGTCCACACTCCGTCGTCCTCGGTAACCAGTTCCAGTTGCTTCAACTTGGCCAACGCGTCCCTGATATCAAAGTCCGTTTCGACACCGAACCGGTCGGCCA
>CAZYAZ010000029.1:37006-64846 GCA_964646205.1 uncultured Planctomycetaceae bacterium | reverse complement strand
CCTTCTTGTCGGCCTTCTTGTCGGCCTTCTTGTCGGCTTGGAAGTCGAGAAAACGCGTGGATCCCGTCTGGGTGCTTTTGGCGTTGCCATCGCCTGATTCAGGTGGCTTGCCGTCCTTCTTGTCGTCCTTCTTGTCGGTCTTCTTGTCGGTCTTGTCGTCGGTCTTGTCGTCGGTGTCTTCGGGAAGTTCGCGGTACAACGGATTCCGGAATTCAGTTTCCCGGTGCTTGTTGTAGTAGTCGGTGACCTGTTGTGAGGTCACGGGGTTGGTTTCCAGGACGCGTTCTTCGAATTCGTTGAAGTTGATCGTGAAAACGCCGGCGTTGATTCTGCGAGCCTGCCCGAATCCGAAACTTCCTTCCTCAATTTGATTGGGAAGGCTTCGCTTGTGGAGCGTACCGTTGGTACTTCCCTCAAATTGTTTCTTGCTGTCACCCTTACCGATTTCATCGTCTTCGAGAAAGGCAGCAACTGGCAGCATGGCCACTTCGACTTTCTGCTTGACCTGCTGACGTCTGAGTTGTTGCCAGGCTTGGGCGGGGGCCACGGGAAGCGTGGTCGAACCGCCGAACAACCTCTCCTGTTCGGGCCGCAATGCGAGTGTGGGACCGAGAATGTCGATAGCCGTACGAATCCGGATTTCCTCGCGCAAGGCATCAAACGCCTCGGTTTCGGAGGCTCCGATACGTCTGAGGGTACGACGGTAGACTTCGCCGCCCAGTCGATCGCCATCGGGGATCGCGTCGGCAAGAGTTTGCAGCCGGTCGCTTTGACGTTTCAAGTTGGCCGCGCCCCCGAAGGCCATGGGATTGGTGGGATCGTTCATCGCTCTCTTGAACTGGTTGGCCTGGTTCTGGAGCGGAATCTTGGCCGCGCGGCCATCGGTGAATTGTTTGATGTAGGCCTTGACGGCTGCGTTGTTGATCTGGATTCCCAGTCGGTCGGCTTCCCGACGGAACAGTTCGCCCAACACGACGTCCTGGTCAATACTCAGGGGTTGTCCAAAGCGGGGACCGATGATGAAGTGATTCTGAGCCTGGAAACCGGCGTTTCGGTCGACGGCCGAAGCAAGCGAGGCGAGAAAGTTGGTGGCCAATTGTCGCCGCTTCTTGAGTTGATCGATCTGTGCCGCCGAAATGGCCTGCCCATCAATCGTGGCAGGAGCCGACTGGCCGCCCATGGATCCACCCACGATTCCCGCGATAACGCCGAACAGGCAGCCGGTGACAATCGCGGTCAGGGGAGCGTTGACCATCCAGCCCTTGCCCGGACGCAGGCCGACTTCTGTCAGATCGGCGGACCGGGATTCCCAGGATCGGGCTTGTCCGGTCGAGTCCTGGCTGGCAGCGATATTCCAAAATCCGAAAGACACGGCCCCCAGACCACCGATAAGGACCCCGTACGACAATGGGTCGGGTGCCATCCGCCATCCGATCGCCAAAACGGCACCTCCGACTGCACCCCAAACGGCATATTCCATGGCACGACCGCTGGCGGCCTTGATCGTCCAGGCCAGGATCGCACCCAGAAGAGGCAACAGGAACACCGAGAGTTGTTGCAACTGGCCGGGGTTGCGAGCCAGTTGCATCAACGGGTCCAGGATAATAAATGACGCCATCGAGAGGCCGATAAGAACGACCATCATGGCGGCGGTGTGTTTGCGGAAAAACTGGAACGGAGAAGCCATCAAGATCCTCAATCAGAACGTGATCTCGTAGCCCGTAATGGGCTCACCACTTGACAGGAGCATCAGCGATTGTTTAACGGTCGCCCGTACGAAGGCAACGGCGAGCCATTGTAGTGGTCCTCAAAAAAACGTGACAAGGCCAGCAGCCGATTGTTGAGTCGGCTTGACGCTTTCTGAACAGTTCTTTTCTTCAAGACAACCCATGGCCAAATCATCGACTTCCACGAGACGACACCTGGTGATCGTCGAATCGCCGGCCAAGGCGAAGACGATCAACAAGTATCTCGGTCCGGAATTCCAGGTCGAAGCGTCGGTCGGTCACGTCCGTGATTTGCCGCGCCGCAATCCCAAGGGGATGGATCTGCCGGTTCCCGGCATTGATCTCGACAACAACTTCCAGCCGATTTACGTCGCGATTGATGGCAAGCAGAAGACGATCCGGGAACTCAAGAAGGTTGCCAAGAAGTCGGATGACATCTGGCTGGCGACGGACCTCGACCGTGAGGGCGAGGCGATTGCGTGGCACCTGGCCGAGGAACTGGGGCTGTCTCCCGAGCGATGCAAACGGGTGGTCTTCAACGCGGTGACCAAGCAGGCCATCGATCGTGCGTTCCAGAATCCGCGTGCCATCGACATGGACATGGTCAATGCGCAGCAGGCCCGCCGGATCCTCGACCGCATCGTCGGCTACCAGGTCTCGCCACTGCTGTGGAAGAAAGTGGCCGGAGGCCTCTCGGCCGGCCGCGTCCAGAGCGTGGCGGTGATGCTGATCGTTGATCGCGAGCAATTGGTGCGGGCACACGTTCCCGACGAGTCGTGGGAGGTGACGGCGATCCTGTCACAGGATCCCGAGGCGGCCACCGGGCTGGTCGAGCCGTACGCCGAGTTGCTGGCCCAACGAGACGAGAAGGGCAAGGGGCCCACTCGAAAACAGCGTCATGCCTGGATCGAGGAACACGGTGGGCTGCCGACTCAACTGGCACTCCTCTCCAGTGGCCCGTTCAAACTCGAGTGTTCCGGCGAGTCACCACGAGATTTCACCGAGGACGTGATTGCGGCCGCCGAGGCGGTGGGGTTGGTCGATGTCGAGATCAGCGTGACCACCGATGACGAAGCCAAGGGACCCGCACGGGTCCGTCGCGAGGTGAGCGGTTCGATTGATCCCGCGGCCCGGTACCGGGTCTCGGACATCTCGACAAAGCCCTCGACGTCCAAGCCCCAAAAACCATTCCGGACCAGCACGCTACAGCGTGCCGCGGCCACCTTCCTGGGCTTCACTGCCGATCGCACGATGCGGGCTGCCCAGCGGCTGTACCAGGGAGACGCCATGGCCGGCAGTGACCTGGGTGGGCTGATCACCTACATGAGAACCGATTCGACGCACCTGGCTCCCGAGGCGATCCAGGCTGCACGGGAATTGATCGAGACGGAGTACGGAGCGGAGTATCGTCCCGAGTCTCCCAGGATCTATGAAACCGATCGCTCTGACGCCCAGGAGGCTCACGAGGCGATCCGGCCGACCGACGCCAGTCGCACACCCGCGAGCCTCAAGGGGAAACTCGGCGAGGAACAGTGGCGATTGTACGACCTGATCTGGAAGCGGTTCATGGCCTGCCAGATGAGTGACGCCAGGTGGGAGTCGACGACGGTGTTGCTGGAACGGGACGACCAGGCCACCGGGGCCGTCTTGAAGGCCAGTGGTCGAGTGCAGGTCTTCGACGGTTTCCAGCGGGTGTCGGGTGTGCCCGAGTCGAATGAACCGGTGCTGCCGCCGATGCAGGTCGGTGATCAACTGGCGCCATTCGACATTTCGCCGTTGCAGAAATTCTCCAAGCCTCCGGCTCGTTACAACGAAGCCTCGTTGATCAAGAAGCTTGAGCAGGAGGGGATCGGTCGTCCCTCGACCTACGCGCAGATTCTCAAGACCGTCCAGGATCGTCGGTATGTCGAGAAACGGGGAGCGGCCGCCCTGTATCCCACCGATCTTGGCGAGGTGGTGACCGAGAAACTCCGGGAGGGTTTTCCTCGCATCATGGAAGTGGGGTACACCCGCTGGATGGAGGAGCAACTCGACCGGGTCGAGGAGGGAGATGCCGACTGGGTCGATTTCCTCAAGGAATTCTACGACCCCTTCAGCAAGAGCCTCGAGTCGGCTCACGAGGCGATGAAGCACGCCAAGGCCGAGAGGCAGATGGCACCCGACGAGTACCGGTGTCCGGAGTGCAACAAGCCGACCGAGTACCGCTTTGGTCGCAACGGCAAGTTTCTCAGTTGCACTGGCTTCAATCTTCCAACGATTCCCACCGAGTACAATTGTCCCGAATGCGATGAGCACTCGCTGGTCGTGAACCGGCGCAAGACGGTCAAGGGCCGCCCGTTCCTGACCTGCCCGGGCTGTCTGCACAAGGAGAGTTGGCGAAAACTGACGCCCGAGCAGAAGGACGTCATCACCGAGATCGAGGCAAAGATTGACGAGCCGTGCAAGTACGCGGCCCCGATCGATCACAAGGGCCGCCCGATCGAGCCGTCACAGACCAACGTCGCCTGTCCAAAATGCGACGACGCGATGATCCAGCGAACCGGACGTTTTGGTCCGTTTCTCAGTTGTGCCCATTACCCGGAATGCGACGGGGTGGTCAACATCGACAAGAAGACCGGCAACATCAAGTTGCCGGCGCCGCCGCCGTTGGAAACGGACCTGGAATGTCCCAAGTGTGAGCAGCCGTTGTTCCTGAGGACCGGCAAACGGGGTCCCTGGCTGGGGTGTTCGACGTTCCCCAAGTGCAAGGGCCGTGGTGGTTGGGCGAAACTTGAAGAGGACATCAAGGCCCAATGGGGAAAGTCGCTGGAGGCGTGGGAGTCGGACAACCGGCCACCGGACCTGAAGACAATCAATGGTGAACTGATCGAGGAGGGATTCCGGCCTGTTGTCGAGGGTGACGACGAGTCGGATGACGATGCCGAATCGGTCTCCGCGGACTAGCCGTCCGATTCGGCTGGATCGGTCGAGACGCTCCAGCGGCGTGCCAGCGTGGACTCGACCCCCAGTTGATCGCAGATTCTCGCGACCACGAAGTCGACCAAATCCTCGATGCTCCGGGGGTGGTGGTAGAACCCCGGGGCCGCAGGCAAAATCACCGCTCCGGCCCGCGCGACGGCCTGCATGTTCTCCAGCCCGATCAGTCCCAGCGGTGTTTCGCGTGGCACCAGGATCAGGCGTCGACGTTCCTTGAGGTGCACGTCGGCGGCACGATGGATGAGGTTGGTGGAGAGTCCCCCGGCGATCGCGGCCAGGGTTCCCATCGAGCAGGGGCAGATGACCATGCCTCCGGTCAGAAAACTGCCGCTGGCTATTCCCGCCATGAAGTTGCCGTGGTCGTGCACGATCAACTCCCCGTCGGGCACATCGTGCTCGAGCAGGTCGGCCGGTTGAATCTGCTCCAGGGGGAGCGACAGGTGGAGTTCATGCGCCAGCACCTGGCGACCAGCGGGGCTGATGACCAGGTGGACTCGCCGGCCGGCCGACAACAGCACCTCCAGCAACCGGACCCCGTAGGCCGATCCACTCGCTCCGGTGATTGCTACCACCAGGTCGTTCGACAACGTCCCGTCTCCTCCCATTGGGTTGTCCTCCACGGTGTCAGTCTAGTCGATTGTGTCGGCGGGACACACCCGCCCACGGGCCGGTGCTCTGTCGCCGTTGTCCGTGCTGCGTTAGTCTGGCCGAGCGGATGGGACACGAGGTGGTGAGCGGATGCCGGTTGACAAGTCGCAACAGCGGATCCGACGAATGTTTGGCGCGATCGCTCCGCGCTACGACCGGATGAACCGCCTGATGACCTTCGGGCTGGACCGGCTGTGGCGGCGACGTACGGTTCGCAGCGTGGAACTCGAACCGGATCAGCCGGTGCTGGATGTCTGCTGTGGCACGGGGGACCTGACTCTGGCCTGGCGGAAATGCCTGGGGCCGGATGCTGTCGTCATCGGTTCGGACTTCACGCAACCGATGCTCGTGCGGGCTCGTGAGAAGTCTGACCGTCGTCTCGGCACCCCGAGCCGTTTGGGGGACGTTGTGTATCTCGGGGCCGACACGTTGAGGCTGCCGTTTTCGGATGATCGGTTCCAGGTGGTCTCGGTTGGTTTTGGAATACGAAACGTGGGCGACACCAGTGGTGGTTTGGCCGAGATGGTCCGAGTCTGTCGCCCGGGGGGCTCTGTGATCGTGCTCGAGACGTCGGTTCCGGGTTTGCCAATAATCGGTGGGCTGTTTCGTTTCTATTTCAATCGGGTGGTTCCTCGGATTGGTCGCTGGTTGTCACCTGATCCGGATGCTGCCTACTCGTATCTCCCCGCATCGACGGCCGAGTTTCCGCAGGGCGAGGCATTTGCCGGGTTGATGCGGGATGCCGGACTGGATGGGGTGCGGGTTCAGCCTCTGACACTCGGTTCGGTGACCCTGTACGTCGGACGCAAGCCCCACGACCACGCCGCTCTTGGCTGAAATCCTGTCTTGTCGTAGACTCCCGGTTCTCTCGACCCAAACACGCGGCCATGTGGCCGGAGGAAAGGACTCCTCCCCCTTGCCCGAACAGCACGATTCTTGGACCGGATGTCGTTGGTCGGGGTATCGTCGTGCCTGTGCGGTGATGACGGTGTGGGCGATGGCCGTGCCAGGTGTTTCGGCCGCGGCTGATCGACTGGCCGAGGGTTTTGCCGGTCGTGAAGTCACGTCTCGGATCACCGTGTCTTCGTCCACGGCCGAGGTGACCCTGCATCGTCGTGAATCCCAGGGTGGGGTGGACGGTTCGGGGTGCGAGCGGGTGATCGTGCGGACCCGTCGACTGGGGACGTCGGTGACCTGGGAGCAGTCGATCCCGGCCGCCCGCGTGATTGATGAACTGGCGGTCAGCGTCTCGACCTGGAGCCGTTCGCGCGGACTCCAGTTGGCCGTGCGGGTCGTGTTTCCACATCAGGTCGATCCTCGAACCGGCCGGGTTCTGACCGACCTGTTGCCCGGTCCTCGCGTGACCCAAACCGGCCAGTGGCAGAAATTGACTCTTGAGGGAATTCCGGGCCGGCTTCGTGAGCGACTGGTTTTGTTGCGAGCGAGGCTGCAGCGGCCGGGGCTGAAGGGGCGTGACGCGTACATTGATCGAGTTGTGCTCCAGGCTGAACCGGATCCAGGGACGACCGAGTGGCTGGTCGACGACCTGCGGATGGGGCCGATCGTCGCTCCTGGCAAGGTGGTCGACGAGACCGACGAGCGTGAGACGAATGGCCGATCGGTGACTCCGGCCGAGGTGCGGCTGGACAGGCTCCACGTGGAGGGGCGTCCATTCCTGCCACGAGTGATCGTCTACCGTGGTGAGCCTCTGGAAGTCCTCAAGGCGTCCGGTGCCAACCTGGTGCAGGTCCCCGATTATCGCGATCGCGGCTTGATTGAACGGTTGCGGTCGGCGGGATTGTGGGCCATGGCGGCGCCACCGCGTCCGCCAACAGTTGACGGTGTCGTGGCTGACCCGGGCACCGCGGCGCTGGTCCCGATCGCGACGGAGGCCGACGGAGTGCTTTGCTGGTATCTCGATCCCGGAGCCACGGTCGCACAATCCAACGAGCCGCGGCGGATCGGACGACTGGAATGGAATTCGTTGACGCGGTGGGTCAACCAGTTGCGGATTGCCGATCGACGGATGAAACGACCGATCGTCGCCGATGTTGAAGGCCTGGAGCACGTGATCTCCAGGCAGCGGTTGCTGCCGTTGATCAGCCGCGAGGTGATCGGGACCGGGCTGTCACTGAAACTGCACCAGGAGTGGCTTGACGAGCGTCGTGATCGGGCGCGGCCGGGGTCGTTGGCGTGGAGTTGGATCCGGGCTGAGTCGAAGTCCCTGGTTGTCGAGCCCGAGCAAATCGAGTTGCAGGTTCGTTCGGCGTTGGCCGCGGGATTCCGCGGACTGGGGTACCGTACCACCGAACGGCTTGATGCTGATCGGCCGGTCGCGGGCGAGCGGCTGCTGATGCTCGGCCTGCTCAATCTCGAGTTGGAGTTGCTCGAATCGTTCCTGGCCACATCGACCCGGGTGGGCCGTTTGCCGGTGACCGTTGGTCGCCGGATTGATCCCAATGATCCCTCGGCCGGGACCACCACGGCCAACGAGAGTCTCGACGTGTCGAACGATCGCATCCGCCGTCGTCGTCGAGTGGTGGCGACCAATCCGCTGGAAACGGTTCGCCTGGATGGTCCACGAGTGTCCCGGAAGGTCGAGTCGGTGCTGTTCCGCACCGATTACGGACGATTGCTGATGATCAATTGGGTGGGCGAGAACGTCCAGTTCGTTCCCGACCAGATGGCCCTGGCGAACGTGTCGGTTGTGGTGCCCGGTGGGGACGAGACGGCGACGGCATGGGAAGTGACAACAACGGGTCTGAGGAGTCTCGCGACGCGTCGGGTGGCCGGTGGCGTTGTGTTGGAACTGAATCGTTTTGATCGCAGGTCCAACATCATACTCACCTCCAACCCCGCGCTGGTCTCTCAACTCCGTCGACAGATTGCCACGATTTCGGGACGGGCGGCTCGCATGGCTTTGCAGTTGGCCCAGGCGCGGTTCGACCGTGTCCGCAACATCGATCGACGGTTGGTCGAACTGGGGCATCCGCAGCCGGATGCCCCCCGGTTGGTGGCCCGGGCCGCCAGTTACCTGTCGCAGGCTGCGGCGGCACTGGACCAGGGCGAGGCGAACACCTCGCGGCTCTACAGTGACGCGACATTGCAGACGCTAAGGATTCTGCAACGGGCTCACTGGGAGCAGGCCATCCGCGAATCGGCATCGCCGGTGGCCAGCACGCTGTCGCGTTGCTTTCAAACTCTGCCCCAGCACTGGGAACTCGTCGCGGCGGTTCGGTCGGCCGGTGCGGCCTCCGATCCGCGGCTCGTGGGTGGCGATTTCGAGAATCTCGAGGAGATGGTCAGGGCCGGATGGAGCAGCCGACGAGCGGCGATTGCCGGGATGACCATGGTCGCGGAGGTCTATCGCGGCAGCCGTGGACGAAATGGGGAAGCCGGGAGTTGTTTGAGGCTCTCGGCACAAACGGATCTGCGAACGGCTGTTCCCAGTCGCCTGCCTCGTCATACGGTGATCGTTGATTCACCGTTGGTGCCGGTGAAGTCCGGTGAGTTGGTCCGGATCTCGGGTCGGATTCGACTCGTCTCGGCAAGACCGGGTTCGCTGGATGGCGGCGTGCTGGAGGACACCCTGGGAGGTCCCGACGCCCGATTGCACTGCCGTCGGCCGGGCGGCTGGCGCCGATTCGAGTTGTTACGGAAAGCACAACGGGATACCGATGTGCAGTTGCGTGTCGCGTTGGAAGGGATGGGAGAGTTGCGGGTCGATGATCTGCAGATCGAGGTGCTTTCCAACGGGTTGGCAGCCCCGGATCGATTGCCTACAGTCGAGTCCGAAACCGGAACCGTCCGTCCGGCGGCCTTGCGGAACTCCCGTGGCAATCGCTGAGCCGGTCGCGACCGTCCCAAAACTGCCAACGGTTGGACTCCGATGCCTGTTGCCACACCCTCACAGTACGCTGCGATGATCGACGCGGCCCAGGAGGGTGACTATGCCTTCCCGGCCATCAATGTCACGTCACTGGTCACGATCAACGCGGCATTGAAGGCTTTTGCCGATCAACGCTGCGACGGCATCATCCAGATCTCCCTGGGGGGCGGTGGATTTGCCTCGGGACTCAACGTGGCCGACAACGTGGTCGGAGCGATCGTGCTCGCCGAAGCGGCTCATCGATTGGCCGCCGAGTACGACATCCTCGTCGGACTCCACACCGACCATTGCCAGCCGGACAAGGTGGACTCGTTTTTGCGGCCGCTGATCGCGGCAACCGCAGCGCGTCGAGCTGCGGGCCAGGGCAACCTGTTCCAGTCCCACATGCTTGATGCCTCGGAACTTCCGCTCGAAGAGAACATGGCGTTGTCACGCGATGTCCTGGCCGAGTGTGCGGCCGAGGAGATCATTCTCGAGGTGGAAGCCGGCGTCGTCGGGGGCGAGGAGGATGGGGTCGACAACACCATGGCCCCGGCCGAGAAACTCTACACCTCACCCGAGGACATGCTCTACGTTCACGAGCAACTCAGTGGCATTGGCCGTTACCTGTTTGCGGCCACCTTCGGCAATGTCCACGGCCACTACAAGCCGGGCGTGGTCCAGTTGAAGCCGGAAATTCTGAGAGACGGGCAGGCGGCGGTGATCGCCGAGAATGGCGAGGAGGCGCGGTTCGACCTCGTGTTCCACGGGGGGTCAGGGACTCCGGTTGACCAAATCCGTGAAACGCTTGGGTACGGCGTGGTGAAGATGAATATCGACACCGACACCCAGTACGCGTTCACTCGTCCGGTCGTCGATCACGTGTTGAAGAACTACGACGGCGTTCTGAAGGTCGACGGCGAGATCGGCGTCAAAAAGGCGTACGATCCTCGCAGCTATCTCAAGGCGGCCGAGGCGGGCGTTGCCAGTCGCCTGGCGACTGCCTGCGAGGACCTGCTGTGCAGTGGCAAGACGATCGCCGGAACCGTCTGAGAGCCCTTTGCACCCCCCCCCGGGTCTGATTGCCCGGGATTCTGGTCGAGCACCGAACCGCTGTCAGTTTGACTCTTCGGCCAGCCGTTCGGGCAGTGGTTTCGAGCGGGGCAGTCCGGCCAGTCGGGCCACCAGCAACTGGGTGCGGCCGTCGGCGGTGGTGAAGAAGTGGCGGCCGATGGAGTCGTTTGCCGCAATCGGTGTGGTGGTCACGACGGTCATCTCACCCTCGGTCAAATCGACGGTGAATCGCAAGTCGTAGAGGGGGACAATGTCCTGGCGGGTTCTCAGCCCCCAGCCGGCCTCGGTCGCCGTTGGTTGCAGTTTCTGTCGTCCGTGGTGCACTTCCGGCAAACACTCCAGGCGGATCCAGCCTTCTCTCAATTCTCGGACCCGGATTCTCAGAAGGTACCGCACGTTGTGATACGTCGTGCTGGTTTTCTCGTCGCCGAGGACCAACTGCTGACTGGGCAGCGGTGACTCGTGCAGAACCACCTCGGTCTCGCCTCCGTCCCGCAGATACACCCGCCATCCTTTCAGGTCGTGGCGAGAGGACCGGCTGCCGCTGGCCGTGTCATCGTGTTCGGGCGCGGTGAGACCGAGCAGTTCTTCCAGTGGCGGTGGTGGTGTTGCTCCAACCTGGCCCACCCTGATTCCCTGCCCGTCCAGCGCGGATCGCATTCGGGCCGGGCGTCGCCCGATCGTATCGAGCCGATTCCAGAGTGATTCGCCCAGCAGTGGGTCGTTTCCGGGACGTTTCAGTGTCATGAATTCCAGTTGGATCGCGTCCTGGCCAGATCCCAGCGGCTGCCAACGGAGACCGATCCGTTCGAGTGTTTCACCGGTCGAACTCTTCAACATCCGACAACCGGTGGCCGTCAACACGGCGATGGCCAGCACGAGGCTGGCCACAACAGCCATCACATGGCGTCGGCGAATCGACGAGCCGTGATGAGGTTGTGTCCGGGGGTTGATCATCGAGGCGATCCGGGCCGTCGGGAGAGGGGCGGGAGTCTAGAAGAGGGGTCCGGCGAGTGTCAATCCGGCCTGTGATCGCAACCCGGATCGCCGGCAATCACCGGAATCACTCGCGTTGTCAGGATCCGGGTCGCTCGTTATCATGCCCGCCGCACGCGTGTCGAGTCCGAGAGGTGGGGCCGGTTTGATCCTCACCTGCTCGAGGTCTCGTTGTCTGCTGTCTCAAGGTGCAGCCGGGAAACAAGTATGCGGGTCGGTATCGGCCACGACACCCACCGCCTCGAACCGGGACGGCCCCTGTGGATCGGAGGGGTCGAGGTGCCCAGTGACCGGGGGGCTGTTGGTCACAGCGATGCCGACGTGCTGTTGCATGCGGTCACCGACGCGTTGCTGGGCTCGGCCGGGCTCGGGGACATCGGCCAGTGGTTTCCCGACGACGACCCGGAGCACGCCGGGGCAGACAGCGCCGGGTTTGTTGAAACTGTTCATGGCGAGTTGGTCCAGCGCGGACTGGCCGTCGTCAACCTGGATGTGATTGTCTTCGCCGAATCTCCCCGACTTGCCGGTTTCGCGAACGTCATTTGCCAGAGGTTGGCCACGTTGCTCAAGATCGACACCGACCGGGTCAACTTCAAGGCCAAGACCGGGGAGGGAGTCGGACCGGTGGGGCGGGGTGAAGCCATCAGCGCCATGGCTTCAGTGCTGGTCGACTCGAACCCCGCAGACATGGACCAGGGGCAGGAGACGGATCAGACGACATGACATTGCGAGTTTACAACACGCTGACACGGACCAAGGAGCCGTTCGAGACGGTCGAGCCAGGACGGGTGGGGATGTATCTGTGTGGCCCGACCGTTTACAAGCCGGCGCACATCGGCCACATGGTCGGCCCGGTGATCTTCGACACGATCAAGAGATTCCTGTCCTACACCGGGTACGACGTGTGTTACGTGATCAACATCACCGACATCGACGACAAGTTGATCAACCGGGCGGCCGAGGAAGGGACGGAGGTGTCCGAACTGGCCGAACGCATGACCACCGACTACTTCGAAAACCTGGCCACGATCGGCGTCGATACCGTCGATCATTTCCCCCGCGCGACGGACCACATCGACGAGATGCAGGCCATGATCGCCGGGTTGATCGAGTCGGAGCACGCGTATCCTCTTGAGGGGGACGTCTATTTTGAAGTGTCCGCTGATGAGGACTACGGCAAGTTGAGCGGACGGTCTGTCGACGAGACCCTGGCCGGGACCCGGGTCGAGGCGAACCAGAGGAAGCGTCACCCGGCCGATTTCGCGTTGTGGAAGAAGTCGCGTGATGGTGAGCCGGCCTGGGACAGTCCGTGGGGAGCGGGACGACCGGGGTGGCACATCGAGTGCTCGGCCATGAGTATCAAGTTGCTGGGCGAATCACTGGACATTCACGGCGGTGGCCTCGACCTGCTGTTTCCTCACCATGAAAACGAACTGGCCCAATCCGAGTCATGCACCGGGAAACCATTTGCCCGTTACTGGCTTCACAACGGGTTGATGCAGTCGGGAACGGCCGCCGGCAAGGTGGGTGGTGGGCATGATCGGCACGGCGAGATCGAGTCGTCGCCGGATGGGGATCTCGAGGCGGACCAGCGCGACCAGGTGGCTGGCAAGTTGGCCGGATCTCAGGGAGCGGCCTCGGTCAAGGAGTTGTTCGCGGTTCACCATCCCGAAACCGTACGGTTTTTTCTGCTGGCCACTCACTATCGCAGTCCTATCGAACTCAGCGATGAGAGGATTGCCGAGATCGGACGGAGTTTGCAGGGGTTTTACCGGCTGTTCGAGGCGTTCGAAAGAATCACCGGTGGGTCGGTCTATGACCTGGGTGTGGCGACGAGCCGCGAGTTGTCCGTCACCGTTGATGACGAATTCGCCTCGCACCGGGATCGGTTTCTCGAGGCGATGGATGACGACTTCAACACCGGCGGTGCGGTGGGAGCGTTGTTCGATCTCCGCAAGGCGATCAACGCCCACATCGACAACCGTGGCCTCGACGACGGGTCGTCCGAGGTCGATGAAGCGTCGCTGGCCGAGTTGGTCTCGGCGGTCACATTGTTGAGGGAACTGGGTGGCTTGCTGGGAGTGTTCCGGAGTCCCGTGGAGGCTGGTGTGCAAGACGACAGTGATGGCTTGGCCAACGAATTGATGCAGGTCTTGATCGAGTTGCGCGCGGTGTCGCGTGAACAGAAGAATTACGAAATGGCTGATGCGATTCGTGATCGACTGGCGAGCCTGGGAATCACCATCGAGGATCGCAATGACCAGACCTTGTGGCGCAGAGAATGACGCACTCCGTCTCCAATGAACCCGGCGGTGCCCCCGCTGGGACCCGGGCCCACGTGGTGGGGGTTGACCCGGGGTTGAACCGGACCGGGTACGCGGTGATGTCGATGGTGGACCAGAAGTTGGTGTTGCACGAAGCGGGCCTGATCCGGTCGACGACGGACCGCTCGCTCGCCGAACGTGTGGCGGAGATTGGCAACGGGTTGAGCGAGGTCATCACCGAGTTTCGACCCTCAGTGCTGGCCATCGAGCAGGTGTTCTCACTGGGCCGCAATCCCAAGTCCGCTCTGCTGCTGGCTCATGCGCGCGGTGCGATTCTGATGACAGCGATCCAGGGTGAGGCCGAGGTGGTTCACTACACACCAACCCAGATCAAGAAACTTTTGACCGGTAGTGGACGGGCGGACAAGGAGCAGATCGGGCGAGTGGTCCAGGCGGAACTTGGGCTGGACGCTCCTCCGGCTCCCCACGACGTGGCCGATGCCTGTGCGGTGGCGATCTGCCACCTGCACACGCACCAGGGCCCTAGCAGGAGACTCTCGGCGTGAGAACACGTATCAGTGGTCGATTGAGCGAGTTGGGCGAGACCGAGGCGACGATCGACGTGGGCTCGTTTGACTACGCGGTTTACGTTCCCGACTTCGTCCAGAAGCAGTTGCGAGGCCACGAGGGTGAAGAGATCAGCCTGCGGACGATCGAGTACCTCGAGGGCAATCCGCAGAAGGGACGGATGACTCCACGGTTGATCGGTTTCACCAGTGATGCCGAGCGGGAGTTCTTCGAACTGGTGTGTTCGGTTGATGGTGTCGGGGTCAAGAAGACGCTCAAGGCGATGGTGCGGCCGGTCCGGGACGTGGCCGAGGCGATTGTCGAGCGAGACGCCGATCGGTTGACGTTGTTGCCAGGAATTGGGCCGGCCGTGGCGGATCGTATCATTGCCAAGTTGCACCGCAAGATGACTCCCTTCGCCCTGATGGTTGGCGGCGAATCGGTGGGAGGTGGCGCCGAATCAAGCGGTGACCTGGCCAGCCAGGCCCTGCAGGCCCTGGTCGGACTGGGACACTCGACGTCCGACGCCCGGGCGAAACTGGAGGCGGTGTTGGGGGCCGGGACATCTGTTTCATCGGTCGAGGACGTGTTGCGGGAGGTCTACCGACAGCAACGCGGGGAGGACTAACCGGTGGTCGTCGGACGCCGTGGCCCTGGAGTTGAGAAAAAAAACGATTTCCCTCAAATCTTATCAAGCCCCCGCAGGTCGCGTGCCGATCTCCATAGTGAGACGAGCCAGGACGGCGATCACCCGATCGGGTGATCCCGGGGCAGGGAAGCCCCCGCGTTGTTGCTCGTCGAGTCACGGAGGACACGACCATGCGACCGCGGCTGAGGATCTTTACCGGCGAGGACCATGTTGCGACGTTGCCGGAACCTGCCGTCAACATCACCTTCGCGGAACTCACAGAAATCCTCTCGGATGCCAGTCGCACTGACCGGACCTGGCTGCGGGATTTTGCCGACGATGAAGTCCGGGTCTCACCGGATCTCTACGAGGTCCTGTGTGCCTTTCGTCATCTTCGTCCCAGCGCCTGATGGACGGAGTTGTTTCCGCGCACGCTCGCAGCATCTGGCAGGCGGGTGTTGATGCGGTGGACTCCGGTTGCCTGGTTCGCTCGGCGATCGACTGTGACGGGACGTCGCTGAACGTCTGTGGGCATCGTCATTCGCTGGAGGCCATTGGCCGGCTGTTTGTGGTGGGTGGTGGTAAGGCCGGGGCCGGTATGGCGGCCGAGGTCGAATCCCTGCTTCCAGCCGATTTTCTCGCCGAGCGGGTGAGCGGTTGGGTCAACGTGCCGGCCGACTGCGTGCGATCGCTCGAGGCCATTCGCCTGCATGCGGCGAGACCAGCGGGTGTCAACGAGCCGACCGCCGAGGGCGTGACGGGTTCCAACGAGATCCTGAAACTCGTGGCCGAGGCGACGTCTGATGACGTGGTGTTGGTGCTGGTTTCCGGTGGTGGCAGTGCCCTGTTGCCGGCCCCGGCTGCGGGAATCAGCCTGGCGGACAAATTGGCCGTGACCCGGCTGCTGATGCTGTCCGGAGCGACCATCAACCAACTCAATTGTGTCCGCAAGCGGCTCAGCGCCGTCAAGGGAGGCAACCTGGCTCGCGCGGCCGGGGCGGCCGGGGCCCTGCATTGCCTGGTGATCTCCGATGTCATCGGTGATCCGCTTGACATCATTGCCTCCGGACCGACCGTGACCGACACCGGCAGCGACGCCCAGGCACTGGAGGTGCTCAGACAATTTGCCTCGCGAGATGACGATGTGCCGGATGCGGTTTGGAGATTTCTGGAAGCGCGGGCAAAGGCAGATGACGACGAGGTGCAAGACGCCGTTTTTCAGCGGGTCAGTAACCATGTGATCGGCAATAACGAGGTGGCCGTGGCGGCGGCGACATCCCGTGCCGAATCACTCGGCTACACCGTCCACTCGCTGGGATCCGACAACCAGGGCATTGCACGCGATCACGGAGTGGAGTTGCTGGAACTGTGTCGTGAGATCCGTGCGGGAGACGGGCCGGTCGCGGTACCGGCGTGCGTGATTTCGGGAGGAGAACCGGTTGTGCAACTGGCCGAGACCGAACAGCGACGTCGAGGTGGCCGCAACCAGGAACTCGTACTCGCGGTGATCCAGCAGGCGTGGGAGACCGGACTCGACCGTATGGCCATTCTCTCGGGAGGAACTGACGGCGAAGACGGTCCGACCGACGCGGCCGGTGCGTTCGTCGACCAGGATCTCTGGAAAATCGTTCGGTCCCGCGGGTTGAACCCGGAACCGTACCTGGCAATCAACGACTCCTACACCTATTTCGAGGCGGTCGGAGGCTTGTTGCAGACCGGTCCGACGCACACCAACGTCATGGATCTTCGCATTGCCCTGGTGGCTGACTGACTGTTGCCAGAGGTGTTCCAGGAGACTCACGGGTCCTCGGACGGAACCTGGTTGGGTTGTCCAGAGAAGACCGTGTAACGCAACAACAGTCCACCGACGATCAATGCTCCGCCCAACCACGTGGTCGCCGGGGCGAATTCCCAGCCAAGCAGGCCAACCCAGACTGGGGTCAGGACCGGCTCCAGCAATACGATCAGGGCGGCTTCCTGGGCAGGCACCGATTTCAGGCCACGGGCAAACAGGAGGTAGGGGATCGACATCTGGACAATCCCGAAGGCTGCCAGCAACAGCCACTGGTCGAGTGAAAGAGACGGGGGGTGCCAGGCGAGCCAGGGCAACAGCACCAGGCAACTGGCGGCCTGGTTGACAAGAACCAGGAAGACGGGGGATTCCTGTCGCAGGTGTCGGAGCGAGATGATCACCGCGGCAAATGCGAGCCCACTGGCGACCGCCAGCAGGTTTCCCAGTGAGGACTGTCCGTCGGTGGTGGCCACGATGATCGCGATTCCGGCCATGGCCAGCCCAACGGCCACAACGTTGCCTCGTCGCCAGGTCTCGCCCAGGATGACCAGGCCCAGCAAGAACGACCAGGGAGTCGCGGTGTACTGCAGAAAGACGGCGGCGGCCGCGGTGGTCAGGGTCATTGCCGTCAGGAACAGGACGTTCATCGCCGCGAATGCGGTGGCCATTGGCAACAGGCCGACTCGCCAACGGACAGACGAGACACGGACAAAAGGCACCAGGCAAACGGCGGCAAACAGGGCACGCAGAGCGGCCAAGGTCGGTCCGGGAATGTCGCGTAGAGCCTCGACCTTCACGAACAGGCTCGTCGTGCTCCACAGCACGGCGGCGGCGACCAGCAGCCACCGGCCGTGGGTCGCCGAGACCAGTCGGGACTCGGTGGAGGGATCAGGCATTGGTGCGGCGGATCATGGTATAAGGTCTCCGCCGTGTTTGAAACGTTCGACCACACCGCTGACCTGGGGTTGAGAGTCATTGCCGACGACCAGGAGGGATTGTTTGCCGAGGCCGCTCGGGGGTTGACGTCGTTGTTGATCGAGGAACCCGGTGCACTGCGGTCTGACAACCGGTTTGATATGCCGGTTCCCGGTGACGACCTGGAATTGCTGCTGTTTGACCTGCTGAACGAATTGCTGTTTCAGTTCGAAACCACCGGATTTCTCGGTCGTGAATTCTCGGTCACCAGCACGAAAAGTGGTCTCGAGGTGGAAGCACGCGGTGAGGTGATTGCCGGTCAGCCTGACCGGCTGGCTCGAGAAATCAAGGCGATCACGTATCACGGATTGAAGGTTCAGCAGCAGGCCGGTCGATGGATGGCTGAGGTGATAGTCGACATCTGACCCTGGTGACCCGGCATGACACAGCACGCCTTTCACGGACCCCTGGAGCGGATCGACGATTGCCTGTGGCGGATTCCCCGGTCGTACAAGCCGGAGATGCGGGTCGACGGGCTGATATTTGCCAGTGACGTGTTGATGGAGCACATTCGTGGCGATCAGGCGCCTGAACAGGTGGCCAATGTGGCCACCTTGCCGGGAATCCAACTGGCCAGCCTGGCGATGCCCGATATTCACTGGGGGTACGGATTCACCATTGGCGGCGTTTGTGCGACCGATCCCGAACGTGGCGGAGTGATTTCACCGGGAGGGGTTGGCTATGACATCAACTGTGGTGTCCGGCTGATCCGTTCGACGATCCGCGAAGAGGAACTGGCACCGCACCTGGTCCGGTTGGTCGAGGACCTGTTTGCCACCGTGCCGGCGGGCGCGGGCCGAAGTGGTCCTTACCGGTTCGATCGCGGCGAGTTGCACGATCTGATGGAACGAGGGCCGCTGTCGTTGATCAGCCGGGGATTGGCGACCGAGGAGGATATCGAGATGACCGAGGCACGCGGGTGTCTGCCGGGGGCCGAGCCGGGGCGTGTCAGTGAGAAGGCCCTGGCTCGTGGAGCCAACCAGTGCGGTACACTGGGGTCGGGGAATCACTTCCTGGAAGTCCAGGTGGTCGAGGAGGTGGTCGAACCGGAAATCGCGTCGGTGCTGGGCCTGTTTGCCGGCCAGGTCTGTGTGATGATTCACTCGGGGTCCCGCGGCCTGGGGTACCAGGTGTGTGACGACGCGCTGAAAGCCCTGCGTGGTGTCCCCGAGTCGTATGGAATCGCGTTGCCCGACCGCCAGTTGGCCTGTGCCCCGGTGCACAGTTCCGAGGGCCGGGCCTACATCGGCGCCATGCGGGCGGCGGCCAACTACGCCTGGTGCAATCGGCAACTGTTGATGCAACTGGCTCGTGAGGCGTTTTCCCGGGTGTTGGGCTCGAGTTGGCAGTCACTGGGGATGGACCTGGTCTACGACGTGGCCCACAACATTGCGAAATTCGAGGAACACGAGATCGAGAACGAGACGAGGCAGGTTTGGGTTCATCGCAAGGGAGCGACGCGGGCTTTTCCTGCCGGCCATCCTGAGATCCCCCGGAGATATCGCGAGGTCGGTCAACCGGTACTGATTCCCGGTGACATGGGTCGAGCCAGTTGGGTGTTGGTCGGTCAGCCCGGCAGCATGCGTCGTTCCTTCGGCACGACGTGTCACGGGGCGGGACGAAGAATGAGCCGGACCAAGGCGGTGCGTCATGCCGAAGGGCGTCGGATCGACCAGGAACTGTTGGCCCGGGGTGTGGTGGCCAGGTCGCGTAGCCGTCGGGGCCTGGCCGAAGAACACCCCGATGCCTACAAGGACGTGAATGACGTGGTCGACGTTGTTCACACCGCCGGTCTCTCGAGAAAGGTCGCCCGGATGCGTCCAGTTGGGGTGATCAAGGGATAGGAAACCGCTAGTCTGAATCAAGAGACGGGCCCAACCGAGACCGCAATGGAACCACTGCCTCCAATCGCTGCCGTTGGCGGGGTGATCGTGGGAGCGTTGTTGGCCTGGGCGATTCGCGGTCGACAGTTACGCCGTCAGCGAGGAGTGCTCGAGACTCATCGTCTTGAGCACGAAGAGAAAACGGCCAATTACGAGATGAGGATCCAGATGCTGGAGGGCGATCGTGAGACGGTGCTGGGCGACCTTGAGCAAGCCCGGAATGCGAAGGATGAAGTCGAGGCCGGTTGGTTGCGTGACCAGGAGGTTGCACGAGAACTGCTGACCAGGGCCGAGGCTCGGATTGACCGGTTGTCGGCTGAACTGGGGCAATTGCGAGAACAACTCGGACGGGCTCATCGCGATGTGGATCTCCAGAAGCAGGTCAGCGGTGATCTCGAGGAGCAACTCGGCGCAGCAAAACAGCGACTGCAGGGTGTCGAGGAGCAGGTGCAGCAGCAGCAGTTGCAATTGGCAGCAGCCCGCCGCCAACGGGATGAATTCTCCGAGCAACTCGAAGCCGGCAACGCGGTTTCGGAAGATTCACCGCAACGTCGCCGATGGCGGATCAACACCTTTTTTGAAGGCTAGCCCGGCGATCCAGGATCTGCCAGTTGGACGGCGGCCGCCAAATCGAGCGTGCCCTCGTAGAGGGCCCGGCCGACGATCGCTCCCTGGAGATTCGGCCTCGTCGCGGTCAGTTCAACAAGTTGTCGGACATCGTCGATGGTGGTGACGCCTCCGGAGGCAATCACCGGCGGCCCCAACTCGGCGATCTGTTCGAGATCCCTCAGGGTTCCCGGGTCGATGCCTTCGAGCATCCCATCGCGTGCGATGTTGGTGTAGATGATCGCGGCCAATGGCAGGTCGGAGTATCCGGACGCCAGTTCCAGTGCCGATGTCTGTGACACGTCGCGCCAGCCCTCGGTGGCCACCATCGAATCCCGGGCGTCCAGTCCCAGGCAGACCTGGCCGGGAAACGCACTGGCGATATCCCGAAACCAGTCGGGAGCCTTGAGCGCCTGTGTTCCCACGATCACCCGGTCGAGCCCCACATCCTCCAGTAGCGTGCGGACTGCCTCGTCGGTGCGGACGCCGCCTCCCAACTGACAGGGAACATCGACGGAGGCCACGATGTCACGAACGATGTCGGCGTTGGCCGGAATCCCGTCCCGTGCGCCGTCCAGATCAACCAGGTGCAGTCGCGGCCCATTCTGCCCGACCCACCGTGCGGCCATCGCCACCGGGTCGTCGCCAAAAACGGTCTCCTGGGCGTAGTCTCCCTGGCGGAGTCTCACGCACCGCCCCCCTCGCAGGTCAATCGCGGGAATAATTTCCAGCCCGATATTCAACTTGGTCTCTTGCTGCTGGTTCACTTCAGGAATCCACTACGGACGGACGGTTGAAAGCTGACGGCATCGTTTTGCGGGTCATCAAGCGCCAGGATCTGGCGTTGTCGATCGGTCAATCCGGCCTGTGTCTGGCCGCTGAGCAGTTGCCTCTGGTACTGCTGTTGTGGACGGTCGGAACGTGCAAAGAAGATGTGCAGGGCCCGACGGGGTTGGTCGGTGAGGTTGGGCAGGCCGCCGTGCCAGAGATGCGCGTTCATCAACAACACGGTGCCGGCCTGTCCGGTGACCAGTTCCTGGTCGGGGTGGTCTGCCTCGGGATTCTCCAGCGCATCGGCCGGCAACTGTCCGGAATGGTGGGTGCCTGGCACATAGCGGACGGTGCCGTTGTCCGCGGTGAAATCGTCGAGCATCCAGAGGCTGTTGAAGACCCAGAAACCACGCTCGTCGGGCAGGGCGCTCATGTCGGCGTGCAGCGGCTGGGTCCGTTGACAGCCGGGATTGATGCTGCGGGCGTTGAGGCTGCTGAGCTTGAAATGGGGGCCGAGAACATGGCCGGCGTAGGCGAGGAGGTCGTCCCGGACCATCAGTTGTCGGAACAAGTCGTCCTTATCGGCCAGGTTGGCCAATCTCCGGCAACCCGCCTCGGGCTTGAACTCGCTTCCGGCGGCTTCTCCTTCGGATTCGAAGAGTTCCTCGAGCCGGGTGGCAATCCGCCGCGTGGTGGCGGGGTCACAGAAACCCGGCAGGGCCACGCAACCGACCTCATCGAGCTGGTCCAGGTGTGCACGGGGAGGAGACATCTGGCGTGTGCCTAGAGGGTGCTGAAATTGGCCAGCAGTTGCAGGCCGATTCGTTGGCTCTTTTCCGGATGGAACTGCGTGGCAAACATTCGTCCACGGCCAATCATCGAGACGAACGGCAGCCCGTAGTCAGTTTGGCCCACCACACAGTCGGCGTCCGAGGGGCTCACGTAGTAACTGTGCACGAAGTAGAAACTGGAGCCGGGCGGAATGTCGGCCAGCAACGGACAGTTGTCAACAACCGGGTCGAGCGTGTTCCAGCCCATGTGCGGGATCTTCAGGTCTTCGGGAAACTCTCCTGCTGAGCCGAATCGGATGACCTCGCCGGGCACCACGCCCAATCCCTCCCACTGGCCGTCTTCGTGGCTTTGGTCCAGCAGCAGTTGCAGCCCCAGGCAGATGCCCAGGAAGGGGCGGTCGGCGTCGATGTGCTGTCGGATCGGGTCGATCAACTCCAGTCGTCCCAATTCGCTGATGGCGTCCCGAAAGGCACCGACTCCGGGCAGCACCAGCCGTTGAGCCGTGGCGATTTCCTCGGGACGTGAACTGATCACAGCTTCGTGGCCGAGGCGTTCAAACGCCTTCTGCACGCTGCGGAGATTGCCCATGCCGTAGTCGACGATCGTGATCATGACACGCCTGATTGTAGCGGACCTGCCGCGACAGCTGAATTCTCGAGACGCTCGACAGCCACCGTGGACCGACGGGAATTCGCCTGGTTCCTAGGCACCGCCCCCCCGCCAATCCGATTCGTGCCGTTGGCCACGACCGGCGTCGTTCCCGGGCCAATCGGTCCCGGGGCCGATTCTCCAGCGTCCCTGCAACGGGTCGACACGTTCGCCGGCACTGTAGTGCAATTGATCGGCGGCCCGCCATTTTTCGAGGTCCAACGGTTCCGGATCGGGGATTCCCAGGGCTCGGCGGATCAGCCGCGAGAGTGTCAGCAAGGGGACAAACATCAAGCCGCCGGTGACCAGCAACAGCACCAGGAAGGGACCGTAGCCGAAGGTGGCCTCGAGGTGGTCCTCCCAGAGAAATTGGAAGGCGCACAGGTACAACAACGCGCCCATGGCCAGGAACGGCCCGTAAGGCAATTCGCGTTCGCGGCGGAGAAACCAGTTGGCCAGGGCAAAGACGATGCCCAGGAGCGGGGCCATGAAGAAGATGACCAGGGCCTGTTGCCAGCCCAGGAAACTGCCGATAGCGGCCATCAGGGTCACGTCACCAAAACCCATGGCTTCCTGTTTCAGCACCCAGTGGCCGGCGATACGGACCAGCCAGATCATTCCACCACCAAAGACAAGACCAATGATGCTGACAGCCAGGCCGTGCAGGTGGGGCGAATTGCCGATCCACGCGGGTACCCGTGGTGCATCGCGAAGAAACACCATCCAGGCGGGGATGTCACGCGAGCCCACCGTGACGGTGTCGAAGAGTGTCCGGACGCTGTCGGGAACCTGGAACCAGACCGGGAGTATGTAGACACAGCCCAGGGCCGATCCGGCCAGTCCGACAACCATCGCCGGCACGGTGACACTGTCGGGAATGATTTTGAGGTCGAAATCGATCAGCGAGGCGACCACGAGGGTTTCGATCAGGACCATGTGGTAGAGGTAACGGACATGCAACATGGCCTCGGCCGACATCCATCCGGCGACGGGACTGGGGCTGAGATCACCGGCGAACAGGCCGCTGGCACCAACGAGCGGTCCGCTGGTGGGTCGCGTGATCCCGATCTCGACCAGGTAGACCATCACCCACAGCAACCCGTTGAAAAATTCGACCAGCGGATACCGCGGCGAGATCGACCGGTGGCAGTGACGGCAGCGGCCGTGCAATTTCAACCAGCCGACCACCGGGATGTTGTCCAACAGCCGGATCGGGTGGAAACACCGCGGGCATCGCGACGGGGGATGGAACAGGCCCTTCCACCCGCCGAGGATCGAATCGTGGTCGGGCAGTCGGTGGACGCAGACGTTCAGGAAACTGCCGATGATGCTTCCCAGCAGGAAGACCGAGAGCAGCGCAAACCAGGTTGGTAAACCACCGGGCACCACGATCACGTCTCTCCGGAACCAGTGTCGCTGTTGACCGCGTCGACACCTGCCGCGGCCACTTCCTCGATCGTCCGTCCGGTGGTGTCGATCGTCAATGTCTGGCAGTCGCGGTAGAGGTCCAGTCGCTGGGCCAGCACCGTGGTGATTTCTTCGAGCACGCCGTCACTTGTCAGTGCGGGACGTCGGTCACCTGTGGTCGTGTCGGCGGCAATCCTGTGCGCGAGTTCCTCGGGAGTCGCCGTCAGCCAGATCACCGTGGTGCCGGCTTGTTTCCACTGCATTCGTGTTTCGGGGTCGAGCACCGCGCCGCCACCGGCGGCAATGATCACCGCGTCGCCGTTGGACAATTCGGCGATCACCTCTCTCTCGAGACGCCGGAATTCCTTCTCGCCGCCTTCGGCGAAGATCGTGGAGATGGACCGACCGGCCCGGTTTTCGATTTCCATGTCCGCATCGACAAACGCCAGGCCCAGTTGATGGGCCATGGTTTTTCCCACGGCACTCTTGCCGCTGCCGCGGTATCCGATCAGGACGACACGCATCGTGGCGGGGTCCGGATTCGAGGGTGGAATTGGGGAGCAGGAAACTGTGTCAGCGGACCGCCGAGATGCCTCGTCTCAAGGTCTCTCTCATCACTTCCAGCGGTGCTGGTTTCCCGGTGAACTGTTCGTACTGCAGGGCTGCCTGGCGGATGAACATCTCGATGCCACTGACCGTCGGGCAGCCACGATCGCGAGCCTGCTTGATCAGCAGGGTGTTCTCGGGATTGTAGACGGTGTCAAAGACCAGTGTGTTTTCCCCGAGCCATTGAGGCTGAAAGGGTGATTCGTCGAGATTCGGATGCATGCCGACGGGTGTGCAATTGATCAGCACATCGGCGAACTGGGCACCGCGGTTTTCCCATCCGGTTTCCTGGCATCCCAGGCCGACGGCCAGGGCGTTGGCGCGTGGCCGGGTTCGTCCGGTGACGGTCACCACGGCACCCGCCTCGACCAGTCCACCCGCGATAGCTCTTGCGGCTCCACCGGCACCCAGGACCAGGCACTTGGCTCCCTGCAGTGACCTGGGTGGAGAATCGGCTTCCAGGGCCACTTTCAGCGTGGTGATTGCGGCCGGCAGGTCAGTGTTTGACGCCGTCCAGCCCTGGTCGCCGACGCGGCACAACGTGTTGGCCGCACCGAGTTGCTCGACAGTCGAGTCGTTTGCGGCGGCAAGTTCGAGGATGGTCTCCTTGTGCGGGATCGTGACGCTGTACCCGTCAATCCCGAGCCATTCGAACTCGGCCAGGCTTTTCATCAAGCCGTGGGCGGGGACGCGGAATGGCAGGTAGACGGCGTCGATCCCATCGGCATCGAAAGCGGCATTGTGGATCAGGGGACTGAGGCTGTGGGCGAGCGGGTCGCCCAGCACGCCGAAGACCCGGGTGTCGGGCCCGACACGGTCAAAGTGGTAGGTCTCGGTCATCTCCTTGAAGGACAACTGACCGGGAGCCAGTGTTCGCTCGCTGGAAAAGGTGGCGTAGGTGAACGGCGAGCCGTACTTTCCACACAGCAGCCGGCTGGTCAGTCCCAGTTCGCCCATGCAAAAACCAATCGTGGGGATTTCCGACGAACTGACCAGCTTGAGCAGTCGCACCGAGTCCTCGGGCTTGTTGGCCATGGTGACCAGCTTGACGATGTCGGGGTCGAGGTCGCACATCCGCTTGTGGATTTCCTCGAGATCGTCGGGAGTCTCGTCGAAGTTGTGGTGCGAGACGATTCGGCGGGTCTCGCCGTAACGCGGGACCGACTTGGCGATGTCGTCCTCGATGTCGACGTAGTCGGCCCCGCCGACGATGGCCGACCTCAGCGCCGTCTGTCGCTGTTCTTCGGAACCGCTCCAGCGGCCCTTGTCGGCACGGCGGCGGCAGGTAATGACGACCGGGGTGGGACGGTCGGCGATCAGCCGGTTGACGTCCGGCACATGCGACAGCCAATCCAGACGCAGTTCGACCAGTTCTGCTCCACGCTCGGCCAGGGCTCGGTGTTCGGCCAGCACCATCTTGTGTCGGGTGCGGCCGATACTGACACAGATCATCGCTTTTCCGAATCGTCCAGGGTGTCCGAGTTATCCCAACCGACCGAACTGGCGGTCGAGTTCGGTTCGACTGAGAACCAGTGCCGTGGGGCGTCCGTGCGGGCAATGGTGAGCATCATCAATCAGGTGACTTTGTTCCAGTAAGCTGGCCATCTCCTCGGACGAGAGCCGGTGTCCGGCCTTGACTGCCGCCTTGCACGACATCATCTGCAACAGTGACTCGAGTATATCGCGCCGGTCGGGCTGTTGGCCGGGTCGTTCGAGTGTTTCGGACAGATCCCGAAGGAGTTCGGGGAAGTCCGGACGACGGAGCATGGCCGGGTAGGCCTGGACCAGCACGGTGTTGGTCCCGAACGCCTCGATGACGAACCCCAATGATGCCAGCAATTCGGAAGATTCGGCCACCGTCGCCGCCTCGCGAGAGGACAATTCGACTGTCTCGGGCACGAGCAGCTTCTGTTGCTCGACGTCACCGTCGAGAACCCGTTGCTTGAAATGTTCGTACAGCACCCGTTCGTGAAGTGCGTGTTGATCGACCACCGCCACCCCATCCGGGGTCTCGATCAACAGGTAACAGTCATGGACCTGGATTCCACGGATTCCGCCGCCGGTGGTCACAGGCCGATCCGACTCATGATGGGCCACCACCGGACCTGTGGTCGCAGTCGAGACATCTTCGCCCGGTTGAGGCAAGAACGTGCCCGGACCATCGGGAGTCGGAAGCGTGGTCGGGGTCGTGGGTGATCGCGTGGCCCAGTTGAAGGTCGAGGGGTTCGCACCACCTTGCGGTGGCGAGATCGAGAGCCGTTGCTGGTGCGGGCCAGGGGCGGCACCGGGCTGGGCCGCCACCGTCGGGTCGACCCTCAGGGCGGTTTCCAGCGGCAAGCCCAGGAAGGTGGTACGGATGGTCGAGAGCAGCAGGCGATAGTGTTGCTGGCTGTCCTGGAAACGAACCTCCGCCTTGGTGGGGTGCACGTTCACGTCGGCGAGTTCGGGGGGCATTTCCAGGAACAGGTAGGCGATGGGCTGGCGGCCGACCATGACCAGGCCACGGTAGGCCTCGGTCAGCGCGTGGCTGAGTGACCTGTCGGCGATCGGGCGGCCGTTGAGGAACAGGTACTGTCCCTTGCGGCTGGACTTGGTCTGGCTGGGATGTCCCACGTAGCCCCAGACGCGGCAGTCTCCCGTCTCGTTCTCGACCCAGATCAACTTCTCGGTCAACTCGCTGCCGTGGAACAACTCGAGGCGATCAATCAGTCGGTCGGTGGGTGGCAGGTCGAAAACGTCGCGGTCATTGTGCGACAGTGTCATGTGCAGTCGTGGATGGGCCAGTGCCACCCGGGTGAATTGTTCGGCGATGTGGCCAAATTCGGTGGCCGGTCGCTTGAGAAACTTGCGGCGAACCGGGGTGTTGGCGAACAGGCCGGTGATGTCGAACGACGTGCCGGGTGGCCCGGCGGCCGGTTGCGGTGACCCGACGTCGCCGTAGTCGACGATCAATTCGGTTCCGGCGATTGCCTCGGCGGTGCGACTGCGGACGACGAATCGGCTGACCTCGGCGATCGAGGCCAGTGCTTCGCCCCGGAATCCCATCGTGTGGACGCCAAACAGATCCTCGGCCGTGCGGATCTTGCTGGTGGCGTGTGCCGTGACGGCCAGCAGGATGTCGTCGGGGTGGATTCCTTCTCCGTTGTCGACGATCCGGATCCGCTGGCTGCCTCCCTCTTCGATCTCGACATCAACCCGGGTCGCCAGGGCATCGACGCTGTTCTCCAGCAGTTCCTTGACCACGCTCGCCGGCCGCTCGATCACCTCGCCGGCGGCGATCTTGTTGACGATCCGGTCGTCGAGTTGCTGGATTCGTGGCATTGTGGAAAACGGTTCCTTCCTGCACCGCGTGGTGGCGACCTGTTGCACCGGCGGTGTGTCCCCTTGATACCGGCGGGGGAGGGGAATCGCAATGGTCGACGAGGTCGTCGTTTTCAGTCCGGTTTGCCACTTTTTGGAGTGTCGACTACCCTTTGGCCGCTTGGTGATGTTCTCGGTTCAACCAGTCCTGCGGACCCGGCGCGACAATGTTCGGTAGAATTCCCGAAACCCAGTTTGACCTCCGGTTTCGTGTCGGGCCGATCCCGGTCCGTGTGCATCCGATTTTCTGGG
>CAZYAZ010000029.1:22751-36906 GCA_964646205.1 uncultured Planctomycetaceae bacterium | reverse complement strand
GGCCTGTTTGCCTACCAGAATTTCTCCGGCTGGCAGATGCGACGACGTGGTGGTTGGTCCTGAGCGGCTAGAAGCCCAGCCCGACCCCGCCGAGTTCCGAGGTGGCCACCGTGCCGTCGGTGATCTCGAACATTCCCGGGAACTGCTTGGCCCACGTGCGGTTGGGGGCGGGACAGTACTGCCGCCCGTTCCCCTCGATCGCCTGCACACCGGGGATGCGAGCGGCGAGGCTGGCCGAGTGCAGGAAACTGGCTCCCGGGCAGGTCAGGTCCTGGACACACAGAAACATGTCGAACTTCTGCGCGGCGGCGGCCAGCAACAGGGAATCGGTCTGTCCCTTGCAGGCTTTCAGAGCGACGCCGCTGTAGCCCTGCTCACGGCACAGCAACAGCGAGTCGTAGTCGACGAGCGCTTCGTCGATCACCACCGGCTTGATCGCGGCTGCCTCGTGCATCTTGACGTCGGGGTGGGCCTCCAGGTCACGGCTGGTGGGCTGTTCGATGTACTGGATCCGGTCCCAGGCCGAGGAAGATCCCTCACGGACCTTCGCCAGGAACTCGAGCACATACTCGACGTTTTCGCATTTCTCGTTGAAGTCGGTCGAGTACCACCATTCCGGGCAGCCCCGGGCCGCCTGGGCCTCGGCCGACACCGCCTCGATGGCCAATACACGGGCGACATCCCAGTCGAGATCGTCACCGTTGAGCTTGATCTTCAGGTGGGTCAGGCCGTCGGCGGCGATCCACTCGGGCAACGTCTCGGGCAGTCCATCGGCGATGCGCGTTTCGATGTCGGCATCGGTCAGCGGGTCGAGAGCTCCGACGAGGTGATACAGCGGCAGCGTGGGCTTGGGCTCGCGGAGGGTGTAGGTGTCGAGGTATTCGTCGGCGAACTGCTCGTCGAGGTACTCGGCGAGGTCGTGGGCCATGAAGTCGGCCGAGAGGGCATCGAAGGAATTGATATTGTTGATACGCCCAAACGCATCGTGGACGGCGGCGTCCGCGGGGCTGGCGGCGACCAGTTGAGCCAACTCGGGGATCGCCTCGTCGAGCCCCTGTTGCTGTGCGATGGCACGGCCGAGGTGATGGTATTCGGCCGACAGTCCAAACATGATGTCCAGCGGGTGACCGTACTCGGGGTAGCTTTCCACCAGCGACACGACCCGCTCGGCAAATTCGCTCATCGCCGCCTCGGCGGCATCGGGTGAGACCGATCCGGAGGGCCAGGCCCAGATATTGCCCAGGGGCATGCTGCCAAACCCCGTGGCGTAATCACCACCCTTGTTCTCGACGGTCACCTCGACGTTGATCAGCGTCGTGTTCTCTGTGACCCGTCCTCCAAATTTCAGCGGGGTCCGGAAGGCGACGGCTTCGAAGTCGCAGGTGGCTTCGACGATCCGGATATCGGTCGGCTTGGTCATCGGTCTCCGCAAGGGGCTGTCAGTCAGCCCAAGTCGATCAGTGGGATGGGAATTAGCGTCCTGTGATCGTACCTCCGAAGGTTGAGGCGTTCAACAAGCCGGGTTATTCACTGTCGGCCAATTCTTGATACAGGTGTCCAGCGGCCTGCTCCAGGACGTTTCGACAGTCTTCGATGCTTCCGGAGGTTGCCAGTACCGTGCAGATCGGTCGTCCCTGGTCGATCAATTGCCCGGGCTGAGGAACGTCTGCCAACCGCCACGCCGGGCCACATTCGGGCAATCCCGAGGCCTGCATGGCTCGGGGCGCATACAACACGGCCTTGCCATGGACCGTCCCGGTGGTGTGATCACTCATCGAGGCAACCGGCGATTCACCGAATGCTTCAAGATGTCTGCCGATCATGGATCGGCCAGAAGCCATCTCGATCACCTCGGCTGACCCCGTGTACCGCGGATTGATCTCAATCGGCCATGCCGACTCCTTGTCCAGGACCAGGTCGATTCCGAACAGACCCGCCAGGCCCGATTCCGAAGCCAGCACGTCGGCCAATCGGGCGACCTGGTCGTTGAGGGAGGGGGGCAGAGCCAGCGGGCCGATCGAGCCGCACCATGACCAGCGGGGTGCATGCAGCCACGTTTCACCGACGAGTTGCTCGGTAATCCCCAGTACGGACGCTGAGGATCGGTTGCCCAGGCAGATCGCTGAGGCCGCCAGGCCGGGGATCCACTGCTGGAAGACGACATCCCGACCGGGTGGTCCTGTCGATGCATTCCACTCCGATACACCGGACCCTCCGGCACTCTTGAGATGACGCAGCATCCATTCACCACCGGCTTCGGGGATGTCGTGTCCATTCCGAACTTCCGGGCAGGACAGGTTCGCCGCCTGGCACACGCGGGAGACCCAGTGTGGATCTCTGACCAGGTTGAGTACCTCCGACGAATTGCCCAACAGGGGGCCGCCGGTGGCCAGGCTGTCCAGTACATCCGGATGATTCTCCATTGCCCCGGTGTAGATTCGCGGGCAGCTCGAGTTGGAGAGATCATTGGTGAGCGTCGATACTGCATCGATCAGCCCGGTGGGGTAATCGTTGACGGCGATCGCTGTGGCAACTTTCAGTAGATCACTGTCGGCAAACAGGTCGGCGCAGAGAGGCCGCCAACCGGCTCGAATCGCTGACCATGCCGCGGCGCGGGTGCTGGCTCCGACAAGTACCAGTGGTGGCGAGGACCGATCTGGTCGTGCTGGGGCGGTTTGGAGAGTTGGAGGGGGCATTGGCGAAGGGGCGCGTGCTGGAAATCCCGGTGGCGACGTGGTATCACGAGCCATTGAGGATAACGTGGAACGGGATTTCAGGGGGGGCTTACTCCCCAACCCGCAATGAGTCACACCTGTCGAGGAGACAACCCAGATGTCAATGTTTGTTGGTGAAGCCCTGGTGGGCGAAGGGAATGAAGTTGCCCATATCGACCTGCTGATCGGTGACAAGGGCGGTCCGGTCGGAACGGCTTTTGCCAATGCACTGGCACGTCAGTCGGCTGGCCACAGCAACCTGCTGGCCGTGCTGACCCCGAACCTGGCCGTGAAGCCCGCGACGGTGATGATCAGCAAGGTCACCATCAAGGGAGCCGGACAGGCCGTGCAGATGTTCGGACCGGCCCAGAAGGGTGTCGCCAAGGCCGTGGCCGATTGCCTGGCCGAGGGAACGATTCCGGCCGAACAGGCCGACGACCTGGTCATCGTCTGTGGTGTCTTCATCCACTGGCTGGCCGAGGACAACGCGAAGATCGAGCAGTACAACTACGAGGCCACCAAGCTCTCGATCGAGCGTGCCATGGCCAACGAGCCCGGCGCCGACCAGGTGATCTCCGAGCGGGACACCGCCGTCCATCCGTTTGAAGCATCTCAGTTGGATGCTGGCGATGACGGTGGCGATGACGGTGGCGAAGGCGGCGAGTGATTCGCTGCGGCGCTGCTGTAAGAAGAGCGTCAAATTACCGCCCGGTTCTCTCATCGAGAGGGAATCGGGCGTGTTTTTCTGTGTTGGGAGATCGGGCCGATGAAGTCGATCCTCGTGCAATTCGATACTGACGTGCAGCCAAGTGTTTTTGACCGGGTGGTGGCTGTCGATTCGGGAGTCGAGCAGTTGTTCGCCTATGGTGGAGTGACACCGGAGACGGTCGAGTCTTTGGTACACGGGGCGATCTTCACCCGGGGTGTCCACGATCTGTCGAGCACGGCGATTTTTGTCGGTGGCAGCGATGTTGCCGCCGGTGAACAGGTCTTCGCCGCGGTCCAGGAGGCGTTTTTCGGCCCGATGCGGGTGTCGGTGATGATGGATTCCAATGGATCCAATACGACGGCTGCTGCTGCCGTGTTGCGGGCGCGGCGGCACGTGACGTTGGCCGGATCGGTGGCGGTCGTGTTGGGTGGGACTGGGCCGGTCGGTCAGCGGGCCGCCGAATTGCTGGCACTGGAGGGTGCCAGTGTCCGCGTGGGTAGTCGGAGTCTCGAGCGAGCTGCGGCGACGTGTGAATCGATCGCCACTCGAGTTGAAGGGGCGGAACTGCAGCCGGTTGCGACGGGCGATTCGGACAGCGTGGCTGCAGCACTGGCTGGAGCTGCAACGGTGATTGCCGCCGGAGCCACTGGTGTTCAGTTGATTTCGGCCGAAACACTGGCCGCGTCCGACCTGCAGGTGGCAATCGATCTCAACGCGGTGCCGCCGTTGGGGATCGAGGGGGTCGAGATGACCGACAAGGCGGCCGAGTCGGGTGGAGTGGTTCGATACGGAGCGATCGGGGTCGGAGGGACCAAGATGAAGATCCACACGGCCGCTCTGAAGAGGCTGTTCGTGGCCAACGATGGGGTCCTGGATACCGAGGCGATTTACCGGATCGGCGAATCGCTGGAGAAGTGAACGATCGGGGATTGGGAGTGGAAAATTCGGGTTGTCGCACCCGGGTAGATCCACTACATACGCGGCTCCCTCGAGTTTTCTCGCTCGTCTCCCCTTCAGATCCTACTCCGTGAGATCCGCCATGGCGGTCCTCTTTTGTGATCGGTTCCTGCGCCGGAAAGTTGTGGCCGGGATCCTGATCGTTTCAACGATCGTTGCGGTGGGGTGCCAGGGTGGTCCGATCGTGCGTGGCCAGTCTCCCGAGGCGACATCACGTCCACGTCTTTTGGCGACTCCCGAACCAGAGACGGCTGCCAAGCCCATCGAGGAGATCTCCACGGCCAGTGGTTCTTCGGTCACGCATGTGCATATCGAAGGAAATGATTCGATCACCGAACGCGATATCCGCAACCTGTTGCGTGTCCAGGCTGGCCGCACGGTGACCGAGGCCCAGGTTCGTGACGATGTGCGACGCCTGTTTGCCACCCGTTGGTTCTTCAGCGTCGAACCGATCTACCGACCCGATCCCGGCAATCCCGCTGGACGGATACTCGTTTTTCGGGTCGTCGAGCGACCGATGATCCGTGCGATTCGCTTCGAGGGAAACAAGCGGCTCGACAATGATGACCTCTTCGAGGCGATTGGTCTGAGGGCCGGCAGTCCCTTTGATATCAGTACCAATCGCGAGGCGCTGCGACGGATTGATGAACTCTACCGTGAAAAGGGTTTTCCGTTTGCCAAGGTCCGGCTCATCACCGGTGGCAAACGTGGCGACCGTGACGTGGTGTTCGCAATCGAAGAGGGCCAGAAAGTCGTCGTGGCCAGTGTCACTTTCATCGGCAACAACTACGAATACGCCACCGCGGGGATTCTCAAGACCAAGCTCACGACCAAGACGGCCTTGCTGGGGATCGACCTGTTTGGCGGAAAGTTCGACCCCAAGACGATTCCCCAGGACAAGCAGGGCTTGACCACCTATTACCGTGGGCTGGGTTTCTTCGACGTCAAGATCACGCACCGCGTGCTGACCGGTGACGTGCTCTACAACCCGTTTCGCCTGGGCGACGCCAACCTGACGGTCGAATACAAGATCGATGAGGGGCGGCAGTACACCGTTCGCAGCGTCACGCTGCGGGGCAACAAGGTGTACACGAAAAAGCAACTGGAGACCGACATGGCGCTGACAACGGGCCAGTCGTTCAACCAGCGGTACCTGGCGGCCGACGTTCGGCGGATGAAGGAGATGTATGGTCAACTGGGTCGGTTGTTTGCCCGGGTTGATCCACTGACACGGTTTGACGACAACGCGCCCGCCATGGTCGATGTGATCTACGACATCGACGAGGACCGTCCGTACCTGTTCGGCCCGATCGATGTGCATTTCCACGGTGATTACCCACACACCAAGGAAACTGTCGTTCTGAACCGGCTGCTGTTCCAACCTGGCGAGCTGGCCAATCCGAAGCTGATCAATCGCAGCGAGCGACGGCTGGCGGGGATGATTTTCGAAAGGGGCGCGATTCGCGGCCCGAAAATCCGGGTCCGACCGCTTGAACCCGAGGAACTGGTGCCCAGAAAGATTCAGGCCAACCCTCTCTCAGGGTTGATTCCCTCGACGGGCCACGAGAACACGGGACCCGGCCAGTCTCCCTCACCCCAGTTCGTACAACGGACCGAGTCGAATTCGTCACTCACGGCGTCCACACGGACCCTGTTGCAGACGTCACATCGACTGCTCACCGATGTTCTGACCGGTGATGCGCCGCCAATCGCCCGGGGCCAGAATCCGTCGCCGAATCCCGCTGCACAGCCGTTCAACCCGATTCTCGAGAACTCACCGTTGGGTGATCCCTTCGGATCGCTCGGCCGCGCCCTGACCGATCCCAACTACGGCCTGCTCGATATCGACGTGGATGTCACCGAGGCACGGACCGGTCGATTGATGTTCGGGGCCGGGGTGAACAGCGACTCGGGCCTGATTGGCTCGATCGTGCTCGACGAGAACAACTTCGACCTGCTGCGGCTTCCCACGAGCTTGCAAGATATTGGCGACGGGACGGCCTTCCGCGGTGGTGGCCAGCGATTCCGTATCGAGGCGATGCCCGGTTACTACTTCAGCCGGTACCTGTTCAACTGGTCGGATCCCTATTTCATGGACACCGATTTCAGTCTCAGCCTGGCCGGCTTCTATTACCAGCGATTCTTCTACGACTGGGATGAACACCGCACGGGTGGACGGATCACGGTCGGTCGGCAACTCACGCGCGAATGGTCGTTGGCCGGCACGTTGCGGCTTGAACAGGTCGAGCTCGAGAATCCCGACGTCCCGACACCGGACCTGTTGTTGCGAGCTCTTGGGGAAACATGGTTCACGACCGGCAAGGTGGCTGTGACTCACGACACCCGGGACAACGCGTTCATTCCGACCGAGGGGCATTTCGTCCAGGCCAGTTACGAGCAGGCCTTTGGTGACTTCTCGTATCCCCAGATTCGCGGTGATGCCAAGCAGTACTTCACCTTGCACGAGCGGCCGGACGGACAGGGCCGGCAGGTCTTGTCACTGTCGGGGCAGGTGGGTTGGACCGGCGACGACACGCCGATTTACGAGCGGTTCTTTGCCGGTGGATACCAGAGTTTTCGGGGCTTCGATTTTCGTGGTGTGACACCGCGGGAGGCGGGTTTCCCCGGCACCGGCGTCGGTGGTTCGTGGATGGCACTGGGTAGCGTTCAGTACCAGTTCCCGGTGACGGCCGACGAGATGGTCTCGGCTGTTGTGTTCAGCGATTTCGGTACGGTCGAGAACGACGTGGCGATGGACGACTTCCGGCTGACGCTGGGGGCGGGCCTGCGGGTCACGATCCCGGCGATGGGGCCGGTTCCGATTGCCGTCGACTGGGGCATCCCGGTGATCAAGCAGGACCTCGACAACGAGCGGGTCTTCAGCTTCTACATCGGCATCAACCGATAGAGGCCGTTGGGGCCTCCCCGTGGTGACATCGTCGGGTGAGTGCTAACCTGACGAGATGATCCTGGAAGGACTGGTGACGACTGTTTCTGGCGATGGGCTGGTCAATCTTGCGCCGATGGGGCCGATCGTTGACCAGGACATGTCGACACTGATCCTGCGGCCGTTCCAGACGTCCACCACCTTTGCCAACCTGATGGAACACCCCGAGGGGGTCTTTCACGTTACCGATGACGTGTTGCTGCTGGCCCGGGCTGCGATCGGTACGGTTGATCCGTTGCCCGAGATGTTTCCGGCCGAGGACGTGGCCGGACAGGTCGTTGCCGGTGCTTGCCGGTGGTACGAGTTCCGTATTGAAGACGCTGATACCAGCAGTGAGCGAACCACGTTGACGGCACGGATCGTTCGTTCGGGTCGCATCCGTGATTACTTTGGATTGCACCGTGCTCGGCATGCCGTGCTCGAGGCGGCCATCCTGGTCACGCGTGTGCACCTGCTGCCGCCCGCGGACCTGAAACGACAATTCGCCGAACTGGCCGTGGTGGTCGACAAGACGGCCGGGCCCACCGAGCGGCAGGCCTTTGGGTTGCTCGAGGACTACCTGGCCGAGGCACTGGGACGACCCGAGGCCTTTTCGGTCACCACCGGATCGCGATTGCATTTCGGGCTTTTGGCCCATGGACGATCTTCCCAGGAAGGTGGTCGGCAGTTTGGTGGGGCCGGGATGATGATCGAGGAACCCGGGGTCTGGCTGCGGGCCGCCCCAGGTGATTCCGATAGTGTGGAGACGGAACCGTCGGGCGAGTCCGAGGCGGTCAGTGATGCCGACATCAGTCGGGTGGGTGACTGGCTGGCTGCGGCGCGTGCAGTGAACACAAACCTGCCGGGTTGCCGGATTGAACTCGCACGCACGATCCCGCCTCACTCGGGGCTGGGTTCAGGGACACAACTGGCGCTGGCCGTCGCGCGGGCGGTGGCCGGATTGCACGACCTGGCTCCGTCGTCAGTGGAACTGGCCGAACGTGTTGGACGGGGACGGCGGTCGGGGATCGGCATCCATGGATTCGACCAGGGTGGGTTTCTTGTCGATGCCGGGGGCCGCAACGAGACCGACATCGCGCCACTGGTGGCCCGGGTTGATGTGCCCGAGAGTTGGCGGATCGTGCTGGCGGGCCCAGAGACCGGCGAGGGGTTGTCCGGCGAGGCCGAGCGAGAGGCGTTTGTCCGATGTGGTGGTGTGTCCAGCGAGACGACCGCTGTGCTGACTGGCCTGTTGCTGCAACGGGTGCTTCCGGCACTGCGGGAGGCCGACATCGATGAAGCCGGTGACGGCCTGTATGAATTCGGGCGGCTGGTGGGCGAGTCGTTCGCGGCGGTGCAGGGGGGCTGTTATGTCGACGCGCAGATGGCGTCGCTGGTCGAATGGGCCCGGGGAGCGGGCATTCGCGGGGTCGGCCAGTCGTCGTGGGGACCGACCATCTGGATGCTGGTTCCCGACACGGCTGTTGCCGAATCGGTGGCGGCCGACGTGGCCGCTCGTCCGGGGGTGGGCTGGTGTCGGGTGGTGCGGCCGTTGAACCGGGGCGCGGAGGCCCGGGCGACGATCGGTCAGCCCCGCAGGACCTTGTCGAAGAGCGGGTAGGCCACCTGGCCGTTCCAGCGGTGGCCTCCCTCGAAGCGGTCAAACAGCAGGCTCTTGCTGGCTCCCAGGGCCTTGTAGATTTTTCGCAACCGGCCCCGGAACACCTCGTCCCACTTCTTGACGATCAACCCGTCGGTGGAACCGGTTTCCCAGACGCATGGTCGTGGAGCGATCAGCGATCCGATTTCCGAGTAATCGCCGTATTCGAGCAGGCCGGGGATGATCTGCGAGCCGCAACTGTATCGTCCCTGGATGCGTTCCTGCAGCAGGTTGAGTGCTCCACTGATGGCGGCCACCTTGATGCGACGATCGATGGCCGAAACCATCATGGTCATCCGGCCGCCGTAGGACAGCCCGGCGCAGCCCAGTCGCGAGCCGTCGACCTCGGGGCGGTTCTCCAGCAGGTCCAGCGACCAGCGGAGGTCACGAAGATTGGCCGTCAGTGAGAGTTGGCCCAGGGCCTGCATGCGGACGAACGTGGTCGCGCACGGATCGGTGCCACCGTATTTCTTTTTGTCGACACGGCGGCCGAAGGGGATCATGCAGGGGGCCGCGACCACGTAACCGCGGCGGACAAATTGCAGGCCGTAGTTGTAGTTGGCCTTCTTGATGGCGGCGGTGACGCCCTCGAGATCGCTCCGCCCCGCGACCGGGTGGTGGCCGTGATCGCCGTGGCCGTGGACGGCCAGGACACCGGGACGCTTCTGGCCGGGTTTCCAGTCGCCGGGGACCAGCAGGTAGACCGGGACACTGTCCAGCCCGGGCGATTCCAGCAACAGTTCGTAGCGGGTGTGATCGGACAGCTTGACCCGGGATTCCTGCGTCACGCTGAGTTGTTCGGGCGGACGGCTGGGGCCGAGCAAACGCTGGAGCGTGTGGCGAAACTCCTGTTGCCAGTCGAGGCCGTCCTGTCGACTGGAACCGGCAAAGAGCATCGCCAGTCGGGCCCGACCGGCAGACCGGCCGATGGCATCGTTGGCACGTCCGGCCGCGGGCTTTGGCTGGGCCAGGATGTCCGGGGCGGCCAGCAGTGAAGCGGGCACCGCGGCCAACAGGTCGCGACGGGTGATGGACATACTTGTGGTGCTCCGATTCGCGGCGGCAATCAGCCGGACAGCCAGCCGCCATCGATGGGGATCACGCTGCCGTGCATGTAGTTGGAGGCGTCGGAGGCCAGGAACACGGCCAGTCCGGCCAGTTCCTCGGGCTGTCCCCAGCGTCCCATGGGAATTCTCGAGAGGATCTGGGGAGCGCGGACGGGGTCTTCCTTGAGCACGGCGGGGAGATCGGTGTCGAAGTAGCCGGGGCAGATGCAGTTGATGTTGATGCCGCGTCCGGCCCACGAACCGGCCAGCGAGCGGGTCATTCCGGCGATCGCGTGCTTGGCCGCGGCGTAGGCCGGGATGTCGACTCCACCCTGGAAGGTCATCACCGAGCCGATGTTGATGATCTTGCCGCGACCCCGTTCCAGCATCCCATCGGCGGCCTGTTGCGAGAGGTCGAAGGAGGCCGTCAGGTGAACCTCCAGTTGCCGTCGCCAGATTTCCATTGGAAACGTTTCGGCAGGTTCGCGTCCCCCGCCTCCGGCGTTGTTGACCAGGATGTCGACCGGACCCAGTTCCTCGTTGACACGATCGACCAGTCCGACCCGGGACTCGGGATCGGCGAGATCGACCTGGATGTCGAGAAATCGTCTTCCGGCCGCTTCGACCCGTTCGCGAGTTGTATCGGCGTCACCGCTGCGCGACACGCAGGCGATGTCGGCTCCGGCTTCGGCCAGTCCGACGGCGATGCCCTGGCCGAGTCCGCGACGGGCTCCGGTGACCAACGCGGTGCGACCGGTGAGTTGGAAAAGATCGAGGATCATGGGCGTTGCGAATCGGTCGGGAGGTTGTTGTCGGGAGCAGAGAGTTATACGACGCGGGGGGTGGGGGATGCCACCGGTGAGGAAGATCTTTGGCCAGTTGTGGGAGAGAGAGCTTGAAGCTTGGTCGTGTCACGGTACAGTAACGGAAGAACGGTTGGTCTCGTGGGTCGAGACTGACCGGGCTGGGACGTTCGGATCGGTTGGCCGAAAGGCCGCTGGCTCGAACGGTGTGACTGCGATCTGACAATTGAAAGAGTGAGTGAAACGGTCCCGGGAGGAGGGGCTAGGGGGGACGTGATGTTCTCGGTGGGTCATGGACACGATCCGGCGCATGGGCCCGGGCGATTTTTTGGACGACTGTTCGGTGAGGAGATCCGACCGGTGGTTTCGCGACGAGATTTTCTACGAGTGGGCGGGCTGAGCGTGGTCAGCCTGTCGGCCGCTGAACGGGCGGCGTTGGCCAGGCGTGGCGGTGCCGAAGGCCGCAGCGTGATCCTGTTGCTGATGAGCGGCGGGGCGAGCCAACTGGAAACATTTGATCCCAAGCCCGAGGCAGCCAGTGGGATTCGAGGTCCCCTGAAGGCGATCTCGACCAGCGTGCCCGGCCTGGCGTTCTCCGAGGGATTGCCGAAACTGGCCGAGCGGGCCGAGCGGTTCTCGGTCGTCCGGTCTTTGAACCATTCGGCCACCCCGATACACGAAACCGGTCTCCAGTTGTTGCAGACCGGTCGACTGGCGAGCGGTGGCCAGGAGTTCCCGTCGTTCGGTTCGGTGACGGCTCGTGTGCTGGGTCCCGATCGACCCGTTCCCGCGGCCGTGATCTTGCCGCGACGGATTGATGCCACCGGCGTGAAAGTGGGACGAGGCCAGGGAGCGGCGTTTCTTGGATCGGACTACGAACCGACCGAGATCGATGGGCAGGTGCCCGACGTGTTCGCCGCGACGCAGGGAGCCGGTTCGTCGACCGCGCTGCCGGGGCTCGAAACCGATGTGTTCGCCAGTGAATCGGAAACCACCCGGCGGGCCTATGGCGACACGCGTTTTGGACAACTTTGCTGTCGGGCACGCCAGATGGTGCAACGTGGCGTGGCTGTTGTCACGGTCAATCTTTTCGACCGGCTTCATGGCCAGGTCACATGGGACGCTCATGCTGCGGGTGCGGCGGCTCCCGGGACCCTGTTTGATTATCGAGACGTTCTCTGCCCACAGTTTGACCAGGCCACCGCAGCGCTGTTGGACGATCTGGAGAGCCACGGACTCTGGGAGGACACCCTGGTGGTGGCCACCGGCGAGTTCGGAAGGACACCCCGGCTCAACCCCGGAGGTGGACGGGATCACTGGACCGGAGCATGGTCGGGCCTGTTGGCCGGAGGGGCTGTGCCGGGTGGCCAGGTGATTGGTGCGACCGACAAAAATGCCGCTAGTGTTGTCGACAACCCCGTGGATCCGGCCGACCTGACGGCGACGGTTTATCGCCACCTGGGGATCGACCCGCAATTGGATCTCTCGATTGAGGATGGATCGACCATGCCTCTGATCGAAGCTGATCCGGTCGCCTCGCTGATGTCGGCATAATCAGCCGAGCTGCGGTTACTCGTCGTGATCGTGATCGTGGTCGTGATCGTGATCGTGATCGTGATCGTGATCGTGATCGTGCGAGTGATCGTGCGAGTGATCGTGCGAGTGATCGTGCGCGGGTGGTGCGGTCGAACTGGTGTCAGCCGGAGAGAAGCCGGCAACCGCGGCTCGGTACACGTCTCGCAATGGGACCCCTGCATCACCGGCCACGCGGGCGCAGTCTTCGAACTCGGGGGTGAACACGTCCCCTCCGCCTTGTCTCCATCCTCGTTTTCCGGCCACGGTGCCCCAGGGGGTGTCGACCGAGATGGCCTCCCGGAGTCGTACCGAGCGTTCGATCGAGTGTCGGCGGATGCCGAAGGTGCCGGTTTCGTCGAAGATGATCGATTCCATCGCCTCACGATCCTCGGGGCGGCAGATCACCGAAAGCAGGACACCGGGCCGGTCCTTCTTCATTTGCGCAGCCACGGTGAAGACATCCAGCGCTCCGGCCTCGGCCAGTCGCGTTCTCGCGTAGCCGATCGTCTCGCCGCCGACGTCGTCCAGGTTGGTCTCGAGCAGGCAGACATGATCCGTGTCTGGCGAGACGACTGCTGTGCCGACAAAAAGTCTCAGCAGGTTGGCACGTTGCGGGAAGTCTTTTGTTCCGGCGCCATAACCCACGTTTTCGATGGTCATTTCGGGTAAGGGGCCAAAGCGATCGACCAGTGTTTTGACGATCGCGGCTCCGGTGGGCGTGGTCAACTCGGCGTCGACGGGCACATCGACCAGGGGGATTCCCCTGAGCAATTCGGCGGTGCCGGGTGCGGGAACCGTGCAGATTCCGTGGTCGATGTGGATCTGGCCGTGTCCGGTGGGGATCCGGCTGCAGGCGACGACGTCGGCACCGAGCAGGTCGAACCCGATGGCGGCTCCGACGATGTCGACGATCGAATCGATGGCCCCGACCTCGTGGAAGTGCACTTCCTGGGGCGTGGATCCGTGGACCCGGGCTTCGGCGGTTGCCACGGCAAGAAAAATTTCACGGGCCAGGGCTTTTTGTGATTCGGTGATCCGGTCGGCCCCATCGAGCAATGCTTCGATGTCGGCGAGGTGGCGGTGTGCGTGCTGTTCGGGGTGGACGACCTTGACGTGTGTCGCGCGGAATCCGCCCTTGATGACGGACTGGCATTCCAGGTGCACGTCCTGAAGTCCGATGGAGTCGATTCCTGATCGGATCAGTTCGACATCAACACCGGCGTCGATCAGGGCACCAAGCGTCATGTCTCCGCTGATACCGGTCGAGCAGTCGAGATAGGCAATGCGCACGGCGGGTGACTCCGGGAGAGGGGAGCTGGAGTTGGTCGGCGTGCCGACTAGCCGCCGTCCTGGGCTCGGCACGCTGCAATAATGGCTGCAGTCCGTTCGGGGCCCTCGGCATCGGGGATGTCGACACTCGGGGACGATGACGTTTCGGGAGCCGGAGCCTCTTCAGCGGCGGGGGCCGGTGCGGCTTCCTCGGTCGCAGGAGCTTCCGCAACTGGCTCTGCTGCAGCTGGTGCTGGTGCGGCTCCACCAGCGTCCTGCATCCTGGCGAGTTCCAGAGGTGAGAGGTTGCTGGTGTCGACTGCCGGTGCTGCCGGTGCAGGAGCTTCGGCAGCAGGTGTCGGTGTGGCTTCCTCGGCAGCGGGTGCTGCTGCAGGAGCGGGTGCATCTCCACCGGCGTCCTGCATCCTGGCGAGTTCCAGTGGTGAGAGGTTGCTGGTGTCGACTGCCGGTGCTGCCGGTGCAGGAGCTTCGGCAG
>CAZYAZ010000029.1:0-22651 GCA_964646205.1 uncultured Planctomycetaceae bacterium | reverse complement strand
GGTGAGAGGTTGCTGGTGTCGACTGGTGCGGCGGCAGGTGCCGGTGTTTCGGCAGCGGGTGCCGGTGCGGCTTCCTCGGCGGCGGGTGCTGATGCAGCTGGCGCGGGTGCTGCTCCGCCAGCGTCCTGCATCCTGGCGAGTTCCAGTGGCGAGAGTTTGCTGGTGTCGACTGCTGCGGCGGGCGCTGGAGCTTCGGCGGCAGCAGCAGGTGCGGCTGTTTCAGCTGCGGCAGCCTCGGGGGCACTCTCTGGTGCTGCCGTTTCGACCTCCTGCTTGGCTTCCACGATGGTCAGAAAATTGGGATGGATGTCGTACCAGCCGATGTCCTCGGAGCCATCGAATTCGACCAGGGCCTGGCCGCTCATGTTGACCGTCTTGACCTGTCCCGTCAGGCCGGCGAATCGTCTGAGTTCGGCAACCGTGCCATCGACCTGGACGTACTTGTCTGTCCATTCACGTTGCAGAGTGTTGACCTGATCAAAAAGCGACATTCGCGTGTCCTGTTGTGCAGTCGTTCCTGGCGGGTGCCGGAGCAGCGAGGCGCTATTCTGTGGCAAGACCGGAAGGGATTCAAGTGGCGTCGGCGGTCCAGGAAGCTTGTGCCCGGGGCCGCTGGAGAGGTTTACCGCTGGTAGATGGGGAGGTACTGGTATTCGACGGCCAGTGCGAGGAGCGCCATGCAGGTGGCGTAGTTGGCTCCATGAGTGCGTTCGCTGCCGTGACGGGCTCTCCAACTGCCATCGGGATCCTGGGCGCCGAGCAGGATCGGGACGAGGTGGTCACGGGTTTGCGTCCAGTAGCGTCCTCCGACCTTGAACATTCCGACACTGCAGTAATAGACCCCGTAATAAAAATAATGATCGGTGGTCTTCAGCGGCCTGGCCACCAGGTATTCGGCAGCTCCCATCGTCTCATCGCTGCGGTGTTTGCCACAGATTTCCAGAGCGAGAATCCCGGTTCCTGCTCGCGTGGGCGTGGGAGCTCCACCGGGCTGGTAGGCGAATCCCCGCTTGTTCATCACGCTGCACCGTCGGACATAATCGACCGCCCGGTCGATGTTCTCGACCGGCACGTCAGCTCCGACGTTTCGGGCGGCGCGTAGCGCCAGCAGTTGCCAGCCACTGACACTGAGATCACTGTCGGTGCTGGTCGGCTGATATCTCCAGCCTCCCGCATGGTGTTCGGCCTTGGCGACGTTCTGGGCCTTGAGGATCAACGAAATGGCCCGGGTCAACGCCTTGCGGACGTCGGTGGCCAGTGGGTCTTCGAGCATTCCCACCACCTCGGCCAGCATCAACGAACTGACCCCGTGGCTGTACATTGGGCCGTGGCTACGCCGATGCACGATCATGTCGTCGGGACGCTGGTGGTCGACCACCCAGCGGATGGCCCGTTCCAGTTGTTTTCCATAGGGGCCCTCGCCGGGAACGTGCCCGGCAGCCATGAACGACATGACGGCCAGTGAGGTCGTGGCCGTCGATTCTCCCAGTCGTCCCACCGACCAGGCTCCCGAGGGTTGTTGTTGCTTGGAGAGGAATTCGAGGCCCTGGACGATGGATTGATCGACCTGTTGGCGGCGTTGGGTCTCGACACCGGCTTTGGCTGAGTTGGCTGGTGATGCCTGGGAGGGGCGCGGCGGCTGGGCGGAACCGCGAACCGGGATGCCGCTGGCCAGCAGGGTCAGGCAGAGGATTCGGAAGGTGGTCATGGCGTGGGGGTATCGCTGCGTTGCCGTGCCGAGCGGGAGATCTCTTCGAAGTAGAACCGGATCAGTTGTGCATAGTCTCCATTGGGATCTCGACGGGCCGCCTGGAGGATCTCGGTCTTGAGCGTTCCGGGTAGCCGTCCCCAGGATCGCCCCGAGAGACGTGCGAGTTCGGCTTCGAGCCGTTTGAGTTCCGAGGACATGGAGGATCCGGTGCCGGCGTTGCCGCTGTTGTCCTTGGCGTTGGGATCCTTGTTGCCCGGCGGAGGTGCGTCCTTGTTGGGGTCGGCCTGTCCGGGTTGAAGGTTCTTGGCAGCCCGGGCGAGTTGACGGGCCGCTTTTCTGAGCTGGCTGGCGGTCTTGGAGAGCTGTCCGTTTTTTTGTCCGGGTTTTGGGGTGCCGCCGGATTTTTGTCCCGATTTCCCACCCTTGGCGTTCGACTTGCCGCCCGCGGACTTGCCCTTGCCTCCCTTGGCGTTTCCGTTCTTGGAGCCGGGTTTTTGTCCAGGACGATTGGCCTGTTTGTTGGGGTCATCGAACCGGGTCTGGTCGAGGCTTTGCCGTGACTGCTGAAGTTGTTTGACCGCCGAGGTGACCTGTTCACCGACCCGTTCGGGCACGGGTGTCTCGGGGCGGTCCGCGGCGTTTCCTGCAGCCAGTGCCAGGCGTGCGGTCTGTTCGAGCTGCCCGGCGGCGTCATCGGCGGCAGTGGCGGCCGGTTTGAACGTCGAGGCGTCCAGGCCGTCGCGAACCTTGTCCATGTGTTCTCGTCCCGAGAGGGCGGTGGCCTGGGCTTGGGCGGCCTGCTTTCCCTTCTTGGGCAGTTCAACGGGTGGGGCGATCAGCTGGCCCGCGGTGTCCTCGAGTCCGCGCACGACCAGGTCGGTGGCGGCAGAAATGGCCTGTTGGCTGACCGTACGAATGGCGCGACGTCCGGCAGCCGAGTTGGCCGTGGCTGCCAGCATCCGTGCATCAGTGGCCTGGCGGTTGGCCAGGTCGCGAGCCCGTCGGATGAGCACCGGGTCGGGTTGCGCTTCGGTGGCCTTCTCGAGTGACGTGGCCGCAGTGGCGGCAAGTTGTGCGGTGGTGGTGGCCTGTCCGCTCGCCTGCTGGATGCGGCCTGCCAGGAGTTGCCGGGCGGTGCCGGCGGCTGCTCGTGCGAAGGCGGCGGCATCACGTGCGGCGTCGGCGGCGGTTCCCAGTTGGGCGGCAATTTCCAGGGCCTGCGCGGTCGCCTGTCGGGCCAGTTCCTGCTGGCGTCCCAGCGGGGTCGTCGCGGGATCCGGTGGCGGGGCATCGGATTTCTTCTCACGGGCCGGAGGAGCCTCGGTTTCGGCGGTCAGTTCTGTCCCCAATTCTCGCTGTGGCGCCGACAGTTCGCGGGCGCGGAGACCCAGTTGCCGCAATCGTGCCAGCTGCGCCTGGCGAGCCGCTTCGGTCACCTCGGGACGTCGCTTCAGCAATCCATCGAGTTGGTTTTCGAGTCCATCGTGCCGTTTCACCAGGTCCTGTTTGCGGCGTTGGAATTCGTCCCGCCGCTGGTTGACCTCGATCTTGGTTTCGCCGACATCCCCGTCGCCGGCCAGGGAGGAGAGTCCCTCGACATCGTCGGCCAGCCGGGCGGTGCGATGGGCCAGCCGATCGAGTTCCAGCAGGTCCCGTTCGAGGGTGGCGATCCGATCGAAGTCGACCAGCAGTTGATCGAAAGCCGAGACGACCTGGGCGAGATCGTCGTCGGATTGCCCGAGACGGGTGGCCTTGTCGGCCAGCGCGGCCTCGAGTGCGGGTTCGAGCCTGGCGGCGGCGGCCGGGATCAGCGTGCGGGCGATGCGGTCGGTGGCCGGGGCGAGCGGTTGCCAGAGTGGCTGGGTGGCGAAGAGCCGGGCGAGGGTGTCGACCTGGCCGGCGAGGTCGCGGAGGTCGGCACCGGTCTTGCGGATCACGTTGTTGCCGGCAAAGGTCGACTGGTTTTTCAGTGCCGAGAGAACCTGGGCACGGGTCGTTTCGAGCGTCGCACGCGCGGCCAGGCTCTGGGACCGGGCCAATTCGATCCGGACCCGGGTGTCCTTCTGTCGGGCGACAATGTCGGCGAGGTCCGGTGGCTGGGCGTTGGGATCGATGAGCAGTACGCGGGGAGCCGAGAATGTCTCGTTGGGAGCCGGCCGGTCTCGATTGTCAGTGACGCGGACACGGTAGGTGAGCCGGGCTCCGGTCTGGAGTTCGAATTTCGAGAGATCGATCGTGAAATGTTCGACGGCACGGCGTCCGGCGAGCCGATCGGGTGCGACCTGCTGACGGTCTTGCGTGTCGGGGTCGACCTGCAGCACGAGTTCGAGAGTTCCCAGACCGAAGTCGTCGGCGGCCTCGGTGCGGACCGTGATGGCGTCGGTGGGGCGTACGGCGGTGGGCCGGTCGTTGCCGGAAAGCGCGAGGGTGGGAGGCTGGTCGTCGAGGATCACCAGTCGCCTGTATGTCTGATCGTCGCGGTGCAGCCCGTCGCGGTCGGTCAATTCGACCAGCAACGCACCACCGGTTTCGACCTCGAGTTCGACGGTGGCCGATAGTCCATCGGCAGCCAGGTTCCCGGCCAGGGATGTTGGTCGTGGTGCGGAGAGGAGCTTGAGACTGGCTTCCCGGATGGGCTTGTTGAACTGCAGTCGCCAGGTCAACCGGCTCCCGGCCAACACGCGGACGTCGCCCACCACGGCGTCGGTTGTTCGAGAGGGTTGGCCCGTGTAGCCGGGCGGGACGATGTTGAGAGCCAGGCCTGTGACGGCGGGCGGTTCGACGACACGCACGGTGTGAGTCCTGGAAAGGCTGCCATCGGCGTCGACATGGAATTGGAAACCCTCGAGAACCTCGGGCCACGTCGTGGTGTAGGCGGTTCCGTCGACCGTGCGTTCCATCAACCGGCGATCGGTGGTTCCGGTGGACGTGGTCCAGCGACACCAGACGTTGCGGGGCACGACCACGGGACGGTTGGTTGAAGCGGCGACTGAGGGGGAACTGACGTGCACCCGGATCCGCACATCGCTGCCGCGGGCCACCACCCGGTCTGCCTGGTCGACATCAACCTGGAAGAGCACGGTTCGTTGCAGGTTGCTCCACGGGAGAAACAGCCGGGTCATCAGCAGTGCGTGTCCCGAGCCGGGCACCGCCAGGGGGCCGAACATGAGCCCGACCGCGGTTCCGGCCCAGGCCAGGATCACGATCGCCGTGCGGAAGGTGAGGATCTGGTGGAAGTTGACCGATTGGACCGCCGCGGTCGTCTCGGCCAGCAGCAGGTCTCGCAGACCCTCATCGCCTCCGCCACAGTCGTCGCTGTCCAGCAATTCGACGCTGCTGGTCAATCGTTCCTCGAGTTCGGGGTGGTCTCGCTCGACCAGCGCCGCCAACTCGGCCGGCGAGATGCTGGTCGCCAGTCGGACCAGCAGCAGGCGGAACCCGGCCCAGGCGATCCCGCCCAGGACCAGTGCCAGGGTGACGATGCGGACGGTTGGTGACAAAGGCAGCAGCAAGTCGAGCAGGACTCCCGCGGCCAGGATCGCCGTCGTGGCGAGCAGGAACAGGCCAACGCCATGTAACACCGTCAGCCAACGCCAGCGGCGGCCGAGTTGGCCGAGGGCTTGTTGGAGTTGGGGGGGCAGGGATGGGCGGGGGGTGGTGGCCATGGGGTTGGTTGCGAAATCGTTCAGGACGTCGAGTTTATCAGCTGGCGTTTGCCGGTGTTGGAGAAAAGTGGCTAGGGCAATCCATGAACCTTGCGGATGACCCACTCGGCGGTCATCAGGACGAAAAAGCCCACCAGTACCGCCCAGTGGTTCCAGATCAGCATGTCCTCGACCCGTGCCTGTCGTTGGCTGGTCCCGACCACGAGGTCGGCGAGATCGTCGAGCTTGTCGAGTGTCACGAGTCGTCCGCCTGTAGCGGTGGCCAGTTCGGCGAGCCGGTCGTGATCGGCCGAGAGATTGTTGAGTTCTCCGGATGTTGCCGGGTGAACGAAGACACTGGCGGTGACCCCGCTGGTGTCGATAGCCGGGTCGGAGACGGAGAGCCTGACCTGGTAGTCTCCGGCAGGCAGCCCGGTGCCCTGGCCTCGCCACAACAGTGGTCGACCGTCGACGGCGGTCAGTGGAATGGTGGCCAGCGGGGATTCGCCAGGGCCCTGGGCCGCGTGGAATTCGGCCGTCGCGGCCAGGTTCTCGATTCGCTCGAGAACGTCACGTCGCCACCTCGCGTTGACCTGGATCGGTTCTCCGGCGGTCACCTCGGCCGTCTCGACTCCCAGCCGGACGGACGCGTTGCCACTGACAGCCTTGTTGTGGGCGGCCCAGCGAGCCAGTTGACCCCAGAAGCGGTGGTGGTAGGTGTCGCCGGTTCGGTGACGCCATCTCCAGGTGCTGTCGATTCCCAGCCACAGGACCTGCCCGAGTCCGTGGTAGTGATGGACAAACAGGGCCTGGTGTTTTGGGTCGGGGATGCGGGTTGGCCGGCCCCGGAAACTCGGGCGGGCCAGTACGGTGCTGCCGGGACGTGGCACACCGACCAGGCCCCATGTGTGTCCAGGCAACGTGTCCCAGACCCGACGGTTTTCGGTGGGGTCGAGGTGGAACTGGAGCATGGGTTCACGTTGTCCCTCGGGACTCAAGGCGATCCCAAAACCGCGTCGTGTTGGGGACCTGCGGCCCTGGTCGTCGGTGAATTCCAGCGGCACCAGTTCGTCGACGGGAATCAGGTTCTTGAAGGCTTCGAAGCGGTACTTGTTCGGAAGATCCCGTTTGCCGGCGACCATGACCAGGGTGCCGCCCGCATCCGAGACAAAAGATTCCAGTAGCGACCAGGCTGCCTGGTCGAGTGATTCTGGGCCGGCGTCTCCGACGATGACCAAATCGGAGTCTGCCAGGACCGAGCGTTCCAGCGGGTCCTCGCCGTCGGGAACCTCGAGTCGGCTGGAAAAAAATGACTCGTTTCGGATGCCCAAAAACGGTTGAGAGAAGACGACCTGGTCGACGTCCACGCGTTCGTCACGTGTCAACGCGTTGTCGATGAACCGGAATTCCCAGCGGGCCTCTCCGTCGATCAGCAACACCCGGGCCACATCGTCCACCACGTTGACCAGCAGTTCCTTCTGGTTGTTGTCGTCGCGGATTTCGTCGGGGTGTGGTTCGGCGCGGATGATCAGTCGTTGCCGGCCCAGTCGCGAAGCGGTCCACTCGAAGGTCACCTCGTGTGAATCACCGGTGGGGGTGATCGTCTGGACGGTGGCTTCCTGGGGGGCATCGGCCGGGAACAGGGATACGGCGACAGGGCGGTTGCGGAATCCTCCTGTACGGATTGTCGCGGTCAGTCTCAGCGTGTCGTTGCCGAAGACGGTCCCGGGAGCGTCCACAGCTCCGATGGCCAGGTCCCTGGGCAACCGGGTCGATCCGACTGGTACGGTGTAGACCGGGATCGATTGTTCGCCCAGTCGGTTGGCCGCGACCAGGGGATCGGTGGACTCGGTCTGGCGACCGTCACTGAGGATGACGATCGCGGTGACCGGCGTGTCGTCGCTTCCCCCGGAGGTGACCAGGGGGGTGGACAGGTCGGTGCGCGAGGCGTCGACCGACTCGGGGGCCGTGGCGGCCACCGCCGCGGCAGCGATCGTTTCGGCCCGGCCACCAAAGACCCTGTACTCGACCCGCCCGACTGATTGCAGCGATGTGATCAAGGGAGACGAGTCCTGGACGAGCCGGTTGATGATCTCCTGCCTCGACAGCCGTCCAGCCGCCGCGAGCACCTCGTCGAGATTGGCTCGCCGGATGTCCTGCAGTTGCTGTTGCCGTTGCGGATCCTGGGTCTCCCCGGGGTCGAGCCACGTGGGTTCACGACCGGCCTGGAAATCTGCAGTCCAACGGTCCAGCCGCGGATTGATGGTCTCGTTGCCGACCAGGCCCAGCCCCCGGGCGGTCTGCAGTCTTTCGGCGGAGGTTGCCTGGGCGTCGGTCATGGTCATGCTCTCGGAGCGGTCGATCGCCACGATGATTCGCCCCTGCCGCTGGAGGTCGTGCGAGAGCGTGACGGCCGGTTCGGCCAGGGCGATTCCTATCAGGACGATCACGGCCAACCGGAGACCCAGCAGCCAGCGGCTGGCTGCTGGTGGCACCAACTGGCGTTCGAATTGCAGCAGCTTCACGACCAGCATCGCGGCGGCGAGGATGGCCAGGCCGCCGAGCACCAGTCGTGCCGGAGAATCCAGTACGTGAAACAGGAGGCGATGGCTCACGAGGGAGATGCCTCCTGTCGGTACCCGCCGCGGACCATCCGCCTGGTCATCACGACCTCGCCCAGCAACAGTCCCAGCAACAGCAGCAGGACGAGGTACCAGAATTCCGTCCGGGGGGCTGACTCGCCGATGGCTTCTCGCAGTTCATCATGATTGGCCACGAAATCGATGCGTCCACCACGGGTCAGTTGGCCGCGAGTGGTTTCCTCGAGCCGTGCCAGGTCCGATTCGCCAGGAGCGGCGGTGACGACAAAGTGCTCGGCCGGTCCAACGCCGTTTTGGGCGAGTTGGCGGGGAACCAGGGCGTAGTGGCCTGGCAGCAGGGTGTCGGTGAGCCGGGCCAATCGGCCGGGAGCCGTGCCCGTTTCCTGGACATCGAACCGAAGTCCTCCGGGGCCGACGATCACGTACTGGTCGTGCTGGAAGTCCTTGCCGACTGGCAGCAGCAGGGGTTCCCCGGGGGCGACAGTGCGAGTGGATTGGCTCCCCGCGAGGGTGAACATCATCTCGTGGAGGAACGAAACGAAATCCGGACGGGCCGGCAGAGTGTTCCAGTCGGCGTCGAGTGATGAAGCCCATGCGGCGATGTGGCCACGGTCCTTGCGGCCGGTCACCAGCAGTGGTTGTCCGTTGTCCAGTCGCGCGGCGACTCGTGGTGGCTCCGGATCGTTGAGTGGTTCCAGGGGCCACCACCGGGTGAAGCGAGCTTCTGTGAATCCCCCCTGGCGACTGGATCCAAACCGATTCATCCAGGACCCGGCCAGGCTTTCCGGGTCGACCCGAACTCCCGTCTCGCCACTCGCAGCCTGGATCGTGTTGCCAACTCGTATCGGAAGCAGGCCGGTGGATTCGGCCCAGTCGGCCCACGCAACCGGATCGGTCCGATCGCCGAACGTGACCAGGAGTCCTCCTCCGGAGGCGACGAATTCCGAGAGAGGGCGTTTCCAGTCGGGGTCCGGACGGGCAACGTTGGCCAGCACAATCACGCCGGTTGTGGGGAAGTCGTCGGCGGTCAGTCGGTCCCAACTGACGACCCGGCTGGCCACCCAGGGCTGCTGGTTGGCGGCGGCCGTGAGAGCGGCCTGGGCAAAGAACGTTTCGCTGCGTGTCACGTCCGGGTGCGGGGCGCCATCGACCAGCAGGACCGGTAGCGCGTCGACGGCTGTCACGACGATCTCGCTCCGGTTGTCTCCCGGCAGGGGGTCCTCGTCGAGAACGACCGCCAGGTGGTGCGATCCTGCGGCGGGCAGACGATAGGAGAACTCGACGGCGGCTTCACCGTCGGCAGGGACGCTGACCGACTGTGTCCTTTCGGAGAGCCGTTGTCCGTTGATTTCCAGGCTGACCCGCCGGTTGGTGGTGTCGGTGTTGTTGTGGCCGTGCACGGTGGCGCGGATCGACACGGCCAGTCCCAGTGGCAACAGCGTGCGGGAGACCTCCAGCGGCTGAACGTGAAAGTGGGGTGTGGAGGTGCTGCGAGGTTCGCCGGGGGTGGCCACCCGGATCACCGGGCGAGTTGCCTCGGGGAAACTGTCGAGTTGATCGTCGAGCCGATCCCAGAGCACACCGTCTTCAGCTCGCCAGCCCTCGGCCTGTCCGTCGGTCAGGACCAGTATCTCGCGGCGGAGATTGCGGGTCTCGCGGAGAAGGCTGACGGCGTGCCGGATCGCCGTTGGCAGGTCGGTCGTGCCGCCCGGCGCTGGCAGGCGACCCAGTGCGGCTCGGACCACGTCGTGATTGACCGTTGGTGGGTCGATCACGCCCCGTACATTCGAGCGGGCTTCGATCAATGCCACGTTGTCGCCGGGGCCGAGTTCTTCCAGGACACGATGGGCAAACTGGACAGCGGCTGCACGTGGTGTCTGGCGACCGCCCCGCCAGCCCATGCTTCCCGACCCGTCGATGATGATGACCACGTCTCTGCGGGAAGTCTCGACCTCGCCGAGTACCTGCGCCAGCCATCCGTCACTGCCCGCCGGGCGGGCCAGTGCCACGACCAGCAGTCCCACCAGCAGCATCCTCAACAGGATCAGTTGCAGTTCTTCGATGCGGACCCGCCTGCGGGCGTCACGCTCGAGTTCCAGGAACTGCATGGCTGCCCACGGGACCCGTTCGAATCTCTTGCGGGTCAGCAAGTGAGCCAGCAAGGGCAGCGCCAGACCGGCCAGTCCCCATAGCATCGGTGTGTTGAGCAACTCCCAGCCCATGGCCCCGATGATACGGTTGAAACGGTAAGGGCGGGAGTGAGTGGAAGAAAGTTGCCGGGGACGAGGGCGTTGATTGCGGTTGGAATGGGCCGTATCGTGACCCATGGTCCATCTGTTGAACACGAAACAGGGTGAGGCCGTGATGCTGTTGTTCCAATCCGAACCGATGATGTTGCGCCGTGCCACTGCCTGGTGATTCATGAAACTGTCGTTGTCAGTCCGCGTTGCCGAAGCTGCCTGCAAGACCCGGCTAAATGTTCCGTTCTCTGAACTGGTCAACCTGGCCGTGGAGCACGGCTACCACGCGGTGTGCCTGCGGGCGAGTGCCGGTGGTGTCCAGACCGAGAGGGAACAACTGGAGTCGATGCGTCGCGAGGTCGAGGCCGCGGGGTTGTGGGTTTCGATGGTCACGGCCGACTTCGATGTTCCGTTGAACAACGAGCAGGGGCCGGAGTCGTTGCGAGACATCGGCCCAAGCCTGGACGTGGCCGAGGCTTTCGGTTGCGACCTCATCCGGGTGTGTCTGAAAACAACCGACGACATCGGTCGGGCTCGCGAGGCGTCGGACCGGGCGGCTGATCGCGGTATCCGGTTGGCCCACCAGTGCCACACCACCTCGTTGTTCGAGCAGGTCGAGCCGATGATCGACGTGCTGGAATCGATCGACCGACCGAACTTCGGGCTGATCTATGAACCCGCCAACCTGATGTTGTGTGGTGAGGACTATGGCTCGTCGACGCTGGAGAGGATCGTCCCGTGGCTGGTGAACGTGTACGTGCAGAATCATGTGCTGGATGAAGTCGGGCCAGTGTCTCTGGAGACCTGGTGCCTGGGCGATCGACGGTTCCGCCACATTCCGTTGTGGGAGACCGGGGGAGTGAAATTCGAGACGGTCTTCGAGGGGCTTCAACGGATCGGTTACGACGGGTGTGTGACGGTCCACCAGGCGTTTGCCGAGTTGATGGGACCCGAGGAGGCGGCAGCCCAGAGCGGTTCGTACCTGCGGAGCGTGGGCGAATTTGAACCGGCGGCCTCATCGTGAGTGTGCAGGTTGTGCTTTCGCTGGACCACTGGAACGCCGGGCTGGCCGGCTTTTGTGGTGGTGAGCCGTTGCTGATGCCGCGAGTGGATCGCCTGGCGGCCGAATCGGCCGTGTTCGACCGCCACTTCAGTGTGTCACCTGCCGGCGACGCCTCGGTCAATGGCCGGGCGTGGGCGGGGGGCGGCTGGGGGACGGGGCCCATTGCCGACCCGGCTGCCCAGCGGTTTGGCCGGGCGGGCGTTGTTGCCGAGGTGCTGACGGATGTGGAAACCGAGTGGTTGGCGCTGGCGGGGTGGGAGTCCGTGCGGGTTGTCGGAGAGGGACTGGAGCGCGCTGTCGACGAGGCGGTTCAGCGGTTGGCCCAAGCCGGCGGCGAACATCGCCTGTTGTGGGTGGCTGTCTCGGGGCCGGCCGAGGGAGTGGACGGGGAATGGCCGGACAATCTTGAAGAACTCGACAGTTCGATGACAACGTTTGACCGCTGTGTTGGGGCGGCCATCGATGGACTGGTGCGGACAGGGCTCGAGAGCGAGGCCCTGCTGGTCGTCACGGGCGGACGCGGTGCCTGGTTGGGTGATCGGGGATTCGAGGACGACGAGCGGACGCGGTTGCACGAAGAGTGTTTGCGGTCGCCGTTGCTGCTGAAGGGGCCGATGATCGAGCCGGGACAACGTCGCCTGGAACTCGTGCAGGTGACCGACCTGTTGCCGACGCTGTTGGGATGGTTTGAGCAGACTCCGCACGTGGAGGGATTGCCCGGGATCAACCTGTTGGAATTGGTCGGGCAGGACGGTGGCGGCCACGATGAGATCGTGGTGCGGGACAGCGACGGGGGATGGGGAATCCGATCACACGACCTGTTCCTGGTGCGTTCGGGTGCTTCCGGGACGTCGTCACGACTCTTCAGCAAGCCCGATGATGCGTGGGACCTGGTCGATGTCAGCGCCCAGGGGGTTGTGGATGTCGAGCGACTCAATGGAAGGCTCGATGAATTGATCGGTGCGATGAGTTGTGGTGAGGAGTGACGGGAATTGACGCCGGTTCTCTCGCATCCACGATCACTGATGCCAGCCGGAACATTGGACAGCCGAAAGTCGCAAACACGGGGCTGACTCTGTACCATGAGCGGGCCGATCGGTCGGCAGGAGGGCGCGACGGGCCGACGTCGCAGATTGCTCGAATGTCCGGACCGTTTTGGCATCCGTCGTGGCAATTCAGACGTCGCAGCAGGAAAGCGAGAGGCCGATGAACGACGAGGCGACCGGGGCGCCCGAAGCGAGTGATGGGGCAAATTCCGATGTGGCGGAGACAGCGACCGAACCGTCAGCTGTGCTGGGCGAGGAGTCGATCGAACAGCTCAAGTCCGCTTACCTGAAAATTCGCGAACAATTGGGCCGCGTGATCGTGGGCCAGGACGCGGTGATCGAACAACTGTTGATCGCGCTGTTTAGCCGGGGCCACTGCATGCTCGAGGGCGTGCCGGGCCTGGCCAAGACACTGATGATCAGCACGCTCTCGCGAAGCCTGTCGATGAGCTTCGCGCGGATTCAGTTCACACCCGACCTGATGCCATCCGACATCACCGGAACCGACGTGTTGCAGGAGAACCGCGAGACGGGGGAACGGGCGTTTCGGTTCATCGAAGGTCCGTTGTTCCACGAGGTGATCCTGGCCGACGAGATCAATCGGACACCTCCGAAAACACAGGCGGCATTGCTCGAGGCGATGCAGGAACGCCAGGTCACCGTGGGTCGGGACCGTCACGAACTCTCCGACCCGTTCTTCGTGCTGGCCACGCAGAATCCGATCGAGCAGGAGGGGACCTACCCACTGCCGGAGGCTCAGCAAGACCGGTTCATGTTCAAGGTGGTCGTCGACTATCCGAACTTCCAGGAGGAGCGGCAGATCGCCAAGCAGACCACCTCCGGAGGTGAGTCGGAGGTCGACCCGGTCCTCTCGGGGCAGGAGATTCTCGAGTTGCAGCAGATCGTTCGGCAGGTGCCGGTGACCGATCACGTGGTTGATTATGCGTTGGCACTGGTTCGCCAGACACGGGTGGATCAACCGGGGTGTCCCGAGTTCATCAACAACTGGTTGAGTTGGGGTGCGGGGCCACGTGCGGTGCAGTTCCTGTTGTTGGGGGGCAAGTCCCGGGCCTTACTGTCCGGCCGGACACATGTCTCGACCGAGGACATCCAGGCGTTGGCTGCTCCGGTGCTCCGGCACCGTATCGTGACGAATTTCGCGGCCGAGAGTGAGGGAGTGACTCCTGACACGGTGATCGAGAGGTTGGTTGCCGAGACGCCCAGCAAGGAAGGCGAGCTGACCAGTGACCCGCGACTCCAGAAGATTTTTGCGGCCTGAGGAGATCTCGCGGATTGCCCGGCTCGAAGTTCGTGCCCGGCACATCGTCGAGGGGTTTCTCTCCGGACTGCACCGAAGTCCCTATCTCGGCCAATCGGTCGAGTTTGTCCAGCACCGGGAGTATGTTCCCGGTGATGACGTGCGCCGGATTGACTGGAAAGTCTGGTCCAAGACGGACCGGTATTTCATCAAGCAGTACGAGGAAGAGACCAACCTGCGGACCTCGCTTTTGGTTGACTGCAGCGAGTCGATGCGGTTTGGCACCGGGGCGTTGAACAAGTACGAGTACGCCTGCACGGTGGCCGCGGCCATGGCCTACCTGCTGTTGCGTCAACAGGACGCGGTGGGTTTGACCGTGTTTGACGATGCGGTTCGTGGGCGGGTGGATTTCGGCAGCCGCCGTAGCCACCTGGTGGGTTTGCTGGCGGCCCTGGATGCTCCTGACCCGGCGCAGAAGACAGACATCTACGGGATTCTCGAAGAGGTCGCTGCGGCCCAGCGTCGTCGTGGAATTGTTGTCATCGTGTCCGACCTGTTTGTTCCCCGCGAGGGCCTGTTTCGGGGCCTGCGGATGTTGAGGCGACGTGGGCACGACGTGCTGATTTTTCACGTGATGGACGACGAGGAATTGGACTTCAGTTTCACCGGCACCACGCGGTTCGAGGGACTCGAGGAAGCCGGCGACCTGGTTTGTGATCCCCGCAGCCTGCGGACTGGTTACCTGGAGGCGGTCGAAGCGTTTCGCAGCGAATTGCGAACTCGCTGTGCCGCCGAAATGATCGATTTCCAGACCATTCGTACCAGCGAGCATCTGGACGCGGCCCTGGCTCATTATCTCAACCACCGCATCGGCATGCGGCAATCGATCCGGAGCTGACATTCGATGGGTTCGTGGTTCCTCAACGCCGGTTTTCTGGGACTGGGCACCGCAGCGCTGGTGTCGGCCCCGGTGATCATTCACTTGATCAATCGCTACCGGTTCCGGCGTGTGGAATTTGCGGCGATGGAGTTTCTGCTGGCAAGCCAGCAACGAAACCGTCGTCGTATTCTGGTGGAACAACTGCTGTTGCTGCTGTTGCGGATCCTGATGGTGATGGGCCTGATTGCACTGATCGCCCGCCTGGTACTGGATCCCTCGACGCTGGCGTTGTTGCAGGGTGCCGATGTGCATCACGTGGTGCTGTTGGACGACACGGCGTCGATGCAGGATGAGTGGAATGAAACCAACGCATTCGACGAGGGCAAGGCCGTCATCGAGGGGCTGGTGGCTGCCAGCGTGGCCGAGGGCGGCGCGCAGCGTCTCACCGTGCTGCGGCTTTCACGAATCACTCAACCGGATTACCTCGAACAACGCATCGATCGTGGTTTCCAGGGAGAATTGAAAACACGCCTGGAGTCCTTGCCGTGCTCCTTCGGTCACGTTGATCTCTCGGACGGACTTGATGCCGCGGCACAGTTGCTGGCCAAGCAACCCACCGGCGTCAAGCACCTGCATGTGGTCTCTGACTTTCGCCAGCACGACTGGCAGGACAGCACCCGCCTTGTCGAGCAGATCGAGAAACTGGACGGCGACGGAGTCACCGTCAATCTGGTTCGAACCATTTCCGACCGGCACGACAACCTGGCGGTGACCGGGTTGACGGGCGAATTGCAGGTGGCCACCGCACGGGTCCCGGTCAGATTGACCGCCACGGTGGCCAATCATGGCGACACACTGATTGGCCGGGTCAACATGTCGGTCAGCGTGGATGGCGAGAGATTGCCGCTGGAAGTGACTCTCGAGCGGGTCGAAGCCGGCCAGGTGGTTGAACAATCTTTCGAGGTCACGTTCGATCTTCCGGGCAAGCATCGTGTCGAGGTGACCTTGCCCGGCGACGCCCTGCGTGCGGACAACACGCGGCACCTGGCCGTCGAGGTGGCTCCGGCCAACCGCGTGCTGGTGATCGAGGGCGACCCGACCGACCAGGAAGGCATCTTTCCGACGCTGGCACTGGCGGCCAATCCGCAGGCCTCCGGCTACCAGACGATTGTTGCCACTCCCGATTATCTCTACCGAAACAGTATCGATGACTTTCAGAGTGTCCTGATGCTGAACGTTGCGGAACTGACTCCGGATGCGATCGAATCGCTCGAGACGTTTGTGCGTGGTGGAGGAGGATTGGTCTGGTACACGGGAGATGCGGTCAATCCCGCCTCGTACAACAGCCTGCTGTACGCCGAGGGGAAGGGCCTGTTCCCGGTGCCGTTGGCTGATTCACCCCGGGAACTGGTTCGCGATGACGTGGCGGCTCCGGGGCCGGATCTGGAATTGACCGAGCACCCGATGCTGGCCGGACTGCAAGGGCAGGAGAATCCGGAAATCGAGGCGACCCGGGTGTTTCGTTTCTTCCCGGTTGTCGACGACTGGCAAAAGGACGACCGTCGTCGGGATGATTCGGTGACGACAATTGCTCGTTTGCGGACTCGTGACCCGCTGTTGCTGGAACACCGGTTCGGCCGAGGCCGTATCATCACGTGCCTGACAAGTTGTGGCACCGACTGGACCAATTTTCCGCAATACCGCAGCTTCGTTCCTTTCCACTTTGAACTGCAGAAGTACATCTCACGCTCTGACCGGGTCCTGCCACAACGCGAGTCGGGAGCACCGATTCACCTGGAACTGGATCCCACTCGTTTCGGCCCGGCTGTTCGAATTGAACCCCCGAAGAATTCGGGGCAGGTCACCGCGGAATTCCAGGTGCAGGCTGGCTCGGTACGGACGGCACCCGCCGACGGCACTGCCGGAGGATCTGCAGTTGGTTCGGCGGCCGGGGCTCCGGGTGATGCGCCGCCGACACTCCGTCGAGTCGTTGAGTATGACCGGACCGATTATCCGGGGATTTACCGGGTGCGTTTGGTGGCCGAGGAGATCAACGTCGAACGGTGGTTCGCCTACAACACGGGACGCGATGAAGGGCAACTGGCCCTGGTCGAAACGGGTGCGATCCGCAAGTCGCTCGGACCGGAACTGGCCGACGGGGTGAAGATCCAGGAGGCCGGTGCGACCGAGTGGCTGGCCGGTGAGGAATCGGACCAGGACGTCCGTGAGTGGATTCTAGGCTTGCTGGTACTGGTGCTGTTGATCGAACAGGTGATGAGTTATCGGTTGAGTTTTCATCCGTCGAGGGCGACGGCCCGGGGAGGCGCGGCATGATTGTCACGCTGTTGGGCGTCGAGGAGACAATCCGCGAGATCGAGTGGAATATTCCCGAGACAGGGTGGGGCTGGGCGGGCCTGGTGTTGGTCACCGGGTTGGTGTTGGCCTTTGTAGTGGGCTGTTATCTCAGGGACACCCGCGACATGTCGCGGGTGTGGACCGGGTGGCTGTTGCTGCTCCGGCTGTCTGTGATCGTCGGCCTGTTGCTGGTATTCCTGAATCCTCGCGAGCGCGAGAGCGAGAGAACGTTTCGTTCGTCGCGGGTGATCCTGCTGGTCGACACCTCCTTGTCGATGAGTTTTCCAGAAAAGAAACCTGGGACCGCTGGAGGTCCGAGCGAACGGACCCGTGCCCTGGCGCTGCGGGAACTTCTCTCCGAGTCGGACCTGGTCAAGACGTTGAGCCAGGATCATCAGGTGCGGGTCTACACGTTCGACGCCGGCCTGGCCGAGGAACCGGTCTTCGAGTTTGCCAGCCGGGATCCGCGGGGCCGGCCGGCCAGCGATGAAACGGCACCGGGTGCCGCCACCGTGGTGTTGCCCAAGGCGGCCGACTGGGACCGGGCGATCCGTCCGTGGACGGTGACGCCGGATGGTGAGACGAGGCAACGTGGTGGAGGACTGGAGACTCGCGTTGGCGAGGCGGTGTTGACCGTCCTGCAACGTGAAGGCGGTGACGGACTCGCCGGGGTGGTGGTGATGACCGATGGGGCCTCGAATGCTGGCACCGATCCCGGGGCGGCCAGACAGTTGGCGGTTCGGCGCAAAATCCGTCTGTTTGCCGTGGGGATTGGGAGCCTGGAACTGCCCGACAATGTGCAATTGGTCAACGTGCAGGCACCGACGGACGTGCACGTCGGCGACGCTTACGGCTTCAGCGTATTCGTCAAGGGGCAGGGGGCTGGTGTGCTGGGAAAGGACGTCCAGATCGAATTGCTCAAGAAACCCGAGTCGGGCGAAGGGGAACCCGATGAAAAGGTCGATTCCAGGACCGTACAACTTCCTCCCGATGCGGGGCCGGTGGAGGTGAAATTCGACCTGACGCCTGAAACGGCGGGCCGGTTCGAATTTCTTGTCCGCGCCGTCACCCCGGCGGGCATCACCGAACTCTCCTCCGATGACAATCACCGACGACGGTTGATCAATGTCACCGAACGCAAACTCAAGGTCCTGCTGTTGGCCGGCGGTCCGATGCGGGATTACCGATTCGTAAGGAACATGCTCTTCCGGCACCCGGGGATCGAGATCGATGTCTTGTTGCAGACAGCCGAACCGGGTGATGCGATCAGCCAGGATGCCGACCGGGTTCTGCAACAGTTTCCCGAGGCTCGCGAAGAACTGTTTGCCTACGACGTGATCGTTGGATTCGACCCCGACTGGCAGGCGATTCCGGACACGCGTCGGGAGATGCTGGTCGAGTGGATCGAAAAGCAAGCCGGGGGCTTGCTGGTGGTGGCCGGTGACGTGTTCACCCCCGAGTTGGCCGACGCCGCGGCTCCCCTGGATGATATTCGCACGTTGTACCCCGTGATCCTCGAACCCCTTCCACTGGAAACCAATCTCACCCGAACGGCTGACCAGGCCTGGCCGGTCGAATTTTCCGATGACGGCCTGGACGCTGCCTTTTTGCACCTCTCCGATGACACGGCCGACCCGATGGAAGCCTGGGGAGAATTCGACGGGGTGTTTCGCTGTTTTCCGACGACCGGACCCAAGGACGGGGCACTGGTGTACGCGAGGTTTTCCGATCCAGGCAGCGATCGTCCGGTGTTGATGGCCTCGCAGTTTTACGGCAGTGGTCGCGTGCTCTACGTGGGGTCGCCGGAACTGTGGCGATTGCGGGCCCTGGAGGAGGAACTGTTCGACAGGTTCTGGATCAAGGCGATCCGTGAACTCGGCCAGGCGAGGCTGAAGCGGGGAACCAACCGTGGGACGTTGCTGCTGGATCGCACCGAGTACCTGCTCGGCCAAACCATCACTCTCCGAGCGCACCTGCTCGATCCACAATTTCAGGATCTCACCGAGGAGACGGTGGCGATCGAGTTGTTCGGTCCGGATGGTCGTCAACTGGGCCTCAACGAGTTGAGGCAGCAGCCCAACCGGCCAGGACAGTATGTTGGCAGTTTCCGGGCCAGCCAGCCGGGCACGTTCCGACTGGCTGTGCCGATTCCTCCCGAGGAGGATGAGCGATTGGCAGGCCGAATCGATGTGGTGTTGCCAGATCTGGAGTCGATCGATCCACGGCAAAATCGCCCCCTGCTCTCCGGTTTGGTCCGAGGGACGGGAGGAGAGTACCTGGACCTGGCCGAGGCAGAGACGTTGCCGGCAAGTCTGCCCAACCTGGGGACGGAGTTGTTGGTCGACAAGGGCCGTCCTTCTCCGTTGTGGGATCGGGCCTGGGTGCTTTACTTGCTTGTGGGCCTGCTGTGCCTGGAATGGACCACGCGAAAGTTGCTGAAACTGGCATGAGATCACGGCCGGTGCGGATAGAATGAAGACACTGGACACGACGAGATCGAATCGATGAGTAGTCCGCCGACATCAATGGCAGCAGGAGAAATCGCCACCGGTGTCCCCTCGGCCGTTACCGACGTGCTGGGCGGCTTGAAACGACGAATCCGGCTGTACGTCGTTGTCGAGGGCCTCGCGCTGGTGCTGGTCTTGCTGGCGGTACTTTTCTGGGTCAGCCTCGGGCTGGACTGGGCCTGGTTCCGGATCAGCCGTCTCGAGTTGCCCGTCTGGTTTCGCGCAGTTTTTGACGTGCTGGTGGTCTGTAGTGCCTCGGTGGTTGCGGTCGGTTGGATCGTGCTCCGGTGGGCACGCCGCTTTCGTTCCCGCGGCCTGGCATTGGTGCTGGAGCGTCGTTTTCCCGAACTGGATGATCGGTTGATCACCGCCATCGAGATGGCCGAGGCGGGGGACGAGTCATTGACCCCGCTGGGCCGGGCGATGCTCGATCGAACCCGGCGGGACGTGGCCGAGGCGAGTCGCCGGATCGAGGTGGGTGACGTGTTTCAGAAACGGCCACTGCGGCGAGCCGTGATGATGGCCGTCGTGCTGGTGGTTTCGATTGGTGGACTCGCCATGGCCGATTCGGCGGTCATCACCCGCTGGGCCGATGGTTTCCTGGGGCTCAAGACCTCCTACTGGCCGCGCGAGTATCAACTGGTGGTGACGGTCGTTCGTGGACCGTCCCGCTCGGATATTCCAGTCAATGTCGAGACACCGTATCCCCATCCTCGTGGTGATGACCTGGTGCTGGCGATTGAAGTGAAATCCGATCCGTCTCATCCGGAGATCGGACCGTTGACGGACGTCGAGGTGACCTATCGTCAGGCTGGAGGCTCGGGCCGGGGAATCTGTTCACAACGAGGTCCGAACCAGTTCCGGTTCACCCGGGGTGGGCTGCTCGAAGACCTGACATTCTGGGTCAGTGGAGGCGATTACATCAATCGCCACCCCTACCGGGTCCGGGTGGTTGAACCACCGACGCTGGAACAGATTGTGCTCGACTGTCGGTACCCCGAATACACGGGAATCAATCCACCCGGAGAGGTCTCGCAGCGGTCGAGACGGCCGGTTCAGGGCATCCAGATTGACTTGCCGCTGGAGACGGACGTGCTGTTGCAGGCCAGGACCAACAAGCCTTTTGTCGGAGTGCGTGTTGAGTTCGACGACTTTCGATTGGAGATTGAAGAGAAAGACGGGGCGCCCCAGGCGTGGTTCGAGCATCGAACCGAAGACGGCCAGGCGGTCAGGCGACGAACAATTGATCCCGGCCAATTGCTACGGACCACGAAGAACGGCTCGCTTGAATGGCCCTCGCGACTTCTCAAGGTGCCTTTGCTGGTTGGCACAAAGGCCCGTGAAAACCTGGAACAGTTGTTTGCGGCCTCGGCCGACGCAGAGATTCCGCCGCTGGCGGGCCCGATACCGTTGCCACCTGATGTACAGATCCGGGTCGCCATTCTCGATACCGACGACATCCTCAGCCGCGACCCCTCCCGGTTGACGATCAATGGCATCGTGGATCAACCACCAGAGATCGAGACCATGTTGCGCGGGATTGGCAGCGAGGTGACTCGGATCGCGCGGATTCCAATCGCTGGCGTCGTCCGGGACGATTACGGCGTCGAAGAGGTGCACTTCGAGTACCAGGTCGTTGACGGTGAGACGCGGCCCGACCAACTTGGCAACAACTGGCTCAAACGGTCGTTGTCACGACCCGCGACGGGGCGACCTCGCGAATTTCTGCTGACAACGGCTCGTGAGGATATTCCACGGGACGATGTCCTGAAGGCGCCGCAACATGAACAGGCCGTCTGGTTCGATTTGCGTCAACTCAATCCCGAACCGACCATCGGGCAGAAACTGGTTGTCAGTCTTGTGGCGACCGATGCCGACGACAAGAACGGCCCTCATTCAACACGCTCGAGTCCGGTTCATGTCTTCAAGATCGTTTCGAATGAAGATCTCCAGTTCGGGCTGATCCAGAAGGAATTGGGACTCCGTCAGCGATTCGAGCAGGTCATCGATGACATCGATCGGACTCACAAAAACCTGCTGGGTTACCGCCGCCAGGTTGACGAGACAAACAAGCCGTCCGACGGCAACGGGGATGACGAGAATGGTGAACAGGTGAACCCGGCCGAGCGGTCGATCAACGAGGTGGTTCGTGGACACAACGAAACCGTTGCGATTGCCGATGGTTTCGCCGATATCCGGGACGAATTGATCAATAACGGAGTTCACACCCAGCAGACGTTGATGCGAATCGACCAGGGTGTGCTGAAACCTCTACAACGGATCACCACTGAAGACTACACTGAAGCCGAGACGACACTGCGGGCCCTGGCCCGTGCTTCGCGTAACGGTGCCAACCCGTCGCTGGAGACGATCGACACCGCTACCGATTCGCTGCAGGTTCTGCTCGAGCGGATGCGGCGAGTGCTCAGAGAAATGCAGAAGTTGGAGACCTACCAGGAGGCTCTCAAACTGCTCAAGCAGATCATTGACGACGAAGAGAAACTGCTCGAGAAGACCCGCGAACAACGGAAAAAAGACCTGATCAAAAAACTCAACGGCTCTGGGCTCGGCGGGATAAAGAAACCTGCTGAGAAGCCGGCAGCCAAAGATGAGAAACCGAAACCCTGAGTCACGTCGAAGACGGAATCCTCTTGCCGGGTTGTCTGGCCATCAGGCCGGTAATCCTGCAGAGGTGATCGAGGTTGTTGTGGGAGACCGTTCATGAACATCCGCATCGCTTCACTCCTGGCCGGACAACTCGTTGTCTTTGCCATTCTTGTTTCGGCCCAGGATACCGGGAAGCCAGTTGCGCCCAGGAAAGACGTTGGACTGAAAGCCGACGCCAAGAAGACACCGGCTCGTAAGATCAGCCGCGATCCCGGTCTCGATGGGCAACAACAGAACATCACGTCTCGCTACAAGAAGTTCGAGAAGAAATTGCTGCAATTGGCAGAGTTTCTTCGGGACAACGATGCTGAAAGAGCTGAACTTCTCAAGCGGGCATATGGCCAGAGTCGTGACGACAACATCTCGAACAACCTCGATCGGATCACGGCACTATTGTCCGGTGAGCAACGGCTCGGTGACGCTGTTGGTGCCCAGGCCGACGTGGTGGCCAATCTCCAGGCGCTGTTGATCCTGCTCCAGAGCGACGACTTGAAGGACTCGCTCAAACAAGAGCAGGAAAGGGTCAAGGACCTGCTGAAAAACCTTCGCTCGGTGATCGGGAAACACAAGCGAGCACGGACGGGCAACGATCGCGGAGAAGCGGCTGATCAGGTCGCTCGACGGCAGGCCGACGCCGCTAAAAAAGCCCAGGATCTCGTCAAAAAAATCGACCGGCAGGA
>CAZYAZ010000028.1:0-65237 GCA_964646205.1 uncultured Planctomycetaceae bacterium | reverse complement strand
GGCCGACGCGGCGGCTTGGGTTTCGCGACCGCCCGGGGAACCCCGGCGTCAGGCTGGGGAGGTTTCACCGGCTTGGCTAAAGGTGCCTTCCCACTGGCTTCCTGGCGAACAGGTGGGGTGGCCGAGGGCGGTTTCACTTTCGGTTTTTGCACAGGTGCGACAACTGGCTGGTTCTCTTTTGCGTCGGCCACAACAGGCCCCGGCCTGGTAATCGGCTCGGGTTCCGGGGCTGCAGCAGGACCGGCCACAACCGGAGGATTGGGTTTTGGCCTCCGGGCAGCGACCACTGGTTTCACTGTTGGAGCAACCTCGGTCGCATCCCCTGACAAAAACAAGAACAGCAACAGCCCTCCCAATCCCAGAGACACGGCCCAGGCAACGAGCATCGGTGAAACGGTTTCGAGACGGAACATGCACTGGAACCGGACTAGTCTGACACGGGAAACGGCTTCAAGCCCTTCTTTTCAGCCACCGGCTGCGTCGTCAACGTGATCTGCTTCTTCCCCTCATCAACAACGATCACCATTCCCTTGTACCGCTTCATGATGTCGTGCAGCACGGACTTGGCACTTCCGGACTTGGTCAGCGTCTGGGCCATGTTCTTCGTAAACCCGGACAACTTCAGTGCGTCGCCGTCGATTTCGAACGACGTTTGGATTTCCTCGCCAATAAAACTGACTGCCTCCTGCAGTGGGGTCCTGCGAAAATCCACTTCAATCGTCACGCCCAGGCGGCCTGCCACTGTCGCTGGCAATTTCTTGCCCTGTTCGACTCGCTTGGGAGTGGCAACACTGAAATCGGTTCGCGTCGATTCGTCCCACGTCAGCAGGGCCGCCAGGGCAATGTTCGGAGCGGCCCGCTCGGGAAGTCTCGTCAACAACTGCACGTGCCGATCACCGACCGCCGTGTCGGTTTCGAGCACATAGGCCGACATCAGGGCAGGAAACCGGCTAATCAACCGGTAGGCTCCCACCTGCTGCGGCTGCATCTTCTCAACCGCCTGCATCAATTCGACCGGCAACACTCCCAGTCGCCTCTGGACACTACGTTCCAGACGCCCTGGAGTGACGATGCTGTTGTGTGAATTGTGATTCCGAAGCAGAACCTCGGACTCGAACCGATCACCTTGCTGGTCGACGTCGATGCTCCAGGCCACCGTTTCGATTTCTTCGTCATCAAACCAGTCCAGGATCAGGTTGAACAACGGTGAAACCTGATCCGAAACCAGTACCTTTTGAAAATTACGCATATCCCGAGGTTCAAAGACAACAGTCAGTGGCTTGTCTCGACTGGTCAACGGCAGGATCTGCTCGATCCCCGTCGATGTCACCGCCGGCTGGCGCACTGCAGCGGCCATCTCTTCGGCACGGTCCAACGGCCCAATTGCCACGGTCTTCGCGTCCTCGGCACGCAGATAACAGTGAGTCTCTCCCAGGTAAACCGGGTACGAGTAATCACCGCTGCGTTGGCCCGGGAATTTCTCGAGCAGTACCGACGGTTTCTGAGCGTCCTTGAGCCTGACGACGACCGCCACCTCCGGAGGATCACCACGTTGGCCCAACATCAGGCAGATCATGGCTTCATCGATCTCCTCGGGAGGAAATCGGCAAAGTGTTTTCAGTTGTGCACCAGCCCACTCGCCAAGCGGCCCAAGACAAAATCTCAACTCTTCACCATGCGACTCCTCGGTCCAGAACCATTCCGGTCGAACATTGATCACGATACTCGCCCCGGCCGGCACCATGCTAAGGCTGATGGGGCGAGTCGACCGTCCTGCTTCTCCAGCAGACGACGCCCCGGTCGGACTGGCCACCGGCTGCACTGCGGCCACATCCGGAGCAACATCCTCAGGTTTCGCAACGGTGGTCACGGAATTCGGATCCGGGCGGAACCATGTGACCGCCACCCCGACAACGGCCAATACAACAATCACGCCCCCGACTATCACGGCCGGAGACATGCGGCTTGAACGTTTGGAACGACGACCGGCCGGTGCTGTCGTTTTTTTGGAGCGTCGCTTGCGTTTCTTGCCGCGAGAACCAACGGAACTGGGCGGGTCGTCAAAAACCGGAAACTCACTCGCACCGGGTTGCAGCGACCCGGCCGCTGTTGTCGGCAACTCGGCCGCGGCCGACGAGACCGCATCCGGCTTCGAAACCACGCCGGCAGGTTCGTCTGGCACCCAACGAGCTGAGGTGCCTTGCTGTGGCGGACCGTCCACGGGCCCATCGGCCAATTCCAGTTGAACTTCATCCGCGGGCTCAACCAGCACGAAAGTGTGCCGACAACTCGGACATCGCCCCGTTTTCCCAATCAACGAACGATCCGGCAGTTTCAGAACACTGGCACATTCGGGACAGGGAATCTGAGTCGACGACATGGGCCACCCCGTTGAGTTCATCTCGGAGACACGACACACCGTTGCCGTGTCCACCACTGTCATCCTACGGATCACCAGAGGAAACTGCCAAGGCCGGATCGGGCGAACGCGTGCTGTGTTGGATTCAGTCGATGAGTTGATCGAAATCCAACGAACTCTCGCGCAAAGACCGGGGATCGACTTCAGAGAATGGGTGCAACCGATCAAGCATGTCATCCGTCGGAACGGCCTTGAGCAACGACCGGGCCATATCGAGATCCTCCCGGGTGGTGATCTTGATATTCATCGGTGACCCGGAAACAAGTTTCACGGGATGTCCGAGATGCTCAACCAACTGGGCCTCGTCGGTCGCGGCCAGATCGTCGCAATGAGCATAGGCCTCGACCAGAAGTTCTCGACGAATGACCTGGGGCGTCTGAGCCGCCCAGAGTCCCTCACGGGCAACGGTGCTCGCAATCGTTGAATCTTCGCCCTCGCGTTTCAGTGTGCTGGCCACCCGGACAGCAGGAATCGCTGCACCATGCTTGATGGCCGCCGAAAACACATCGTCAATCCACTTTCCAGCCACGAGTGGGCGAGCAGCATCGTGAACGGCCACGAATTCGATTTCTGGCCTCACCTGTGCCAACGCATTCCCCACCGACTCCATCCTTGTCTCACCACCAACCACCACCTCGACGTCGAGGAATGGAAGACTCGCCTGAAACCGTTCCCGGAACTCTTCCAGGTCGCTCTCGGCTACCACCACCAGCGCCTGGACCACATCATCACGAGTCACAAAGGCTTCCAGCGAACGGATCCAGACAGCCCGACCTCCCAAATCCACAAACGGCTTTTTGTCTCGACTTCCAAACCGCTGGCTCGAACCGGCCGCAGGCAATATCACCGCGAAACTGGACATCGCTCAACACCTTCTCACAAAGATCGCGATGACCGTTCGCCAGATCCGCCACAGCCATCGTCGGCGAACTAGTTTGCCAAAACCCGGGTCGCACGGCGACCCAGCGGACGCTGTGAACGTCTTATTCGAAGGGGCTCAATCAGCCCACGTTCGATCACTTCCCGCCGGTGATCCCAACGGTCCCCGAGTCTCGAATCCAATTCGACCAACCTGTCCATCCGGTCAAACAATTCACCCACCAGTTCGATGGTGGCAGAGGCCTTGATCCATCCGCCTCGCTTGGCCAAGTCGACCGACCAACGCTGCTTGAGAGCTTCCAGCAGGGAATTGCAGTGGTCCCACAAAACGGCGGCCTCGCCCCGAGTTGGCTCCACTCGCAACAGGCTCCTGATCGCCATGTGCACGTCATCCACCGACTCGCCCGGCCGCCGTCCAAAGTAGACCGCATGCAGCCGGTGTTGCAGTTCGTCTGTTCCGGTGTCTCCCGGACGCTTCAACCACAACCCCGCAACTTCACGGTGAACGAATTCACTCAGAAGTGGGTCAAACGGCTCGGCGAAGGAAACGACCTGCTCGATTTGATCCGGGGTCGGCTGTTCAACTTTTTCAATCGCCCCCAACACCCTCAGGAACTGCTGCCGTCTGCGATCCACCGGGTGTCGCAACCGCCTGAGTCCCTTGTTGGAGTCGGATTCGAAAACGAATCGCGGCCGTCCGATGATCTGCTGGTCAACCGCACTCCGATAGGTCCTGAGTCCGTCACTGCCGCGGCTCAACAGTTTTTGCCCCTTGAGAAGATCGGCCAACCGCTCGCGGAGTTCCGCCACCCATTGGTCCTCAACAGTCACCAGGTTCAATAGTGGACGTGCCGGATCCAACGCCTTGTCCTGTGACATTCCTCCGGCCAATGCAGCCACCGGCAATCGTACGGCCAGCCAGCCACTGCCAACGTGGTAAATTGTCCTCTCCGCCTGTTCGGACATTTGCTGAACCGGCAACTGCAGGATATTGGCCCAGTCCCAACCCATTTCGGCCAGGACAGCTCGAACATGAGGCCCCTGCAACCGACCAACAAAACCCGACCGATCCAGCAACGTCTCGCCGTTGCTGGCCAGCACCAGCACTCGCCCCGATCCCACCGGAACCTGCACCGACAATCCGAAGGCTGCCCGAATTGTCGAGTGTGGCACGGTCACGGCAGTCGAACCGACATCCCGTTGCGACAGAACCTGGCAGAAGATTCCATCCGGAGCCAATTGGCGAGCAGCGTTGCGATAAAATTCGACCGTGCGGATTGACTCCGATCGCCACGAGACCGGTGCCACCGACGTGGCGATCACCACATCGTAATCACCCGAACCAGACGAAACGTCCAGGGCCGGAGAAAGGTGCCGCCAACTGAGACGGACATCGTCGAACACAGCGTCCTGGGCAACCAGTTCTCGCAGGCCACGGTTGGGTTCAACACAATCGATCCGGTTCAACGGAAACCCAAGGCCTGCTCGAAGCCCTTCGCCGCCGCCAAGGCCCAATTGCAGAACGCGTTCAGGACGTTCGTGCAACACCAGTGGGAGCACAACCGAGAGTATCTCGGAACTCTGACGCGGACTGACCAACGAGTCCTCGCTCCAGGATGCCGCCGGAATGCCATCGACCCGCAGCAGGCGACTGACTCCCCGTTGTGACCAGACCGTCAGTGTCGCATCGCTGGTCTCACGACGGTCAATGATGCGAGATCCATCCAGTGATTCGTGCAATCGCCGTGGCCATTCCCGCTGGGCCGCTGCAATCACTCGACCCGAAAAAAGCAATCTCGCGGATCGTTCCGGATTGTATCGCCCACACAGCACGGCCAACCCCGCAACCAGCAACACCGGGCAAGCCATTCGGCGACAATTCGGCTCGGACCTCACGGCCACGACGGCTGCCACCACCGCCAGCAACACACTGCCGGCAACCGCACAGGCAATCGGTCCGGCGACGGGCACCAACAGCCATCGTCCCAGGAACAATCCCACCAGAAACAGCACCGGCGCAATCGGCCAGGCCAACCGGGCCGGGTTCTCTTCCAAACAATTGCTTTGCCGTGGAACCGAAATGGCCAACAACATCCCGACCGGCATCACGGCAACCGACACCAGGATCGACCACGCCGTGACGAGTACCGCGGGGTGACCACCAACAGTTTTCAGGTGCAGCAGGCCGTCAATCAATTCCGGAAACACTGCCGGCACCAGGAGCAACACTGCCGAGAGGCTGACCGTGACAACGTGCTTGCGCCCCGGCTGCGACACGGCCGCACCCAGGCACAGGCCCGACACCATCATCAGCAAGTAACACTCCGACGCAGGAACCAACTGGCCCAGCATTCGATCCAGCGACGCCAGCACGCCCCCGAGAACCACCAATACAACGGCCGACTTTCCATCGAACCGCCGTTCGTGCGAAGCCAGCCCTGTTCTTGTTCCAGCCCCAGCCCGGCCGCCCCGTTTCAATTCCCCAAGGAACTGCGCCCCTCCAATGACCGCCACCACCAGGAGTAGCGCATCAACGCCAATCCTGCCAATCAGCAGGTGAGCTGACACGGCAGCCCCGGCCGCAGCGCCAATTAGAAACCCTCGCGACCGACGGCCACCATCCAGCAAGCACAACCGAACCGACAAGGCGACCGGAATGGCCAACACCAACGTCGCGGCGGGCAAAGCCACCGACAGCCCATCAGCGAAAGCAAGTTGTTCGGCAGAGACATGTTTCAGTCCCCAGCCAATCGTTGACAGAAGACCTCCCAGGATCGCCGCCCAGGCCGACAACCCCAGAAGCAACCAGCCACGTCGCCCACCCCAGGTGAATCCTAGTGTCGCGCCGATGGCGATCGCCCAGCCAACCGAGAAATCTGTCGCCAGCGACCCACCCAGAAAAGCTCCCAACTGGTGCCAGATCGCCACCAGGAACAACGCCACGACAAAACCGTCAATCGGCCCGGAATCAAAAAGGTTCCGGCCGGCGGCCAAGCAGTTGGAGTACGCCCGACCAAGCAGGCGTTTTGCGGGAAAAAGCGGTCGCATGGGCGTCCGTGCCACGGGTGTCGATCGCCCGATTCGTCGTAACCGGGAGCAGACTTGTAATTCAAGGTCCGAATAGACCGCAAGACCATTTGCCCTGCCCCCGGACGCACCACAGATTAAGTTCAGACGGGATCCCGTTGTTTGGAGAACGATCAACCGATGCTTCACCCTTTGTTTCCCACCAGAGTCCTTCGCCAACCGGTTGAAGCGATCCTGACGGTTGTGCTGACGGCATTGGCTGCCACTGCCACGGCAGCCCCACCGACTCCACTCGATGCTGCGATCGCCACGGTCCGCCACAAGGACCTGGCCAACCATATCAACACGCTGGCCAGTGACACCCTGCGCGGTCGCTCAGCCGGCAGCGATGGCGGGCGTGCCGCCGGCTCCTATCTCGTCCAACAACTCCGTCGTATCGGCATTCAACCCGCCGGTATCGGCGGCGACTACTTCCAGGAGTTTTCCGACAGGGGTTTCCGCAACATCGTGTCGGTGCTACCCGGTAGCGACCCGATGTTGAAGAATCGCTACATCGTTGTCGGGGCACACTACGACCACGTCGGCCTGGGAACCAAGACAACCAGTCGCGGAGGACTGGGCCAGATCCACAACGGAGCCGATGACAATGCCAGCGGGACCGCTGCGGTCCTCGAGGTTGCCGAGGCCCTGGCCGCTACCGACGCGCTTGCCCGGGGCCGCTCAATCCTGTTCATCTTCTGGGATGCCGAGGAACTGGGGCTCCTGGGTTCCAAGCACTGGACCAGGAACCCGACGATCCCTCTCTCGTCGATCGACATGGCCGTGAATGTCGACATGGTCGGACGCCTGAGAGACAACCAGTTGTTTGTCTACGGAACCCGTACTGGTTCGGGGCTCAGGCAGCTTGCTGCAACGACCAATGCCCAACTGAAACGTCCACTGGCATTCCGGTACAACTGGGATCTGATCGCCAATAGTGACCACCACCCTTTTTTTGCCAACGGCATTCCCGTCCTGTTCCTGCACACCGGACTTCACGAACAATATCACCGCCCCAGCGATGACGCCGACCAGATCGCCTACGACGGGCTTGCCACGATCACGAGGCTGATGGTCGGGCTGACGCACCGGGCTGCCTGCCAGGCCGCCCTTCCCGCGTATCGACAGACTGCAGCCAATGAATCCGAAGCCTTCCGTCGACAACTCGAATCGGCCGCGGTGACGGCCCAGGAACGCTTCGGAGCCAGCTGGGACTCCGAGTTGGCACAGCAAGGAATCATCCAACTGACCCGGGTGGAAAAAGACACCGCTGCCGACGAAGCCAAACTCAAAAAAGGAGACCGGCTGCTGACACTGTCGGGCACCGACATCACCAATGCCGAGAAATTCACGTGGCAGTTGCTGGCGGCTGACACAGCCATCGACATCGTGGCACAGCGCCGCGGGAAAAAGAAAACCCGTCAAGTCTCGCTGCAATTGCCGGGAGACCCACGACGATTGGGATTCGAATGGTACGCCGACAAGGCCGAACCCCATTCGATCATCATCCGCGGAGTGGTGCCGACATCACCCGCCGCCCGATCCGGACTCCAGGACGCCGACCGGATCGTTGCCATCGACGGCCAATCGATTTCACGGGTTCCCGACTTTGCAGAACTGCTGGCCAAGGAACCTCTCGCGTTGACGCTGAAGATCGAACGCCAGGGACGTTTCAAGAAAATCCGGCTGACCACAGCACCACCGACCTCGACGCAAACCACGGCTACGGAAAGCCCCCGCCGTGACGATACACGCGATCGCCGTGGTCGCGAATAGCCGCCTGCTCCAACGGCGACAATTCCTGCCACGGTGCGACAATCGAAAGGATCTCGTCCAGTTCCTCTCGTCCGTCAGGAGCGGCCAGGGCCACGCTCACAGCCGGTTGACACAACACCCATCGATAGCAATCCGCTGCCGAGGGTGGTCGAAACCCGTCGGGATCATCCGGCGTCGATTTCAACAGCCCCCCCCAACGCAGGCATGTGAACGCCACGACCGGAATTTCACGGCCCCTGATTTCCGGGAACACGTCCCGTTCAGCACCGCGATGGGCGGCATTGTAGCGGATCATCAGGCTGTCCAACCTGCCGGTCCCGGCCCACCCTGCCGCCAGGCTTCGCTGGTGACTGGTCAACCCGATGGACCGCACCACACCATCGGCGCGTGCTGCTTCGACCGCTTCGGCCGCCCCCCCTGTCGAGACAATCTGCTCCCACTCCGACTCGCTCTCGACATAGTAGTAGGTCACCACGTCGATGTAGTCGGTTCCGAGTTGGTCAAGACAGGCGGACAACTCGTCCCTGGCCTCGGAAGCGGACCTGGAAAAGAACTGCACGGCCACGTGGAACTGTTCTCGCCGGAAGCCACTCTGGCGGATCCATTCCTGCAATCCGTCCTCGTGGCGACACCAGTTCAGATAGTTGATTCCCTGGTCGACCGCATGCTCGACATCCTCGGGTTCCAGTGACGTGTTGCCACGGGTGGCCAATCCCAATCGGCAAACTTGCCCCACCTGTGGCCAATCCCGGAACTGCCCCTCCTGGCCGGCCTCGTCGACTGTCTCGCCGCTCATCCGCGACCCTCCCGCCACATCTCTCCCAGAGGATCACGCGTGCGAGTCTCCTCCAGAAACTGGTCTGTACTCTGGGGATCGACAGCCTGGCACGACCGGGTCAACACCTCGGCCAGGTCTGTCAACTCGTCCGTCCAGGCGTGCGGGTCGGCGTCAAATGGTGGAGCCGCTGCGAATTCCTGCAGCAACAGGATGAATCTCAGCAGATGACGAAACAGAACCCCCTCCTGGCGGCCCAGGTCACACACGCCGACCACCTTGTTGAAATCGCCACCCAATTCGTCGATCGCTCCGGCTGCCCAGAGTGCTGAAATCCGTAACCGTCCTGCACCGGGGTACTGAGAATCAAAGAGCAATTTCAATTTCTCGGCCAACCGTAGCGGCCAGATTCTCTCGCCAAACTCGTCTTCATCGGGTTCACTGCCCAGTTCTGCCGCGGTCGCCAAGCCGCGTTGCAAGAGTTCGGGATGCAGTTTCTCGATCGCCAACGGTCCCTGGGCCACACGTTCCGGGCCGGGGACACGGACCGACCGCAAAGCCGAACCAGGAAACTCCAGCGTGCTCTCCAGGGCCTGAATCCATTCGACACGGCTGGCCGAACCCAGGTGGTCTCTCAGGAAAGCTCCGTAGAGAGGATGGATGCTTCGGAACCCCACCAGCATTTCCAGTCGATCGGTTGGCCGGGCCCATTCGGCCCGATACCCCCTCGACTCTTCGACCACCTCATTGTCGGATCCAGCCCCAGTCGTCCCGAGTGACTCCGCCACGGCCTCGGCCAACAATGCTCCAAATGTCCCCGATGACGCGACCGGTTCCTCGGCGACATTCTCTTCGTTCCGCCCCGGCGGCTCGGGATCCAGTTCGACAAATCCACCCGCCCACAATGTCTTCAGCATCTCGTCGAGACGGCCGTGCGCGGCTTCACACGCCTTGGGCCCCAGCAATCGTCCATCCACAAAATCATGCAGGCGTTTGACCTCCGGCGATTCAGACAACAGGTACGCCAGCAACCGCCAGGGGATGTCACCACGGCTGACCAGGTCTCCGGCGGGAGCGTCAATCAGCCGACTGAATTGTTTTTCGTTCCAGTACTGCCGATTGGGGCTTCTCTTGGGCTTCTTCTTCAACAGCTTCTTGCGGGCCCGGATCAGCTTCGGATCACCCGTTTTCTCTGGAATGGTTGCCAGTTTGTCGTTGAACCGGGAAATCTTGACGTCGTCTTCGTGGGCCAACACGTAAACATCGCCACGGTCATCGAATTGCGGCCGTCCAGCCCGACCAAACATCTGGTGTGCCCGACTGGCCTCGATCACCGTCTTCTTTCCCGGCGGCCCCTTGAGCAGTTCGGTGAGAACCACCGAGCGGGCGGGCAGGTTGACACCGGCGGCCAGCGTTTCGGTGCACACCACCACCGACAGCAACCGCCGACAGAACAACTCCTCGACCGCCCGCTTGTACTTCGGAAGGATTCCCGCATGGTGGACCCCCACACCTCGCAGCAAAAGCGGTTTCAACTTGCGACCACCGCCGGGGCCCCAATCCATTCCATTGACTGCCTCGGCTAACAACTCCTGCTGTCCCGCATCGACCAGGCGTTTTCCTTTCAAGAGTTCAGCCGCGCTCCAGCACCCCTCGCGATGAAAACTGAAGACCAGGGCCGGCGTTCGCTCCGCCTTCACCATTTCTTCGATCTGTTCCCCAAGCAACTCCTCTCCAATCCAGTGGTACTCCAGGGGAACTCGCCGCTGATCCGACGTCACCAGTGTCAATCGCCGGCGGTGGCTGGCCCGCATCCAGCCCAGAAAACTGGATGCGTTTCCAACCGTCGCAGACAGCAACAGCAATCGCGTCGACTCGGGCAGCAACCCCAGCGACAATTCCCAGACCACGCCTCGTTCCGGATCATTGAAACTGTGAAATTCGTCCATCACGACAGCATCAACGGTCCCCAGATCCTCCGACGGCCCCTCCTGGCCGGCTGAAAGCAACCGGTTCAGCAGGACCTCGGCCACCACGACCAGAACCGGAGCCTCCGGATTGACCCTGCGATTGCCGGTGACCAGCCCAATCGATTCTCGTGGATACCCCCATTTCTGGGCCGAGTCCTGCAACTCCCGCAACTTCTGCTCACACAATGCAATCAGCGGAGTGGTGTAATAGACCCGTTTCCCCGTGGCCAGCGCTTCAAAGACTGCCGCCTCGGCAATCAGCGTCTTGCCCGTCCCGGTTGGCGTGCAGACCAGCACCCCCTGCTCCGATTCGAACCAGGCCAGCAACGCCTCTTCCTGCACCGGGTACGGTTCGAACGGCAATTGATCGAGATATCTGGAGATCAATTCATCGCGCGACGGCACAGCAGAGTTCATGGCAATGCAGCTTTGTTGCCGGAGGTATCCGCGGGAGTCATGATAGGCCGTTGGCACGGGTGACGCGACGCAGCGGGACAGGTGATGACCAACCACGGTGAACCATTGATCGATTCCGACTGGGCCAACCGGATGCGGTTGGACATGCCATCCACGGCGGACTGGGCTTATCTCGACCATGCCGCTGTCGCACCGCTGCCCCGTACCGCTGCCACGGCAATCCAGGAATGGACCGCCGACCTGCTCAACAACGGAGCAACCAACTGGAACCAGTGGAGGCAGCGTGTGGAGTCGCTGCGAACCAACGCGGCGGCGCTACTGGGAGCCCCGGTCGATGACATCGCGGTGATTCGCAACACAACCGAGGGAGTGGGACTGGTGGCCGAAGGACTCGGCTGGCAACCAGGAGACAACCTGGTAGTTCCCGGCTGCGAATTCCCTTCGAATCTCTACGCCTGGCAACACCTGGAGGAACGGGGAGTCGAGGTTCGCGTGGTCCCATCAACTCTCGATCACGTCGATTACAAGAAGATCGAGGAAGCCTGCGACGATCACACCCGGCTGGTCGCAGTCAGTTGGATCGGCTTCCGCACCGGCTTCCGGATCGATCCGGCCCGGGTCGCCGAAATTGCTCACCGTCACAACGCCTGGTTGTTCGTGGACGCGATCCAGGGCCTGGGAGCATTTCCGATCGATGTCGCCACGATGGGAATCGACGCACTGGCCGCCGACGGGCACAAGTGGATGCTGGGTCCCGAGGGTGCCGGGTTGTTCTACGTCCGCCCCGAACTGCTGGATGCTCTCCGCCCACTCGGACTGGGATGGAACAGCGTCCGGCATGCCGGCGACTTCACCGACACGCGGTTGGATCTCAAACCTCACGCCGGACGTTACGAGGGCGGAACCTACAACATGCCCGGAATCGCCGGCCTGGCCGCCAGTCTCGAGTGGCTCAACCAGTTGGGTATCGAACGCATCAGCAACCGGATTCTTGACCTGACCTCTTTTCTTTGCGGACGGCTCGAGTCGGTGGGAGCCATCGTGGCCAGCGATCGCCGCCTCGAACACTCCTCGGGAATCGTGTCCTTCTCGCTCCCCGACCGAACTCCGTGGGAAGTACAACGCGAGTGCCGCGCCCGAGGTGTTGTCGTGAATTCTCGAGACGGACGGCTTCGTGCCAGCCCACACGCCTACTCGAGTACCGATGACATCGAACGCCTGATCGACGTCCTCGTCTGAACAATCGCGACTGTCTATTCGGTTCCGCCCAGGGGCCGTCCCACCGACCGCAACAGCGCCACCTGCTCACGATTGAAGCCGATGATGGCCTCGAGCCGGTCCTGCCGTGCCTGCGACAGCGCCTCGACGGCCTGTTGTGCCTCCAGCGGCAGTCCAACCAGACTGCGGATACGCAACCTGTGCAGCCGCAGCGATTCTCCGGCCTGTTTGAGACGCTCCTGGGAGATCATCAGACGGCGCCGACTGGCGACCAGTCGATGCCACGCCGTGGTGACTTCCGTCACAACGACGTCACGCGTTTGAGAAAGCGACAAAGCTGCCTGCCGTTCTCGACTGGCAGCTGTCGCACGAGCCGCGTCTGTCCCCAGGCCAAGATTCTCGAGTTCCCAGACGGCCAGCACGTCAAAATCGGCACGGCCATCCATCCGCCCCATCTCGTTGCCCGCACCACCGGCAAACCCACCAGCCGAGACTCCCAGCAGAACGTGCGGCAACCACGGTCGCCACTTTGCCGCCGACTGGGCTGCTCCCGCAGCGTCGACACCGGCTCGCAACGCCTCCAATTCAGGCCGTGACACCAGTGCGCCATCGACCAAACGCTCCAGCGTGTCGGACTCCTCTAGCAGTTCAACCGGCACGGCTTGTTCCTCGAGCGCAAAAAGCGTTGTGGCCGGATCCAATCGCAATTGTCTTGCCAACTCCGCGGAAGCCACTGCGACATCACTCTCGGACATCGCCAATCGTTGACGTCGTCGCTCGACATCAGCAGCAATCCGTGACGTGTCGGCATTCGACCCCTTTCCGGCAGTCACAAATGCCCTGGTCTGTCGTAACAACGCATTGGCATCGTCGAGATCAGCACGCCGGTTGGCCCGTTGCCCCTGGGCCTCAACCAGGCCCATGTATGCCAGTGCCGCATTCCGCAGCGTGTCATTGAAAATCACCGATTCCCGGGCGCGGACAACGTCGAGTTGCTGTCGAGCAACCAGGGGCTGGAAGATCGCATCCGCCAAAGACAAATCAACACTCATTCGCAACGGGCCACCGCCGCCACCGGCCAGTGGCGCCATGCCTGTTCGAGCCCCACCACCAACAAACACCGAACTGCGTCGCACGTCGGTGACGCTTCCGGATGTCGCCTGCAATTGCCCCGAGTGTTGCGTGTAACCCATTCCACCAATCAGCGACGGCATCCACATTGCTTCAGCCGCATCGACCGCCGCGCGGGCTTCGCGAACGCGTTCGGCGGCCAGTTCGATGTTCCAATTCTGGGCGCCCGCCAGCCTGAGTGCGGTCGGCAGGTCGACCGGGAAGGGAGCCATCGCGTCTTCACTCGGCTTTTCTTTTCGTCCTGCACGCCATGCCGAAACCGGGCGGATTTTCTGACCCACTTGCCCTGCGATTTTCTCAGGAACGGCCGTCGACTGATCCGTCGAAACCGACTCCCGTGACTCGTCAACGGCCCGCTTGAGACGGCCGGACACCAGGTCCATCGCCGAATCGGGTGCCTCGTCACCGACGCCCATCGCCACGTGCACTTCGCACCCGCAATTCACCACGAGACTGCTCACCAGCAGGATCGCCAGGGCGGTTCGGCTTTGATCGAGGACAACAGGTTTCATCACGTCAATCGTCATTAATTCCAACCGGGCCTGAGCACGGTTTCGGCAGGTTTTTGCGTTTCCACCCACTCGCGTTTTGTTTTGCTCGATTCGTTTCGATTGCGACATCTCAATAGGCCGAGAGATCTCCAACTCGAACCTGGTCACCGGGCTTGAGTTCGCCGATGGCCCCCACTCGCTCCTGGTCCACGGCAACAGTTTCCACCAGGACCCGACGATTGCCGGCTGTTCCTTCGACCACAACAACGAACGGACGTCCCTGCTTGTCGGTGCCAACCGCGGCTGAGGGAACAACCGGAAGCTTGTCCTCACCTGTCCACTCCCTGGCCAGGACACTCAACGTCCCGAACTGACCGATGGACAACCGTGTTCCACCATCCGAATCCAGGTTGTCCACATGCATTTCAATTCTCATCTTGCGAGACGACGGGTCCAGGGCCATCGCAGAACGGTCCACCTGACCACTCACCGATGCCCCACGTTTGAAGCCACCGATGTGGTGAAAGCGGGCCTTCCCTCCTGTCCGGACCACGTTGATCTGCGAGGGCGGAACAAAACCCACAATCCGAACGCGGTCGATCCTCGCCACTTCAAACAGCGGACTCCCCGACTCGCTGCTTCCCGCTGGCCGCACAAAGGCTCCCGGATCCACGTGTCGGGCGACCACCACTCCGTCGAAAGGCGCCTTGATCAAGCGATAGGAATTCAGAGCCTCGAGTCGCTTGACGCCAGCTTCGGAGACGTCGGCTTCAGCATGAGCCTGGTTCACATCGGCCTCGGCCTTCTTGATGTTCGCCGCTGCCGTCACGACCTCGGCCTGTGTCGCCTGCACGGCGGCTTTCGCAGCCGTGTGACGGAACCTGGCTTCGTCCTGCTTGTCGAGATCCGCAGCTCCCATCTTGACCAGTCGCGAGATTCTCTGGAGTTCAATTTCTCTCAACGCCCGCAGGGCCTGTTTTTCTACCAGGGACTGTCGCACCTGGACTTCCATGGAGCGGGCAATTTCTACAGCAGCCTTGGCCTGGGCCACTTCTGCCAGGGCCCGGCGGTTCTGGGCCTCCTTCTCGCGAAACTCCTCGGCCAATTCCGGAATGTGCAATTCGGCCAGCACACTGCCAGCCACCACGGTGACGCCAATATCAATCTCGGTGTCCCCGCGACGGCCAATCGTCTTGATATACCCCGCCTGCTTGGCCACCAGCACTGTTGATTCGAAACCAACCACGCTGGCTCCGGGCAGATCCGCCACCGTCTCCTGGTGCACAATCCACTCGACCGGCTGAACCGTTGTCGCAGCGACCTCGGAAATCTCGTCACCGGAAGGTTCGGTGGAGTCCGCCCGGGCCCCTCCTCCTTGTGACTGGTCACAACCGGACAAAACGGGCAGTCCCACGCAGATCACCGTGGCAACCAGGCAGCACCACAGGGGCCTCGTTTTTTTCGTTTCATGCATCGGCATCACTCTCCGGCGTCACTCGACACGCTGGGCAACCTGCTGGCCCATTGCCATCAGGCCCACGCGGCATCCAGGTCCTCGGTTTTGTCTTTTCGTCGCTTGACCAGCACGTACAAACAGGGAACCACGAACTTGGGCAACAGCGTGGCGGCAATCACACCTCCCACGATCGTCCGAGCCAGTGGCACATCGGCCTCACCTCCAGCAAAGCCAATCGCCATCGGCAACAGAGCCAGAATTGTCGTCAGGGATGTCATCAGAATCGGACGAAAACGGACCAGCGCAGCATCGACGATGGCCTGCTCAACGTCCGCACCTTCCTGCAATCGTCCGTTGGCAAAATCAAGCAAGACGATCGTGTATTCGACCACGATCCCGATCATCATGATGATGCCCATGAACGACTGAATATTCAGACGGGTGCCGGTCAGTTTCAGGATCAACGCCACACCGATGAATCCCAACGGCACCGTCACCATCACGATCATCGGGTCGACGAACGACCGGAACTGGCCAACCATCACCAGGTAGACCAGCACTGTGGCCAGCAACAATCCCACGGCAAAATCGACGAACGAGTCTCGCATCGAACGGATCTCTCCGTGCAGTTCGATCGTCATCCCCGCATAATCACCACCGGTGATCTGGAATCGCGTCGGGCGATTCAAGCCAATTGCCGAGAGGATTCGCTGGAACCACTGAGGGTATCGCGACGAGGCCGCCCGCGAATCACGGACCGGCCGCAACTTGAGTCCCGGATGCAACGCGAGCCGGTCCTCGACCTCGGCCACCACGCTACCCAGGTCGAACTCGGGTTCAACATTGGCAAACACGTCGGTCACCCGCGTGATATTGCGATGATTGATGACCCCCGGGCCGGTCTTTGTCGTGTCGAATTTCGCAATGTCGTTCAGGTAGACCGGTGTCCCGTTTTTGTCCTCGCGAACGACAATCATTCGCAACGTGTCCAACGAGTTGATGCGTTCCTCGGGATACTGCGAACCCAGGAAGTAGTGGTTGCCGTTGGAGGGATCGATCCAGAACGCCGGATCGAAATTGATCGAACTGTTGGTCGCACTGACCAGGGCTTCCATCGTCTCCTGGGGTGTCACCCCGTGATCCGCAGCAGCAACCCGATCGATTTCGACTTCGATCATCGGATAATCGGTCCGCTGGGCCACTCGCACATCGGTTGCACCCCGCACCTTGCTGATCGTTTCGGTCAACTTGTCGGCTATTTCGTGAGCCTTCTCGAGGTCATAACCGGCGATCTGCAGGTGAATCGGAGACGGCTCACCCATGTTCAAGGCGGCCGTCAGAATCCCTCCGGTGTCGAACGCAAACTCGACCGAGGGAAACCTTTTCCCCAATCGTTTGCGGAGCCGCTGAACCAGGGCGAAGACATCCGTTTTATCCCGGCCTCCCAACTGAACCAGGATGAACGAATCCATCGCCCCGGTATTGGGAGTGTAGGCCGCAGGCCAATCCATCAGGACGCCAATATTGGAGATCAACATCTTGCAATTGGACGCCGCCTGAGCCCGCTTCACTTCTGCACCGGTCAATTGCCGGGCCTGTCCTCCCGCGAACTTGTCACGCGTCACCGGATAAATCGCCTCGGCCGGATTCCCCGGGGCCGGATCGCCAATCACGGCAACAATCTCGTTTTCGACCGCCTGCACCAATTCTTCGGATTTCTCGATCCTGGTTCCCGACGGGGCCCGGACGTAAATCGTGAATTGGCCGGCATCCACCGGTGGAAACAGTTCGGTCCCGGTCTGGCTCATCACCACCAGCGACGCCACAAACAAGACCGCCGACACGCCCAGCACGGCCCACTTGAACCGCAGCGAACCCAGCAGCAGTACACGATACCCACGGACCAGCCACCCCTGGTCGGTCATCACCGGCGCGTCATCACCCCCGACAGTTGGCAGTGACGACGGTCCCGGAGCGTCCTGGTCAACGACCTGCTTGCGGCCCATCAACTTGGCGGCCGCAACCGGAACAAAGAAAATCGCGATCAGGTAACTGGCGATGACCGCAAACAGAACCGCCATGGCCAGCGGGGTGAAGAGAAACTTCGCCAAGCCAGATAGAAAAATCACCGGGAAGAACACGACCATGAACGTAATCGTCGACACCAACAGCGGCACCGAGACTTCCCGGGTTCCGTCCCAGGCCGCCCGCAACCGCCCCTTGCCAGGCATCAACATGTGACGTTCGACGTTGTCCAGCACCACGATGGCCTGGTCGATCAGGATCCCCACCGCCAGGGCCAGACCTCCCAGGGTCATGGCGTTGATCGTGTTGCCGGTGAAATACAAGCCGATCAACGAGGACAGGATCGAAACGGGGATCGCGATGATGATCACCAGGGTTGAACGAAGATTGCGGAGGAAGACGAGAACAACCAACCCGGCAAACACCGCCCCGAGAACTCCGGCAATCCACAGTGCGTCAATACTCTCGCGGACCTTGACCGACTGGTCCATGACCACCTCGAGCTTGAGGTTGGCCATCTTCGGCCCCATCACCGGATCGTTCCGCTTTTCATCCTGCAACCGCGAGAGAATCTCGCCCAGCTTGTCGTGAATCCGGTCGACGATCTCTATCGTGTTGGCACCCGGCTGACGATACACCGGCACGTAGACCAGCGTGCGGCCATTGACCCGCACGATGTTGGTCTGGATTTGTCTCGTGTCCTTCACCTCGCCGATATCGCTGAAGAGAATGGGTTCTCCCTTGTCGCCGACGGTGACCGGAGCCTTGTTCAATTCGGAGACACGATCGGGGATCGCGTTGGTGTAGATATAGAACTCTCGGTCCTGGATCTTGGCGCTGCCGGCGGGAATCAGCACGTTTTGTCGCCGCAGGGCCGCGTGTACGTCGCGAATTGTCAGCCCGTGAGCTCTCAGCTTTTCCGGCTCGACATAACAGAGAATCCGCCGCAGCGTTCCCCCGTTGACTGCCGGGGCAATGACACCGGATATCGACTGCAGGTTATTCCTCAGGTTCTTGTAGGCGACATCGTAGAGTTCCGCATCGGTCATGTCGGGGTTTGAAACCGAGACCAGGCACAAGGGGACACTGGCTGTCGGATCAAAGGGCATCACCATTGGCGGAATTGTTCCCGGGGGCAAATAGAACATGTCGCTCATCGCGTACATGCTCACCTGGCTCAGGGCTTCCGACTGGCTGACCTCCGGATGAAAGAAATCCTTGACGATGCAAACTCCCTGCATCGCCTTCGCCTCCTGGTGCTCGATCCCTGAACTCTGGCCGGTCCAGCGTTGCAGGCGACTCATGATGTCCTGCTCCATCACCTCCGGAGGCATCCCGGGGTAGAAGCAGACGATCTGCGCTGCCGAGGTGGTAAACGTGGGCAGCAGATCGGCCGGGATCCTGGCCAGGCTGACCGTGCCAATCACGGCGACGATCAGCACGTGAACGACCACCAGGTAGGGATTCTTTAGAGCAGCTCGAATCATCCGACAGTTTCCGCAAGTGATTGGCGACGTGACAGTTGAGGACCACCGCCGCACAAATTCCCGCTATGAAACACGGGGGCGGGATTGTTGTTGAGTTCTTCGAATCGTGCAATCCGCATTTCCGGCACAACCGGGACGGCTTCGGCCAAGTCGGCCTCAACAGCAACCTGCCTATGCAGTTGCACGGGAACGCAACCCGACTAATCCTAAAAGACACCGTGATCCGTTGGGTCGCGTTGGGCAAACTCGTCCCGTGTCCGCCAGACCCTCACCAGGCTCGACAACAATGATTTTTTTCCGTCTCACAATGCTCGGAACCATCCTGCTGTTCCTTGCCACAGCGGCCCCACTGGCCGCCCAGAACGCCGCGGTTCCAGCGGTCGACTCGTTGGCCAGGCAGGTCGATCGGGCTATCGGTGTCTCGAGCCGCCGCTTCCTGACCATCGAACACCACTCACCCTGGCAGATCCTCCACGGAGTCCTTGCACTCCGGCAGAATTTCGTGATCAACAGACCCGGCGGCAAGATGGGCGACCGTGTCCGCGCCATCAACTGGATCAGCCAGGGAGCCAGTTATCGTGGCACCCCACTGTTCCGTCGCACCGAACATGGAGCAGAGGCCCAACCCTACACCCAGCCCTACGAATTCGAGGGGCATCCCAACCAGTTCCTGGCCATTCTGACCATGTCGCGGTTGCCCGTCACCCACACTTTTGCCGTGGCCAACAGCCCCGACCGGCAAACTGTATCGATCGCAGAAATGGTCAAGCATGCCCAGGCCAACGTGAACGATCGTGAAGAAATCACCTGGACGCTCTGGGCGCTGGCACACTACCTGCCACCGGACTCCCACTGGAAAAACGCCGCCGGCGAACCTTGGAGCGTCGAAAGACTGGTACAGATCCAGCAGTCTGAATCGCTCGACGAGGCCGCCTGTGGAGGCTCACACGGACTCTTCGCCCTGACCTACGCCCGCAACGCCTATCGTGATGCGAACAAGGGCCAGGTCCGGGGAGCGTGGCTGGAAGCCGACCAGAAAATTCGCCGTCACATCGAAGAGGCCAAGATCTACCAGAACGATGACGGCACGTTTTCGGCCAGCTACTTCCTGGGTCCTCACCAGAGCCACCAGTTCCAGGAACGTATTGAGACCTCGGGCCACACACTTGAATGGCTCGTGATGGCAGCCACCGACAAGCAACTCAAGTCCGAGTGGATGCGACGCGGCGTGGCCGCTGTGGCCGCCGACCTGAAACTCCACGCCGACAAGACAGTCCAGTGTGGACCGCTTTACCACGCACTTCACGGCCTGGTCCTGTACCGGGAACGCACCCGCCCGGCAACTGCCACGGCCGTCTCGATCGCTCCCCGGCGGCCCGCTGGCCGGTAACCCGAACTTCCACCGTCAATCGGTTGCGGCAGGCGGCGTGTCCAGGAAGACCTGTCGGGGAGCAAATTGCCCACTGGCCGCATCCAGCTCTCCCAGGGCCACGAGTTGATCATCCGGATCAACCAACACCACCGCGGCTCCATCAGGAGACTCGGGACCCGACCACGACACGCGGCGGCCGTGAAACACCTCCGTCAACTCGGAAGCCGACCCCACCTGGCGTGGCAATTCGGCAACCGCCACCAGCGGCGAAACCAGTTGCCGGGACAGCGTGTCTTCATCGAGCCCCTCGGCCGCTACGGCCGCCTCGAGGGAGAATGGACCAACCCCGGTCCGTACCAGGCCACTCATCACCGCCCCACAACCAAGTCGCTCACCAAGATCACGAGCGATCGAGCGAATGTAGGTGCCACCGCTGCAGACGATCTCAAGTTCGAGTGTCGGCGACTGCCAGTCGAGCAGCCGGATCACATCAATCTCGACGACCCGGGACTTCAGTTGGACCTCCTGTCCAGCCCGTGCCAACTGGTAGGCGCGGCGACCTTCGACCTTGACGGCCGAGTAGGCCGGCGGCACCTGGCGAATCGCACCGACAAACTCGCCCAGGGCCGATTCAATCGCCCGCCGATCCAGGGCGGGGATTTCCTCGAGCACCTCGAGTTCCAGTTCCGTGTCGTCTGACGCGCTGCGGCGGCCCAACAGGAACTCGGCCCGATACGTTTTCCGTTGGGCCTGCACCTGTGGCACCAGCCGGGTGGCGCGACCAACGGCGACCACCAGCACGCCGGTGGCCAGCGGATCCAGCGTACCGGCGTGCCCGGTCTTCAACGGCCTCACCAAACGTTTCACGCGATCGACCGCTCGACGAGAGGTCATCCCGCGAGGCTTGTCCAGTACCACGAACCCGCACGTCATCGTGGTTGATCCCCGATTCCCGTCGCCGAGCCGCCTAGAGGTGCATCGACATGCGTTCCTGGTGTCGAATCCGAGCCGCCTCGACGAATCCCGTAAAGAGTGGGTGCGGGACAAGGGGCTTCGACTTGAACTCGGGATGGAACTGCACGGCGACGAACCACGGGTGATCGGGCACCTCAACAATTTCCACCAGGTTCCCGTCGGGACTGGTCCCTGATGCCAGCATCCCAGCCGCCGCAAACGGATTGCGGTACTCGGGATTGAACTCGTATCGGTGCCGGTGCCGTTCGTTGACTTCCGTCTCCTGGTAGCACTCCGCCGAAGTCGAATTCTGCTGCACTGTGCATGGCTGAGTTCCCAGCCGCATCGTCCCCCCCTTGAAGGTGATCTTCTTCTGCTCCTCGAGCATGCAGATCACGGGGTTCTCCGTCTCGGCCACGAACTCTGTGCTGTGCGCCCCCTCGAGCCCCAGCACGTTACGAGCGAACTCGATCACGGCACACTGCATGCCCAGGCAGATACCGAAATACGGCAGGTTGTTTTCACGGGCAAACCGGATCGCTTCGACCTTGCCTTCGACACCGCGACTGCCAAAACCACCGGGCACCAGAATGCCATCGAGACCACTGAGAACAACGTCGGGGTCCTGGTTCTCCAGTTCCTCGGCCTCGATCCGCTTGATCAACACGCGGGCGCGATTGGCGACCCCAGCATGCCCCAACGCCTCGTAGATCGACTTGTAAGCGTCCAGGTGTTCGATGTACTTCCCAACCACCCCGATGGTCACCTCGTGCTCGGGTGACCGCATCCGCTGCAGCATCTCCTGCCAGGCACTCATGTCCAGTGATCCGGCGGACAGTCCCAGCTTGTTGACGATCAACTGGTCCAGCTTGTGATCAACCAGTCCGAGCGGAACCTCGTAGATCGAGAATTCCTTGTCGATCTCCTCGATCACTTCCGATTGTGCCACGTTGCAGAACAGCGCGATCTTCTCGATGTTTTCGTGTCCCAAAGGTCGCTCGGTTCGCACGATCAGAATGTCCGGATGGATACCGATCTGGCGAAGCTGGCCGACACTTTGTTGGGTCGGCTTCGTCTTCAACTCCCCTGCTGCCTTCAGGTAAGGGGCCAGGGTCAGGTGAATGAACAGGCAGTTTTCTTTTCCCACGTCCTGGGGAAACTGCCGGATGGCTTCCAGGAAAGGCATCCCCTCGATGTCTCCAATAGTGCCACCCAGTTCGGTGATCACCACGTCGACATCTGGCGTCGCCAGGCTGAGAACCGCACCCTTGATCTCGTTGGTGATGTGAGGCACCACCTGCACGGTTTTTCCCAGAAATTCGCCTCGCCGCTCCTTGGCGATAACGCTCTGGTAGATCTGGCCGGTGGTGTAGTTCGAATCGCGAGAGAGCGGGCTGTTCGTGAACCGTTCGTAGTGTCCCAGGTCGAGATCGGTCTCGGCCCCATCATCCAGCACGTACACCTCGCCGTGCTGGTAGGGACTCATCGTTCCCGGATCGACATTGATATAGGGGTCGAGCTTCTGCATCCGCACGTTCAAGCCCCGCTGCTCAAGCAACAGGCCGATCGATGCGGAGGTCAGTCCCTTGCCAAGCGAACTGACCACGCCCCCGGTCACAAAGATGTGCTTCGCCATGCTCCCCTGTTCATCCTGTCCTGGGGCCGTCTTGATCGCGACAGTCGCCTGACATCCGTGCCCGGCACCACCTGCCGTTCATCACGCCGCCCGCCCTTCACGTGGGTTTTGTGTCCGTGCGACAAACCGAGCATAGTCTTCTGGAGTGTCGATTCCAACCGCCGAATGCTCAGCCACTCTCACACCGATCGACGCTCCGTGTTGCAACGCCCTCAGCTGCTCCAGTTGCTCCAACTGCTCCAGTGGCGAGACGGGTAGTCGCGTCAACTCGAGCAGGTAGTCTCGCCGGTATGCGTACAGCCCCACATGGAGCAACCAGGGAGATTCACCGTCCAGCAACACCTCCGCTTCGCCATCTCGCACAAACGGAATCGGGTGACGACTGAAATACATCGCCCGCCCGTCGACACCAGCAACAACCTTGACGCAGGACGGATCTTCGAGCGTCTCGCGATCTCGAATCGGGCAGGCCAGTGTTGCCATCTGCAACCCACGGTCGTTCTCGAGCGCCTCGACCAGGCTGTCGATGTGGTCGGGGTCCAACTCCGGTTCGTCTCCCTGGACATTGACTATCGTGTCGACGTCGCCACAACAGCGGGCGACCACTTCAGCCACCCGATCAGTGCCGCTGGAGTGCTCGCCGGTCAGGACCGCCCGTCCGCCAAACGCCTCGACCGCCGAAACGATCTCAGGACTGTCGGCGGCCACCAGCACTTCATCCAGGAGACTCGCCCGGCACGCGGCCTCCCAGGCGTACTCGAGAAGCACACGACCTGTTTCGTCCAGCAACAGCTTCCGGGGCAGTCGTGTCGACTGCAGCCTTGCGGGAATCACTCCCACCGCGCGCCCCAACTTTGCCACGCCCCTCTCCCTGGACACTACCGCGATGCCATCCATAGCCAGCCCGGCACAGGCCCCACCTGCCACCTCGCGAAGGAGCATACCATCGAGGTTGCTGCAGCGACAATGTAAAATCCACACCACGATGATTCCACGACGACCACTCGGAACAACCGGCCTCGACGTCTCGGTTCTCTCTGTCGGGGCCGGCCCCATCCCGGAGTTGATGACCGAGGACGACGCGGTCACACAAAGGAACGTGCTGGCCCGGGCACTCGATCACGGCATCAATTGGATCGACACCGCCGCGACTTACGGCGACGGACGTTCCGAAGCCAGCATCGGACGTGCGCTGGCCGAGTTGGATGCGGTGGACAATTTTCACCTGGCCACAAAGGTCCGGTTGACACCCGATCAACTCGCCCAGCACTCGATCGGTGACCTCGTCCGCAAGTCGGTGGAAGGGAGCCTCCGCAGGCTGCAAGTCGACCGGATCAGCCTCCTGCAGTTGCACAACTCGGTCACCCCCTCCCGCGGAGACCTGCCGACCTCGGTCACTCCCGACGATGCTCTCGGTGCCGGAGGAATCGTCGAAGCCATGCAGGAATTGCAGTCCGCAGGAATAGTCGACCACCTGGGAATCACCGGACTCGGCGACCCGGAATCCCTGGGACAACTGATTCGCTCGAGGCACTTTGCCACGATGCAGGTGCCCTACCACCTGCTGAACCCCACCGCCGGGCGTCCCGCGGAACCGGACTGGAGCGAAACCGATCACGGTTGTGTCATCAACGATTGTGCCACCGCGGGTGTTGGCGTCTTCGCCATCCGGGTCTACGCCGGAGGTGCCCTGCTCGGACGGCCCCCGGCCAAGCACACTCACACCACGAAGTTCTTTCCAATGGACCTCTACCAACGCGACACCCACCGAGCGGAGGAACTTTCCAACCACCTCCCCGCAAACACGACGCTTCAGCAGGCCGCCGTCCAATTCTCTCTTGACCATCCAGCCATGTCCTCGGCCATTATCGGTTTCAGCTGTCCAGAACACGTCGATCAGGCCGTTGGGTCCTTGCCTGCTGTGTGACGTGACAACTACCCCGCCAACTCGTCATGGCCAGGAATTACGTTGATCGGAATGACAATTCCAACCGATATTTTTTTCAACGGCTGCTCGTGTCGCTGGGCAGTCACTCGACCATCGGTGGCCTGACTCGCTAGGATGCCCCAAAACCCCATGGGGGGCGTAGCTCAGTTGGCAGAGCAACGGACTTTTAATCCGTAGGTCACAGGTTCGAATCCTGTCGCCCTCACTTCTTTCGGTTCACACAACATCCGGCCCGGCGTCTCATGGTCGACCGAACTGCCTGGCCCACTGCCACACGAGGTTGCACTCATTGAAGCGGTCGTGACACAACAGTGACTCTCAACCGGGACGATTCCACGTGACCACACCCGAACGCAACTGGGCTCTCCGAGACCTCCACCATCTCGGACTCACTGTCGCCGACATCGAACGGTCGATCCACTTCTACCGCGACCTGCTCGGCATGGAACTCATCGGGCGCCGCCCCAGTGTCACGGCCGGTTACGTCGGTCAACAGACCGGATACGACGATGTCGAACTGAACGTCGCCTCGTTCCGCATCAGCCCCGACTGTCGCCAGACGATGGAAGTCGTCCAGTACATGAACCACGTCGGCGACCCGGCCACGACCGACACCAATCGCCCCGGCAATTCTCACCTCTGCCTGCTGGTCGACGACCTGATGTCAGCAGTCGCCGAGTTGTCCGAAGCGGGAGTCCGGTTCAAGTCCGATCCGGTCGAGATCACCGCTGGCCCGAACGCCGGTGGCCTGGTCATTTATATGAAGGATCCCGATGGCTACACGCTGGAACTGTTTCAGCCTGCACAGCCACCTGCCGGGGAGACCCCGGAGTGAGCCAGTCCGATCTCTTCAACCTCGACGGCCGTGTGGCACTGGTGACAGGAGGAGCCCGTGGCCTGGGTGAAGCCTCGGCTCGAACCATGGCCCAACTGGGAGCAACCGTCGTACTCGCCGACATGGACACCGAGGCCGTCGCGGTCACCGCCGAACGACTCGCCTCCGAAACAAGAGCCACCATCCTGGCCCGGGCCTGTGATGTGACCGACGCCGACTCGGTCGACCAACTCGTCGCTGGAGTCGTCGAAGAACTCCAGCGGATAGACATCCTGGTCAACAACGCCGGCATTCACCGACGGGTCGACCCGCTCGATTTCGACCCCGACGACGTCGAGGCCATTCTCGATGTCAACTTCCGCGGGGCTTTCCAGGTCGCCACACGGGTCGGCCGAGAGATGACCCGATCGGGAGGCGGCAGCATCATCAACATCTCGGCACTGGGTGGCGGCATCGCCGGGCTCGGACGGGCCGGCACGGTTTACTGCATGACCAAGGGGGCCCTGGTCTCCCTGACACGAGAACTGGCCGCCGAGTGGGGTGGTTCGGGAGTCCGGGTCAACGCCCTGGCGCCCGGCTGGATTCGCACCCCGATGACCCACGCCCTGCAAAACAATGCCGAACGTTCGGCCCGGGTCATCGCCCGCGTCCCGCTTGGTCGCTGGGGCGAAGCGACCGATGTGGCTGGAGCCGTCGCATTCCTGGCCTCTGACGCCTCGGCCTACATCACAGGACACACGATTCCCGTTGACGGTGGGGTCGCCAACGTGATCTCCCTGGATGAGCCCAACTGATGCCCGGTCTCACACCACCAACACCGACAATCCAGGGCCACCCGGTTCCCCCCGAGCGGCTGGGCACGCTCAAGGCCTTCACCGGCGATGCCACCAGTACGTCCGACCTCAATGCCGGCCTCGAGGAAGACGGCTACCTGTTCCTGCGAGATGTGCTGGACACCGACCTGGTCCGGTCCGCACGCCTGGAGGTCTTTCGCCAACTGGCCAGCATGGGAGAAATTGCCGACCCGCCTGGTGACGGCATTGCCACGGGCACCAGCCGCAGAATGGACCCCTTCGAGGACGAGGGACTGTTCTGGCAAAAGGTCAGCGAGGGCCCCGTGCTGAGACGACTGACCCACGGCATGGAAATCCAGACAATCCTGGACACCGCGCTGGACGAACCCGCTCGTGGTTTTGACCTCATCTATCTCCGCCCCACCGCCGTCGGCAAGGCCACCGCGTTGCACTACGATTACCCGTTTTTCGCTGGCAGTGCACAGCCGATGATCAACGCCTGGATTCCCATCGGGGCCATCCCGATCCAGGATGGCCCGTTGGTGATCGTCGAAGGCTCGAACCGCTTCTCCGACCTCATCGACCAGTTCCTGGATGTCGACTACGCGATGGACCGCTCCAACGACGTGGTGCAGTCGGCCGCTTATGGAGGCGCGTCGGACACCGACCCCGTCCAGTTGGTCACCGACCGCGACACCCGGCTGCTGACCGCAGATTTTCAACCGGGAGACCTGTTGCTGGTCAGCATGTTCACCTTGCACGGTTCCCTGGACAACATCTCGCCAATCGGGCGTGTCCGACTCTCCTGCGATGTTCGCTTCCAACCCGCCGCCCAACCGGCCGACGACGAGAGGTATTTTGGTGAGTACCCCAAGGGATCCAAGGGAGGCGGATACGGAGACATGCGAGGGGCCCAGCCACTGATATGACGGTGGTCGGCCGCTTCTGACACTTCAGACTGCATTCGGCCGTGTCTTTGCGGTCTAATAGCGACTATGAGTGGACGACAGACCACGCGCCGTCACATGCTGGAGATCGGCGGGCTTTCGATGCTCGGCCTGGGCACCGGTGACCTGCTCCGATTGCGCGAGGCCGCAGCAGCGCAGGCTCCACGGGCGAAATCCTGTGTCTTCGTCTTTCTCTTCGGTGGCCCCAGCCACATCGATCTCTGGGACATGAAACCCACCGCCCCGGTCGAAGTGCGTGGCGAATTCCAGTCGATAGGGACCAAAGAACCGACAATCCGTATCTGTGAACACCTGCCCCGCCTGTCCCAGCGGATGGACAAGTTGTGCCTGCTGCGGTCAATGACCCACAGGATGAACGTGCACGGGCCGGCGATGAGCGAACTGTACACCGGGCGACCGTATCCATTTCCGCCAATCACCGACCAGTCGAGCCCCGAGGACTGGCCGTCGATGAGTTCCCTGGCGATGAGGTTCGGACAACCTCGAAACGGACTGCCTCCCTCGATCGTGCTCCCCTGGTACCTGCAATTTCCAGGACAGTCCCGGTTGATTGCCGGCCAGACCGCCGGCCGCATGGGCCGCAGCCATGACGCCGTGCTGGTCGACGGGGACCCCAACAAGGACGATTTCCAGGTCAAGGGTTTCGAACTGGCCGAAGACGTCTCCGAGCAACGCCTCGTCCGCCGTCGCAAGCTATTGGGACAATTCGATCGCTCGGGCCCAATTCCTGCCACTCGGAACCTGGACGTCTCGGGCCGACATCGCGACACGCTGCGAGCCTTCGACTTCCTGCAACAACAGGCCGGCCGCGCCTTCAATCTCGATCGCGAATCCGCCACCGTCCGCGATGCGTACGGCCGCACGCGGATCGGACAAAGCCTGCTGTTGACCAGGCGATTGATCGAGGCGGGAGTCCCGCTGGTGACTGTCAACTGGATCGACCCGACCAAGATCGACGGGGTCAACACCTGCTGGGACACCCATCAGAGGAACTTCCCCAAGCTCAAGACCCTGCTGTGCCCGATGTTCGACCAGACCTTCCCGACGTTCCTTGACGATCTCGACCAACGTGGCCTGCTCGAAACAACCCTGGTGGTCGCAGTCGGGGAGTTCGGGCGGACACCAAAAATGGGCGAGGTGACCCAGAGCAACAACACCAAGTCGACCGGCCGCGACCACTGGCCCCACGCCTTCACCGCGCTGTTGGCCGGCGGAGGAGTCGGTGGCGGACAGGTCTACGGATCGACCACGCGGAACGGCGGACACGTGGTCGACCAACCGGTCACCCCCGCCGACCTGCATGCGACCATCTACCACCACCTGGGAGTCGACCCACACCAGACCTATTTCGACGAGTTCCAGCGGGTTCAGCAGGTTCTCTGTGAGGGCCGAAGGGTACGAGACCTCTAGAACTCCACCCACTTTTGCCGACAGTAATCCAACCGACCACACTCTTCCTGTTCCAGCACACAACGACCAACCGAGACCGGAGCACGCCCCATGACCCATTCGATCAACCGCCGCGACCTCCTGAAATCGGCCGCCGCCGTTGGCACCGGACTGTTCCTGGGCACACCCAGCCCCCGAGCGTTCGCGGCGGCCAACGAAAAGATCAACGTGGCGTTTATCGGAATCGGCGGACGTGGTGCAGCCAATCTCGGATCGATGGTGCGGCTGGGCGAGAATGTCGCGGGATTGTGCGACGTCGATGATGTGCGGGCTGGAAAAGCCTACGAACGGTACCCCAAGGCCCGGAAGTTCAAGGACTTCCGCAAGATGTACGACGCCATCGGCAAGCAGATCGATGCTGTTGTTATCAGCACCCCCGACCACACCCACTTCCACCCCTCGATGGCTGCCCTGCAACTCGGCAAACACCTTTACTGCGAAAAGCCGATGGCCCACTCCATCTGGGAGGTCCGCCAGATGACCGACCTGGCCCGCAAACAGAAAGTGGCCACGCAACTGGGTGTCCAGCGACACACGATCCCCAACGTGCACCGGGTGGTCGAATTGATCCAGGCCGGCGCAATCGGGACGGTCACCGAGGTCCACAGTTGGATCGGCGGCACCCGCGGAATGTCCAAGATCCCCACCGACAAGCCCGACGTGCCGGGACACCTGGACTGGAACCTCTGGCAGGGTCCCGTGGCACCACGCCCTTACCACTCGACCTACTGCCCCTACGGGTGGCGGTTCTGGTGGGACTACGGCACCGGGGAAACCGGCAACTGGGGCTGTCACATCCTGGACATCCCGTTCTGGGCCCTGGACCTGGACTACCCCAACCACGTCTCGGCCTCCGGCCCACCGGTCCACGCCCTGACCACACCGCGTTCGATGGCCACCCACTTGCGATTCCCGGCCAAGGGCGACCGCCCCGAGGTGATGCTGAACTGGTACCACGCCCAGAATGGACCCGAGATTCTCAAGAAGCACGGCCTGAAGCACAACGGCAACAACACGCTGTTTGTCGGCACCGAGGGCATGCTGCTGTGTGGATTCTCGAAGCGGCAACTGTTGCCCGAATCGAAATTCAAGGGCGCCAAGATCGAGGTCAAGAGGGTCCCCAACTCGCCGGGGTTCTACCACGAATGGACCGCCGCCATCCGCGGCGGTGGCCCGGCCACCTGCCACTTCGATTACTCGGGACCGCTCACCGAGACCGTGTTGTTGGGCAACGTGGCCTACCGGGCTGGTGGCGAGGGCTTCGGCTGGGACCACAAGACCCTGACGGTTACCGGAAACCCGCGAGCCCGCGGGCTGATCAAGCCGGCGTTCCGGGTCGGCTGGCAGGTGTGACGGGAAGCTGGTCTCTTACGGCTTCAACCGCGTGACGCCGTGGCGAACAGTTCGCTCTTCACCTCGCCGTGAATGTCCGTCAGGCGGAACTCGCGGCCCTCGTAACGGTAAGTCAGCCGCTCGTGGTCCAACCCCAGGGCGTGCAATATCGTCGCCTGCAGGTCGTACACGTGCCATCCGTCTTCAGCCGGCAGGCATCCCAGGTCGTTGGTCTCGCCAATCACCTGTCCGGGCCGCACGCCGCCACCGGCAAACCACATCGTGAACGCCTCGATCTGGTGATCACGTCCCACGCGGCCACCGGCGGCCATCGGCTTCTGAGCCACCGGAGTCCTCCCCAATTCGCCACCCCAGACGACCAACGTGTCTTCCAGCAGGCCACGCCGCGCCAGGTCCACGACCAGCGCGGCCGAACCCTGGTCGGTCACGCGGCACTCCGACGGAAGCCGGCTGCCGATGTCGGTGTGATGATCCCAGTCACCGTGAAACACCTGCACGAAACGGACACCCTTCTCGACCAACCGCCGGGCCAGCAGGCAGTTCCTGGCAAATGATGGCCGGGCGGGATCCTCGATCCCGTACAGATTCAGGGTTTCCGGAGTCTCTCGATCCAGCGACAGCAATTCCGGTGCCCGCGCCTGCATCCGGTACGCCATCTCGTAACTGGCAATCCTGGCCCGGATCTCGTCGTCGCCGGAAGCATCCAGACGCAGCCGGTTCAGTTGATTGATGGCATCAATGGACAACCTCTGCCGCCGCGTCGTCACCCCCGGTGGATTCGAAAGGTTCAGGATCGGTTCACCGGCGTCTCGCAACACGGTCCCCTGGTACTGCGATGGCAAAAATCCGTTGCCGTAGTTCGCACTCTTGCTGCGAGGCTTCGAACCCAGCACAAGGAATGCCGGCATCTCCTGCGACTGGCTTCCCAACCCGTAGGACACCCAACTGCCCAGGCTCGGCCGCCCAAACCGCCGCCAGCCAGTGTTCATCAACAACTCGGCAAACATGTGGTTCGTATCGTCTGTCCGCAATGTCCTCGCGATCGTGATCCGGTCCACGATCCCTGCCGTGTGAGGCATCAATTCCGACACCCACGCTCCACTCTCACCATGCTGTCGGAATCGGTAGGGAGAGCCCATCAGCCGAGGACGCTTCTCCTGGATCTGTGCAAACGACACTTTTTTCAGCAGGCTCTCGGGCAATTCCTCCCCATCCCGGCGATTGACTTCCGGCTTCGGGTCGAACAGGTCCAACTGGCTGGGACCACCCACCTGAAACAGGAAGATCACCGACTTGGCCCTGGGTGCAAAATGAGAACGCGTCGACGGCCCTGTCTCGGCGGCGGCCAACTGGGACATCGCCAGCGAGGCCAGTGAAAGACCACCGGTGCGAAACAACGCCCGGCGAGAAACACTCGGCGGCAGTTCGCAATCAGACAACGGCACAGTGCCCATCGTTATTCTCGAGTGAAAAATTCGTCCAGGTTCAGGACCACGCGGGCGACCAGCACCCAGGCCGCCCGGTCGACCATCCCATCGTCAGTCGTCTGCCCATCCAGCCCCAGGATGGCTCGGCAGCCCGCCGTGTCCTGTAGCAACGTCTCCCGCTGTGCAGTGAACAGATCCAACAGCACACCCCGTTCGGCTGTCGACGGTCTGCGACCCAGGCACCTGAGGCACACGGCATCCAGCCGTTTCGCAGCCCCCCCCTCCTGCTGCCAGGCCCACTGCCCCAGTCCTCGTGCGGATGCATAAAAGGAAGTGTCGTTGAGCAGTGCCAGGGCCTGGACCGGGACGTTGGATCGATCACGACGGGTGCAGGCCGTCACTCCCTCGGGAGCATCAAACAACGGCTTCAACGGATGCGGTGTCAGCCGCCAGTGGAAGGTGTACAAGCCCCGCCGCCAACGGTCCTCACCGGAACTGGGTGTCCATTTCGCGGCCGTGGCCCGTGCATCAAGGACTCCCGACGGTTGATCGGGAAACACGCTGGGCCCCAGCATCTTCTCCGACAACATTCCACCGGCCTGAAGACTGATGTCACGGATCACCTCGGCTTCCAACCGCAATCGCCGTTGCCTCCCCAGCAGGCGGTTGCCCGCATCAATCGCGGCAAGGTCCTCCCGCTCGTCACTGGCCTGACGATAGGTAGCCGATAGCACAATCAGACGGATCAGCGATTTGAAACGTCGACCGCCGTGTCGAAATTCCAGCACCAGGTGATCAAGCAAGCCGGGGTGCGCCGGGGCCGCTGTCTGAACACCAAAGTCATTTTCCGAGTCCACCAGGCCTGTTCCAAACAGCCTTTGCCACACCCGGTTGACTGTCACTCGATCGGTCAGAGGGTTCTGCTCCGAGAGGATCCAGCGTGCGAGATCGACCCGGTTGCGGATCTTCTTTTCAGGCCCCGCATCAATTGCAATGGGCAGAAAGGCCGGAAACCCGGCCACAACCTTCGCTCCCAGCTGCGAGGGGTCGCCTTGCTCGAACACGTGTGTGGGTTGCGGGGCAGCCTTCAGGACCAACGTGGCAGGACCCGTCGGCCGTTTTGATTTCGCCTTCTCGTCCCGAATCACCAGGCCATCCCGGTACCCCGGATTGAAACCCGGCAAAGGCAACCGTTCGATCGCCGTCTCGTTGAAGAACGCGTACAGCCGATAGAACTCCTCGTGCGAGAGAGGGTCGGTCTTGTGTGAATGACACTGCGCGCAGCCAAGAGTCAGTCCGAGAAAGACCGACCCGACGGTCTGCACCTGGTCAACGATTGCCTCGTAGCGGACTCCTGGATCGTAGATCACGTTGCACTGGAACCCGGGCGCGATTTTTTGCGAGATCTTGTCGCCGGGCAACAGGTCCCCGGCCAGTTGTTCGGTCACAAACCTCTCGAAACCCATGTCGGAATTCCACGCCCTGATGACCCAATCGCGGTAGGGCCACACCTGGCGAGGCGTGTCAGCTTCGTATCCACTGCTGTCGGCAAAACGGGCGAGGTCCAACCAGTGACGCCCCCAGCGTTCACCAAAGTGGGGTGATGCGAGCAGTTCGTCGATGAGCCGTTCCCAGCGATCCGGCCGGGATTCTGCCAAAAACGCGTCAATGCGTTCGGCAGTCGGAAGCAATCCCGTGAGATCCAGGGTCAGCCGACGGACCTGAACAGCATCGGGAGCTGGAGCCGAGGCGACCAGGTTTTCTGCAGCCAGACGCGAACGGACAAACCGATCAATCGCCGTGGGTCCGCCATGTTGCGGGACAACCGGTTGCTTCACGGGCCGAAAAGCCCAGTGCTCCGGCCGATCGTCCGCCCGGACCGACTCGCCACGAACCGCGATCGCGATCACAACCGCGACGAGCATCCGAATCACACGGCAATTCCCTGGCAGGCACTTCATCACCTACCAGAATAGTCACTGGTGCCCCTCTACAGACAGCCAGATCAACTGGCCGCCGCCTGGGCCTCGGCCAACCGTGTCAGGCCTTCGCCAACCGGAGCCGCCAAAAACAGTACGCCCAGCAACTCGTCACTGGTGTTCTGGATCTCGTGCTCGGTATTCGGCGGGATATAAACGACATCGCCGGCCGAGATCTCCGTCTCTTCGCCATCCAGGACGGCTGTCCCACGGCCACTCATCACCACGACCAGTTCTTCAGCATCGGGATGAATGTGCAGTTCCAGAACGTGACGGTGCCCGGGAGGGATCAGCATGTGCTGCACGCACTGAATCGTCTGCAGGCACATCCGCTCCGGAGGCGCGTCGGTCTCATAAATCCGCAACACCGGAGCCGGAATCTCGCTGCGTTCCTGCCGTTCACCCGACTCGTTCTTGACCAGCATGCGGATCACGCGATGCGGATTGGCAAACAACAGGCTCTGGACAAGGTTGTACGATTGTGTCTTCCAGTTGGCGATGGGCATGAGGACATCCAGGCAAAGGGATCAGAACCAGCACAAGAGACCGCAGCGTCAATTCAACAGACGCCAGATCAACTCACCGACGGAAACCAGCATCGTCGACGCATAGCAGTCGCTCCTTTTCCGAGAGTGGTGTAGCACTACACCACTTTTCAGGGTCAGAGCCTGCGCCCGGCTCAGGGCCGGGGATGCGTTTCCGCTTTCAGGCACGGGGTTTTGTGAAAGTTGCCCGACTAGGATTTGAACCTAGACTAAGTGAGTCAGAGTCACTCGTGCTACCATTACACTATCGGGCACGACAAGTTGTTGGGCTGAGTATAGTCGGCGTTCCGCACGGCGGGAATGCCAGCGGGTGGCCCTCCCTTGGGTTTCTTCGTCGGTGACGTCTAGAATCGTCAACTGGCCTTTCGACACCGCCGACGGGTCCATTTCTCCCGCTGTGTGTGTGTCCCTCCATTCTCCTGGCGATCCGTCGTGCTCACCCTGCTGATTTATTGTGTCCTGATCGCCGCGGTGTCCCTGGTCGGCGGCTGGCTGCCAGGAATGATTCGTTTCACCCACGTGCGACTGCACGCGTTGATGAGCCTGGTGGCCGGATTCATGCTGGGCATTGCCTGCTTCCACATGCTGCCTCACTCGGTCGAACATGGCGGATCGCTCGATTCGGCAATGCTCTACCTGATGATCGGCCTCCTGGGAATGTTCTTCCTGGTCCGGGCTCTCCACTTTCATCAGCACGGGTCGGTCGAGAACACGGGGGAACTCCCAGCGTGTGACCACGATCACGACGACAGCCATTCGCACCATCACGGAACACAACATTCCCTGAGTTGGACGGGGGTCTTCGTCGGATTGACGATTCACACCCTGATCGACGGAGTGGCGTTGGCCACGGCCGTGGCAGCCAGTTTGGGGGCCGGCGAATCGATTACGCTGGCCGGAATCGGCACATTCCTGGCCATCGCCCTGCACAAGCCCCTGGACTCGATGTCGATCACCACGTTGATGGCCGCTGGCGGCTGGTCCCGCCAGTCCCAGTGGAAGGTCAACGTGACCTACGCACTGGTCTGCCCGCTCGCGGCCGTGTTGTTCTTCCTGCTGCTGGACATGCAACTGAGCGACTCATCAACGGGCCAACTTGTACCGGCCGCACTGGCATTCTCGGCCGGGGTCTTCCTCTGCATTGCACTCGGCGACCTGTTGCCGGAAATCCAGTTTCACTCGCACGACCGCATCAAGTACTCGGCCTGCCTGTTGGCCGGGGTCATCCTGGCGTGGACGATCCGCTACGTCGAACCACCGCACCTTCACGGCCCCGCTCGGTCAGCTTCACCGTCGGAAACAGCCCACTGACTCACTTCGCCGCATAGCCACCATCAACCATCAGGCATTCGGCGGTAATGAACGAGGCCTCGTCGGAGGCCAGGAAGCAGATGGCGTTGGCGATTTCGCGAGGCTCGGCGAGTCGGCACAACATGTGAGCACCGCCGAAATCCGGATGTGTTTCGGCCGCCGCACGATCCAGTCCCTCGTCGCTGGCCATCTTCTCGACAACTGGCGTCCAGACCGTACCGGGACAAACGGCATTCACCCGGATGCCATGGGGCGCCATGTCCAGAGCCAGGCAACGGGTCATGCTGGCAATGGCCGCCTTCGACGCGTTGTATGTTACGAACTCGGGTTGCGCCAGAAAGCTGGAGATCGAGCCGAGATTGACGATCGCTCCACGACCGGCCGCCTGCATCACCGGCACCACCGCCCGGGACACCCGTGCCGCTCCCAGCACGTTGACATCCAGGCTACGCCGCCACTCGTCATCGGTGGCATCAATGCCCCGCATCACGAACACCGCGGCATTGTTGACCAGGATGTCGACACCCCCCAGTCGCTCAACCACCTCCGCGACCATCGCCTGCACGCTCTGCTGGCAGGTCACGTCAGTCTCGATAAACATCGCACCGGTGAGTTCATCGGCGACCTGCTGCCCCGACACCGCATCGATCTCGGCCACCACCACCCGGGCCCCGGCCTCCGCAAGCCGCCGACAGGCGGCCGCACCAATCCCACGACCGCCACCGGTCACCACTGCCACTCGATCACCCAGATCCGCCATGGTCACTTCTCACCTCCACACCCGATGGCACGACGAACCAACGGTGGCCGTCGCCAATCGGTGAGTGTAGCGACCGGCCAGATCCGTCGGTATGATCACCGCCGTCGGACACCCGAATCACGTTCTGCTCCCGGAGCCAACTCATGACACTCGCCCGACCCGCCCAATTCGGCCTGGCACTCGTCGCCGTGCTCGTCACCGCACGACCATCTCTCCACGCCGAAGACGTCGCCAAGCACCCGCTCTCACAAGAGACTCGCAAGATGATGACCAGTGCCTGGGAAAAACAGGTCGCCGAACTGTCCAAGCAAATCAAGCAGGAACCCGATCGTGTCGGTTTCTACTCGCGACGCGCCGATGCCTACTTCTATCTCGGACAGTTCGACAAGTCGGTGGCCGACTACCAGAAGATGGTCGAACTGGACAAGAATCTTGACAAGTCGCACTGGCGGCGGGGCATCGCCTGGTTCTACGCCAAGAATTTCAAACAGGCCGCCCACCAGTTCGAGATCTACGACAGCTTCGACAACGTCGACCGCGAAAACGGCATCTGGCGATTCTTCTCCCAGGCCAGGGCCTACGGGCTGAAAAAAGCACGTCAGGGCCTGCTGAAATACAAGAAAGACGACCGCGAACCGTTCCCGTCGGTCTACAAGCTGTTCTCCGAAACGATCAAGCCCGAGACGATCCTGGCCAACATCAAGGCGGCCAAGATCAGTGACACCGAACGGGAAAAACGATACTTCTACGCGCACCTGTACATCGGGCTGGACCACTCGATCCACAAACGCGACGCCAAGGCCGTTGAGCACCTTCGGCAGGCTGTCGCCAACAAGTGGGGTCCGCGATCCGGCTTCGGACCACATTACATGTGGCAGGTCGGCCGACTGCACTACGAACTTCTGACGGCAAAAAAGAAGAAATGAGGGCAGACGGAGACCTGGCTATGTCTCATCACCCGAGAGATAGCCCGCCGAACTCTGGAAGAACTTCTGTCTTCGGCGATTCACATCCTCGACCTGATCACCGGCGGTTTGCTCCAGGTCACTCAAATTCGCCACACAATAGCGGCAACCGATGACCCTCAGATGAAACTCGATGTACTCGGCTCGCGTCGGATCGGCGGCTCCGAGCAGGAAACTGCCCAGTTCACTGCGAGACGGGCAACTCAACCGCCGCCGACGCCAGATGGCACCCACCGAATGAGCCCCGGGGTCATGCTGCCGCAGTGTTGAAGCCAACCGCTGCCTGAGTTCCTCGTCGTCGCGCAACGCCTGCTCGATCTCGGCCATCCGCTCGGCCGGCAACTGCTCTTCGAGAAATGCCAGGAGTTCCTCGTTGGTTGCTGGTTTGTTCAACGGACTCACGGTTTCTCCTGCGGCATACGGTGCAAGCTGTAGTGCCCGGTGGCCGGCCACATCTCGGCTCCCGCACCAGAGATCTTACCACACGTCACCTCGTAGACACTGCCTGTCCTGAGACCATCGATGCCCAGGGTGACACTCCGGCCGTCCGAGGACACGCTGGCCCGGGTGACCTTCACCCGATGCCGGCCCGAGTCGGCGGTCGTGTAGCCCCCCTTCCAGACTCGCGTGTATCCCGACACGGTGTAGGCATCCGGTTTCGAAGCGGCCTCGCGGTTGACCGGTCGAGCGAACGTCACACGGAAACCACCCGGCACCGCTTTGACGTCACGCATCCCGTTCGGGCCTCCCGGGATCGGCCGCAAACGGGTAATCGTCCCGGTGTTCCGGCCACCCAGCCAGCCGCTGTCATAGATGTTGCCAATGTAGATGTCTCCCCTGGGACTGACAGCGACAGAAAGCGGGCCAACAAAGTTCTTGTCCCCGACGCCCGCTCCGGGCCGGCTGAAATGAAACACCGCTCCCTGCATCTCGCCCCCGACCTCCTGCATCGTGAATCGCACGAGAAAGCGGTTGTCGTACTCACAGCCAATCCCGTGTCCGGCGACCGAACGGTCTCCGAACGTCTTGGGCAGAAACGCCAGGCCATTGACACTACGGGACCACGGGTGCGGCACGTGGATCGCCGGCTTCACCGGCGCCGAGTCGTGCTTCTCTTCGAATCGACTCGGTACGCCATAATTTCGACCGGGAACCAGGTGGTTGATCTCATTGAACGTGTTCTGCACGCCCTGATTGTCGCTGACGAAAATCCGGCCAGCCGCATCGATGGCCAATCCGGTCGGATAACGGAACGCGTGTCCTACCGGTTCCACCAGTCCGCCGGGCCTGATCCTCAGGACCTTTCCCCGCCAGCGGCTGGTCTCCTTGACGCGATTCCGCTGCGAGTAATTGCTGCCCAGGCCAACGAACAGGTCGCCCGCTCGATCCCGCACGATACCACAGGTCCAGTCGTGGTAGTCGTCACTGTACCCCCAGCCACTGGCCAACACTTCCCGGACATCGGCACGACCGTCGCCGTCGCTGTCTCGCAGTCGGACCACCTCCGGCTTGTGGGCCACGATCAAGTCGTCCCCATCGGCGATGATGCCGTACGGTGCGGCCAACCCTTCTTCGAAGAGGCTGAGCTTGTCCTCGAGCCCATCACCGTTTGTGTCCCTGGCCAGGTACACGTGGCCCTTGAGCGACGTGAATGCCAGCGTGCCGTCCCGGGTCCAGGTCATCGCGGTGGGCATAATCGCCTGCGGAATCGGCAGACGAATTCCTTCGTACCCCGGCACACTGGTGACCCGTTCGATCTGATGCGGTCGAGCCGGCGCACGCGTCAACGACAGCCTGTTGGGCACCACCCCTGTGGTGTACCGCAACAGGATCCCCCGGGTGTCACGAGAAACGAGCCTGGCAAACTGCTGGCCTCCCTGGCCCGGCAACGCCCCCCAGACCTGCTGTCCAAGCGGGCGTGGCGTTTCTTCCGTGCGCGACCACGCCGTGACACTCGCACCGGCCAACCGCTCCCTGGCCGTTGGCCGACCGATATACATCTCGAAGCCAGCCGGTAACGTCCCCCTGGCGTCTCGCCCCGGCTTCGTGACACTGACTGCAACCTCCCGATCCCATCCACTGGTCTCCCCGGCTTGCTCTTTGACCACGGTTGGACGCAATCGTTCCGACACCTCGATCTCAACCGTCTCCTTCAACACCGCGTACCGCAAACGGTAGACCACGTGGACAGCCCCGCCCGGGGTTTGCCGGTAACTGATCAACTTCGCGGCGGTCACCGGATCCTTCAACGGACGGTGTACGGCAATCGGTTTGCCGGCCCCATCCACATGCACCAGCACCAGGTCACTGCGACGCTCGCCACCGGTGATCACCGGCCGTCCCGCCATGTCCCAGAACCAGCTCTTGCCCTGGGTCCGTTGCTTGGCAAAATCGCCAAAAGTCCATATCGCCAGGTTGGCCCGATCCAGGTCAAGCAACAGGTTATGAGAATTGGAGAACCCGATCGCCAGGGACCGTGCAACCGACCCGCCCCCCACCGACTCGGGCAGAGTGAACACATCACGAACCACACGAGGTGGTTCGCCATGATTGACAACCAGGAACTGTTCAACCGCATTCGGATTGACGGGCGCCTGGAACCGCTTGTCGTTCAGGGCGTCCCACATCGCTGCCAACTGACGCTCGATGTCACCACCAAACACGAATTTCAGAGGTTTCTTGTATGAGGGCATTTCCATGCCCGGCACGATCCTGAGCGGTTCCCGACACCATCTCAGGAAATACTCGCGACGGATTCGCTCCGCGAGCCCCTTCAGATCCGACCCCCGTGTCCCCAACGCGACGTTCTTGGGAACAAAGCTCCCAAACTGATGACAGGCGATACAGCTGAACCCCTTGAAGCTGACCAGGTCCTGGGACTCCAGGAGCGTCTGGTCGTTGCCACCACGCGGCGGCACCGATGGCGTCGCAGGAGAATCACCGGGTACCCGGTCATGAGCGACCAGGTAATGAGTCAATGTCGCAAGTTCATCCTTTGAATGAACAAAACGTGGCATGCGGATTCTCAACCAGGGCAGGCGTATCGACTTCTGTTCGCCGGCGACAGAACGGCTCAACGCCTGGTTGACCAACTTGTCACCCACCGCTGTAAGCGAGGGAGGCACCATGGCCGGACTCTGGCCAGCCAGTTCTCCGGTCGCGACCGCACCGGCCAGGGCCGTGTTCCCCTTCCCGGTCCCCCGTTCGTGGCAGGCCAGGCATCCCCGTTGTTCGAGAACCATCCGCCCCTGGTCGTACTCCGACAATGGCGACAACGCCCGCTTGGCCCGAGAAACGTAGAACTCGCGAATGTCGGACACCTGGTTCTTGCTCAACAACCTGCCGTAGGCCGGTCGCTTCCGGCTTCGATCGGGAGTCTCGGCCAGGCAACTCGCCGCCCAGTCCCTCGGCGGCTGCGACAGGTCACCGGGACGCTTCCCGGCCGGCTGTTCCGGCCCCGGCTTGCCGGGCAAACGGTGACAACGCACGCACCCGGCCGATTCCGCCAACTTCTGACCTCGAACAACCTGTTCCGGCGTCGCCTCGACCGCAGCGCCGTGCCAGGGTCCTCCCAATGCCGACAACGCCATCACCAGTTGCATCCGCTCGGTGTCGTTGAACCGGAACACCGGCATCCTGTGATCGCGATTGATCCGCGCTGGTTCCTTCAGCCAGGTCCAGAGCCACTCCACCGACCGTCGTCGTCCCACGCCGGTCAGTTCCGGCCCGGATTCGGCCGATCCACCGCCCACCGAATTGACCCGATGGCACGCCAGGCAACCGGTCGACTTCAACAGCTCAAGGCCGGTCTCTCGTGCTTTTTTGGGATCGGGTTTCTTCAGCTTCACCGGCACCAGCAGGTCTGGCTTTTTACCGGCTGAAGTCAACCAGCCAACAATCGCCTCGGCTTCCTCCCGGCTGACCCCCATCGTGGGCATGCGGTGCGATGCGTTGGCCTTGCGTGGATCAACAATCTGGTCAACCAGTGACCGTGGCGATGTGCCAACCGAGACGGTCGAGAGATCTGGTGCAGCGGCAGACATCGGGTCGTGGGTACGAACATGACAACGGTTGCAACGATGTGACCGGGCCAATCGCTGGCCCCGTTCGACCCGTTGCAGGTCACCACGAGCAGCGGGAAGAAACAGGAGCTGAGGAGGAACGGGCTCGAGAGGAAAGTGCGTCGACGACCAGTACAACATCATCCGTCCCGTTTGGCCGCTGCGAGAATACTCGACCTCCAGCGGCTTTTCACCAAACGCGATTTCGAACTCACCGCCACTCACCCAGCCCGGTTTCCCTGGCTGAGCCGACTTCCCATTCAGAACCTCACGACCGTCCACAACCACTCGAACCGCCCCACTCAAAAACGCATGCCAGCGATAGCGACCGGGCTGGCGGACCAGCAAATTGCCCTGCCAGCGTGCTCGAAACCGACCGGGCTCCAGTCGTGGATCCGGCGAGGCGGCCTTCCAGTCAAAGGCGATGTCCGGGTCGATCCGCTCGATCGTCTGCCCGCCAACGGTGTAGGCCGCCACCAGGCCGGGCTGGTACTCGTCGTCCTCCGCAAGCAACGCCTTGTCTTCAGCCAGCCCGGAACCGGCGCCAAGCCAGACCAACCCCACCGCCACCAGCCATCGCGTTCGAGTCATTACGCCGTTTTGCATCGTGTTCCCCGGTGCAGCCAACATGCCCGGTGATTATAACCTGAGGAAGAGAAAACCGGCGTCCCATCGACGATCCCAATCACACTGCGACCGATGACCAGCAACAATTCGCATCACCTGCTCGAATCGATCCGGATGGCGATGGAGCAATCCGAATTGCTCAACACGCTGGCCACCATCAACGAGTGGGCCGAGGAACAGGTCAGCCTGGTACTGGGTTCGGCCCCCCGGCCACTGTCCGCGGATGAAATCGAGCAACTGACCTCCCAGGGCAACCGCAGCGACAACTGGCCGATGGTCCAGGTCAGCCCCGACTTCACCGCCGACCACGTCTGCGGCAACCGTTTCATCGGCCGGGTGGTCCTGGGCCACTTTACGGGCTCGCAGGCCGAGTTTGATGTCGGGACCGTGTTGCCAACCGGCGTGTCCAACTCGACGCTCAAGGACTGCGAGATCGGGGACGAGGCGTTGATCCACCAGGTCGGGCTGATCTCCGGCACCCTGGTCGGCCCACACGCCACGATTGTCGCCACCAGCAGCGTCACCGGAAACGATGAAACACTCTACGGATGCGACCTGGCATTGCCACCGGGAATTGAAGCCTGTCGTCAGCGACTGGGCGTATTCGCCGAACTCACCACGTCGACGCTCGCCGAGTTGCTCGAGTGGTTCGACGACGAGGATTTCCGTGTCGACTACGAGAGCCTGCTCGAACAATACGTCATCGAGGCAACCGGCCGCTGGACGATCGTTGACGAGGCCGCGGTGATTCACGATGCGGGGCGAGTCGCCGGATCGTATATCGGCCGGGCCACCGAAGTGCGTGGAGCGACGGTCATCGAGAACAGTTGTGTCGTCTCTGATGAACAACAACCGACAGCAATCACCGACGGGGCTTGCCTGTATGGCTCCATCGTTCAGTGGGGTGGTCGAGTCGCGACCCACGCGGTCGTCCGCGACTCGGTGATCGGCGAACAGGCCACTGTCGAACACGGCGCATCGGTCAGCGAATCGTATGTCGGAGCCAATTCTCATGTCTCGCGAGGCGAGGTCACTGCGTCGCTGCTGGGCCCCTTTGTCTCCCTGCATCACCAGTCCTTACTGATCGCAACGACCTGGCCTGCAGGCCGAGGCAACATTGGCTCGGGAGCCCAGGTCGGATCGAACCACACCGGTCGGGCTGCCGACCAGTCCATCCGCTGCGGAGAGGGCCTGTTTTTCGGACTGGGTTGCCAGGTCAAGTTTCCCGCCGACTTCACCGCCTCGCCGCACACCGTTCTCGCAGCCGGTGTCACCACCCTGCCACAACGGCTCGAGTTCCCTTTCTCGCTCATCAACACGCCAACCCTGTCGGTCGATGGACTCTCACCGGCATTCAACCAGTTGACTCCCGGTTGGGTGCTGCGGCAGAGCCTCTACCAGGTGTGCCGCAACGACGAAAAGCATCGACAACGCGACCGGGCCCGTCATGACGTGCTGGAGATCGATTCCCTGTCACCGACAACGATCCAGCTGATGCGTGACGCGCTCGGACGACTCGAAGCTGCCCCGCCCCAGGACGTCTACACCGCCGACGACATCGACGGACTGGGCAAGAACTTCATGACCCGCTCCGACCTGGAAGAGGGTGTCGAGACTTACCGTGGCCACATCACCCGGTTCGCGTTCCGTGGTGTCAAACAACGACTCGAGACCGCCGGAGTTGTCGCCTCCTCCCCCGGGACCGTCGATTGCCTGGACCCGGACCCCGGGGACCCCGCCTGGACACTCGCCAGCCAGATCCTCGATGGCCGCACAGACATTCCAGAAATTCTCGAAGAACTCCGAACCATCGAACGCGCGATGGCCGTGAACATCGAGGCGTCCAAGCAACGAGACGACCAACGCACCTCGCAAATATTTGGAGGGGCGATCCCGGCTCGAACACCGGCCGAGGATGACGCAATCGTCAAGCTGGGATGGACCGCCTTCGAACAAATCTCGGCCGAGATAGATTCTTTGTTGGAATAAACAGGCTCCAGGGGATCAGACCATGGATTCACGTACCCCCTCACTGACATCACCGGTCGATCGCATTCCTTCGATCAACGAACCGGGCATTTCCGTGTTCGAAGTGCCGCTGGTCCACGCCACGCAAGAAACACTGGCCGGCCTGGCCACGCTGGAGGATTCGTTCGCAGGAGCCGAGGTCCAGATCGAGACGTGGCCCCAGCCGGGCTGGCGGCCGGTGGTGGCGGGGACTGGCAACGAGGGTGGGGTGACCACCGGAGAATTCGAGGTGTATCGCTCGGGCCAGTTGGTACTGGGCCGCAACCACGCCGTGGATGGGTATTACGTCACCGGCTGGTTCGGCGACCCCGCAACAGCCTCCGAAGCGGCCGAACCCGAGAACTCCTCGCGCGTTCTCGTCAGTGAAGCCAACTACCACCCCGATGGGGGACAGGTCTTCTTTCCACACGACGGAAACGCCTTCGTGGCCCTGCTGGCACCGCCGGGAGACGACGTGACCCCCGCTGACTTCCGGGCCTACTATTGTGACGGTCGAGCCGGAATCAACCTGCACCCCGGCACGTGGCATCAGCCCCTGTATCCGGTGGGCGATCGAGTGGTCTTCGATGACAAGCAGGGACGGGTCCACGCCTGTATCGCCGTCGATTTCGTCAACGAATTCCAGTGTTTCCTGTCGGTCCCGTTGTTCGCACCACCGACGGAAACCGACTAACGACGCGACGCGGTCGTCTTGTCACCGATGCAGTAAAGCACTTCCTGGCGAGTTCCGGCAGACAGGTGCCCCACGCGGGCATAAACGCGGCCGCCACAGATCGAGGGTGTGGCAAACACCTCGTTCCCCAGGGTGTTGCGGCCCACCTCCATGTACTTCGCCGGCGACGCTTTGAAGACAAACGTCGTCCCCTGTTCGTTGACCATGTAGATATTCCCCCCGGCGATCACAGGCGACGAACTGATCGGGCCGCGCAAACGTTCTCGCCACATCACCATCCCGTCAGTCGCTCGCCAGCAAAAGACGATCCCGGTGTCGGTCATCGCGTAGACGTAACCACCGTGGACGATCATCGATTGTTCGTAACATTTCTGGGTGTTCTTCCAGACAACTGTTCCGGACCCATCGGCCTTGATACAGACCGTCTCGGCCTTGGGAAATCCGCCACTGGCAAACACCAGGTCCTTGTGCCACACCATCGTGCCACTGGTGGCCATCGTGGTGGCCGGGACCTCCCACAGGGCCTTTCCCGTCGCGGGGTCAAAACCGGCCACCCTGTCGCACCCGGAAATCAGCACCTGGTCGCGACCGGCGACGCGGGCGAGAGTGGGCGAGGAATAACTGATCCGAGCCGGCCGCGAGGTCCGCCAGGCCAGTTTGCCGGTGGCACACTCCAACGACACCATGTAGCTGCTGTCATCGCACTCGGCCAGCACGATCAGGTTCTTGCCATGGACGATCGGGGACGCCGCGTAACCGTTCTTGTACTCATCGGGACGGAATGGCCCAATTTGTTTTTTCCACAGTTGCTTGCCCATCATGTCCAGGGCCGTCACGTGGATCCCCTCGTGATGATAGGTCACCGAAAACAACCGGCGGCCGTCGGCAGCAACCGTTGGCGAAGCGTGAGTGTTCTTACGATGGATCCGGGTGGGAAAACCGCCGCTGTTGATCATGGTCTCCCATCGCTTGGCGCCGGTCTTGCGATCAAACGCAACGACCGATTGTGTCTTGGCCTGTTCGTCGGACGTCTGCATCACGACCAACGAACCAATGACGGTCGGCGACGAGTGACCGCGTCCGGGCACCGCAGCTTTCCAGACAATGTTGGTCGTGGCCGACCACTTGACCGGGGCCTCGGTTCCCCGGGCGACACCGTCACGAGCCGGCCCACGCCACCACGGCCAGTCATTGGGGCCGATCCGCCCCTCCACGGGTTCGACCGCACCCGCCGTCGAACAAACAAGGGCACCGAAAAAACAGGCTCGCAAAACGCAACGGACAATCAACCGCATGATCTGTTGTGCTCCCAAAACCAACGAGCTGCCACCATGGACCACGGCATCCTACTCTCTCTCTCGATCCTCCGCGACTGACTGACACCCACGATCCATGTTGGGTATGCTGGCCGTTTCACGTCTTTCAACATGGAGCGCCACGACGATGCATCCCTTTGTCAAGAAAATCAGCGACGGACAACTGTGCCTGGGCACCTGCATCAGTCTTTCAGACGCCCAGGCCGCCGAGGCCCTGGGTCCGGACGCCGACCTGCTATGGATCGACACCGAACACAGTTCGCTCTCCCTGGACAGCATCAAGACCATGATGATGGCCCTCAAGGGCACCGACACCGCCGCACTGGTTCGCGTGCCCTGGAACGACCCGGTACTCGTCAAACCGGTTTTGGACCTGGGCGCCGACGGAGTGATCTTTCCGATGGTCCGGACCGCCGAGGACGTCACCCGAGCGGTATCCGCCTGCCGGTACCCTCCCCTGGGCGAACGGGGCTTCGGCCCATTGCGGCCCCTGGATTACGGCCGCAGGAATGCGATCGAATTTTGTGACGAGGCGGATGAGAACATCATGGTGGTGGTGCAGATCGAGCAGGCCGAAGCGGTCGAGAACATCGACGAGATCGTGGCGGTCGAAGGCCTGACCAGCCTGGCCTTTGGACCGATGGACCTCTCCGCCTCGCTCGGCCACCGGGGACAACCAGGACATCCGGCCGTCGAGGAGGCTGTTCGACACGTGGTCGAACGAGCCAAGGCCGCCGGAGTCGCCACCGGTGTCTCGATCGGCTCGGCTCCCGATTCCGTCGCCCAGTGGGCAGACTATGGACTCGACTGGATCTGCTACGGCGTCGACGTAACGCTGATGATCCAGTGCTTCAACAACGTGGCCGACCACGTCCGAAACCATGTGGCCTCCGCCGAGTAGTTCTGCCTCCTCAGCAACCGGCCCGCCTCTTCGTGGCGGCCCGCCCCCAACACCCAGCGAGATCTCTTCATGTCCACCGGACCATCCCCCGTTCCGGCATCCTGGGAGATCCCCCAGGTCTTTCGCGACCGACTGGGCGTCACCGTCGGACGGCAACGTGCCATGTTCCAGGAGGGCCACTTGTTGCTGGTCCTGCACAGCCCGCCTTCGGACGACCACGCCGCCCGCGGGGGACGCTTTTTCTGGAGAGATCCGGAGGGAACCTGGTCAGCCTCGGCAACTGGTAAACCCTGTCGGACGATCGACGCCCACCTGGCCGAATACGAGTCGCTCGTCTCGGAAATCGACGAGCGGGATCCGGCCGACGAAAACGCCGTTGAACTGCACGCCGACATCACCGCCCTGGCCCCCCTGGTTCGAGCCAGCCGCAACTTGCACTCGGCGTTGCAACATGCCCGCGACATGCTCCCGGAGGCCGAGGAGTTGATCGTCTATCGCGACCGTGCCTACCAGATCGAACGAATGGCCGATCTCGCTTACCAGGATGCCCAGAACACGCTGGGCTTCACCACCGCACTGCAGGCCGAAGCCCAGGCAACCTCCGGACACCAGATGGCTCGCTCGGCACACCGCCTGAATCTGCTCGCAGCCTTCTTTTTCCCCCTGGCCACCTTCAGTGCCATCTTCGGTGTCAACCTGACACATGGATTCGAGAAGGCCATGCCACCGTTTCCCTTCCTGGCGCTGATCGGTGTCAGCATCGCCTGCGGATTTGTACTCAAGTCGTTCATCGATCTGAAAGATCCGTCGTCTGGTTCAAAACAGGAGCAGGACCGGTGACAGCCACCGCCCGTCCTTCGGCCTGATCATCCGTGACGGCCCTCCACAGGAAACGAAAGTCCATCGTGCCAATTCTCACCCGGCTCCTGATCATCTCTTCCGCCCTCGCGGTCGGCCTGGCCGCCCGGGCACACACCGCGGAACCGAAATTCTCGGTTCGTGTCGTCAAGAATTCGTCCACCGGCGACTACCGCAAGTTGCGAAAGATGATCACCGGCCCCGAACTCAACGAGCACCCCGACTACCAGGGATGCACCGGGTTTGTGGGCTGGGAATCGGTCATTCAACTCAGAAACGGCGACCTGCTCTGTTCGTTCTCGGCCGGCTACTGGCATGTCTCGTTCCCCACTCCGATCGACCTCAAACCCCCACTGCTCCAGCAGTACATCCGTGGCGGTTTTCCAGAAAAGATCGACGCGCCAACAGGTGGCCGCGGCCTGTGGTGTCGTTCCAAGGACAACGGCCGCAGTTGGTCGCAACCCGTCACGCTGGTTGACACCCCCGGTGACGACCGGCATCCGGTCATCGTTGAACTCAAGGACGGCACCCTGGTCTGCGTTTTCTTCGTCATCGACAACTGGTACGGCTACGACAAGCCACCACCGGGGCGAAACAAGAACAGTCGGGTTGCCTCGATCCGTTCCACAGATGGTGGCCGCAGCTGGTCACGCCCCGTCTACATGCCCTCACCGTTCGGCTATTACGATCGCATGTGCGGCAAACCGGTTGTCCTGCCCGACGGTGGTGTCCTGTTGAGCACCTATGGCAAGGACACCTGGACCGGCCCAGAGCAACTGGGTGTTTATCGCAGTGACGACACGGGAAAGAGCTGGAAATTCGTCTCCCGCCTCAAGGGCACGACCGGGGCACTCGACGAACCAGCGATCACCCGGGCTGCCAACGGACAGACCGTGATGGTCGCCCGCCCCAACGGGGAACTCGCTTTCTCCAGGGATGACGGCCGCCACTGGAGTCGACCAATCGCCACGGGAATCAAGATGGTCGCGCCCTGCCTGCTGACACTCGCCGACGGCACCATCGTCTGCCTGTACGGCTACGGCAGCACGGGTGGACTCCAGGCCATCTTCAGTGATGACCACGGACACACGTGGGTGGCCCCGGCCCGCGACCGCGGTTTCCCGATCGACGGGTCTGTCTATGTCTACTGCATCGGCACCGAATTGGCCGACGGGTCGATCTACGTCGTCTACTACGACCCCAACGGCAAACAACGAAAGACAGGCATCTGGGGCCTGCGAATGCGGATCCGAAAAGACCGACAGGGCATCGATCTGCTGAAGATCGACAACTGAACTCACCAACCGGGACCCCCATGTCTTCACGCCACATTCCCCCGTTCCTGTTTCTGCTGGCCGTCCTGGCTTCACCGGTCCGATCCGCCCCTCCCCATATTGTGCTCATCGTCGCGGATGACCTGGGCTGGACCGACCTGGCCTGCTTCGGCAGCGATTACTATCAAACCCCGAACCTGGACCGGCTCGCAAAATCCGGCCTGCGATTCACCGCGACATACACCTGCGGCCCCAACTGCGCCCCGACCCGCGCCTGCCTGATGAGCGGCCAGTATTCTCCTCGGCACGGAATCTACACCGTTGGCAGCGGGGCCCGCGGCAAGGCCGCCCTCCGCAAACTGGTGCCCGCCAGAAACCAGACCGTGCTCGACACAAAGATCGTCACACTGGCCGAAACGCTACACGATGCCGGGTACGCGACCGCCCATTTCGGCAAGTGGCACCTGGGGTCACCACCGATGGCTGGCCCCAGGCAGCAGGGATTCGACATCAACTTCGGCGGCAACCGGACCGGGTCACCCCGTGGTGGTTACTTCTCGCCCTATCGCAACCCACAACTCGAAAATGGCCCCCAGGGCGAACATCTCACCGACCGGCTCAGCACCGAGGCAGCCAACGTGATTCGCGGACACGTCCGGACACATCCCAACAAGCCGTTGTTCATCTACCTGCCCTTCTATGCCGTCCACACCCCCATCCAGGCCAAGCCCGCACTCGCCGCCGAATACGCCAAGCGGCCAACCGTCGCCGGACACAACAATCCCAAGTACGCCGCGATGGTCGAGACTATGGACAGTGGTGTCGGACGAGTTCTGTCCGCTCTGGACGAGATGAAGATCACCAAGCAGACACTGGTCATTTTCACCTCCGACAACGGAGGCCTGGGTGGCTACCGCTCGGCCAACAAACAACTTCCCAACGGCATCACCGACAACGCGCCGCTGAAGGGAGGCAAGGGCATGCTCTACGAGGGCGGCATCCGTGTGCCGATGATTGCCCGGTGGCCCGGTCACACCCGTGCCGGCTCGATCACCAGGACACCCGTGATCACCGTTGACTTCCTTCCCACGTTGGCCGAGGTCGCCAAGGCCAAGCTACCACTCAAGCAAATTCGCGATGGCATCAGTTTTGTCGATCTGCTCGACGGAAAAGAACTACCGGAACGCTCGTTGTTCTGGCACTTTCCCGGCTACCTCGAGGCCTACGGACGCAGGGGCCACTGGCGAACCACGCCGGCATCCGCCATCCGTCAAGGTGACTGGAAACTGATCGAATTCTTCGAAGACGATCGACTGGAGTTGTTTCACACGGGCCGCGACATCGGCGAAACCAGGAATCTCGCCGACACCGAGCCTGAAGTCGCCAAACGTCTTCACGCCCTGTTGGTCGACTGGCGGACACGCGTCAAGGCACCGATGCCAACCAGCACGGAACGGAAAGGCCCATGACAATCACCGCTGTCGAACTGATCCCTTTTGACGTCCGACGTCGCTACGCCACGCAAATCGCCCAGGAAGGTGGTGGTGCCCGCGAGATGGTCGAGGCATCACCGTTCCTCTTCATCCGTGCCACCACCGGCAGTGGACTTGTTGGCTGGGGTGAAATCTCTGACATCGAACCCGACGAGGTTCCGGACCTGGACCACTGGCGGGAACAGGTTGCGTCGTCGCTGATCGGCCGGGATCCCGTGGACATCGCACGGCACCACGACGAGTGGGCCCGATCGTTGCCCGATCCTGAGGATCCCAGGGGCTCATCACTGAACCGCCTGACCCGGGCCGGCCTCGACATGACCTGCTACGACCTGGCAAGCCAGTCCACCAACCTCCCGGTCTGCCGGCTGCTCGGTGGACAGTGGCGGGACCGAATCCACATCTCCTGGGTCGCCTTCATTCGCGACGACCTGCAGTTGCTGCGAGACGAAATCTCCGAGAAGTGTGCCGAGGGATTCACGGCATTCAAGCTGAAAGTCGGTGTCGACATCGACCTGGATGAACAACGACTGGCCGTGATGCGAGAGACGGCCGGACCCAACGCGAGCATCAAGATCGATCCCAACGGGGGCTGGAACCGCGACCAGGCGGTCGCCAACATTCAACGGCTGGCCCGGTTTGACCTGGATGGAGTCGAAACCCCCGTGGGTGGCCGTGATCCGGCCGAGATCGCGGCCGTCCGCCGCGAGGTCGATGTAAAACTGATTGAACACGTGATGACCACCCGGGATGCATTGGAATACATCCGCCACGATTCACTCGACGTCTTCAACATCGCCACGACCGGATGTGGTGGAATCTTTCCGGCACGGCAGATCGCGACCCTCGCCGAGACCGCCGGTGTCGGATTGCTGCTGGGAAGCACCGTCGAGATGGGTCCCGGCACGCTGGCTCAGATCCAGTTGGCCGCCTCGATCCAGGGACTGACACTGGCCAGCGATCTCGTGGGTCCCGGCCTGTATGCCGAGGACGTCCTGACTCAGCCACCCGAATATGTGGACGGTTGTCTCGAGGTTCCCGACGCGATCGGATTTGGGCCAGGCATCACGTTGTGACGCCCCGAAACGACCTCGTCAGCCAGGCTGTCGCTGTTCGACCAGGCCCGCCAGCGTCGTCGTGGCGACCAGGTCCCGTTGCACCTGGCGAAGTCGGTCCAGCAACCTGGATCCCGTGGCGGGTTGCCCCGAATCGACCAGGCGAAAAGCCACCTCGAGCAACTCCACGCCGGTGATACTCTCGGGCGGTCTCGACAGGGCCACCGTGTCGGTGGGGCCATCGAGCCGGTGCAACAGGTTCTCCAGCACCAGCCCCGAGAACATCCGCGAGGCGGCCTGCTCGGGCAACCCGGTCTGCTCGCACACCTGCACCAGCGTGGTCGGCTGTCCCGCAGCAAAACGCTGACCAATCACTTCCATCACGGCCACAACCGCCGCCGGATCCACCAGGGATTCGGACTTGCGTTCCCGTTCCAGTTCCTCGAGTTGCCTGCCGGGCAGAGCCTCCAGAATTGCAGCAACCTCCAGTCCGAACAGCACCGCCAGCCACATCAGGTAGACCCAGATCATAAACAGCGGAATCAGGCCCAATGATCCGTAGAGTTGACCAACCATGAAGCCGTAATTGAGGTACACCCCCAGGCCTCGCAGGCCCAGGACCAGGAGAATGGCCGAGACCGACGCACCGGCCATTGCCGGCTTCAGTTCCGGCTGACTGCTCGGGACCAGCATGTACACCGCCAGCATCAGCAACCACGCGACAAACAAGTTCCAGACCAGGGCGGTCGTGTAGGTCAACCACGTCCAGGCCTCGACCGCGACCATCCACGTGTCGAAGCGATTGTCGACGTAGTACCAGACGACCACCGCCAGGGGACTGACTGTCAGCACGAACCAGTACAGCGGAATGCGACGGGTCCAACGCCGCCCCACCGGAGCCCGGACGATCACGTTCATGCAATTCTCGATCGTGACCATCAGCGACAGTGCCGCATAGAGCATGATGGCGACACCGATCCAGTGGATCGCTGCCAGGTCCACCGCCGCGGCCTGGCCGAACAGGTCCCTGAGCCAGGTGCTCATCGTTTGAGATTCCTGGCTGACTCCACCGGTGGGGATGACGCGGATTGTGTCGAGCCCGATCTTGGCCAACAGTTCTTCTGCCATTCCCAGGAACTGGTCGACGCCGATCAGTCCCTTGACCAGCAGCGTGGCCACCACCAGCACGGGCAACAGGCTGAACAGGGTCCCGTAGGACAGCGCGGCAGCCATCTGCTGGGCACGGTCGTGCCTCAACTGGCGGGCACCGACACGTCCCAATTCATAGCCAAAACGAACGGCACGCTGCCAGCGATTGAGTTCACTGAGAGGTTGCGTCACTACCCGTCGCAACACCCCCAGTAGAGATTCCAGTCGGTCACGCAACATCTGCTTACCCCAAAAACTGAACCGGTCTCGTTGAAGCCCGATTGGTTCGAACTTCGATTCTAAGGAGTTCATTCCCAGGTGACCCACCGGGCACTTTCGATTCTGGAAGTTTCCCGGCGACTCACTCCGTGGCAGCGACCCACAACCCGCGTAGCCCGCAAAATCCCACCTCGAATTGGCATCGATCAAACCACACCCGATATACTGCCACCCATGGCAAGACAATCCAACTCGGCCCACGCCCAACTGCAGGACACGTTGGCACGGCTGGAAGCAATCCGCCCGGATGCGGTTTCAATCGAGACCCTGCAACGTATGCAGGCAACGGTCCGCGACAACTACGCCGGGCTGGTCGCCCGTGGCCTCGAGCATGAAGCATCTGCCCAGCACGCACTGGAAACGGCCAATCCCGACATCCTGCAACGGGTCAAGCGTCAGGCTGCAAACCTCCGCAGGGAAATGGAGTCGCTGGAGGAACTGGACGGCAAGCTGGAGAACGCCATCCAGCCGAGGATCGTGCGCGACAACATGATCGCCAAGCTCGGCTCTCGCGGGGCACTGATCACGCTCGAGACGATCATCATGATCTTGATCGTGCTGGTCCTCGGACTGCTGGGCTACGACAGCCTTGCCGGCCCCGATTCGGAACGGCCCGAATGGCTCTCCGGCGCCAACATCTTCTTGGTGGACGCGGCCTGTTGCGTGGTCTTCATGGCCGAGTTTTTTTTCAGACTCTCGTGCGCGGAATCCAAGAAGTTCGTCTGGAAACACCACTGGGTCGACTTCGTGACATCCATCCCGATTCCCGGCGAGGCTCAACTGGCCCGGTTCGGACGCCTGGCACGACTGGCACGGTTCGCTCGCTTTGCCCGCGTCATCAAGTTCTTCAGGTTCCTGCGACTGTTCTTCCTGCTCTGGCGCGGCATGGACAAGTTGCAGGACGTGATCGACGTGAAGCTGATGAAGCGAACTCTGCGGTGGGCCATCGTGGTCACATTGCTGGGCGCCCTGCTGGTCTACCAGATCGAAGGCACGACATCCGTTACGAACCCGGACGCCACGACCTCCGCTGGCGAAACGTCATCGGCTCCGGACGACAACACGAACGCCGTGTCCTCCTACCCACTGGCTCTCTGGTGGAGTTTCACCACGGTGGTCACCGGAGGATTTGGCGACATCCATAATCCCGAAAGTGCGGGAGGACAAATCCTCACCGCGATCCTGGTCATTACCGGGATGGTGTTGATCGGTGTGTTCACCGCGACATTGACATCCCTGTTCGTCGGTGAACAATCCGAGGAATTGGAGAAACTCCAGGAAGAACTGTCCCAGCGGATCGACCAACTGTCCGAGAAACTCGAACGCGGGAGCGACCCCGGTCAGCCCGACAACGTCTGACACCACTCTGATTCCAGATGACATGGCCCGACATGGTATGCTAGGACGATACTGGTTCTGGACGATGATTCGTCCCGACCAGGCCAACGGGAGAAAATGATGCTCAGGGTTTTGGGACGCGGTCGCACCGTTTGCGACGGATTGACTCGCCGCGAGGCCATTCGGGTCGGCGGACTGAGCCTGTTCTCGGGAGTCTCACTTCCCACGCTTCTGCACGCCGCCGGACAACAATCCGACGACGGACGCCCCACGTTCGAGGGCAAGGCCAAGTCGGTCATCCTGATCAATCTCTTTGGCGGACCACCACACCAGGACACTTTCGATCTCAAGCCCGAAGCACCCTCGAGCGTCCGCGGAGAATTCCAGCCAATTGCCAGCCGGGTCCCCGGCCTGCACGTCTGTGAGTTGTTGCCCAGGACCGCGGCGATGATGGACCGGCTGACGCTGATCCGCACCTACTCGCACAGGTACAACAGCCACAATCCCTACAACGTCCTGACCGGCTTCGACGGTGGCAGCGACCGCGAGAATTACTTCGCCAAGAAGTCGGACCACCCGAGCATGATGTCGGTCGCACGTCACTTCGGCCTTGGTCGCGACGACGTCCCACCGTACGTGATCATGCCCGCCTTCCCGGGCTTCTCGCAGGGACTGCGGCGGGCCGGTCCCTATGGAGGATATCTCGGGACCAGTTACGACCCACTGTTTACCGTCTGGGACAAGAAATTTGGCGGCAAGGGCGAGTTCTACAAGCCGGTGCCTGCCCTGGGTGAACCCCTGCTGCCCTCGCTGGATGAATTGCCGGCCGTGACCGCCAATCGGCTCCAGAAACGAAAGTCGCTCCTGGCCCAGTTTGACGAGAAACTCAGTCGCATCGACCGTAGCCGTGCCGCCGAGAGTCTCTCGGAATTCCAGCAACAGGTCTTTCGCCTGCTCACCTCGCCCCGCACACGCGCCGCATTCGATCTCTCCAAAGAGTCCACCGAGACACGAACCCGGTACGGCAACACCGTCTGGGCCAACAGTTGCCTGGTCGCTCGCCGGCTGGTCGAAGCCGGTTCGACCTTCGTGAGCGTGAACTGGGAAGAAGCCGACAGCGGAAACCACTGGGATCTGCACGCCAACAACTTCAACATGTGTCGCCACCACCTGCCCATTCTCGACCAGATGTTCACCACGCTGGTCGACGACCTCGACCAGCGCGGGTTGCTCAAAACGACCCTGGTGGTGCTGATGGGCGAGATGGGCCGCACGCCGAGGATCAACGGCAAGGCCGGTCGCGACCATTGGCCACAGTGCGGCTTCGTCGTCCTGGCCGGCGGTGGCACCAGGCCGGGAGTGGTACTCGGAAAAACCGACAAGCAGGCCGCCTACCCGGTCGATCGTCCCGTTTCGGCTGGAGACATGGCCGCAACCATCTACCAGCAACTGGGCGTTGACCCGACGCTGACGGTCAACGACCTGCAGGGCCGCCCGATTCACATCGCGCATGGTGGCGAGCCAGCCTGGGAAGTGATTGCCTAGCAATCGCTCACGCGCTTGAGTGTGCGGCTTGACGAGCGTACAAAACAGGCCTGAGTTTCTCTCCACCAGGCCTTCCGGGAGCCACACCGTGGACCTCGACCGTGACAAGCTGCTCTGGATGTACCAGCGGATGCGACAGATCCGCGAATTCGAAAACCAGTTGCACGCCGATTTTGCCGCCGGACTGATCCCCGGCTTCGTGCACCTCTACGCCGGCGAGGAGGCGATCGCCGTCGGCGTGTGTGCCCACATGGACGACGACGACTTCATCACCAGCACTCACCGCGGCCACGGCCATTGCATTGCCAAGGGTGTCGAGATCAACCCGATGATGGCCGAGATCCGCGGCAAGGCGGCCGGTTGCTGTAAGGGCAAGGGCGGTTCGATGCACATCGCCGACGTCGATCGCGGAATGCTCGGTGCCAATGGCATCGTCGGGGGTGGACCGCCCCTGGCCTGTGGAGCCGCGCTTTCCGGACGCATTCGCGGCTCACGACAGGCCACCGCCTGCTTCTTCGGTGACGGTGGATCCAACCAGGGCACCACCGCCGAATCGCTGAACCTGGCGGCCGTCTGGAAACTGCCGGTGGTCTTCATCTGCGAGAACAACCGCTACGCCGAAACCACCTCGACCGATTATTCGATCGGCGGCCCCGATATCGCCGGCCGTGGCACCGCCTTTGGGATGCCCGGCATCGTCGTCGATGGCCAGGACGTGTTTGCCGTCTACGAGGCGGCCGGTGAGGCCTTCCGCCGGGCACGCGATGGTGAAGGCCCCACGCTGCTGGAATGCCAGACCTACCGCTACTACGGACACTTCGAAGGGGACGAGATCAAGTACCGCACCCGCGACGAAGAGGCTCACTATCGCTCGCAGGACTGCCTGGAACGGTTCCGATCGGTCGTCCTCGAAGGCGGACTGCTCGATTCCGAGGAACTCGACGCCATCGATCGCGAGGCCGAGACGGCCGTCGTCGATGCGGTGGCGTTTGCCGAATCGAGTCCATTGCCCGATCCGGCTGAATGCCTCGAAGACGTCTACGTCACCTACTAGCAATTCCCACACCCTGAACAATCAACCGGGATATCTACCGTGGCCGAACGTGAACTGACCTACCGCCAGGCGATCAACGAGGCGTTGCGTCTGGAGATGAGACGTGACGAGTCGATATTCGTGATGGGCGAGGACATCGCCGGCGCCCCTGGCCGTGACGACCCGGAAATGGTCGACGCCTGGGGTGGAGTGTTGAAAGTCACCGAGGGATTGATCAACGAGTTCGGCCCCGAGCGGGTCCGGGACACACCGATCACCGAGAGTGCTTTCATCGGGGCTGGTGTCGGGGCGGCGGCAACCGGAATGCGACCGGTTGTCGAATTGATGTTCATCGGGTTCATGGGCGTCACGCTCGACCAGATCATCAACCAGGCCGCCAAGATGCGGTACATGTTCGGTGGCAAGGCAAAAATCCCCCTGGTCATCCGGACCACCATCGGCGCCGGCTTCCGGGCCGCCGCGCAACACTCCGACGCCACCTACTCGACGTTTGTGCATTTCCCCGGCCTCAAGGTCGTCGCCCCCGCCACACCCTACGACGCCAAGGGCCTGTTGATCTCGGCGATTCGCGACGACGACCCGGTGATCTTCTGTGAGAACAAGGTGCTCTACGACACCACCGGACCGGTTCCCGAGGAAGATTACACCATCCCATTGGGACCGGCCGGACACCCCCGCGAGGGAGCTGATGTGACCATCGTGGCCATCAGCCGCATGGTCTCGATCAGCCTGGAAGCGGCCGACCGCCTGGCGGCCGAGGGCATCGAGGCCGACGTCGTCGATCTTCGCTGTCTCTCCCCGTGGGATGAACAGGCCATCATCGAATCGATCGAAAAGACCGGCCGCCTGGTGGTCGTCGACGAGGACAATCCCCGTTGTGGGATGGCCAGTGACGTCGCCGCACTGGCCGCCAGTCGAGCCCTGGGATACCTGGACGCCCCCGTCCAGATGGTCACCGCGCCCCACACCCCCGTTCCCTTCAGCCCACCGCTGGAGGACTTTTACGTGCCCAAGGTCGAGACGGTCGTCGAAGCCGTCCGGGCCACGATGTGAACACCACCGCGTCCCCACGGCCGCATGGCCTGCACGTCCCCGAGCCAACGGGCCCGATCCTATGCCGCTGATCGGCATCATCCCCAACCCCTCCTCGGGCAAAGACATCCGTCGACTGGTTGTCGATGCCGACGGGATAGACAACCAGCACAAGGCAAATATCGTCCGTCGTGTGCTGCGAGGGATCGCGGCCACCACCGAAGCCGGTGCCATCTCGATCGCGATAATGCCAGAGATGGGCGACATCCGCCGTCGCGCCCTGGACGGACTGGACCTTCCCTTTCCCGTCGAGGTCCTCGACACACCCTGCCATGGCCTGCCGTCCGATTCCCTGGCGGCCGCACAGGAACTGGCCGACCGGGATGCCGCGGCGATCGTCGTCCTCGGTGGTGATGGCACGCACCGCATCGTGGCCAAGGGCTGCCGCGATGTGCCACTGGTCCCGATTTCCACCGGTACCAACAACGTCTGGCCACGACGAAACGAAGGAACACTCGCCGGAATCGCCGCCGCACTGGTGGCCAACCGGCGGGTGCCAATCGAGATGGCATGCCGAACAACACCCCGCCTGGATGTCGTCCGCGACGGTCAGCCCACCGACATGGCGCTGGTCGATGTCGCCGTCTGTGACATCCCGGTGCCCGGTGCCCGGGCGGTTTGGGACATCAAGCGGATCCATCAACTGGTGCTCTCGATGGCCCACCCCGGTGTCCTGGGACTCTCGGCGATCGGCGGCAGCCTGCCTCCGCCCTCCTCGGGAGAACGTTCTGGACTGGCACTGGAAATCGGGCCGGGTGGCCAGGAGGTCCTGGCACCGATCGCCCCAGGCCTGGTCGTACCGGTACCTGTTCGCAACGTGCAGTGGCTGGCCCCCGGGGATTCGATTCCTGTCACCTTTCGCCCGGGGACACTGGCGCTTGATGGTGAACGCGAAACCACCGTTGGTCACGACGATGAATTCGCAATCCAACTCAACGCCCATGGACCGACCATGGTCGACGTCGACACCACCCTCGAACTTGCCGCAGATTCTGGGTACTTCATAATGCCTGAACGGCCCATCGCCTGACGCTTCTACAAGGACACCAAGCCATGGCCACGCTGATTCCCATGCCCAAGTGGGGCATGACAATGCAGGAAGGAACAATCGGGACATGGTTGAAGACCGAGGGGGACCAGGTTGAAGCGGGCGAGGACATCGTCGAGATCGAGTCAGACAAGGCGATCCAACTGGTCGAGTCCCCCGCCTCGGGAATCCTCGCCCGGATCCTGGTCGCCGCCGGTGAAACAGTTCCCATCACGACACCCATCGCCGTGATCGCCGACGAGGGCGAGGAAGTGTCCGAGGAGTTGATTGCGTCAGCCACCGTGGCCGTAGCCGACCACACTCCCGTCACCCCATCCCCACAATCCGCCCCGACCGCGACTCCATCGCCCCCTCGCAAACGTGGGGGGCGTGTCCCAGCATCCCCGGCCGCCAAGCGACTGGCCCGCGAACACGACATCGATCTTGGAACGATCTCGGCCTCGGGCCCCGACGGACTGATCGTCGTCGAAGACGTGCAAGCGGCGATACAAGACGCGGCCACCCCAGCCGGGCCGGTCTCCACGATCGCATTCTACTGCCGCGGCACCCGACTCGAGGGACGGCTCTACCTGCCCGACACTCTTTTCCAGACAGATGCTCCGACACCCGTCGACGGCCCCAGCCTGCCCGGCGTGATTCTCTGCCTGGGTTACACCTACACCCAGGACCTGCTTGTCCCCGAGATGGCCAGGCAACTGGCACAGGCCGGCCGGGCCTGCCTGGTCTTTGATTATCGTGGCTTCGGTCGCAGTGGTGACGCGACCTCCGCGGTCAGGCCCTGGGATCAGGTCGAGGACATCCGAGCTGCGGTGTCCTTCCTGGCCGAAAGGCCCGAGGTCGACTCGTCCAGGATCACGCTGCTGGGCATCAGCCTCGGCGGATCACATGCGGTAACCACCGCAGCACTCGACCCCCGCATCACGGCTATCGCAACCATCTCGGCGGCAGCAGACTTCAGGAGAGTTCTCGAGGCCTCGAGGAACGACGACTCCTGGAGCGAATTCCTCGACCGGGTCCATGCCGACAGGGCAACCAGGGCGAGAGGAGGCGAAGGAGAGATTGTCGACGCCTGGGACATCATCCAGCCCGACAAGGATTCCCGGGCCTTTCTTGACGCGTTGTACGGCGAGTTCCCTCACCTGGCCTGCCAACTCTCCCTGGAAACCGCCGACGCCCTGATGGGCTACGCTCCCGAATTGACTGCCGGTGAAACAGCCGACCGGCCGGTGTTGCTGATTCATGGAGAAAACGACGAACTGGTCCCGCCCTCCGAATCGGAATCGCTGGCGACGGCCATCGGCGATTCAGCCCGGCTGATTACCGTGCCCGACATGGCGCATTTCGACTGGGCGCGTCCCGGCGACTCGAGATACGAAAAGGTGCTCGAGACGATCGACGCGTGGCTTGCCGAGTTGGACCACTAGTCTGCCGAAACGGAACGTGCGGCGTGGATCGACCGGATCAACACGCCACCAGCCGCCACACCGGGGTCGTCACTCGACTTTGAATCCAAACGACGACTCTGTTCTTATTGACCGACCAGTCCCGCAACCACGAGTTCCACACCGAGGAGTATTCCGTGCCCATGCGACCCAATCGAACCAAACAAAAACTGGCCGCCGGTGAGACGGTGTGCTGCGTCTCGGGCCTGACCGACCCTGAAGACATCGATCGCTTTGGCCCCGCCGGCTTCGACGCGGTGTGGCTCGAGGGAGAACACGGTCCGGTCGACTTCCGCGACATCGGCGACCTGACCCGTGCCTGCGACCTGTGGGGCATGACCTCGATCATGCGTATCAACCAGAACGAGCAGGCGATCGTCTACCGGGCACTGGACCGTGGCGTGCAGGGCATCGTCGTTCCCCATGTCAACACGAAGGCCGAGGCCGAAAACGTCGTTGCCGGCGGCAAGTTCTCTCCCGTCGGCCAGCGTGGACTGTTCACCAGTCGCCAGGGCTATGGAGTCGAGAACTATTTCGACACCGCCAACGACCAGACAATGTTCATCGTGTTGATCGAGGACATTATCGCGGTCAACAACCTCGACGAGATCCTCGAGGTCGACAACATCGACGTGTTCTTTGTCGCCCCCAGTGACCTGGCTGCCTCGATGAACCTGATCGGACAACTCGATCACCCCGACGTGGTTGCGACCCGCGAGGCGGCGATCAAGAAAATTGTCGAGAGCGGCCGGGTGGCCGGCACGCTGACCAGTAACGACAACGTCGCCCACTTCACCGACATGGGAGTCCGGTTCGTCATGACGTCGGTTGGCCCCTGGATCGACACGGGAGCCGCCAGCTTCAAGTCAGCAGGCGGAATTGCCTGACGACGATCGTCCGTGACTCACACCGACCTTTCCCGCTAATGGATTTCACATGTACGCCATCTTCGTGACACTCAACGTCCAACTCGACAAGATCGACGAATTCGAAGAGGTCAGCCTCGGCGACGCCCAGGGTTCGACTCGCGACGAACCCGAATGTTTTCGATTCGACATCCTCAAGGACCCCGCCATTCCCGGCCGGTACTACCTCTACGAGGTCTATCTCAATGCCGAGTCGCTCGACAAGCACCGCGAGACTCCACACTTCCAGAAATGGTGGTCGACGGTCGAGGACTGGTTCACCGAGGACCTGGCCAAGATCGACATGGAAACCGTGTTTCCCTCCAACGAGGGTTGGGAAGCACAGAAACCTCACCTGCTGAACTGGTAACCTTCCTCGACTGGCCCCGCCATGAAGATCACCCAACTCGAGTGTCTGCACGCTGACGCTGGATTTCGCAATTTCGACTTCCTGAAGATCAGCACCGACGAGGGACTGGTCGGCTGGAGCGAGTACAACGAGTCGTTCGGAGGCCTGGGCGTCACCGAGGTGATCAACAACCTGGCCGGTGTGTTGATCGGTGAGGACCCACGGCCCATCGAAAAGCACGTGGCCCGGATGTACGCCATCCGGCGACAGGCCAGCGGCGGAATCGCTCAACAGGCCATCGGCGCCATCGAGAACGCCCTGCTGGATCTCAAGGCCAAGGGCCTGGGTGTTCCGGTCTACGAGATGCTCGGTGGTCCGGTCCGTGACCGCATCCGGCTCTACTGGTCGCACTGTGGCACGTACCGGCTGAGTTTTGCACAGGAGATGCAGATCGAGCCACTCACATCCCTGGACGACGTCGTCGAACAGGGCCGCCAGGCCGCTGCCAGTGGATACACGGCACTGAAAACGAACGTCTTCCGGTTCGACGACGGCCAGGCGTGGCTACACAGCCCGGGATTCTGGCGAGGCGAGGGGTATCCCGAACTGAATGCCGATCGGAACGTGATCCACGGGATGTGTGAGCAGTTGGAAGCATTCCGCGAGGGAGCCGGGCCGGACATCGACATCCTGGTCGACCTGAACTTCAATTTCAAAACCGAGGGTTTCCTGAAGATGGCCCGCGCGATGGAGCCGTACGACCTGTTCTGGGTCGAGATCGACTCCTGTAGCCCCGAGGCGTTGGCCTACATCCGACGTGGCACGACCATTCCAATCGCCTCGGGAGAATGCCTGTTCCGTCGCCGGGGCTACAAGCCCTACCTCGATGTCGATTCGATGGACGTGGCCATCGTCGACAATCCGTGGAATGGTGTGGGCGAGGGACTGAAGATTGCGGCGATGGCCGACACGTATGAAGTCAACGTGGCCCCGCACAACTTCTATGGCCACCTGGCCACCATGATGAACGCTCATTTTTGTGCCGTTGTGCCGAATTTCCGCATCATGGAAATCGACTGCGACTTTGTCCCCTGGCACGACGACTTCTTCACCGTCACACCCCAGATCGAGGATGGACACCTGCTGCTGCCCACCGGCCCCGGCTGGGGCACCGAGATCAACGAGGACGCCGTGCGAGACCATCCCCCCAAGGGATGAGCCGTTCCACCTGGCCGTCACTTCCCGTCCTTGGCCTCGTCCTTCTTTTTGGCCGGCGGCTCGTAAGCCTTCGACTCGTCGTCCAGGGGCATGATCCAGACATTGCGGAAACGGACCTTGTGGCCGTGATCCTGCAGGAACACCGGACCTGTCATCGTTTTCTTCTGCTTCTCGAAAATCGCTTTCAGATAGGGCGTCGTCTGGTGACGGTACGGGTGATACACGCTACGCGGCTCGCCAAACCGGGTGTTCCTCTGGACCAGTTGCCCGTTCAACCAGGCGGTGATCGTCCCCTTTTTGACGATCTTCATTTTGCCGTCCCGTCGTGGAGCCTCGTAGAGGATGTCATAGACCTGCCATTCTCCCGGTTTGCGGGCTGCGTTGACCAGTGGCTTGGCAAAACCATAAAGAGCCCCCATGTCCTTTTGCGTGACATCCTTCTTGCCATGTGAACGGATGATCTGCAGTTCGTAATTGCCGTGGATGTAGACCCCGCTGTTTCCGCTGCCCTCGGCTGGCAAAAGGAATTCGACATGGATCACCGCGTCTCGGAAGTGGACAGACGAGACGATGTGGTTGGAATTGTTCCCCCCCTTGGTCGACACCAGCCCCCCCTCCTGGATCGGCCAGTTGATTTTCTGTCCCGTCTTGGAGAGGAACTTCGTGGACTCGGTGCCATCGAACAGCACCGTCGCGCCGGCAGGCACCGGAGCGGGCAACTTGTCCTGCCTGGGTTCAAAGGGTGCCCCTGGTGCAAGCACCTGGCGACGCCGGGCATCGACCAGCCGCAGCGTTGATGCCACCTGGATTCGCTTGGCCAGGTCAAAGGCCGGTTTCGCCTCCCGGGCCCGTGCATGACGCCGCTTGGCCTTATCGGCCGCTTTCTTGGCAGCGGCAGATTTGGCCTTGGCTTCGGCTGCCCGCTTTGTGGCTGCCGCGTGCTTTTCCCTGGCGGCCTTCAATTTTGCAGCCGCAGCGTCAGCCGCCTTCTTGGCCTCCGCCTGCGCCTTGTTGGCCGCGTCGGACGCCTTCTTCGCCGTCGCCGCGGCCGAATTTTTCGTGTCCTCGACCTTCTTCAATTCACCCACCTTGGGAGTCAATTCGTCATGATCTTTTGCAGCAGCCGCGAGGACTGTTTCGGATTCGGCCAGCAGTTTCTTGGCAACCTTGACCAGGGCCTCGATACTACGCCGCGTGGCCGGTCGATCCGGCACTACGGTCAGTTCGGCATTAGACGATTTCAGCCGCGCCACTCCATCGACACTGGTCCGAGTCTGGTCCACGAACAGTCGACGCAGCGTCTTGATTGTCTCCAGGTGACGCAGCCCGTTGTCGGTAATCGCGGTCCCAAAAAGATTGAGCGTTTTCAGGGACGACAACACGGCAAGGGTCTTCAACCCCGCATCACTGATGGCGGTTTCAGAGAGGTCGAGGTCTTCAATTGTCGAGACGGCCACCAGGTACTTCAGCCCCGCATCGGTGACCGCCACCCGTTTGAGTTGAACCGCCACGACATCCTTCAGGGCCGGAATGTACTGGAGGTGTTCATCGGAGAATCCCTTGACGACAAAACGCAGATCCACGACCAGGACCTTCCGCTTGGCCGAAAGATACCGAACACGTCCTCCGAGTTCCGAGATCCGCGCCACCGCCTCTTCGGACGTCTTGACGGCCTGGTAAGCCGGAACCCGGGAGACCTTCGGTTTTGCCACATCATTGGCCCATGCCGCAGGCGGCAGTCCACCACCGGCCCACCAGGTCACGACCGCGACAGCCAGCACTCGTTGCACGCGCATCATCAGCCTCTTCGAATGATCGTCCACGGATGTTTCGGAACCGAACGGCTGGAATTCAACCCAGCATCTCGGTTATCGGCTTGGCCACCTTGTCGACCATGGGCATCGGTCGGTTCCCCGGAGCCATGAATTCCTTGTGGATGTCCATGCCCAGCGCCAGGCAAAGCGTGGCGAGGAAATCAGGTGACGTCACCGGTCGTTCAGCAACCTCGGACCCTGGATTCTTCCCGTCACTGGTCTTTCCGATCACCTGACCGGTCTTCAGTCCGCCGCCGGCCCACATCGTGCTCCAGGCTTTGCTGAAGTGACCGATGCCGTCACCTGGGGTTC
>CAZYAZ010000027.1:51855-66499 GCA_964646205.1 uncultured Planctomycetaceae bacterium | reverse complement strand
TCCGGCTGACTCTCCGGCTGACTCTCCGGCTGACTCTCCGGCTGACTCTCCGGCTCGTTGCCGCTCAGATCATCACTCATCGCACGTGTCCCCATCCAATTGCAGCGTATTCACCATACGATCCGAGGAATCATCCTACCCATTTCAACCGATGCATGTCGCGACACCGACCAGCCAAACCAGGGGGCAAAACGTCTCAAAAGTCGTTTGCGACGGTGAATCACACGGCCAATTCAGCAGCAACACCGCCAGATCTGGCCGAATTCATCAATGCCCGTTGATCTGAGTGTCCGAAAAAACAACAATAGGAATACAGGCAAAACACTCCGGGTCGAGATCGTATCGACTCTGAAAACTCCATGACGGAGACAACAACATGCTGACGATCCAGGGCAGGAAGCAACAGTTTTGTGACGGCATGACGCGGCGCGACGCGTTGCACATTGGTGCGGTGGCCATGGGAAGCCTGGGATTTGGGCTTCCGGACCTGTTGCGGGCCGAGGGCGAATCGGCCGCGCGGGCCAGCGGGAAGAACCTGATCAACATCTTCCTGCACGGCGGTCCCACTCACATGGATACCTTCGACCTCAAGCCCGAGGCTCCCACGGAATACCGTGGCGAGTTCCGTCCGATCGCAACCAACGTACCGGGCGTGGAGATCTGCGAATTGATGCCCGAGTTGGCCGGGGTGGCCGACAACTACTCGATCATCCGCTCGACCCGCGGCATGAACAACGAGCACACGACCAACCAGGGCGACTCGGGCTGGAGTGTCAACTCGTTGCGTTCGATGGGCGGACGTCCCGGCGTCGGCGCTGTGATGGCCAAGCTGTGGGGTCCCGCCCAGCAGACCTCGCGGGGAATGGCCCCCACGGCGGTCGACTTCGGCGGATCACGACCGGGATTTCTCGGTCAGTCCTACGCCCCCTACCGACCCGACAACACGGGCCGCCAGAACCTGGTGCTCAAGAACGTCACGCTCGATCGCCTCGACAACCGTCGTGGGTTGCTGGCCGGGCTGGATCGTCTGCAGAAGGGCATCGATCGTCGCGGCATGTTCGACGCCGTCGACAGTTACACCGGCCGTGCACTCGACCTGGTCGTTTCCGGTCGCATTGCCAAGGCACTGGACACCAATCTCGAGGATCCACGGACCCGCGAACGTTACGGTGACAACAACCTGCTGGCCGCTCGTCGATTGATCGAAGAGGGTGTCCGCTGTGTCTCGATGACCTGGGGTGGTTGGGACACCCACGGCAACAACTTCAACGCGATGCGAGGCAAGCTGCCGCCGATCTCGCGCAAGTTGACCGCCCTGATCGACGACCTGGACACCCGTGGCCTGCTCGATGACACGATCATCATGATGTCGGGCGAATTCGGCCGGACTCCCAGGATCAACGGCAACAAGGGCCGCGACCACTGGCCCGCCGCCGCGTCGTTCTTCATTGCCGGTGGTGGCTTCAAGCACGGCCAGGTGATCGGTTCCACGACCGCCAAGGGCGAACGGCCCAAGGACAACCCGGTCACGCTGCAATCGATCTTCCACACGCTGTATCACCAGTTGGGAATCGACTGCAACACGATGACGCTGATGGACCCCAACGGGCGTCCCCAGTACCTGGTCGACGACCGCAAGCTGATCAGCGAACTGGTCTAGAACCAGTTCCAGGTCACGACAACACGAGGGCCGGGTTCCCACGGGGATCCGGCCCTTTTTTTCATGCCGGGTCGATCGACGGCCGAGCCGAAACCCCGTAACCCTGTTCGATCACCTCGTTGGTCGCCCGTCCCTCCGGGCCATCGACCCGGGGAGCGCGTCCCTCGGCAATCGCGGCGACAAAATCCGTGATCAACGGCAGGTTGAAGTTCTCCGCCGGTGGATGCGACTCGGTCTCGATCCCCGAGGCCGTCTCGATCACCAGGTCACCGCCATTGAGCGGTGTGGCAACCAGCCGGCCACCGGACCCGACCAACACGAACTCGTCGGGATCAACCGGGACACCAAAATAACACTGCAGGCTTCCCAGCGCCCCACTGGCGAACCGCACGGTCAACACCGCCGCGTCGTCGGCCGGGAAATCACCGGCCACCGTTTCACAGAACCCGGACACGTCACTGATCGGCCCCAGCAGGTCCAGGAACAGGTTCAAGCGGTGGCTGCCCACGTCCATCAGGGCCCCACCACCGCCCTCCTCGAGCACCACCCGCCAGTAACCGTCCTCCCCGGGAGCAAACGAAAACGGGGTCGCCGTGACGGCGGTGATCGAAAACACCGTTCCGATCCGCCCCTGTTCAACCAGCGACCGGATGCGATCGATCACCGGATAGAAACGCCGGTAGTAGGCCAGGCCCAGCGTCACGCCCGCTTCGTCGCAGGCGGTGATCATCCGATCACATTCCTCGACCGACATCGCCATCGGCTTTTCGCACAACACGTGCTTGCCCGCGGCCGCACAGGCCAGGGTTTGTGGCAAATGACGGTCGACGGGCGTGGCGATGTAGACCGCGTCGATATCCGGATCGCCGATCAGGTCGGCTTCGTCGGTGTATCCGCGAACGACTCCAAAATCGCTGCAGAACTGCTCGAGCGCCGCGGCATTGCGGCGGCAGACGGCCAGCAACTCGCTTGCCGGATCCTCGGCGATCGCCCCGACCACGCGGCGACGGGCCACGTCACCACACCCCAGGATCCCCCAGCGAATCGGCTTGTTGTCGGACATCACGGATTCACCCAGCCGCCCGTTCGACCACTCTCAAAGACCGCCTCGATCACCTTCATGTTGGCCACCGCATCGGCAATCGGGGTCGGAACCGGCGTGTCATCCAGGATGGCCTGGCTCATCAACTCGCCCTGGATCGTGTACTGGTCACAGATGGGAAACTCGATCTCCTCGATCCCGTCCGCCGTCTCGTGCCACATCAGGCACGGCCGATCCGGCGGCGCGTTGAAGGGAATCTCGATCTCGACACGACCGGTTGTCCCGAAAATGTTGACACGCTGGTACGGCGTCAGTTGGGTCGAACAACTGAAGGTGCCGGTGCCGCGTCCGAAATCGAGCATTGCCGAAGCCAGGCGATCGGTCCCGAACGTCTCGTCGTACTCGACGATCCCCACCACGCGGTCGGGTTCGGCGTCAAAAATGAACCGTGCCACCGAAATCGCGTAGCAACCGATGTCCATCATTCCGCCGCCGCCAATGTCGGCGATGTTGCGGATGTTCTCGCCATCGTCGTTGAAGTAAGCAAACGCCGTCTGGATCGTCCGCAACTCACCCACTCCACCGTCGGCGACGATCTGCCGGGCCCGTTGCCACTGGGGATGGTGGCGATACATGAACGCCTCCATCAGTTTCAGTTCCGGATGGGCCGCGCCCGCATCGACCAGTTGCTGTCCCTCCCCGGACGTCAGCCCGATCGGTTTCTCGCACAACACGTGCTTGCCGGCCTCCAGCGCCTGGATCGACAACGACACGTGCAGGTGATTGGGCAGAGGATTGTAGATCGCATCGATGTCGGGATCGGCCAGCAGTTCCTCGTAGCTGCCATAACTTTTGGGAATTCCCAGCGCGTCGGCCGCGGCACGGGCCCGGTCGGCATCCCGGGATGCGATCGCCGTGATCTCGCTCAACTCTCCCTGCTGCATCGCCGGGATCACTTTCTCGGTGCCGATCTTTGCCGTACTGAGAATTCCCCAGCGAACCGTTCTTCCGCTCGTATCACTCATCGGTGGTCGCATCCCTTCATGACTGGAAACAGACAACTTCGCGTCTCAAACCGTGACTCATCTCGCCCCAATCACCGACAGGTAGTCGGCGTAGGCCTCCGCCAGGTCGACCGGCTCGCCGGCCGGGGTCCCATGGACCAGCACACCAAAATTCAGGCGAAAGACCTTGCCGCGGGCCACGTCGACCCGGCTCGGCTTCCCGCGCGTGAACGCCCTGCGGCCGAAAGGGTTGGCGACCAGGAAGCCGTAGTCGCGGGCGTGGAACCAACTCTTACGAAAATTCGCAGGATCGGGCATCAGTGCCAGTCCGATGTGGCGTCCCTTCTTGATGCCGCTGTAACCGCACCACAACGCCGGTCGTCCCCACACGTTCTTCTCGTTCTTGCGTCCCTCGCTGTTGATGATGGCGCCCCGTCCACCCTTGACCCGCAATTCGCGATCCACCCGCACGCCCAACCCCATTTCCTCCTGGTCCCCGAAGAAGAATCCGGACGCCGACGAGGAAAACTGCGACTCGTAGGTCAACAGGATCCCGTGAGGCCGGATCATCACCCGGTGACGACACACCTCCTGGCAAATCACCCGGGTGCCGGACCGGTACGTGTTCCGGACGGTGAAGCCCCCCTCCCGCGGACCGGAACTCGGCGACTTCACGAAACCGTCGTGCACCACCTGTCCGCGATTCCGCCAGAAGTCGCTGCCGCCCAGGTCACCAAACGCCAGGTGGATTCCCGGATGCATCGTGTCGTGATCGGTCGAGTCGACTCCCGGACGGGGTGGATGATGGCGGGTGACCTGCTGTCCGCCAGGAGCCTTCACCGCGGTGAAGTAGGGCCGCTTGATCTTCTTGTCCGAAAACACGTACACGGCAAACGGTCGTCCCTGCACCAGGATCTCGACCCGGTCCTTGCCGGTTTTGCAGACAACACCACCGGATTGTTCACCGGCGTCGACCCCGGCGGCCACCAGCCACACGACCGTTGCCAACAGGCCCGACTGGAACCAATCACGTGATCGACGCGTTGCAATTCTCATCGTGTCATTACATCCGCGGCCAACCAGATTGCAACCCAGCCACCCACCGATCAAAACACGCGTCGCAACCAGTTGGAAAGCCCGGGCCGAAGGGGGCGTGATATCACCCCGGTTGTCCGGGCTCTGTCGACGCCTCGTCACCGTGAACATCCCAGGCTCGGATCACCGCGCTGTTGTCGTCGTCGCCGTAACCGGCCGCCTCGACTCCGCCCAGCAACGCCTCGTGCACCCCCGACAACGGCAGTCCCACGCCGAGATTCCGGCCCGCCTCGAGAATCAATCGGACGTCCTTGAGATGCTGGCTGAGTCGAGCCTGGGGTTCGAACCGGCCCGAGATCATCTTTTGCCCCTTGTCGTCCATCGCCCGCGACCAGGCCGGCCCAGCTTGCAGGCACCGGAGTGCCAGGTCCAGGTCGAGACCGAAACCGTCGGCCAGCGCCAGACCCTCGGCCAACGCAGCCCGATTGAGTCCCAGCACGAGGTTGACCACCAGTTTCATTCGCGAGCCACTGCCACAGTCACCGACATGGAACACCTGTGAGGTGAATGTCTTCAACAGGTCACCACACGCAACGAACGCGTCGTGGCTGCCCCCGGCCATCACCACCGCCGTCCCTTCACGGACATGACGGCTCGATCCGCCGACAGTGGCATCCAGGTAGGAAACACCCCGCTCGGCCAATCGTCTTCCCGTCTCGGCCTGGTTTTCGGGATCGCCGGTCGTGGTATCGATCACGATCGTACCACTGGCGAGCGAGTCACCGGATTCCCCGAGCACTTCGGCCACGACCCGGTCATCCGGCAGGCTCAGGATGACTCGCCCACACCCCAGTACCGCGGCCGGTCCATTGGCGGCAACTCCCCCCATCTCGACCAACGCCTCGCGCGCGGGTTCGTGAACGTCCCAGCCGATGACCGGGACACCCGCAGCCAGCAACCTGGTGGCAATTGCCTGGCCCAGCAGCCCGACGCCCACCAACCCGACCATCTCGTGCCCCGGATGTTCTCCAACCGTGTCCATCAGTCTCCTCGCATTGGCCTCGGGCTGACCGCGGTGCCAGTGATCACACCGAGTGGAATTTTGCAGAGAATCATACCCAGCCGGAGGCCAGGCCGGTAGAATCCTGTCGCTGCGGTGTTCGACTCGCCAGACGCGAAGAGGAGAACACCCGATGGTGACCAACGCAAACCAAGACAACGTGGCGCTGCTGGATCGTCTCCGGCTGCAACTGGTTCCGGGTGTCGGTCCCCGGGTGCTGCAACTGCTGTTGGAGCACGTGGGCGGCGCGACGGAGATCCTCGGTACCTCGCGGCGGAGGCTGCTCGAGGTCCCACATGTCGGCCACAACGTGGCCGACGGAATTGTCCGGGCAATCAGTCGTGACGAGGCCCGCGAAATCGTCGACCGCTGCCGCTGCCTGGGAATCTCGTTGATCGAACGAGGCGACCCGGCCTACTCTCCCCTGCTCGAAGAGATCCCCGATCCGCCCGACCTGCTCTACCTGAAGGGACAATTCGAACCGGTCGACCAGGTGGCGGTGGCGATCGTCGGCAGTCGGCGGTGCACGGCCTACGGCCGGCGAATGACCGAGGTCCTGGCCGGTGGATTGGCGCGAGCCGGGCTGACGATCATCAGTGGCCTGGCCCGGGGCATCGACGGAGTGGCTCACCGGGCCGCCCTGGCCGCCGGTGGACGCACCATCGCGGTGATGGCAACCGGCGTGAACCGCATCTATCCGCCCGAACATGCCGAGTTGGCCGAAACGATCAGCCGTTTCGGAGCGATCCTCACCGAGGCACGGCTCGACCAGGGGCCCCTGCCCGGACTGTTCCCACAGCGCAACCGCATCATCAGTGGCCTGTCCGTGGCCGTGGTCGTCATCGAGGCGGGTCGCCGCAGCGGCGCCCAGCACACCGCGCGGCACGCGATCGAGCAGGGCCGCGACGTGCTGGCCATGCCCGGCCCCGTGGACAGCCTGGCCAGCCAGGGGTGCCATGACCTGCTACGAGATGGTGCCCGGCTGGTCACCTGCGTCGACGACGTCCTCGAGGAACTGGGGCCACTGATGAAACCGGTGCAAATCGGGACAGCCCCACCAATCCACATCCCCCGCGAACTGACCCTGGATGACCGGGAAAGGCAGGTGCTGGAAATCGTGGGGCCCGATCCACGTCACCTGGATGAACTGCTGCGGGGTTCGCCACTGGATGCATCGACCACCCTGGCCGTGCTGACCGGGCTGGAACTCAGGCGATTGGTCCGACGGTTGCCGGGATCGTATATCGTCCGGGCCGGCTGACCACCCGATGATTCCCATCGCCGGACCCGACCGGCTTTGCTACCATCCCCGCCCGCAACAGCCGGTGCAGTCCACGCAAGGAACCCCGACGATGGCACGTCGACGATCTCGCCCAGGTAACAGTTTCGGTGTCATGAGCCTGGGGCTGCTGGCCCTGGTTGCGATCGGGTGGCTGGGATGGCGTGGTGGCTGGTGGCCGGTCGACGTGGCACCGGCCGCAACGAATCCAGCGAAATCGGAAACGCCACTGGAACAGTCCCGCCGTGCCGCAGAACTCGAAACACAGGTCGTACTGCCCAACCAATTCGAACCCCCCATCACGACGCCCTTGTCCACACCGCGTGTGGTCGCCGGGTCGGAGTCGTCGTTCCCGACAGCCACGGCTGCGAGTTGGCGACCGACCGGATCACGGCCAACTGGACAACAGTTGGCGTCGGTTGCCAGTTCACCGGCGCAACCGGCCGGCACACCACGGATTGAGCCGGTCGCCACCGGATTGGATCCGGCAGGCCCCAGGACACTGACTGAAATCGATGCCCTGATCGCCGACGGCGATCTTGTCGCCGCCCACAAGGCACTGTCCTGGATCTATTTTCAGCAACCCGGGGAGCGGCCGAAAATTTCCGAGCGAATCGAACGTACCGCCGGAGCCGTTTTCTTTTCGCCCCGTCCTCATATCCTGCCGGCCCACACGATCCAACCGGGCGACTCGTTGGCGGCGATCGCTCCCCGCTACAAGATCGGCTGGCAGTACCTCGCGGCACTCAACCACGTCAGCCCACGCAAGATCCGGTCCGGCCAGACGCTCAAGGTCGTCCGCGGCCCATTCCGGGTGGTGGTGGATCTCAGCGAATTTTCACTGGTGGTCCGAACCCGGTCCGAGTACGTCCGTCGCTTCCAGATTGGCATTGGCCGAGACCACTCGACACCCCTGGGCCGCTTCCGCGTTCTCCGCAAGGTCCCCGACCCGCAATACACCGATCCCGACGGTCGGGTGATTCCAGCCGCGGTACCCGAGAATCCGCTGGGCCGGTTCTGGATCGACCTGGGCGAGGGATACGGGATCCATGGGACCAACCAACCCGAATCGGTGGGCCGCGCCGAATCGCGGGGATGCCTCCGATTGCGCAACAACGACATCCAGTTGCTGTACGGGATGCTCGTGACCGGTTGTGAAGTGGTGATCCACCGCTAAGATGGCGGGCTGTTGATCCCCTCACCTATCCCCAGATCCCGGTTCACCGGGGCCGGTGTCACCATGTTCGATCGCGACGCGCTGATCTCGCTGTTTCACGAGCGAGCCCTCAAGTTTGGTGAATTCACTCTCGCCAGTGGACGCACCTCGACCTACTACCTGGACAGCAAGCAAATCACGCTGCACGCACAGGGACTGCGACTGGTCTGCGAGGGATTGCTGGAATTGCTGGCCGACGTGGAATACGACACGGTCAGTGGAATGTCGATCGGGGCCGATCCGATCATCGGTGGCCTGCTGACGGTCGCGGCCGAGCGCGGTGTGGCCATGGAAGGACTCCTGGTTCGTAAGGAAGCCAAGGGACACGGGACGGGCCAATACGTCGAGGGGCCAGCCGGAGAGGGATCCCGGGTGATCGTGATTGACGACGTGGTCACCACCGGTGGCAGTGCGATGCAGGCTGTGAATCGAATCGAGGACTACGGAGCCAACGTGGTGCAGGTGGTGGGAATCGTTGACCGGCTGGAGGGCGGTGCGGCGACATTCGCCGAACGCGACCTTCCCTTCAGCAGCCTGTTGACCATCGAGGATTTCGGAATCACTCCACCCGACGACGTCTGAGGATGCCCCGACAACGCGACACACCTGCCAGGCCATGACCATGAGGCCGAACAGCTGATGAGCGACCCGACGACACTGCCACTGTACGATTCTTCCGCCGCCGACGCGGTTCTTGACCCTGACGCACGGGCTGGAGTCGTCGATCGACTGCTGGACGCTCGAACCAGGCTCTGCCAGGACGCCGACGGATCCACCGCGTCCGACACGTTCGATCCACTCGACATCGATTTCGTCGATTGGCCAACCCGGCTGTTGGAGAACGAGGCCGAGTTGATCCGGATCGAACAGACCGGCAGGGAATTCCGCGAGCAGGCCGACGAGATCGTCTTGCTGGGAATCGGTGGATCGTCGATGGGCCCCCGCGCACTGTTCTCGGCCCTGTGCGACCCACTGCACAACGAGAGGTCGCGAGACGCTCGTCACAATGCCCCGCGAATCTATTTCGAGGGTGACAACCTGGACAACAACGCCCTGGTCGCACTCCTGGACCGGTTGGCTCAAATCTCTGACCAGAAGTGGCGTCTGCTGGTGACCAGCAAGTCGGGCAGCACGATCGAAACGGCCATCTCGTTGCGGGTGTTCCTGGCGGCACTGGAGGCACGACTGGGGGACACCCAACAGGTCGCCGAATCGCTGGCCGTGGTGACCGGTGCCCAGAGCCTGCTGAGAGACCTCGCCAACGAGATGGGGTGCGAGAACATCTTCACGCTGCCCGAGGCGATCGGCGGCCGTTTCTCGGTCCTCACATCCGTTGGCCTGTTGCCGGCATCCATCCTCGGACTCAATATCCGCAGGCTGCTCGAAGGAGCCGCGGCCATGACCCGGGTGTTTCGCGAGGCCGACGCGGGACACAACCCGGCACTGGATCACGCGGCCACGTGCATCACCGCCGAAGAACATCATGGGATGACCGTGAGGGTGCTCAGCGTCTGGTCCAAGGCCCTGGATTCGCTGGGACTGTGGCACGACCAATTGCTGGCCGAAAGCCTGGGCAAGGACGGACGTGGTGCCACCCCATTGACGGCCGTCAATACCCGTGACCTGCACAGTCGCGGACAACAGCACCAGGATGGCCGCCGGGACAAGTTGATCACCAACGTGCTGATCGATGAACCACGAACCACCCCACTGGTGATCCCGGCCCGGGTCAACGACATCGACGGGCTGAACCGGCTGGCCGGACGCACTCTGCACGACGTGCTCGAGGCGGCCGTGCGTGGCACCAACCGGGCCTACGCCGAGGACGCCCGTCCCACCACCGACATCCGGCTGCCTCGCCTCGACGAATTCACCATGGGAGCCATGTTGCAGATGCTGATGCTGGCCGTCACTCTCGAGGGATACGCCACCGGCATCAACCCGTTCGGACAGCCCGGTGTCGAGAGCTACAAGCGACACATGAAAAGTGAACTGGGCCGCTAGGACACCCTGGGGCCGCACCCGACAGGAGACACCCGCCCATGGCGACCACTGTGACCTTCCTGGGACATGGCACGTTCCTGGTCGAGACCAATGGAACACGTGTGCTGATCGACCCGTTCCTGACCGAAAACCCGTCAGCCTCGATGACCGCCGAGGAGGTGCCGGCCGATGTGATAATTCTCAGTCACGGACACGGTGACCACGTCGGGGACGCGATCAACGTGGCCAACCGAACCGGGGCCCTGGTGATTGCCAATCACGAGATCGTCGAGTGGCTGACCGGGCAGGGAGTGACCACCACGCACGCCCAGCACATCGGCGGCCAACACGTCTTCGATTGGGGAACCGTCAAGCTGACGATCGCTCACCACGGCTCCATGCTGCCCGACGGTTCCGACGGCGGCAATCCCTGTGGCATCCTGTTGAAGCTGACAGACGGCACGATCTACCACGCCGCCGACACCGGCTTGTTCTACGACATGAAGCTGATCGGGGAGGACGGCATCGACCTGGCCATCCTGCCAATCGGCGACAACTTCACGATGGGTCCCGACGACGCCCTGAAAGCCGTCAAGCTGATCGAGCCCCGGCGGGTGATCCCCGACCACTATGACACGTGGCCGTTGATCGCCCAGGACGCCGCTGCCTGGGCCGAGCGGGTCCGGGCCGAAACCTCCACCGAACCGCTCGTGTTGCAACCGGGCGATTCGTGTGAACTGGGCGAGTGAGATCCGCCGGACCAACCGGCTACTCCGGTATCAACACCTGGATTTCATCCTCGACCACCCGCACCTCGTAGCAGTCGGTCTTGAGATCCGATTCCGGGTTGTCCAGCCAGGTGCCGTCGGAGATACAAAACCGCCAGGCGTGCCATGGGCAGGTGACCTGGTTGTCCTCGACCCAGCCGGTCGCCAACGAGGCTCCCATATGGGGACAACTGTCATTGATGGCGTGGTAGGTGCCGTCCTTGAGAAAAACGGCAACCATGCGACCGGAGACCGCAAACGCTCGCCCCTCACCCTCGGGGATCTCATCCGTCCTGGCCACGGCCTGAAATTCTGCCATCGTCTTGTAGCTCCTCGCCTGGCCTCCGGACTTTCAACCTCTTCCGCAACCGGAACGAACGCCGCACGAGTATAGACATCCCCGGCTCGAGTGTCCCTCTCGGTTGACCTCCGGGAGACTCGTGAGAGAATCGATGCTGGCCGGGCCCGGATGCCCCGTCACCTGTTCCACACTCACCCCAGATTGGATACTCCGATGAAACAAAACCCGGTCAAGGCGGCCCTGCGAGCCGGCCACCCACAGGTTGGTACGTGGCTGAGCCTGGGCAACGTCTACGCAACCCGCTTGATGGCCCGTGTCGGATTTCCCTGGCTGACACTCGACATCGAGCACTCACCGGTCGACTGGAGCGACGCGGCACTCGTCTTTGGTGCGATCGCCGACGCCGGCTGCGTGCCGCTGGCACGGGTTCCCCGAGGCGATCATGACCTGATCAAGCGGGTTCTCGATGCCGGAGCCCATGGCATCGTGGTGCCGATGGTCGACACTGTGGAACAAGCCAAAGCCGCCATCGCCGCGGCCAAGTATCCACCGGTGGGAGACCGTTCGGTGGGTGGCGGCCTGCACGCGATCAACTTCGACGCCGCCGCCGGGGACTACTACGAGCAAGCCAACGACAACATCCTCGTCGTGCTCCAGACGGAGTCTCCCGAGGGTGTCGAGAACGCCCCGGAGATCTACAGCCTGCCGGGCGTCGACGCCATCTTCGTCGGACCCAACGACCTGAGATTCCAGATGCGGGAAGATGATGGAACGTTTCCGTCCGCCGAGGACCACGAGGCGATGATGCAACGGGTTCTGGCCACCGGCAAGGAAGTCGGCACACCGGTTGGGCTGCACGTGCAAACGGCTGACGATGTTCGCCGCCGCATCGATGAAGGCTGGCAATTCATCGCGATCGGCAGCGAGTTGAAGATGATGCTCAATTCGGCACAGCAGATCGTCACGGACCTCAGCCTGGAAACCGAGGCGGCGGACCTGGCGAGGTACTAGTCTCCCCGGATCCTGTCATTGAATTCGTGAGAATTCACGGCACGAGCCATGCGACGAAACGATTCCCATCGTGTGGCGGTTCTGTGTGAGTACGGCTCGCTGAACGGTGGCGAACACTCGCTGCTGGCACTCGTTCCGGCCATCCGCGAACGCGGGTGGGATCCGCTTGTGCTGGCGCCTCCGGACGGTGAACTCGCGACGGCCCTGGCCGATCGCCAGATCGAGCACCATGCGTTCTCGATCAACGACGACCGGGACTCGGCCGTCGAACGACTCGCGGCGCTCGTCGAGAACACTGGTGCCGGACTTCTGCACGCCAACAGCCTCGCGATGTGCCGCCTGTCCGGTCGACTGGCCCGGGAGACCGGTTGCCCAACCACCGGTCACCTCCGTGACATTCTCAACCTGTCCGCGACCGCGCTGGCCGACATCAACACCAACCGCGTCCTGCTGGCCGTTTCGCACGCCACCCGCGACCATCATGTCGCCGCCGGACTCGACCCCGACCGCACCCGGGTCGTCTACAACGGAATTGACACCGGGGTTTTCCAGGCCGCTCAACGGAAACCGGGATGGTTGCGGCACGAGTTGAACATCACCCGGGACAGTTGCCTGGTGGCAACCATCGGCCAGATCGGTCTCCGCAAGGCCCTCGACGTCCTGGCTGAAACCGCCACACTCGTGAACAACGATATCGATTACGTGATCGTCGGCCGACGGTATTCGAAAAAGCCCGAGAGTATCGCGTTCGAGGAATCCGTGTTCGAGAGGTTCGCACAGGCAGCGCCCACCGGCCGGGTTCATCGACTGGGCTACCGTGAGGACGTCCCCGAATTGCTGGCCGAAGTCGATATCCTGGTCCACCCGGCTCGCCAGGAACCACTGGGCCGTGTTCTCCTGGAAGCCGCTGCCTCCGGCCTCGCGATACTGGCTACCGATGTCGGCGGCACCGGAGAAATCCTCGCCGACGGTCGCTCGGCGATCCTGGTGCCCGGGAATGATCCGGCGGCACTTGCCGCCGGTCTCGACACGCTGGTCGGTGATGCGTCACTGAGAGCCAGGCTGGGGACCACGGCACTGGCAGACGTCAGGTCAAAATTCCCGATCGCCGCAGCAGCCGAGCAACTGGTCGGTGCCTGGCGAGACGCGCTGGCCGAATCGGCCTAGTTGTCGTGGAATTCCGGCCACCGATCCCAGGAGTAGCCCCACTCCATCCACATCCTCAGGAACGACCACAGCATCCGCATCCGTCCCAGTGACTTCGTCGGCAACTTCTCCTGCCGTGACACCGAAGCCTGGGCAACGTCGGCCAGGTTCCACCGGGATGCCAGGTGACCACTGATACCGTCGGCGGTCAGATCGGCCTCGCCGCCCTCGACAAGCAGTCCTGCGGCGTGGGCCGTCACGAACAATTCGAACAGCTTGCCCCGGTACGGATCCAGTTCCAACGGACGCGTGGTCGCTTCCGCGTCGAGCAGCAAAGACTCGATCCGATCGACGATGTCTCCGGCCAAGGCGGTCAAGCCTGCGTCCTGGTTACCGAGGTTGGTGTGTGGAGTGTTCACGGTCTCGATCCGATCCGGACAACGTCATCGGTCGTCGCGGTATTCCAGACTAGGGAACCAGGAAGAATAATCCAGTCATCACCCCGGCCTGTGCGGCCGCCGCCTCGGCATTCCAGGGAACCTGGTACAACAACATCGGAGCCGGTTCGCCGGGCCGATACCAGCCCAGGGAGTAGGTCTTCTTGAGTATCGGGTCGATCGCCATCTGGTAGGGCAGGCCAATCAACTGGGTGCCAAACCGATGGGCCGATACGAACGGCTGGAGCAATTCGTGGTGAGTGTGTCCATGTCGTTCGAGGGGCGGATCCTCGAAGTACAGTGGAAAGTGATACAGGTCACTGGGTTTCCACTGAAAGACCTGGGACTCGAAAACGCGTGCCGGAAAATCACCGTCATCGAGTTTCAGTTCCTCGGGTTTCCGGTTCACCGGCGGCTGGCCCAAAGGCGAGTAATCCTGGAAGGGACGGATCGAAGTGATCTTGCGCAGCTTCTTCGGATCGCTGGCAGCTCCATCCTCAGCCGGCTTGGAACTCTCCTGGGACACCTTCGCAACTGACTTCTGCAGTGTTGGCTGCGGTGTTGGCTGCGGTGTTGGGAGCACCTGCCGCGGGACTTCGACAGCCTCTTTGGCCGGAAGCACCGCCGACGAGTCCAGGACTCGTCGGGCAGGAGGGGGCACCGCAGCCTTGATTTTCGGGGCCTTGATTTTCGGGGCCTTGAT
>CAZYAZ010000027.1:7865-51755 GCA_964646205.1 uncultured Planctomycetaceae bacterium | reverse complement strand
GCCTTGATTTTCGGGGCCTTGATTTTCGGGGCCTTGATCAGCGGGGCCTTGATCGATGAATCGGATTCCGGTTGGGCGAGTCCGCGAATCACGACCCGTGGCGGGGCAAACGTTGGTGTGACCTCTGGCTCTCCGGCCTGGATCCCCGTCGTGACCAACAGCGCGGCCAGCGCCATTGCCAGATCGCCAGTCCGGCGATCAGGACGTCTCCATCGGCGAATGTTCCGCCGTGTAATTGGGTGCTTCTTGAGTAATCGCAATATCATGGGGGTGGTTCTCCCGAACCGAAGCCGGCGAAATCTGGATAAATCGTGCTTCCGTTCTCAACTCCGAAATCGTCTCTGTTCCCAGGTAACCCATGCCGGCCCGAAGACCGCCGATCAACTGGTAGAGGAAGTTGTTGAGCGGTCCCTTGTGAGGAACACGCCCCTCGACACCCTCGGGCACCAGTTTCTTTTCTTTCGGTTGCCCCGTCTCATTTCCGCCTTGCCTGTAACGCTCGCTGCTTCCCTGGACCATTGCTCCCAGCGACCCCATTCCCCGGTATCGCTTGAAACTGCGACCCTGGTACAGGATCAACTCGCCGGGACTTTCATCGAGCCCGGCAAGCAACCCGCCGAGCATGACAACGTGGGCCCCGGCGGCCAGGGCTTTTGTGATGTCTCCGCTGTAACGAATCCCTCCGTCAGCAATGATCGGAACATTGGTGTCCGCGATGGCCTTTGCGGTGTTGGCGATGGCCGTCAATTGTGGAACCCCGACCCCGGAAATAATCCGCGTGGTGCAGATTGAACCGGGACCGATTCCCACCTTGATTGCGTCGGCTCCTGCCATCAGCAGGTCACGAGTCCCCTCGGTGGTGGCCACGTTGCCAGCAATCACGTCGATTTCGTGCCGCCGCTTGATCTCCTTGACCGTCTCGACCACGTTCTTCGAGTGCCCATGGGCACTGTCGACGACCAGCACATCGACACCCTTCTCCAACAGGGCCGCCACGCGGTCGAAATCCTTCACACCGACCGCAGCACCAACCCGCAACCGCCCCCTCGTATCCTTCGAAGCGAGCGGAAACCGGAGATTCTTATCTATGTCCTTGATCGTGATTAATCCTTTTAATCGGTAATCTCGATCCACCAACAAAAGTTTTTCGACCTTGTTTTCCAGCAGAATCCGCTGAGCGTCCTCGAGAGTGGTGTCCTCAGAAGCGGTCACCAGGTTCTCTCGAGTCATCACTTCCTCGATTTTCGTTTCCGGCGAATCCAGAAAACGAAGATCCCGGCGAGTCAGGATGCCCTTGAGGAAGCCATCGACGGTGATCGGAACACCGCCGATATTGCGTTCGTCCATGATCCGGGACGCCTCGGCGGCTGTCGCGTCCGGGGGCAGTGTGACCGGGTCGACGATCACGCCGTGTTCGCTCCGCTTCACCCTGTCGACCTCGAGCGCCTGCTGCTCGATCGTCATGTTCTTGTGGACGATCCCGATGCCCCCCTCCTGGGCCAACGCGATCGCCATCTCGCTCTCGGTCACCGTGTCCATCGGGCTGCTGACAACCGGCAGGTGCAACGGGATGTTCCGAGTGAGTCTGCTGCACACATTGACCTGCGATGGCAGGATGGCGCTGTAGAGTGGTTCGAGCAACACGTCATCAAACGTGTAGCCCCGGTAGGCGATCCGACTGTCCATGATGTCAGACTCCCTGCTTCTCGTCCTGTGATGAATTGACCCTTTGATACAGTCGATTGGCCAATTCCACCAGACCAGCAACTTCAATTTGTTCTGCCCGGACCTTTTCGGGGAGTCCCGTCTCGGCCATCGCGGAATCGACATCAGCCTTGGAGATCTGCTTGCGGTACATCCCGGCCAGCACACCACGGAAGTGCTTCCGTCGCTGGTGGAAGCCGCGGCGGAGGAAATCCAGGAAAAACATCCGGTCGATGATCCGCCGTTTTCCGGCCGGATCGGGCACCAGCCGCACGATGGCACTCTGCACCTTGGGCCGGGGCCAGAACACCGTCGGAGGCAATTTCCGGAGCGTCTTGACGTGACACTGCGACTGCAGCCAAACGGACAGCGCCCCGTAATCACGGGTCCCGGGTCCCGCCGTCATCCGTTCAGCCAGTTCCCACTGGATCGTCACCACGATCCGTTCCCAATCAATGTCAGTGGCCACGAGGTTCGACACCACCGGCGTGGCAATGCTGTAGGGCAAGTTGGCCACCAGTTTCAGCCGCCGTCCGGATTCCTCGGCCAGACGCTCGGCAATCAACTCGAGCAGTTCCGGAGCGAAGTGGTTCTTGTTCTTCAAGGCATCGCGGTGCAACAGCGTCACGTTGTCCAGGTCGTCGATCACCTCGCCGGCGAGTCCGACCATCCGGTGGTCGACCTCGACGGTGATCACCGCGGCAGCAAACGCGGCCAGTTGTCCGGTCAAGCTGCCGGTTCCGGTACCAATTTCCAGCACCACGTCGTCGGACCCAAGCCGGGCTTCACGCGCAAGAAAATCGACCAGGTTCAGATCGATCAGGAAGTTCTGGCCAAAATCGGTGCGGGGATGGAACCCGTGCCGAGCGAAGAGATCCATCAGGTGACTGCGGGTCTGTCGGACTGCGGGCTTCATTCCTGGCCCCCGTCGTCGACGGGCCGATCACCGTCCACCAGCTTCTGGACATACTTGGCCAGGATATCGGTCTCGATGTTGACCCGGCTCCCGGGCTGGCGAATCCCCAGCGTGGTGACCTCAAGGGTGTGGGGGATCAATGCAACGCTGAAACGGTCTGAAACAACCTCGACAACGGTCAGGCTGACACCATCCACGGCCACCGAGCCCTTGGGCACCAGTCCCATGGCCAGTAAACCGGGAACCTGGAACCACATCGTCACCCACTCGCCGTCGCGGGTCACCTCGATCACCTCGGCCGTGTCGTCGATGTGCCCCTGGACAAAATGCCCCCCCAGCCGTCCATCGGCGGCCAATGGCCGTTCGAGATTGACCGGGTCACCCGCGGCCAGGTCTCCAAGATTGGTGCGGGCCAGGGTTTCGGTCCCGGCCTCGAACGACAGCGTCGACGAGCCAATGGCGACCACCGTCAGGCAGCAACCGTTGATCGCGACACTGTCACCGATGGCGGAATCGACAACCCATTCGGAGCCGACCTCGACCTCGAGCCGACGGGCCGGCGGATCGTCGATCAACTCGACGACCGATCCGCGGACTTCGACAAGGCCTGTGAACATGGAGAGAACCTGTCAGATTTCAGTCGATTTGTGGAGACGTCGCGACAGGATGGCCTGGAAGAAGGACCGGATCGGTGGCGCGAACGCGTACCAGCAGAGAATCAAGGGGATCGCAATCTCGTGCTGCCAGTAGATCACCGCCAGCGCGAAGACCAGTTGGATCATGTGCGAGCGGCTACGCCGGCCACGCAACAGGTGATTGACCGCGTGCACGTAGCGAATCCGGCTGACCATCAAACAGGCCAGGGCCAGGGTCACCAACGGCAGCGAGAGTTGCAGGGCTTCACCAATCCACCCCGACACCACGAGGGTTGCCTGGTCTGTCGATCGGACCAGTAGCTGGTGCGAAATCGGGATACTGGCGACCACGCTGGCCGCCGCCGGTGAGGGCAGACCGCTGAATTCCGTGTGAGCGTCCTCCTCGTCCGTCTCGGAATTGAAGCGAGCCAAACGCAGGGCGGCACAGACGGCGTACAACGCGGCAATCACCCAGAGCAACCGCTGAAGGTGGCTGCCCGGTTCTGCCCACAATTCATGTGGGGCATAGATCCTGGTGAACTGCAGCATCAGGAAGGCTGGAGCAATACCGAAACTGACAACGTCGCAGAGGCTGTCGAGATTGGCTCCAAATTCGCTCGTCTGGTTGGTCAACCGCGCCACGCTGCCATCGAACGCGTCAAAAATCATGGCCAGGTAAATCAGTACCGCCGCGATCACCAGTCCCTGGCCCTCCTGGGCCGCACTGGATCCCAGCAACGCGGAGAACGGCAATGTCGTGTCCGACTGCACCAGCTTGGCTGCAAAGGTGATGCAGCCGAACCCGCACACCAGGTTGCCCAACGTCAACATCGTCGGGAACACGGCAAAAACCCTGCGGTGGTGTTTCATGACACTGCTCCCTGCGACAAGTCCCGATGTGAAACTCGCCAGCACGCCGTTTCCAGCCCGGACCGTTGGCCCGGGTTTCGGGCCAGGGTTTGATCATCCCAAACACCTCACCCGACGACAACAAGCCGTCCGCCTTCAGCCACGATCGCCGTTTCAAAGTGTCTGATTCTACAGGGTCAAGCGGATGACAGCGACGAGACCGTTCCTGCGGAATTCGCCGACCGCGAGGTTTACAGCGGCATCGGCCCCGCCCCTGATGCCGGATTCGAAAAACTGCCGATACTCTCGACACGATGACGTGTCGTGGATGCGATTTGAGCCACCTGCTACAACGGAATCGGACACGTCATCAACCAGGAATAGCACCCGATGAGCACAGCAATCACCGCCGTCCACGCCCGCGAGATCATCGACAGCCGTGGCAACCCGACAGTCGAAGTGGACATCACAACCGAAGAGGGCGTGGTCGGGCGAGCAGCCGTGCCAAGTGGAGCCAGCACCGGCCAACACGAGGCACACGAACTTCGCGACACTGACGCCGAAGACCGCTACCTCGGCCGGGGAGTCCGCCAGGCCGTCGACAACGTCAACAGCCGCATCGTCGACGTCCTGATCGACCTCGACGTGACCGACCAGAACGAGATCGACCGCCGGATGCTCGAACTCGACGGCACCGAGAACAAATCCAACCTCGGGGCCAATGCCCTGCTGGCCTGCTCGCTGGCCGCCGCTCACGCCGCGGCACGAAGCTGTTACCTGCCGCTGTTCCGCTATCTCGGCGGTGCCGGTGCCAACCGATTGCCGGCACCGATGATGAACATCATCAACGGGGGCGAACACGCGGACAACTCGATCGACATCCAGGAATTCATGGTGATGCCACTGGGATTCGACAGCTTCAGCGAGGCGTTGCGTTGTGGTGCTGAGATTTTCCACAACCTCAAGAAAGTGCTCTCCGAGAAGGGACTCAACACCGCCGTCGGCGACGAGGGCGGGTTTGCCCCCAACCTCGAAAGCAACGAGGCCGCGATCACCTCGATTCTCGAGGCGACCGAACGAGCCGGATACCAACCCGGCGACCAGGTCCAGATCGCCCTGGATTGTGCCGCGACCGAGTTCTACGACAGCGAAGCGGGTGTCTACCACCTCGAGGGCCAGAACGTCGATCCCGACGGAATGGTCGAACTGCTCGCCGGATGGGTCGAACGGTACCCGATCTGCTCGATCGAGGATGGTTGTTCCGAGGACGACTGGGACACCTGGAAACTGTTGACCGACGCGATCGGTGACCGCTGCCAGTTGGTTGGTGATGACCTGTTCGTGACCAACGTCAAGAGACTGGCTGACGGGATCGAGAAGGGCGTGGGCAACAGTATCCTGGTCAAGGTGAACCAGATCGGCACGCTGACAGAGACAATCGATGCGGTGAAGCTGGCCGGCAAGAACGGATACACCGCCGTGATGAGTCACCGGTCCGGCGAAACCGAGGACACGACGATTGCCGACCTGGCCGTCGCCCTGGACACCGGGCAGATCAAGACCGGTTCGGCCAGTCGGACCGACCGCATCTGCAAGTACAACCAGCTGCTCCGAATCGAGGAGATGCTCGGCAGCAACGCCATCTACGGCGGCACGATCTAACCAACCACGTACCCCACCTCCACAGAACGGCCTGATCCGTGACCCGTCTCAAAACCGAACCGGCCCGCTGGGTCTCGCTGGCCTTCTGGGGGACCCTGTTCACCGCCACCGTTCTCTACGGACTCGTCACGATCGCTCCCGATTTGCTGACCCTCGGCGACCTCGCCGAACACGAATCGGAGAACCGTGCGGTCAAGATGGCACTGGAGGACCAGGTCCGGTACCTCGAGCAGGTTCGCGCAACGCTGAAGGCCGAACCCGACTACGCCAGTGAACTGGCCCGCCTGGACATCCAGGATGCCCGGCCCGACGTGAACCGGTTGAAGGTCGACGAATCACTCAGGCTGGCCCGACTCGACACCGCAACGGCAACAACGCCCACCGCTGGCCGGCAGTGGACGACGCGTCCCGTGGTCGCCGCGCTGGCTCACAACGACAGGCTGAAAAACGTCCTGTTGGTGATCGCCGCGGGCATGGTCCTGTTTGCCTTCTCGGCACTGCAGGACTCACATGCCGAACACCTGGCCCACTGGACCAACCGGCTGCGGCGGCGCTAATTCCCGGTCACCACCGCGCCACGAGCGGTCGCTTTCCACAAGCGATCAAAGTCCCCGCAGTTCTTGCGATCCAGAAACTCGCTCGTCACCGCGTTCGCATAGCCGGGAACCGGACCAGGGATCTTGTCCCCGGGCACCTTGCCTTTGAGCAATCGCCCCAGGAACCTCAGGTTGTCCGTGCGTCCCGCACTGTTCGGATCGTGTCGCACGATGATCGTCGGACCACCCCGGTAGACGATCTTGACCAGGAAGGGACGATAACCCGGACGTGGCGACGTCTTGTATTTCTCGAGCTTCGCCTGGTCGAGTGCCACGCCGAGCCCGGGCCCTCGTGGCACGGCAATCGTCCCGCCGGTGACCTTCGCCTTCGTCGTCGTGACATCGTCGGTCCAGAGATGCGCCAGGTTGACATGATCGATCGTCGCCCCACCGAAGACCGCCACCTCGTGCGCCAGAAACGCCTGGTTGATCTGGCCCCCGGCCTGCTGGAGCATGAATGGCAGTCCCGACTCCTCGGAGACACCGGCCACCTTGATGGCATGACCGATCGGAGCATGACCCGCCATGTATCCATCGCAGGCCTTGTCGACCAGGTAGTTGACCGGGCCATGGTGAATCAACAACTCGATGTCGGATTCGGCGATCAGTTTTCGGTACCCATCACGATCCCCGGTCTGGATCGGGTCCTCGATCCGTCCGATCACCGGGAACCGTCCCAGTTGCTTGAGGATCGGTGAGATGTCCCGGTACTCGGCATTGGCATTGAAATCCAACTGAACACGGAACCCTTTCGGAGCGACACGCTGCATGGCCCGCGTCTGGTCGATCACATTGTGGACCTCGTCAATGTGGTATTTCAGCCACCGGTACCCGCGGCCGGCTGCCTGCCGCACCTCCTCGGCAAGGTCCTCGGGCGATCGCGACACGGTCCAGGCCGCCACGGGGATCCGGTCACGCACCTTTGGCCCAATGAGCCGCCAGGACGGCAGCCCCAGTGACTTCCCCATCAGGTCGTACAGGGCCATGTTCAAGGACAGGTCCTTGCGAGCCCCCAGCCATTCGAAGGGGCTGGTCCCCACGTAACCGGCCACCTCCTTGTCTGTCATCGATGCAGCGCCCCACGATTCTCCCAGGCCGACCAGATCCGAGTTCGTGCGGACCTGGAAAATCGTCCTCAGTTGAAGACTCAGCCCGTGGTACCGAAACAACGCCTGCCGGTTGAATGCCTGGTAGGGCACCAGCACCTGGTCCCACTCGATCCCGGTGATTCGCAATTTTCGGGCATCAGCCGCCTCGACCCGGTTCCGCAGCGAGGGACTCAACAACGACAGCCCTGTAGCCGCCGTTGCGGACAGGAATTCACGACGATTGATCACCGGCACTTGCCTCCTTCGGTCGCTCGAGGTTCCGCTCGATCAGCGGCAGACTGGATGCAGCATGCCACCTGAATCGCCAGGATTCCAGTCACCCCGGCATCAGCGAGCAAAACGAACCGGCACGTTGATCACCGACACCACCGGCCAACGACCCTCTTGCAACGCGGTTGCCACCAGCTTGATCTGCCAGTCTCCGTCGAGCTTCGCGTCGGGCAACGTCATGACTTTGAGAATTCCGGTGCCCTGGCCGGGCTTGAGTACCAGCGGCTCGGCCTTGATCAGTCCGACCAGTGGTTCGGGCACCTCGATGCGGACGACCGCCGTCTCGGAGAGCTTCGCCGATCGTGACACCGCCACCGGCACCTCGAAACTCCCTCCCGGAGCCACCGTCAACTCGCCAGCGCGGTGAGCCAACTTCAGCAGCGCCCCTTCCAGGATCATCGTGATATTGCCGATCGATCCCTTGACCAGGTGCCGCTCGCGGCCCTTGGCATCCTTCTGGACAGCCACCGAGTGCACCAGGAACCGGGTCGTCCGATCGGTCTCGAGCCACTCGGGCATGAAGCACGGATACTGGACTCGCTCGGCCCCCTTGGGAACCTGGATCACCGGCCCCCGCATCCCCTGCACGCGTCGTTGCTGAGCGGCCGCCATCCTCACGCGGATCGGCCCGTCAAACCCCTCGTCCCGCTTGATGATGAAGTCGGCCGGGTAGGTGGTGCCCCGATGCACCGGCCGCTGGCGATTGCGGTCGATCAAATCGAGCGTCACCGGCGAAGCCATGGTGCGAGCCAGCATCATCCGGTTGTCGAACCTGGCGGTGGGCCGACGCGGCACCAGGTCGCCACCGAAACTGGTCTGTGCCGTCACGGTCACCGGCTGCTTGTCCAGCATGGCGGTCCCGGTCAAGGTCACGAAGGCGACATCGGTGCCCGACGTCTTGGCCACCTCGACATTGATCTTCACCAGGTTCTTCCCCTTGGGAATCTTGATCTCCGCGGGAACGGTGACCCCCTCGGGCAATCCTGCCAGCTTCAGCACGATCTCCTCGGCAAACCCCCCGGTCCGGGCACACGAAACGGTCAGAGCGGCCTTGCCTCCAACTGGGGCAGCAAAGGCCTGTGGCAGAGACAGGGTGAACCCGGGCTGCTGCAGCCGCGAGGTCAGGCGGTAGACCGAATCGAGCCTCCCGTCCTCTCCGGTGCCGTTGTGGAGACGAACGCGATAGGTTCCGTCGGCCGGAGCCTTGAAGTCGAGACGGGAATCAAGCGTGTTGCCGAAGTCGTCGTTGATCGCAACCTGCTTGTCGTCCTTGTCGACAACGCGGAGCACAGGGTCCAGTCGCGTGCCGATCTGCGCCGAGATCGCCTCGAAACGGAACATCTGGCCGGCCTTGGCTGGGAACGAGTACTCGTCGATCTCCCCGGGCTTGGACAGGGTGCCGGTGATGGCCGCCCCCGGAGCCAGCGGCCGCGCGGCCCCCGCGGCGGGTTCCACCAGTTCGGCAAAATCCGCCAGCCGCAGCGACACGGGCAGGGCCTGCCCGTGCGGGGTCTTCAGCCGGTACTGGTACCAGCCGGTTCCGGCATCGTCCTTCGGAAAGACCACGTTGCTGACCAGCGTCTCCAGTTGCGCCACACCGCTCTTGATCCCGTAACCGACAAACGTCACCGGAACGGTCGTGCCCGGACGGCCACCGCTGGGCAGGCAGGCAACCACCCTCGGCCCCGCGATCACTTCCAGGCGGTAGACAAACGAACGGTGCCCCCGATGATCCAGGTCGGCCAGTTCGATCGTGTAGGTCTGTCCCTTGCGGACGGTGACCGTGGCCACACAATCGGTGCCTTCGGTGTCGATCAGGTCGGCCAGCAGCTTGCCGTCGGCGTCCCGGATCTTCAGTGTGCCGTTGAAGTTCGCCCCGAGCCGCCGGGCGTAGAGTTCGACGGTCAGGCAGCCATCAGCGGCCGCCGTCACCGTGTAGCGATCCACCTCGGCGATCTTTGACAGCCGCCCGTTCACGGTCACTGGCAACTTGGCCAGCGGCTGGGACTCCGATTGCCGACGCGACTCGAGCACCTCGGGTCCATCCCCGACAAAGAACACGGCCGTGCCCGACGCTCCGTTGGCGTTGGCCACCTGCCAGTGAATCGGACCACGCGGCAGATCCGCCGGCAGCGTGAAAGTGGCGGTCAGTTCGCGAGGGATCTTGAAGGCACTGGACCGCCCCTTGGGGCCGAACCAGTACGGCGGTGGCGCCACGAGGTAGGGGCCCAGTTGCCCGGTGACCTTCAGGGTCGCCTGCGGGTGGTGCAGAAAATAGTCAATGTCCGGGGTGAAATCGTAACCGCCCAGTTGGACGGTGACGGTCGTCCCGGCCTTGCCGCCGGCCGGAAACGTGTGACCGACCGCGGGAGCCTGGGCCGGCAACGGCACCTCGACCAGGCCGGTTGTGATCGCCATCCACAGCACACAGATCGTCGCCGACCGCCTCATCCGCATCCGATCGTCTCCCCCTGGACCAGGATCCCTGGCCGACTCAGACCAGTTCGTCAATGAACGCACCGCCCTTGACCAGCGGTACGGGACGCCCCAGTGGAGTCAGGTACTGGCGATCGGCATCGATTCCCAGTTGGCCGAGAATCGTTCGCAGCAGATCGTGAATCCCGTAAGGGGTCGTGCTGGGATAACTCGCGGTCTTGTCGCTGGCACCGACCACGGTGCCCGGCTTGATGCCGCCCCCGGCCAGGATCACGCTCTGGCACTGTGACCAGTGGTCCCGGCCCGCGTTGCCATTGATTCTCGGCGTCCGTCCCATCTCGCCCCACATGACCACCAGGGTCTCGTCGAGCAATCCACGGTCGTACAGGTCGGTCAGCAATGTCGACAACGCCGCATCGGCATGCGGGACCAGAGCCTTCTCGTGGCTGGTGAAGTTGTCGACATGCGTGTCCCAACTTCCGTGACTGATGCCGACAAATCGGCACCCCGCCTCAACCAGCCGGCGACCGAGCAGGCAGCACTGGCCCAGCGAGGTCAGCCCGTACCGCTCGCGAACCTTGGGATTCTCGGAGTTCATGTCGAAAGCCTTGCGGGCGCCCGGCGAAGTGATCAACTCGAGAGCCTTCTCATAGTAGGTCGACATCGAGGCCGTGCGACCACGCCTGGTACGCCCCTCGGCGAGTTGCTCGACACCGGAAAGCAGGCGACGACGAAGATCAAAGCGACGACGACTGGTGCCGGCAGCCAGGTTCAGATCACGGACCTGGAAATCCGGCTGCACCGGATCGGTCTCGATCACGAATGGTGAGTACTTGGCGCCGAAGAAGCCGGGCCCCCCGGGGCCCATGGGCTCGGGAACGCAGATGTAGGGGGGCACGGCACCGCCGAGGCCCAGTTCGCGAGAGACCATCGAACCGATCGACGGGTACACGCCGTTCCAGGGCGAGGCGGTGGCCTGGCCATCGTTGAAGGTGGGCGGGTGCCCGGTCAGGCACCAGTGTCGACCGGTCTGGTGGCCGTTGTCACGGTGGCTGTGAGACCGCAGGATCGTGAACTTGTCGGTGACCTGGGCACACTTGGGCAGGATGTTGCCAATCTGGATGCCGGGCACCTTGGTCGAAATCGGGTGGAATGTCCCGCGAACCTCCTTGGGAGCCTGTGGCTTGAGGTCCCACATGTCGATATGGCTGGGACCGCCCTCCAGGAAAATCATGATCACCGACTTGGCCTGCGGCCGCCGCGGCGATTTGGCCTTCGCCTCGAGTTCAAGCAGCCCGGGCAACGACAGCCCGCCCAGGGCGCCTGTTCCACCCAATCTCAACATCTGGCGGCGCGACACACCGTCACAGAACCGTCCATCCGTTCGACCCAGCGACAAACTCAACATCACACACCTCGCTCTATTGTTGACCGGTGTTCCCACCAGTCTTTGTCATCGACCCATGGGGCCTAGTGATTGTACAAGAACTCCTTGGTGTTCAAGAGCGTCCACAGAATGTCCTCGACCGCCTCACGACGATTGCCAGAACTTTCCCGGAAGGCTGCCAGTAGCAATTTCCGTTCGCCATCGGTGGCCACGCGCGACAACGTCGCCAGGAACAACTCGTTGATCACCTGCTCGTCGGACAACTTCTCCGCCGCCAGGCCGGCGGCACGGCCGTCCCGGTGACGAATTTTCTGGAAAGACTCCGGCGAATTCATCAGGTGCAGCGCCTGGGAGATGCTCGGCTCGTTCCCACGCTCACATTCGCAAACGCTGTTGCGTTGCGGTCGGCCGAAGATGACAAAAAAGTAGGACGGCAGACGATTGTCCCAGATCTCGATGGCGCGCGAGCCGGTCGGCCAGCCATTGAACTGTTCGGGAACACCCGTCGCCTGGCAGATCGCATCCAGCAGCACCTCGGCCGACAGTGCCTTCTTTGTCGAGTGTGAGAAGTTCTGGTCGTCGAGTTCGTTGTCCGGCAGGGTCGACGAAGACAGTTGGTAAGTCCGTGATGCCAGCAGTGTGCGAGTCAACGCCTTGAGATCGTACTTCTGTCGTCGGAATTCGGAGGCCAGGGCGTCGAGCAATTTCTCGTTGGAGGCCGGGTTGGTCGCCCGGTGATCGTCGATCGGTTCGACCAGGCCACGGCCGAAGTAGTGCGCCCAGAGCCGGTTGACGATCGTGCGGGCAAAGAACGGGTTCTCCGGGGCGGTCATCCAGTCCGACAGCGCCCGCCTCCTGTCCCGCGGATCCTTCAGGGTGATCGGGGCACTGCCCAGTCCCGCCGTGGGGACCAGTTGGCCACTCCGGGGATGCTTGAGATCCGATCCGGGTCCGTCGGTGATCTTCTGGCTCCCTCCGCTTCGTCCATCCCGCTTGACCCCGGTGAAGAACCCGGCCAGGGCGAAGTAATCCTTCTGCCCCCACTTCTCGAATGGGTGGTGATGGCACTGGGCACACTCGATACGCACTCCCAGAAACAGTTGGCTCATAGAGCGAGCCAGGTCCTCGGGAGATTTCATCACCGAGTAGACCGCCGCGGGCGTTTCCGATCGCGTGTTTCCCCGGACGGTCAAAATCTCACGGGCAAACCGGTCAAAGGGAACATTCTCGGCCATCTGGCGACGCAGCCAACGGGTGATCGCCACTGTCGCCTCGGGCTTCAGTTGCGCGTTGTCGACCCGCAGCACATCGGCCCACTTCATTGCCCAGAAAAATGCGTATTCCCTGCGGTCGAGCAACTTCGCCACGACCCGGTTCCGCTTGTCGGGGTTCTTGTCAGCCAGGAACGCCCGCGCCTCTGCCACTGTCGGCAACGTGCCGATCGTGTCCAGGTGCGCCCGGCGCAGAAACGTCGCATCATCGGCGATCGGACTTGGCGGGATACCCAGTTCGGCCAGCCGATCCCACACGTGTTTGTCGATGAAGTTGTGTTCGGGCGGTCGCTGGAACACAACGCCCGGCTGAGGGCGGGTGATCCGGCTGACGGCCACCTGCCCCATGTACCTGACCAGGATCGCTGCTTCGCCGGGGACTTCTGTCGAGACCACCAGGCCACGGCGGTTGACCGTGGCAATCACATCATTGTTGGATTCAAACTCGGCCTCTGCCGTCACGCACCAGTTGTTGCCCTCCGCGTCAGTGGCAATCACCCGCAATTGCTGGCCCTGTCGTGCCCCCATCAGCCGCTGCGGCGGATCGACACGAATTGACGTACAAACCCGTCCAGGTACGTCGAAACGGGCTCCCTCGGCAATCCAGCGTCGCAATCTCTGGTAACGACGGCCGGCCGGTTCCAGTTTGCGTCCACCACCATGCGGCACCACGGCGGCTCCCTTGGTCAGCAACAGGCTGCCAGCCGGCACCGCCAGCGAGACCCGTCCGCCCCGTTTTTCCTTCGTCAATGCGTCGTGGTCGGCCTGCGGATCGAATCCGAAAACACTCAGCTTGAACCCGTTCTGGCCCTCGGCCTTGCCGTGGCATCCTCCCGAATTGCACCGGGCCTTGGTCAGGATCGGAATCACGTCCTCCTGGAAGGACAACGGCCGCGGCCGGATCACGCCTCCAACATGGACTGGAATCCTACGCTCGCCGCCGTCCAGGCTGATCACGAGCTGGGTTTGCCCGTTGGCCAACGGTGTCACCATGCCACTGGCATCAACCCGAGCAATCGCCGCATCGGCGATCGACCACTTGGCCTCCCGGGTCCGATCAGCCAACCGGCCTCCCGAGGTGGTCTCGACCAGCACCTGCACCGAGTCTTCCGGAGAATTCAAGTCGACCCGTTCTGGACGCACCACCACGTCGGCGGCACCGGCGTCCAACGAGCACAGCAAAACAATCGCCAGGAAAGGTGTGAGACGCATGAGACCTGGTGGGAAAATGAAATCCGGTACCCGGCGGGACATGGAACCGGAGGCGGGCGCGACAGCCTCCCGTCGAGGTTCTGCCACGTCCCCCCATTTTAGGATCCGTTCCACGGACCAGTCAATCAGCATGGACGGGTCAGGGACTCAACGCTTCCGCAACACCAGCACCACGTCTTCGGTCCACTCGTCAACCGTGATTGGTCGATTCACGTCGTAACAAAAATCGAACGACTCAATCCACTCCAGCGACGGCACCGAAGCCACCAACCGCCGGATCTGTGCCAGCGTGTAGGTTCGGTACTTCAGGATCCCCGCGATTCGCCTGTGACGCGTCGGGGTGTAGATATCGAAGGTCATCTCGAATCTCTCGACACGCCGGCGACGGTCAATCGAAACACTCTGCAGGTTCGACACGATGGCCAGGTGACCACGCCGGGCCGACCACGTTTCTCCCATGTCTCGTGGCCCGCTGCCGGGCGTCAGGTGCAACCCCAGCAGGTACAGCCCGCCCCGGGCCAACCCCCCGGCGACGCACCCCAGATGACTCCGCGCGGCAGACTCACTGTCGAGATGCCTGACACTGTTGATCGTGTTGAAAACGGCGTCCACTTTCCGCCGCAGCCGAAAATCTGCCATGTCACCAACGGCCGCCGGGGGATCCCAACCGGCCCGCTTGAATCGTTCATTGCAGTAATCCACGGCCCGGGGATTCAGATCGTTGCCCGCAACGACGTACCCACGACCGGCCAGGCGCACCAGCAACCGTCCCGTCCCACAGGCCGGTTCATACAGTCTCCGGACCGTTCGCCCCGCGAGGTGTTCGAAACAGTCCTCGAAGAAGGACACCTCCGCGGCACAATCACTGCCAAAGATCAGGTCGTAGTAGGCCGGGTAGTCGTACAGGTGGCCCTCGAGTATCTCTGGCCCGGACAACTCGAACTCATCGCCAGACATCAACTGGTCATCCTCCCAGCCAACACCGTCACCCGTCGCACCTGGCGACTCGTCTCCTCTGAGCCACTGCAGGTGATCACGACGCCGGCTCCGGAGGAACCACCTCGTCATCCGACTCGGCATAGAATTCTGACAGGTCGATGCCCCCCTTGAGTTCCGACTCTGCCAGTTGCAATCTCTTTTCGATCGTCAGCAATCGACGTTCCAGCACCGGGTCCAGTTCCACGTCCCGGGCTTTGCGGAGCCGCGGAACCTGGGGGAAATGCAGTTGTCGCTGTAGCGCGGCGAACATGTAGAGCGGATCCTTGCCGCGATTCGCCCGGGCGATGCGGCCCTCCCGGATCCCGAACAGGATCGGATAGTCCGGTTCCCAGTCATCGATTCCCCTCTGCCGTCGCTGGTCGACAACCATCTGTTCACTGCGGACGTAGATCATGTCGGCGAAATCAATCGCCCCCAGTTCGGCGCGAATCCGCAGGATCCATTCACGAAATTCCTCGTTGTAAATCGGATCAGCGGCGACGGCCACGAGACCATGGTCGTACCCGAGGTGATTGCGTGAGATCGCCTCGAAGTGGTAGATGAACAGCCCCTGTGGGGTGGCAGCCTCGGAGCGGTACACGGCCTCCTGCTCGAGCACACGCAGGGCCGTGTACTGGTCGAATTTTGCCCTCTCGTCTTCCGACTGCCCGATCACGAAAATCTGGAACGGGGTGAAATAGTGGCTGAGGTGCTGCATCCCATCCACCAGTTGTCCCCGCAACAGCAGTTCCCCCTCGAGCACCTCCAACGCCACCGGCAACCGTGTGCTACTGAGCAGTTCCTCGCGGAGTTGTGACAGGATCTCCTGTGACGGCACCGATTCCTCGAGACGCTCCCGGTAGGCCCGAAAGAAGTACGCCTGCTCGACATACTCCTCGCGTTCGAGCAGTTCAGCGGACATGGCCGGGCTTCCTCTCGATGACCTACTGATCCGAATCGGACGGAGCGGCCGACTTCCTGATGTCCAGGCAGAGGATCTCGGAGTCGTCACGCAGCAGCAACTTGCCATGTGCCAGCGACGGCGCCTGGCGGGTCGGGCCAATCACCTCGGCCCGGGCCAGTTCCCGGAATCCCTTCGGCGACGCAGCCACCAGGACCAATTCCCCTCGCATCGTGCTGATCCACAGCTTGCCGTCTGCGGCGATCAGGTTCCCCTTGCCAAACCGCTTTTGTTTCCAGGCCAGCTTGCCGGTGGCGGCGTCCAGGCAACCCAGGTGAGTGATCGGGCCAGCACCACCCACATTGTCCATCCCGTACAAGTACCCACCCAGCAGGATCGACGTCTGCCACTCGTTCCGCATCACCGCTCCAGGTCCCTGGGACTGCCAGGTCACCGACGGGGCCAGCCCGCTGCCGGACTTCTTCAACTCCAGCATCACGCTGCCATGATTCTCGCCCGCGGAAAGAAACACGCGGCCCTTGACGGCCACCGGCGTGGCGATGTTGCAGTCGTAATCGGTCACGTACGGATACCGCCACAGCGACGTGCCCCGGATCGGATCCAGCCCCACGGCCTGGTCACCGAGAAAAGCCACCAACTGGCGACGGCCCCCGGCACTGAGTACCGCCGGGGAGGAATAACCGGCCGGACCGCTGCCGGCCGTCCAGGCCGGAGTGCCATCGGCCAGCTTGTAGGCAGCCACCGCGGCCTGTGGAGCACCTGGCGTCACGATCACCAGTTCACCGACGACCAGGGGCGAACAGGCCATCCCGTAATCGGCCACCCGGCCCTTCAGCGAGGTGACAACGTCCCGTTGCCATGCGATCTTGCCGGTCTTCGAGGCCAACACCACCAGTTGTCCCTCGCCGGTGAACACGACCACTCGATCACCGACAATCGTCGGAGTCGCGCGGGCGCCGTTGCCCATCCCGTTGCGGTAGGCCGTCGCGACGTCGGTCTTCCACAATGACTTGCCGCTGGCGAGGTCCAGGGCCCAGACCTGCTGCTTGGCTCCCGACTCGACCATCGTCACCACCCGACCATCAGCCACGGCCACACCCGACATTCCCACCCCGCCGGAAACCCGCCAGGCGACCTTGGGACCGGTCGCTGGAAACGTGTCCAACAACCCCGTCTCGGTGCTGATTCCATTGCGCTGCGGTCCCAGGAAACCGGGCCAATCACCGCCCATGACCGGCAAAGCCATCACCGTCCACAGCAGCAGCCAAACGGGCAACCAAGGGTATTGTCCAAGCGTGTCTTTGAAGAGGCGGCCGGTCATCATGTGCTCCAGGGACTCGGTCTTCGAAGAAGACGACCATCGTGTTGCACTAGGTGTACCCAAGCCGACTCAACCGGGCAACGCCGTACCACGTGACTGACCTTGCCTGTGGTCTGGCTGGAGTCAAGAATCATTGCAGATGACGCGGACGATGCGTGTCATCCCCACCCTCCGACATGCCCCCGCCTCAAGCCATTTCCTCCCCCGGTTGCCCCGATGCGAAACCTCGCGATCTCCATCCTCTGGCTGGGACTGTCCGCGACTGCCGTTGCGGCCGCCGGGCCCGGACTGACTTTTGAACAGGACGTCCGTGGAATTTTTAAAGCACACTGCTTTGAGTGCCACGGTGAGACGGACAAAGTCGAGGGAGGACTGGACCTGCGTTTGAAGAGATTCCTGGTTGCCGGCGGGGAGTCCGGCGCCGCGATCGTGGTGGGCAAACCCGGGGCGAGCACACTGATCCAGCGCGTGGCCGCCGGCGAAATGCCGCCCGGAAAGGACAGCAAGAAGCTGACCCCTCAACAGATCGACGTGATCCGCCGCTGGATCGCCGCGGGAGCCAAAACGGCCAGGCCCGAGCCCAAGACGCTGGGACGAGGATTCCAGTTCACTCCACTCGATCTCGAGTTCTGGGCCTTCCAGCCGATCCAGCAACCAAAACCGCCACGCGTGCAACAGGCCCTCGAAATCCGCAACCCGCTGGACCGCTTCGTGCAGGCCCGGTTGGAAGCCGCGGGTCACACGCTCGCTCCAGCCGCGAAGAAATTGACGCTGTTGCGACGCGCGACCTTCGACCTGCTCGGCATGCCACCCACCCTGGTCCAGCAGCAACGATTCCTGGACGACACCGCACCCGGGGCCTGGGAACGACTGATCGAGCGACTGTTGGCCAATCCGCACTATGGCGAACGCTGGGGGCGGCACTGGCTGGACGCGGCCGGGTACGCCGACAGCGAAGGAGTCACCAACACCGACCCACAACGAAAATGGGCGTGGCGTTTTCGTGACTGGGTCATCGATGCGCACAACGCCAACCAGCCCTGGAACCGGTTTCTACTGGAACAACTCGCCGGAGATGAACTCGTCTCCCCCCCTTACAAGAATCTCTCGCCCGAACAGGTGCGATTGCTGACGGCCACCGGCTTCCTGAGAACCGCGCCGGACGGGACCGCGGGCGCCAACAACACCGCAAACCGCAACCAGGTCATCGCCGAAACACTCAACGTTGTGTCCACCTCGATCCTGGGACTCACCGTTGGCTGTGCGCAATGCCACAATCATCGCTATGACCCGATTCCGCAGGTCGACTACTACCGTCTCAGGGCGATCTTTGAACCCGCCCTGGATGTCGCCCGCTGGAAGAAACCCGCCTCAAGAACCGTGTCGCTGTACACCGACGCCAACAAGGCCCAGGCGGCAAAGATCGAGGCCGAGGCCAAGAAGATCGATGCCGAGCGGACCAAGAAGCAGGATGTCTACATCCAGCAGACCTTCGACAAGGAGGTGGCCAAGCTGCCCGAGGCGATTCGTCCCAAGGCCCGCGAAGCTCGCAAGACCGATGCAAAGAAGCGGAACCCCGAACAAGTCCAACTGCTCAAGAAATTCCCCAGCCTCAACGTCTCGGCAGGATCACTTTACCTCTACGACAGCAAGGCCGCCGACGATCTCAAGAAGATTGCCAAGCGGGCCACCGACCTGCGGGCGACCAAGCCCGCGCAATCTTTCATCCGGGTTCTCACCGAGGACAGCGGCAAGGTGCCGGTAACGAAAGTGTTCTTCCGCGGCGACATCACCCAGCCCCGCCAGGACGTGGCCCCGTCGGATCTCTCGATCCTGGCAGCCACCACCACGGTTCCCGTCGGAATCCCGGCCAACGACAAGGCCATCACGTCGACCGGTCGCCGCCTGGCCTGGGCAAAAAAACTGACCGACGGCAAACATCCCCTGGTCGCCAGGGTCATCGTCAATCGCACGTGGATGCACCATTTCGGCCACGGCCTGGCGGCCACTCCCGGTGACTTCGGGGCACTGGGAATCCGTCCCACACACCCCCTGCTGCTCGACTGGCTCGCTTCCGAATTCACACGAGACGGCTGGGATCTCAAGAAACTGCACCGGCTGCTGATGACATCAGCCACCTACCGCCAACCGGCCACCGCCTCGCCCGCATTGCACGCCGCCGACCCCGACAACCGGCTGCTGGGCCGGATGTCATTGCGGCGTCTTGATGCCGAGAGTCTTCGGGATGCGGTGCTGGCCACCAGTGGCTCCCTGGTCACGACCCGGAACGGACCGCCGGTGCCGGTGATGGCCGACCGCGTCGGACAGTGGGTCATCGGAAAAGAGAACCTCAACGCCGGTCGCCCCGGCGCCGTGGTCGACATGAAGGGTGCCCAGTTCCGACGAAGCGTCTGGGTCGAGGTCCGCCGCAGTCGTCCCCTGGCGGTCCTGGATTCTTTCGACCGCCCGGCAATGGAACCCAACTGCACCCAGCGCGTCTCGACCACCGTTTCCAGCCAGTCGCTGTTGATGATGAACAGCGATTTCATTGTCGCCCAATCGGTGAGATTCGCCCGACGGCTGGAATCCGAAGCCGGCAACGACACCGCCGCACAAGTGCGACTGGCCTGGCGATTGGCCTACGGCATCCAGCCACCCGGTGACGCCGTGCTGGCAGCGACGCAGTTCCTGGAAGCCCAAACCGGTTTGTTCATCGCCCAGGCGGCTGCAGCCGACAAGAACAAGGGTGACGCCGCCGCCGACAAGGCGCGACGCGACCAGGCGACCGGACAGGCACTGGGGGTCTTCTGTCAATCACTGCTGGCCAGCAACCAGTTCCTCTACATCGACTAATCACACACCCGGACACGTGGCACCGCTCATGTCTTCCTCCCCCATCATCCCGCATTCGCGCCGCCATTTCCTGGCCGCCGGTTCACTCGGTCTCGGCTCACTGGCAACCGCCTGGTTGTCCCAGCAGCAACAACTCGAAGCCGCCCCGGCTCGTCCCGAACTCGAACCGACCCACTACGACACGCTGCCCAAGAATCCGCCTGGCCAGGCACGCGCCGGGGCGATGATCTCGTTGTGGATGCAGGGAGGTCCCAGCCACATCGACCTCTTCGATCCCAAGCCGGCAATGGCCAAGTGGCACATGAAGGCTTTCCCGGGCAAGATCAAGTACGACAACGCCGCCCAGGCCTCCTCCAAGGTGCTGCACAGCCAGTGGAAATTCCGACCGCGGGGAGAGTGCGGCACCGAGATCTCCGAGTTGCTGCCACACACCGCCGGCATCGCCGACGACATCTGCCTGATCCGCTCGATGCGAACCGGTGTCAACAACCACGGCCAGTCGATCCTGGCATTGCAGACGGGCAAGGTCACCAAGGGACGCCCATCGCTGGGCAGTTGGATGGCCTACGGGCTGGGAACCGAGGCCAATGACCTGCCGGCTTTCCTGGCAATGATCGACCCGGGTCAACTGCCCGTCGAGGGTGTCGCCAACTGGTCCAATGGCTGGTTGCCAGCGATCTACCAGGGGACGGTGATCCGCCCCACCGAACCACGGATTCTCAACCTGCAACCCCCGGCCCACCTGGCCGGGAGCGTTCAGAAGTCGTTCCTGGAATACGTCCGCAAGCTGAACCAGAAACACCTGGCCGCCCGTCCGGCACAGAACGACCTCGCGGCTCGCATCGCCAGTTACCAACTGGCCGCCAGGATGCAATCGTCGGCCCGGGAGGCCCTGGACATCTCTGGAGAAACCAAGGCCACCCAGGAGATGTACGGCATCCACGAAACAGCAACCGCCGATTACGGAATTCGCTGCCTGATCGCCCGGCGGATGGTCGAACGGGGTGTCCGATTCGTGCAGGTCTACACGCAGAACCAGTTCTGGGACCATCACGGGGGAATCGTCAAGAGCCTGCCACGCGCCTGCAAGAAGGTCGACAAGCCCTCGGCAGCACTGGTCAAGGACCTCAAGCAGCGCGGCCTGCTCGACTCGACAGTCGTCCACTGGGGTGGCGAGATGGGCCGGTTGCCGGTCATCCAGAACGAAAAGAACATCGGCCGCGACCACAACACCTATGGATTCAGCATGTGGGTCGCCGGCGGAGGATTTCGAGGCGGGCTGGCCTACGGAAACACCGACGAGTTCGGTCACAAGGCGGTCGAGAACGTGGTCAACCACTACGACTACCACGCCACCCTGTTTCACCTGTTTGGTCTCGATGCCCAGAACCTGGTCTACACCCGCAATACCCAGGACAAAACAATTCTCGACAGCCAACCCGGCAAGATCGTCCACGACCTGCTGGACGCCTGATCCGGGTCACTCGAGTACGACCGAGCCCTCGAAGACGTCTCCGGGACCAACCCGGCCTGCAACATCCGTGGCCGACAATGCCCACCCCGGCGAGATCTCCACGACCGCATCCGGGTGCACCGTGGCCCCCGCCGACTCGAGCCACCCCCGGTACAGCGACAGCAGTCCCGACCGGGCCGATTCCAGCGAATCCACACCCGTGGCCTGCTTGATCGGCAGAAAATCACCCGCCCGATCCCCCTCCACCACCAACCCGGTCTCGACATCCGCCAACAGGTCGAAGACGTACTTTTCCAACTGCCACGCGTTGGCGTGTTCCGGTTGAACGACATCTCCCGACCGGTGGTCGGCCACGCAGGGGACACTCCGCCGAACACGGTGCCACGGCAGGCCAGTCGCACCTGCTGCTCTCTCCAGAACTCCCGTGTCCAGCACATGCACACCGGTATTGCCGGCCCAGAACCTCAATCGCCCTGTCGTGTCGGTCGCCGCCGCCGATTCGAGCAACTCCAGGTACTCAACGATTCGCGTCCGTCCCTGCACGGCCACCGCCACCCCCATCCGTTCCTCGGCCGCGATCCGGGGCACAACCCGCGTCGTCATTTGCGATCCTCTCTCGTGGTGCCATCCCACCAGCAGTGGATCGGGAGGCAACACCGCGGGGTTGTCGACCTGGTGATAGAACAACGTGTCGACGGCCCGTTCGCTCAACCACTCGAACATCCCGGCCCGACGCAACGCGGCAACCAATCCTCCATGGCCGTCCGGGTTCAGGGCCACCCGCCCCGCACCCGCCAGCAGCACCCGGCCCGTCTCGACATCGACCACCGGCATTGCTCCCTGATGGAACAGGACCACCTGGGTGGGATCGAGGCCAAAATACTCCTGCTGCTGGAAATACAACCGGGTCGGCTCGTCCGTCACGTGACTGGTCATCACCAGCCAGGGAATCGCCCGCCCCGCCCTGCGGCTCCGCTCCCCGATCACCGCTGCAAAATGTTCAAACAGTGTCCGGCCGCTGACGGGCATCACCGGCAAAAGCCCCTTGGGAGAATCCGACCCCAGTCGGCTCCCCCGTCCTCCGGCCACCGTCACCACGGCCACACGTCCATCGGCCAACACCGCCTCGCCGCGATCACGTGCCCGCTGCGAACCCGCTTCCGGGTGTCGCACGAGGTGAGGCAATTCGGCGACCGGTTCGACCAGGTCACCGGCCCGACCACCACCATCGGCCGCCACGGCCAGCCCCTCCCAGTCGATCAACTCCAGTTCACTTTCGAATCGCTCCAGGACCGACTGGTCCAGGATGTCGATCTCCTCCAGGAGATGCAGTTGGCCGGCATCGGCCAGTTGCCGGATCAGCAGATCATTCACACCAGCCCCCGGCTTCTCAGCAACAGCAGCAGGCTGTAGATCACGACCACCGACACCACGCAGATCGCCAGTCGCAGCACCCAGGTGGCGCGCTGCACATGACGATGAGCGATCAACTGGGTCACCACGACCACGAAGGCCACCATCGTCATCTTGAACGCCACCATCCCCTGCATGTCCCAGTGGTCGTAGAAGAACTTCGCCACCGGGTTGGATTCATGAAAACGGCCCGTGCGGATCAAGCGGTGGGTCATCAGGATGTCAAAAACACTCACGGCGACGAACAAACTCGTCTCGTACAGCAAACGGACGGTCCAGCGCGAGGGTCGGGACATCAAAATGGCCTAGGAGATCAGCTGACGCAACTGCTTGAGGTACCCGGGAATCTCACCCAGGGGATCACTCTCCTCGTACTCCAGCACCACATACCCGCGGTAATCGGCATCACGAAGAATCTTGATCACCCGTTCCAGGTCGGCCGGTTCTTTCTTGTCGCCACGAAAAATCGACGCCTTGACCTGGGCGTTGACCGCGTAGGGGGCAATCACTGCCATGTCCCGGTAGGGATCATCGGTACGGAAGTTGCCACCGTCGAGATTCACGCCGAAAAATCTGGAATCTCGCACCCCCTTGATGATCCGCATCATCTGGGCCGGGGTCGAGGTGATCCCACCGTGATTCTCCAGTGCCAGGAACACGCCACGTTTCTCGGCATGATCAAGCACCTGGTTGATCCCGGCAATACACCGTTCGATGGCCACCGCCTCGGTGTCTCCCTTGGGGACACGACCTGCAAAGATCCGGATCGCCGGAGCTCCGAGCACCGCGGCGTGATCGATCCACTGCCGGGCATCAGCCAGTTGCTTCTCCCGGCCGGCTCCCTCGGCCACGCAAAAATCGTTGCCGATGGCCGTGCCCGAGATGTCCAGCCCCAGGCGGAAGGACAATTCCTTCATGTTCACCAGGTACTCCTGGGTGACCGTCTTGGGAAAGTAGTAAGTCGTTGGTTCGATCCCGTCGAGATCCTGGTCGGCACAAAACCGGATGAAACCGTCCATCGTCATCTTGGCCGATTTCTCCTGCTCGGGGGTCGGCCGCTTGGGCAGCAGGCGATTGAAGGAGTAACCGGCCAGGCTGAGTTTCATGTGAGACTTGCCATTGCGACCCGGCGGTTTGGCAGCCAGGGAGACTGTCGGTTCCGAAACGGTGGCCGAAGCGATTCCGGCTGCCAGTCCTCCGGCCAGGAAGTTTCGACGCGATGTCAGGAGATTGGTGGTCATCAGTGAGGATCCTCTTGTTGGCAAATGGGGAGACCATCAATAGACTATCGCGCCCGGCAGCAGGTCACGACCAGTACACCCGGAAAACACCATGCCCCGTTACGATCCCGCCCGCATCGAACCTCGCTGGCAGGCCTACTGGGACGAGAACCAGACATTCCGTACCGGTCCGTTCGAAGAGGGCCGCGACAAGATTTACGTTCTCGACATGTTCCCCTATCCCTCGGGGGATGGCCTGCACGTGGGACATCCGGAGGGGTACACGGCGACCGACATCGTCTGTCGCTACCAACGCATGCAGGGCACCCAGGTGCTGCACCCGATGGGCTGGGACGCCTTCGGCCTGCCGGCCGAACAACACGCCATCAAGACCGGCACTCATCCCCGCGAAACCACCTACCGCAACATTGACACCTTCCGCCGACAACTGAAGATGCTCGGTTTCAGCTACGACTGGGACCGGGAATTCTCGACCACCGACCCGGATTACTACCGCTGGACCCAGTGGATCTTCCTGCAGTTGTTCGACACGTGGTACGACCAGGAATGCCAGTGGACCGGACCCGACGGGCTCGACCGTGTCGGCCGCGGGCGACCGATCAGCGAATTGCCGATCCCCGACAACGTTTCCGCCGAGGGCCCGGAGGCGGTGCGGCGTTACCAGGATCGGCACCGCCTGGCCTACCAGCACGAGGCCCCGGTGAACTGGTGTCCGGAACTGGGAACCGTGCTTGCCAACGAGGAGGTGATCGACGGCAAGAGCGAACGGGGAGAGCACCCGGTCGAGAGACTGCCGCTGAGACAGTGGATGCTGGCAATCACGCGTTACGCCGAGCGACTGCTGGACGAACTGGACCTGGTCAACTGGCCCGAATCCATCAAGCTGCTGCAACGCAACTGGATCGGTCGCAGCACCGGAGCCGAGGTCGATTTTTTCATCGGGTCAGCCGGCGGCAACTCCCTCGAAGCCGGTTTCGCCGACTGGCAGGCCGCACGTGCCGACACCGGGCTACCCGAGGACCCAACCGACGATGTCCTGAGGGTCTACACCACGCGACCGGACACGCTCTTCGGAGCCACCTACATGGTGATCGCTCCCGAGCACCCCTGTGTCGATCGGCTGACAACCGCCGATCAGTCGGACGCCGTCACCGCCTACCAGGCCCAGGCGGCTGCCAAGAGCGACCTCGATCGCACCGACCTCGCCAAGACCAAGACCGGTGTTTTCACGGGCTCCGACGCCATCAATCCGGCCAACGGGCAACGGATCCCGATCTGGGTCGCCGACTACGTGCTGATCAGCTACGGCACCGGAGCCATCATGGCGGTTCCCGGCCAGGACGAACGCGACTGGGAATTTGCCGAGGTCTTCGATCTGCCAATCGTCCGCACCGTACAGCCACCCGAGGATTTCGACGGCAAGGCGTATCCCGGTGACGGACCCGCGATCAACAGCGAATTCCTCGATGGACTCGACATCGATGCCGCGAAACAACGGATCATCCAACACCTCTCCACCACCGGACAGGGAGACTCTGCACTCAACTACAAGCTCCGTGACTGGCTCTTCAGTCGCCAGCACTTCTGGGGCGAACCCTTCCCGATCTGGCACGAACTCGACGACGAGGGAAACCTGACCGGATTGATGCAGGCCGACGACCCGGCCAGCCTGCCGGCTGAACTGCCGGAGAATTTCGAGTTCAAGCCACACGGTCGACCGGACCCACCACTGGAGGAAGCGCCAGAGGACTGGCTGTACCGGACCGATGAGGCCGGCACCCGGCTGAAACGGGAAACCAACTCGATGCCGCAATGGGCCGGCTCCTGCTGGTACTACCTGCGGTTTGCCGATCCGAAGAACCACGACCGTTTTATTGACACCGAGGCCGAGAAGAACTGGTTGCCCGTCGATCTCTACATCGGCGGCGCCGAGCACGCCGTGCTGCACCTCCTCTACTCGAGGTTCTGGCACAAGGTGCTCTTCGACCGCGGACACGTCTGCACACCGGAACCGTTCAAGCGACTGGTCAACCAGGGCATGATCCTGGGCGAGGCCGAACTGGCCGGCTACCGGGACACCTCCGGCACGTGGGTCTCGGCTCACGACGTCGACCCCAGGACATTCGATGGCGAGAAGGTCTCGCTGACGGCCGAGGAGGTCCAGAAACAGGGTGAGGATTTCGTGCTGGTCGAACAGCCCGGGATCGTTGTCGAGGGTCGGGCGTTCAAAATGTCCAAGTCGCGCGGCAACGTGATCAACCCCGACGACATCGTGACCGAATACGGCGCTGATTCGTTGCGCCTCTACGAGATGTTCATGGGGCCGCTGGAGGCAACCAAGCCCTGGAGCATGAGTGGCGTGGAAGGTGTCAGCCGCTTCCTGGGACGTGTCTGGCGGATGATCGTCGATGAACGAGCCGACGAGGTCACGCTGCACCCGACAATTTCCGACGCCACGCCGGACGACGACCAGTTGAGGATCCTGCACCGCACGATCAAGGCGGTGACCGAGGACATCGACAAGCTGTCATTCAACACGGCGATCAGCCGACTGATGGAATTCACCAACGCGCTGGGACAGGCCGATCCACGACCGCGGTCGCTGATGGAACCCTTCCTGTTGCTGCTCTCGCCGTTTGCACCACACCTGGCCGAGGAACTCTGGTGCCTGTTGGGACACGACGGATCACTGGCCTACGAGCCATGGCCGCAATTCGACGAGTCGTTGCTGGTCACCTCGACCGTCGAGGTTCCCGTGCAGGTCAACGGCAAGCTCAGGGGCAAGGTCACCGTGGCCACCGATGCCGACGAAGCGACAATCCAGGACGCCGCGGCGGCCGATGAGGCGGTCGCACGATTCCTTGCCGAAAAGACCATCGTCAAGACGATCGTCGTGCCGGGACGCCTGGTCAACTTTGTCGTCAAGTGACCCACCACCGGGCAACCTGATGTCCAAAGCCCGAGAGTGCCGATCATTGAAGTTGAAACGCCTCGAAACATAGGCGATCATAGGATTCAACCCCACGGGGTTTTGTTCAGCAGGATGGATTATGAGTTCCAGGCCCCAGACTTCCCGGCGCGGTTGCAGTGAATTCAACGGTCTCTCGCGACGTGCCGCACTGCAGACAGGTGGTCTGTTCGGTCTGACGCTGCCGACGATGCTCCAGCAGCAAAGCCTGGGAGCCGACGGCGGACTGATCGGCACGGCCAAGTCGTGCATCATCCTGTACTGCTGGGGTGGACAGAGCCACATCGACACCTGGGACCTGAAACCCAAGGCACCCGCCTCGATTCGTGGACCGTTCACACCGATCTCGACAAACGTCCCGGGCATCCAGGTCGGTCAACACATCCCGAAACTGGCCCAGATGACCGACAAGCTGGCCATCGTCCGTTCGATGTTCCACACCGATGCGGCTCACGGCCGTGGCATGTACTGGAACATGACCGGCCACAAGCCAGATCGACCGGGAAACCTGCCGCCCAAGCGGAGTGACTGGCCGGGCCTGCCCGCGATGATCTCGCACTTCCGCGAATCCCAACCCGGTGTGCCACGATCGATCCGCCTGCCGTACCCGATGGTCGACAATGGCACGTTGCAGGCTGGTGAGTACGGTGGATTCATGGGAGGAGCCTACGACCCGATCGTGGTCAAGACCCCCAAGGGGACCGCCTACGGCGGACGTTCGCGGGACCTGGGATCCCCCGTCCTGGACCTCGCTGCCGGTATTGACCGTGATCGATTCCGACGACGACGGTCCCTGCTGGGACAGATCCAGTCTCCGGCGGTCGGCAACGGTGATCCGGCCACCAGTTCCTTCGGCCACTTCCACGACCTGGCAATGAACATGCTGGTCAGCGACCGGGTCCAGAACGCCTTCGATCTCGACAACGAGACTCCCGAGTTGAAATCCCTGTACGGAGATCATCTTGGTGGCCAGAGTTGCCTGCTGGCACGCCGACTGGTCGACGCCGGCGTCCCGGTGGTGCAGGTTTTGATGTCGGCCAGTGATCTCAACGGGGGCAAGGGGGACCACTGGGACACCCACGGAAACAACTTCAACCGCCTCAAGGACCGGCTGCTGCCGGTCTTCGATCGCTCGGCTTCCGCCCTGATCACTGACCTGGACCAGCGAGGTCAACTCGACGAGACACTGGTCCTGATGATCGGTGACTTCGGTCGGACCCCGAAGATCAACGGCAACGCTGGCCGTGACCACTACCCGTACTCATTCACGGTCGTGCTCGCCGGTGGTGGCATCCGCGGGGGACAGGTCTACGGCAGTTCCGACGCACACGCCGCCCATCCACGAACCCTGGCCGCCGGCCCTCCTGACCTGCACGCCACGGTCTTCACCGCGATGGGAATTCGCCCCGACTCGCTGATCCACGACAACCTGAACCGGCCGCACATGCTGACCGTCGGCCGACCGCTGCCGTTGTTCTAGGGTCCGTCGCTACCGCGTCACACCGGGGCTGGGACGTGTGGCCGTTCGTGACACGCTGTCGCTCAACAGGTTGCTGACCGCTCCCACCAACCGGAATACCATCGACGCATCCGCGGTCGTTTTGCTCGGCACGTCCGGCCAGTTCGGTCCCGCCAGCCACTCCGTCGCTTTCGTATCACCGTAGGCGATCGTGACGTCGAACCGGTTCAACCGGACGGTCATCCGCTGGCGACGACGATCCAACTGGATTGTCGTCTCGTGGAATCCCGGACGCCCAACCCGCGGTCGCAGCAGCCTCAGCCTCAGTTCACCCTCCCGGTGCACCGCCTCGGCCGGGTACCACCCCTTCTTGATCACCAGGTGATTGACCACCTCGGCCAATTTCTTCCCGGATGAGAGCCATGGAGAGGACGTGATCATTCCGGTCAGATCCTGCATCGCGGCCGGCTTGTCCGACGTGGTGAGTTGGACAAGTCCCTGGAACGTCCCTTCGGCATCACGCGTGATCGAGAACCGGGGCTGAGGAAAAATCGCCTTCCCCTTCAAACGGTAAATCACGGGATCCTCGGCAAAAAACAAACGACTGCCCATCGGGGCCGAACGGATGGCAACCACCACTCCACCGTTCCGCACGGCAGTGGCCTCGAACTGTTTCGCAGTCGCATCGAAGGAGACAAAGGCGTCGAGCTTCGATCCGTTTTCGAGTGCATGCACCAGTTTCACTTTGATCAGTTGGGGAGGGGCCTTTCGCCAGTCAGCCAGAACGGCCCCAAATTCGTCGACCACCGTGGACAGCCGGCTGCGATGACCGGCGACCGCACCAGCCAGTATCGTGGCCGTTTTCGCCCACTCGGATTTCTCATGCTTGCGAGCAAAAGACCTCAGGCTCGACACCGCAGCCCCCACCTCAACTCCGTCGCCGACAACCGCCTCGGTCCACGCCGACCACACCACCGCCTGTCCATCGTCGGGAACCGCCTTGACCAGTTGGCGCAACACGTCACGAGCCTCGGCAAAATGGTTGTCGCTCAACAGGTTTTTGCCCGACACCCGAAGAATCTCCGGGCGAGCACGACCGGCCTCGGACAGCCTCCCCAGGAAGTGACTCACCAGGTCTGTTGCAACCGGCACGTCCGTGGACAATTCCTGCAATCCCACGATCTTTTTGATCGTATCGATCTTCGGATCAAAGGCCAGCTTCGCCACCCGGGTCACGGCCGGCTTGTCCTGTTTCAGCCTCGAGAGGCACTGCAGCCGTGCGGCCTTGTCACCGGCCAACTCTGCCGCCAGCGCGGTCTTCAACAGGAAGCCGTCACCGGCCAACACTTCCGGGCCCCAGAAACCTGCCGCACGTCGTACGGCCGATACGTATTTTTTGGCCGTGGGAAGCCGCAACCTGGCAATCTTTTGTGTGATGACCTTGTCGAGAAATTCTCGACACCCCTTGCCATCGACAAACTGCGACAATGCGAATCGGCCGGCAAGTGTCTGACCGTGATCCATGACCAGGGTCGCCTTGAATCCGGTCACCGCCGCGGTCTTTCGATGTGTCGAGGCCACCATCAGGGCATCCAGGGCCACGCGGGCCGCCCGGGGACTGGTGGCATGGGTGTCGAGATACGCCCTGGCAGAGACCAGGTACTCGTCGACCCGACCCGCCGCCACGGCCGACGCGGCATCCGGAACCGTTTCAACCGCACGAACCGGATTCCAGCAACAGGCACTGCCCAATAACACCACGAGGCTCACGACGATACGAATGTGCCGCGCCATCACTTCTGACTCCCTGGCTCGAATCCCCCCAAATCCGGCTCCATGAACTGAATGCGAAGGGGTTGTACGACGCGATACGGATCACGGGCAAGATCAAGCTGGACCACCCGGCACCAAACACCTCGACCCAACCCGTCTCACCGTTTATGCTCGATTTTGTTCCCCGGCGATCCAATTGCCTTCCAGGTGAAAGATGCTGCACGCGGTGATCATGTCCGGAGGCAGCGGCACACGGTTTTGGCCGCAGAGCCGTCGCAACCGTCCCAAGCAACTCCAGTCCCTGGCCGGCGAGACCAGCCTGCTACAGCAGACTGTCGACCGGCTCCAGGAACTGGTTCCCCCGGAACGAACGTGGGTGATCACCAACGCCGAACAGGCGGAGGAAACGCGGAACCAGTTGCCGGCGGTTCCGGCCCAACAGGTTCTCACCGAGCCTTGTGGCCGCAACACGGCTCCCTGCGTGGGGCTGGCCGCGTGGCACTTGCTGGCCGCCGACCCCGACGCGGTGATGCTCGTCCTGCCAGCCGATCACGTGATCGATCCCCCCGACGCTTTCCGACAGGCCGTCCAGGTCGCGGTTGAACTGGTCGACAACGACTCGCGCCGTCTCGTGCTGTTTGGTGTCACGCCCACCCGACCGGCCACCGGCTACGGCTACATCCAGCGGGGTGAATCGCTGCCTGGATCCGGCCACGGACACCAGGTCACGGCGTTCCACGAAAAACCCGACCGATCGACTGCCGGATCGTACATCGCTGCCGGTGACAGGTACTGGAACTGCGGCATCTTCACCTGGCGGGCTGACCGGATCCTGGACGCCCTGGCCAAGCACGAACCCGACATCGCCGACGCACTCGAGACAATCGGCCGTGCCGTCGGTACCGCCGACTACGACACGTCATTGCAGGACACCTTCGAGTCAATCCCGGCCCGCTCGATCGACCACGCTGTCCTGGAACAGTCCAGCAACACCTGCCTGGTGGAGGCACCCTTCGACTGGCACGACGTTGGCAGTTGGCACGCACTGGCCGAGATCCTGGAGACCGACTCCGACGGCAACACGCTGCAAGGCCGTGTCACGGTCGTCGACTCCAACAACTGTGTCGTCCGCAGCAACGGTGATCACCTGGTCGGTGCGGTCGGAGTCGAGAACCTGGTCATCGTACACACCGACGACGCCACACTGGTGGCCCACCGTGACGACGAGGAGGGTCTGAGACGATTGGTCGAGAGGATTCAGGAGCAGGGACGTGACGACTGCCTCTGAACCAATCCGCGACGAGATGCCCGGCGAGGGAGCTCTCCTGGGCCTGGACTACGGCCGCGTACGCATTGGTGTTGCGGTTTCGACGCCCGAACAGACACTGGCCGTGCCACTGGAAACCTGGGAACCGACCGGCGAGAAAGACGAAGACGCCCGCCACCTCGAGCAGTTGATCACCGACCAGCGTGTGGTGGCCCTGGTTGTCGGGTTGCCGCTCCATGCCGACGGAACCACCAGCGAATTGTCCCGGGAAGCCGAGACATTTGCGGCATGGGTCCGCCTGGCAACCGGCAAACCGGTGACATTCTGGGACGAACGGTACACCTCGCGGCAAGCCGAGGAGGTGTTGCTGAGCGTCGACATGACGCGAAAAAAACGAAAGGCTCGGCGTGACATGGTCGCGGCCCAGATGATCCTGCAGGGATACCTGGACCATGGCTGAAACGACCGCCGCCCCCTCAGCCAAGACTGCCACGCCATCCCGCCGGTCACCGGGACGTCGTTTGCTATTCCTGTGCCTGGTGCTGGTCTCCCTCGAGGCGGCCGGGTGGTTGGGTGACTATATCTACAACCACCGCAACCGCCTCCTGGCCGCCCTGGCCATGATGCGGCTGAACACCCAGCCCATCCCAGCACTCTCGGCCACCTCCCACGACCCCGAACTGGTCCTTCGTGATCCCAACGATGGGCCGGGAGCCGCCGAGCCGTACCGGATTGGCGGTGTGGAGATTGCTGAAGCGGGTCCCTGGATCGGAACCCGCAACGTCGTGCCCACCGACGTGGTTCGCGACAACCAGCAACGCGTGTTCGTCATTGGAGGCTCGGCAGCGTTCGGCTTCCCCTACCGGTACGCCAATTCGTTTTCCGGCATGCTCGATCACGTGTTCGCCAGCGAACGACTGAAGATCCTCAACTCGGCACGGGTTGGCTGGACCAGTGGCGAACTGGCCCCACTTGTTGACCAGGTGGTGCGGTTCTACCAGCCGTCGGCGATCGTCCTGATGGTGGGCAACAACGAGTGGTTTCACTGGCAACCGGTGTCCCCCCCGCGTCCCGGACAACCACCGCCGGACACCGCGGCCCCGCGAGAGGAACTCAGCCAGACGAGCATCAACCTCCTCAAGACACTGGCTCACAGCCGGGTGCTGGCCGCCATTGAATACGGCCTCGTGAAGTGGATGATTGCCAACCGCCAGGCCCAGCAGAATGCGGCCCGGGACTCGCAGACGCGCGATCGTTTCGAGTCACACCACGAGTTGATTGGATCGAGCTATGCCGTGGAGATGCCTCTCTCGCCGGACCAGTACGACCCGGCCCAGTGGCTAACCGCCCGCGAGAAGTACCTCGCAACATTCCAGACCAACCTCAAGCAAATGGTGACCGTGGCCCAGGACGCCGGAGTGCCGGTCATCCTGTTGACCGTCCCATTCAATCCCCGTCTCTCACCTGCCTGGAAGCACCGCCAACCACACTCGTTTGATCCCGAGCACCGGCCGGCGGTCACCGAGGCCATCCGGTCCGCGGCGGACTCGGTTTCACGGGGCGACTTCGCGGACGGACTGAAAACCGCCACCACCGCCCTGGCACTCGATCCGCACCCCGCGGTGCTGCACTACCTGAAAGCGGAGTGCCTGGAAGGGCTGGAGCAACACGAGAACGCCGAACGGGCCTACGCGGAGAGCCGTGAACGGATGATGGGAAACCTGGGCAGTCGGCTCAGCACCAACCGGATCATCCGTGACCTGGCCAAAGAGAACAACGTGCCGATGATCGACGTGCAGGAGTTGTTCCAGCAGTACGGCACCAGTCGACAGCGGCATTACAATGTCGACCTGATTCACGATGATTGCCATCCCACTCCACTCGGGCACCAGCTCATCTCCGAAGTACTGGCACCACTGCTGCGGCGGGTGGTTGCCGACAAGCCCTCCCGATGACCGAGTCACTTCCAACCACCGACCAGGCACCGCAGCGATCAAAACGCCGCGGGTTGTTTGTGGCCGTCTGCCTGGTGGGAATTCCACTGGCTCTCTCGGGACTCGATCACCTGGCCGGTGAGATCCTGCCCCCTCCTCCACGGGACCTGCTGTTTCCATCAGGCAGCCGTGTGCAGCACGAGAGTTGCGAATTCGATGTCCCGGTCGAGATCTCCAGCCAGGGACTGCGTGACCGCGAGTTCTCTCGGCACGCGTCGGAGGGAACAACCCGGGTGGTGGCCATCGGCGACTCGTTCACCTTCGGCTGGGGAGTTCAGGCCGAAGAATCCTGGCCGAAGGTGCTGGAGAGATCGGGGAAGGGTCCACTGGAGGTGGTCAATTTCGGATTCCCCGGTGCGTCTCCCAACGACTACTCCAGGATCATCTCCGGGGCACTCGAGCACTTCCAACCCGACATGGTCCTGGTCGGCACCCTGCAGGGTGACGACCTGATCCAACTGGTGGAACAGGCCCCCGAGGAGGTGCCGTGGACGACGCGGGCCAGCCGGGCAACATTTCCCACCCTCAGCGGCTGGGTGAAATCGGCTCCTCCCTCGATGGAGTCCTACCGCAGCGTGTTTCGAAAATCCCAGGCCTATCTCCGTTCGACGCTGACACCCGACCAGCAACACCGCTACGGAGACCTCTCGCCGCGAGTCCACTCGGCTTTCGAATCGGGACTTCTCAACCCATCCCTGGTTCACACGGCCATGACCACCCCCCGACGATTTCTCGAGCCGATCGAGGGTGGCCCCGCCTGGCAGGCTAATGCCGAGACACGGTTGAGACGTTGCGTGCGGCAGTGGGCCACGGCCTGTCGCCGTGCGGGAGCCGTGCTCAAGGTTGTGATCGTGCCCGACGGGCCATACGTCTCGGAAGCCGCGGCCGCGGGAATGAGGGCGGTGGGATACGAGGTCCCCGGGTCACTGACCACCTCCACGGTCTGCCAGGACGTGGTGATCGAAATCTGCAAGGAGGCCGGGGTCACGGTGGTCAACCCGGTCGCGGAATTCCGCCAGGCGGCCAACTCGGATCGCCCCAGCGACTACTTCGAACTCGACGGCCATTTCAATTCCAATGGCCAGCGGCGACTCGGTGAGTCGGTCGCACGGTCGCTGTGGCCGACGACCGAGTGACCCGGCTGGCTTGCCGGTCCCGGACACGCCAGTTAGAAACGGACTCGTCTTCGAACCGGTTTTTCTGCACAACGGGACTCACATGAGCGACCTCAACAACCGCACAGCCGTGATCACGGGCGGTGGCTCGGGGATCGGCGCTGCCATCGCCCGCTCGCTGGCCGACGCCGGCTGCCGCGTCGCCATCACCGGCCGACGCCAGGAACGTCTCGACGACGTCACCGAGAATCACGACGGCCAGGTGCCGATCATTGCCCGCACCAGCGACGTCGCCGACCGGGACGGTGTCCACGAGTTCTTCGAATGGGCCACGGCGGAACTGGGCCCGATCGATATCCTGGTCAACAGCGCCGGAATCAATACGCCGGTCCGGTCCGTCGCCGAACTCGACCCGGACAATTGGGACAAGCTGATCGCCGTCAACCTGACCGGGGCCTACAACTGTATCCACGAGGTGCTGCCCGGGATGCGTGAACGGCAGGATGGAGTGATCATCAATATTTCTTCGGTGGCTGGGCTCCGAGCCGGCACAGTCGGTGGTGTTGCCTACAATGCCTCCAAGTTCGGTATGTCCGCGCTGGGGATCACCGTCGCTGAAGAACATCGAGAACTGGGGATTCGGGTGACGAATATTTACCCCGGAGAGGTCGAGACGCCGATCCTGGACAATCGTCCGGTGCCGGTCTCTGCCGAACACCGGGCGAGAATCCTCCAGCCTGAAGATTGTGCCGACGCCGTGATGATGGTCGTGCGGTTGCCCGCACGTGCCAACATCCCCGAGTTGGTCATCATCCCGACCACCCAGTCCTACAAGTGATCACCCCTTCCATGCACGATCTCATTCTTCACGGTGGCACCATCATTGACGGTACCGGCTCGGACCGGTTCGCCGCCGACATCGGCATCACGGGGGACCGGATCACCGAGATCGGCAATCTCGCCGACGCCCAGGCGACCAGACGGTTCGACGCGAGCGATCGGATCGTGGCCCCCGGGTTCATCGATGTCCACAATCATTCCGACGGCTGGCTACTCAAACGGCCCCACTTCCTGCCCAAGACCTCCCAGGGATTCACGACCGAAGTCCTGATGCTCGACGGCATCTCCTACGCACCGGTGCGACCCGACAACGCCCAGCAGTGGCTGTTTTATCTCCGGGGTCTCAATGCCCTGAGACTCGATGAGTACCGCGGGTGGGAATCGATCGGTGAATTTCTCGCCCTGTTCGACCGGACTACGGTCCAGAACACGATCGGTCATGTCCCCTACGCCAACGTCCGCTCGCTGGCCTGTGGTTTCGGCAAGCAGTGGGTGGATGACCTGCAGATGCGGATGATCCAGGACGAGATTCACAAGGGAATGCAGGACGGTGCCGTCGGCATTTCGACCGGCCTCGACTACATCGTGCAGTGCTACACCACGACCGATGAACTGGTCGAGGCGTGCAAGGTGATAGCCGAGTACGACGGCGTCTACACCACACACGTCCGCTACAAGAAGGGAATCATTGATGGGATTCGAGAGGCGATCGAGATCGGGAAGCGATCCGGTTGCCGTGTCCACATCTCCCACGTCAAGGGACGGGATGAACAGACCGTCGAGGCACTGCTGAGACTCTTCGACGAGGCGAGCAACGAGGTCGAATTCTCCTACGAGTGCTACCCGTACCAGCCCGGGTCGACGATGCTCAACTACCTGCTGCCCTACGAAGCGTGGGACGATGGACCACTGGGGGCCCTGTCACGACTGGCGGACCCGACTGTTCGGGCTCATTTCCGCCAGGCACTGGAAGCCTATCCGCTGAACCTCGATCGAATGACCCTGGCCTGGGTGCCCGGCAAGGACAACACCGCCTTCCAGGGCCGAACACTCGACGAGTACGTCGATGAGGTCGGACTGCCCATCGAGGATGCCCTGTACAGCCTGCTCATCGAAGAACGACTGGCTCCACTGATCGTCTTCAACGAGGGGACAGACGAGAAGATCGAACCCCTGCTGCAACACGAAAAATGCGTGATCGGATCCGACGGCATCTACCATGACGGTGGCACCGTACACCCACGGGTCTACGGCACGGCACCGCGAATTATCGGCCCGTGTGTCCGGGACAAAAAACTGTTTTCTCTCGAAGATGCGGTTGCCAAGCTCACGGCCAAGTCCGCCCACGCCTATGGGCTCAAGGACCGGGGACGAATTGCACAAAACGCGCTGGCCGACCTGGTCGTCTTCGACGCCGACACCGTGAACGACACGGCCACCTACGAAGATCCACACCAGACAGCCGAGGGCATAGATCTGGTTGTCGTCAACGGCGAGGTGATCCTCGAGAGTGGCCAAACAGCCAGCTTCGACGGACCGATGCCCGGACGATCTCTCCGTTACGAGCGATAGTCACGCGACCTCTTCGCGACTCGCTCGCCGCAATTTCGTGTATCAATTCGATACAAGTGTCGCGGAATGCGCCACATACCGACCTGGTGGCCATGTGATGCAAATGATTGTTTGGCAGTGCTTTATATCTTTTTTGATCTTCGGCACAGTCCTTGCATCTCCTTCTGGCACACAACTGAGGAGACGTTCGCTCACTCTCACTTCACATCACACTTTCCCTTCTCCCATTGCCGGAGGAAGCAGCCATGGCCCGACAGGAATTCACTCCCACACCAACAGAGATTCGTCGTGCATGCGAACGGATTCGTTCGGAATGGTCCGAGGACACGCTGTGGAAACGGTCAGGCCTGGAACACTACCGGCACTGGATGCCACCGACGGTTCACATGCCCCAGACCCACGAACTGGTCGAGACGATCACCGATCCGTAGGCGATTCGGCCGGGACATCCAGATGAACTTCGTTCTCCCGTACAACGCGTTGCACGTCCTCGTGTTGGTGACCAAACAACTCCGCCTTGCCATCGTGCATCAGGTGGTACCACAACCGGCTGCGGACCGTCAGCGGTTGGACGGGGGTTCGGGGTTCCAGGATGACCCGGTAGGTATATCGTCTTGTTTCACCAGGTTTCAGCCTGGTATCGGGGGCCGGCGGGGCCTGCAGGTTGCGCCCGTGTTCACGATCGCCCATATGACGCCGCAGCGTCTCGACGATCGGCCACGCGGGTGACTCCCTGTCGGTGACCACAACCTCGTCGGCCTCCGCCGGGCCAACCGGCTCGCGGGCACCAACCTGGCGTCCCTGGTCATCAAGCACCTCGGTCCGCAACGTCAGGAATCTCAATTCCTCGCCTCCCGGAACACGATGCCCGACGCGGCCGGCCCGCAGGCTGACGGTCACCTGCAACTCACGCCCGGGCTCGATCCATTCGGCATCCAATTCCATCCCCACGGCCTGCCTGATCATCTTGTCGTCATAACCACCGGGCATCCGGTGCCCCCCGCGGGGCATGTGGCAGTCGTGGCACCGCGTTTCGACACCGCCCGCGGCCCGGTACTCGAGAAACTCCTCCAGGCTGGCCTGTTGCAAGGCGCCGTGAAATCGATCGGGCAGGTCGATGTCCTTGAACGCAAACTGGTGACATCCCGCACAGAACTCGGCCTGCCCCAGTGCCGGATCTTCCCGCATCGCGTGCTTGGCGATCCCCTTCTGGGTCACCTTTGTGGCGACCACGACCCCGTCGCGAACATGACACCCCAGGCAATCCACACCCCCGACCAGCCACTCCGGCTGTTGCCGATAGGCTTCGTCGAGTGACGGTGGCTCGGAGGTGGGCAACCCACCAGCCTCAATTCGTGGTGCGTGACAATTCAGGCAGTACTGCTGGCGACCACTGCCGGCTTCCAGGCACTCGACCTCGAAGTTGTGCGTCGACGCGGCCACGTTGTGTCGGCTGCCCTGCCACTGCTGGTACTCACGCTCGTGGCACGATCCGCACCAGGCGTTGGTCCATCCGGAGGGCGCCCCGGTGACAACCGGATTGAGACCCTGGTTGAACAGGATGGTTGTCCGCGTTTCGGCAGGAGACAGCACACCGCGCACCCGCCACCCGGCCAGGCCAAAACCGGCAATCATCACGACAACAATGACTGGAACAATTCGCGCACGCATGATCAGGAACCGTTTATCATCCGGGCCGCCCGCTTCGACTGCAAGGAGTCTCCGCTTATGATGTGGGTTCCCCGCCCCAATCCCACACCGGGAACTGCTCGATGGCAGCCAATCTCTTTGATGTCTCCGAAAAAGTGGTGATCGTCACCGGCGCGAGCCGTGGAATCGGACGAGCCGTCGCCGAGGGTTTCCTCGACCACGGTGCCCGGGTCGTGCTCTCGGCCCGATCCGAGTCACTAACCGACCAGGTCGCTGCCTACGATGCGGAGCGGGCGCTGGCAGTGCGAGCCGACATGGCCGACCCCGATGCCGGCCAGACGGTCGTCGAGAAAACACTCGAGGCGTTCGGGCGAGTCGACGTCCTGATCAACAACGCCGCCATCACGTTGCCCGGAGCCCCGCCCTACGATGATGCCACCTGGAACACCACGCTGGATGTGAATCTCAGCGGAGCCTTTCGCATGGCCCGAGCCGCCGCCACGGCGATCTCCGAAACCGGTGGTGGTTCGATCATCCACATCGCCAGCATCGCGGGTATCGTCGCCATGCCCGGCAATCCATCCTACTCGGCCGCCAAGGCCGGCCTGAGGCACCTCTCCAAGGCCATGGCCAACGACTTCGCCACCCGGGATGTCCGGATCAACACGATCTGCCCCGGATACATCGTGACCGACATGACCCGCGCCAGTTTCCTCGACCCACAACGGCAGGCGGAACGATCGGCCAGGACCATGATGGGCCGCTGGGGACAGCCCGAGGAACTGCTGGGGCCCTGCCTGTTCCTGGCCAGCGACGCCTCGAGCTATGTCACCGGCATCGACCTGATCGTCGACGGAGGCTGGACGGGCAAGGGCATGTGAGGCCCCGCTAGGCCAACATGCCCTCGACGATCTCCCCACCCACGTCGGTCAGCCGGAAATCGCGTCCCTGGTGCCGGTAGGTCAGCAGTTCGTGGTCAAACCCCAGGCAATGCAACATCGTTGCCTGCAGATCGTGAACATGCACCGGATCCTCGGCCGCGTGGTAGCCCAACTCGTCAGTCTTTCCGATCACCGTCCCGCCGCGAATGCCACCACCGTAGAACAACATCGAGAAAGCATACCTGTGGTGATCCCGTCCCTCGTTCCCCTTGGACGGCGAACGCCGGACTTCATTCATTGGCGTCCGACCAAACTCGCCACCCCAGACAACCAGCGTGTCCTCGAGCAGGCCCCGCTGGGCAAGGTCGGTGATCAACCCGGCCGCCGGCAGGTCGGTCATGTCGCAGTTGGTCTTGAGATTGGCATTGAGGTTCGAATGATCGTCCCATGTCGAGTGATACAGCTGGACGAAACGGACTCCCCGCTCGACCATCCTGCGAGCCAGAAGGCAATTGGTGCCAAACCAGCGAGTCTTTTCGGTATCGAGCCCGTAGAGTCGGTGCGTGTCGCGGGATTCGCCGGAGAAATCCAGCAACTCGGGTCCGGCCGACTGCATGCGGTAGGCCAATTCATAATTGGCCATCCGCGCGGCAATCTCGGTGTCCCCGGTTCTCTGGCTCCTCAACCGGTTCAGATCGGCGACGGCCTGCAACCGTCCCGCCTGAACCCCGCGAGTCATCCCCTCGGGATTGGCCAGGTGCAGGATCGGATCCCCAGAGCTGCGGAACGTCGTGCCACGGTAGATCGATGGCAGAAAACCGTTGGACCACAGTGACGCGCCGCCGTCGACACCATGACCGGAATTGGAGAGCAGCACGACGAATCCGGGCATGTTGTCCGCCGCGTTGCCCAATCCCCAACTGACCCACGATCCGAACGAGGGATGACCCCAGATGTTCGTGCCACAATTCATGATCAACTGGGCCGGATGATGATTGGCCACGTCGGTGTAAACGCTGCGGACCATGCACGCCTGGTCGGCCACGCCGCCCAGGTGGCTGACGTAGTCGGAGTACTCGGTCCCCGACTCGCCATGGTGTCGAAACGTCCGTGGCGAAGCGAAGACCCGGGCACTGCCCTTGATCAAGGGATCCTCGAGACCGGCCAGGAACGACGCCGGAACAGGCTGCCCGTGCAGTTTCTGCATCGACGGCTTGGGATCAAAAAGATCCAGTTGGCTGGGGGCACCGGCCATGAAGATGAAAATCACGTTGCGAGCCCGCGGAGCAAAGTGCGATTCGCGAGCAGCCAGTGGATGGGTGCGATTGGCTCCCAGGCCGTCTCGCGACAACAGGTTCCCCAGTGCGACAGTGCCGAGGCCACAGGCTGTCCGCTGCAGGAAGGCACGACGGCCCAACGATCGCGACAGGAAGCCGGGGGATGACGTGGACAATTCGGTCACCGTGTCAGTCTCGGGTGATGAACTCGTGGAGATTCATAAAAACGCTGGCGATGACGACCCAGGCGGCCGCCTCGTCGGGTGCCGCGTGCCGCGAGGCGGCTCCGGCCACACGACCGGCCGATTCGGCCGCTTCACCATTGGAGAAGATCTGTCGCTGAGACGCCAGGTGTGCCCGCAACCGCTCCAGTTCCATCTCGGTCCCTTCCCGGCACAGACAACGCCGCATCAGCCACTGCAGTCGCGCGGTGTCCTCAGCCAGTGACTGCTCGAGCATCCCGGCGGCCAGTGACTGAGCACACTCGACGAAAACCGGATCGTTGAGCAACGTGAGTGCCTGCAGGGGAGTGTTGGACCGTTCGCGATGAGTACACGTCTTGCCCGGGCTGGGAGCGTCAAACGTCTTTCCCTGGGCAAAGGGAGTGGTCCGCTGGATGAACGTGTAAATCGCACGACGGTACCGATCGACTCCCGTACTGGTCACCCAGCTGTTGCCGTACGCCTCGCTCGTCACACTCTCGGGCTGTGGTGGCCGAACGCTGGGGCCACCCAGATGGCGAGACAGCAACCCGGACACCTGCAGGGCCGTGTCGCGGATCACCTCGGCGGACACCCGCTTGGAGAGTTGCCGGGCCAGCAATCGGTTTCCCGGGTCGGTTGTTTCGAGTTCGCGGCGATGGATCGACGACTGCCGATAGGTCGCACTGGTCACAATCAGCCGGTGCATTCGCTTGACCGACCAGCCACGGTCACGGAATTCGCTGGAGAGCCAATCAAGCAGCCGGGGATGCGAGGGCCGTTCGCCCCGGATGCCGAAGTCGTCGGAAGAACGAACCAACCCGGTGCCAAAGAAGTGTTGCCACATGCGGTTGACGACAACCCGTGAGGTCAATGGGTGGCGGTCCGAGACCAACCAACGAGCCAGGCTCAGGCGGTCACGGGTTCCGGAAGCCGACAGCGTCGGCAACACGGCCGGAGGAATTGCATCAACCGACTCACCTCGCACACGAAAATCACCGCGAACCTGGACAAACGCCTGCCGCGGAATCCTCGCCTCACGCATCGTCGGCGCCCGGGTGGGCCAGGGGACTTTCGACCGAAGCGCGACAAGCTTGTTCTTGAGTTCCCCCAGTTTCAGCGACTTGAACTGTGCCGGGTCGATCAGTTCCCCTTGCCCGAGAAAGTACAACAGCAACCGGTCCTTCTCGTCACGAGTCCGCAGGTGCACGTCACGCTTGACGATCTCCCAACCCTCCAATTGCCCTTCACCCAACTGACCGCCCCAGACCAGGCCCAGTACCTCCCAGCGACGGTCCCAACGGAAATCACGTCCCGGGCGAGCGGCCGCTTCCAGCAAGCGAGCCTCCCAGCGCGCCTGCAACACGGCCAGCTTGTCACCCAGGGGCTTCAGCAACTCGTCCCGCTGCTTGTTGTACGTGGCCAGGGCCGACTCGTACGGCTCCGACTGGCCGGGCAACGGGGCATACAGATTGACCTCGTCAGCGGTATTCAGGAATGCATACAGTCCAAAGAACTCTCGCTGGGACAACTGGTCGTACTTGTGGTCGTGACACCGGGCACACCCGATTGTTAATCCCAACCACACCGCCGCGACCGTCTCGGTGCGATCGACGATCTGTTTGACCCGAAATTCCTCGGGATCGGCTCCCCCCTCGCGATTGCTCAGGGTCTGGCGGAGGAAACCGGTCCCCAGGCGATCCTCGAGAGTCGCCTTGGGCAGCAGGTCACCGGCAAGCTGTCTCAACGTCAGCAGGTCAAAGGGCGTGTCGGCATTGAGCTGTCCAACCAGCCACTGCCGAAACCGCCAGGCCACCGGTCGCAACTGGTCGGTCAGGTACCCATCGCTATCAGCGTAGTGTGTCAGATCCATCCACTCGCGGGCAAAATGTTCTCCGTAATGTGGACTCGCCAGCAGGCGATCAACCACGCGTTCCCAGGCCCCGGGACGCCGGTCGGCCAGGAACCGGGCCACGTCGGCCGGCTCGGGCAACAACCCGGTCAAGTCGAGGGTCACACGGCGAATCAATGTGGACCGATCAGCCACAGGGGCCGGAGCGATCCGCAATCGCTCGAGTCGGTGTGTGACAAAGTGATCAATCGGATTCCGGGTCCGGCCAGGGTCTGGCAGCCCGGACGGCGCCAACGTGTTCAGCGGCTGGTACGCCCAGTGCGGAGCTTGCTCCGCTTCGGGCTCGGCCGAAACAGCGGCACCGGCAAGCAGCCCAAGCACAAGAATCGAACGAATCGTCATATCCCGATTCTAACCAGACCAACGGTCGCGATTCCCATCAACGGGAAGAAATTCACGAGTCGGACTTGCCCGATGACGACCCCGAATCCGACTTGGGTTTCGACTCGGATTTCGAACTCTTGGAATCGGAAGAAGATTTCTCTGATGCCGACTTCTGGGCCTGTTTGTCAGCCTTGGCATCATCCTTGTACGACTGGCTGCGGTAGTCGGTCTGGTAGAAGCCTGACCCCTTGAAGATGATGCCCGCTCCCGGGCCGATCAGACGCTTCGCCTTCAATCGACCGCACTCGGGACACTTCCGCTTCGGATTCTCGCTCATCCGCTGAAACAACTCCCAGCGGTGACCACACTCGCGACACTCGTAATCGTAGGTCGGCATCAGTTCTCCTCG
>CAZYAZ010000027.1:1188-7765 GCA_964646205.1 uncultured Planctomycetaceae bacterium | reverse complement strand
CTCGTCGTCAGCCTGCTCGTCGTCAGCCTGCTCGTCGTCAGCCTGCTCGGCTTCGAATTCGTCGCGTGTGTCGTCTGTCATGGGTTTTCTGCTTTAGGCGTCTGAAGTGTATCAGCGTCCCGTTGCTCATGTCCCGGGCATCGGCCTCAGGTGTCATTCTCCGAAGAGAACCAGTCCACCAACTTGTCGAGAAACGACTCGCGGTGGGGTGAAACATTCGCCTGTTCGATTTCGGCGAGTTGTCTGAGTAGTTCTTCCTGCTCGTCTCCGAGTTTCCGGGGCACCTCGACCTGGACCTCGACCATCAGGTCACCGGCTCGTCCACCTCGAGGATCGGGCATGCCTCCCCCGCGAATCCGGAAAACGTGTCCTGGCTGTGTGCCGGCGGGCACCTCCAGGGAATGCCGTCCCTCGAGAACCGGTATGTCGATATCGGCGCCCAGCGCGGCCTGGCTGAACGTGATCGGCACCTGGCAAACCAGGTGAGGCCCTTCGCGACGGAACAGGGGATGTTCATGCACATCGATGTCGACGTAGAGGTCCCCGCGCATTTCCCCGCGTGGCCCCGCCTCACCCTCGCCGCGCAGACAAAGCCTCATGCCCGAGTCGATGCCGGCGGGAATTTTCACGTCGAGTGTCACCGGGCGGGGCACTCGGCCCTCGCCACGACAATCGTCGCACTTGTCGCGGATGACCTGGCCCTCTCCTCGACAGGCCGGGCAGGTCGTCTGCACGCTGAATATGCCCTGAGACTGGACCACGCGACCGTGGCCGCCGCAGTAGTCACAGGAATCGGCCGAGCTACCTGGTCGGGCACCACTGCCACTACACGTCGAGCAGGGCTCGCGCCGCGAGATCTCGATGGTCCGGGTGCATCCCGACGCCGCGTCGGGCAGATCGATCGCAAGTGTCGCCTGCAGGTGGCTGCCACGCCGGGCCCGTTGTCCGCCTCCCTGTCGGCCACCGAACCCGAAACCCTCGAAGATGTCGCCGAACATGCTGAAGATGTCACCGACATCGCTGAACCCCGGCTGGTGAGTCCCCCCGCCGCCGCCCTGCAATCCCGCATGACCAAAGCGATCGTAGCGGGCCCGCTTCTCGGGATCGCTCAGCACCTCGAATGCCTCGGCCGCCTCCTTGAAACGCTCGACGGCCGACTCGTCATCGGGATTGCGGTCGGGGTGGTTCTTCAGCGCGATCGACTTGTACGACGTCTTGATCGACTTCGCGCTGGCGTCCTTTTCGACACCGAGCACTTCGTAGTAATCGCGTTTCTCGGGCATTGAGGACAGCGAGGTCTGGAGAAGGAATTGTCGAGGGGCAAAGAAACGAGCCACCCCTTTTTGCAAGGAGGTGGCCCGTCAGGTCATCAGGTTGGAAACGGTGATTCGTTCAGCGAATCGCGCCTTCCACCTTTGGTTTCTCGCCACCCTCAAGATCATCGGTGCGGGTGACCAGCACCTCGGTGGTCAACATCAACGCGGCAATCGAGGCGGCATTGGACAGGGCACTGGTCACAACCTTGGCCGGGTCGATCACACCGCGTTCGTACATGTCGACGAATCCGCCGGTCTCGACGTCGTAACCAACATTGGTCTTTTGTCCCCGGACCTCATCGGCCACGACCGAACCATCTTCACCGCAGTTCTCGGCAATCTGTCGGATGGGAGCTTCCAGGGCTCGAGCCACGATCTGGACACCGATCTTCTCATCGCCCTTGGCCTTGACCTCCTGGACGGTGTCGATGGTCCGCAGCAGGGCCACTCCACCACCAGGCAGGATGCCTTCCTCGACACTGGCTCGGGTGGCGTGCAGGGCATCTTCCATCCGGGCCTTGGTCTGCTTCATCTCGGTCTCGGTGGCGGCTCCGACCGAGATGATGGCAACTCCGCCGGTCATCTTGGCCAACCGTTCCTGGAACTTCTCTCGATCGTACTCGCTCTCGGTGTTCTCGATCTGGGTCTTGATCTGTCCGACCCGCGAGGCGATGTCGTCGGCGTTTCCAGCACCCTCGATCAACGTGCACGAATCCTTGGTCACTTCGACCTTCTTGCAATGACCCAGCGAGCCAATCTCGATGCTCTCGAGCTTGACGCCGAGATCCTCGGAGAGCAGCGAGCCACCGGTCAGCACGGCGATGTCACCGAGCATGTTCTTGCGGCGATCGCCGAAGCCGGGCGCCTTGACGGCACACACCGGCAGAACTCCACGCAGCTTGTTGACGACCAATGCCGTCAACGCTTCACCCTCGACATCCTCGGCGATGATCAGCAACGGTTTGCCCGTCTGCGACACCTTCTCGAGAACCGGGATCAACTCGCGGAGCGCCGAGATCTTCTTCTCGTGAATCAGGATATAACAGTCCTCGAGAATGCACTTCATCTCCGCGGGATGACTGACGAAGTAGGGCGAGTTGAACCCCTTGTCGAACTGCATTCCCTCGGTGAGTTCCAGCGTCGTGGTGCTGCCCTTGCCTTCCTCGACGGTGATCACACCATCGCGGCCGACGTTTTCCATGGCATCAGCGATCAATTCACCAACCGACGCGTCGTTGTTGGCCGAGATGGCTCCAACCTGCTGGATCTCGGTCTTGGACGTCACCGGCTTGGACATGTCACGGAGTTTCCCCAGGGCGGCATCAACCGCCTTGTCGATTCCACGACGAACCGTCATCGGGTTGGCACCCAGCGAGAGACCGCGAAGACCTTCCTTGAAGATGGCCCGGGCCAGCACGGTGGCCGTGGTCGTACCGTCACCGGCAATGTCACTGGTCTTGGTGGCGACCTCGTTGACCAACTTCGCACCCATGTGCTCGTAGGGATCCTCGAGTTCGACTTCCTTGCTGACCGTCACTCCGTCCTTGGTCACAACGGGGTTGCCGAAGTTCTTGTCAATGATCACGTTGCGACCGGTCGGCCCCATCGTCACGGCGACGGCATGGGCAAGTTGATCAACGCCCTTTTGCAGCTTGATACGGGCGGCGTGTTCGAAAAGCAGTTGCTTGGCCACAGGTTCTGGCTCCTGGAATGGCCCGGGCGGGTTGGCCCGGGGTATGTTCCGCTGGGTCTACAGGGGAAATCTCTTGATGGGACGGGACCGCAATCGTCTCAGACGACCTTGGCCAGGATGTCGCTCTCGCGGAGGATCTTCACCTCGCGGCCATCGACCTCGATGTCGGCGCCGCCAAACTTGCCGAAGAGCACCTCGTCACCCACGACGACGCCCACCGCAGCACGCTCACCACTCTCGAGCAGGCGACCGGGGCCAACAGCGACCACGGAACCCCGCTGGGGCTTCTCCTGGGCCGCATCGGGCAGCACGATCCCACCCGCGGTGGTTTCCTCGGCGCTGAGAGGTTCGACAACAACTCGATCGTCCAACGGATTCAGCTTCATCTCTACTTCACTCCCGGTTGTCTCGTGTCCGGTCAATTCCCGGACACTTCGATGTTGATAATTGGTCTGTTTCTGACTTGTTTGACACGGTCAACGGGACGGATCACATCATCCCTGGCATGCCACCCATACCGCCCATGCCACCCATGCCCGGCATACCGCCGCCCATGCCCGGCATACCGCCGCCCATGCCGCCCATGCCGCCACCCATGTCGTGGTGATGGTCGTCGTGGTGGTGATCGTCTTCTTCATCGGCCGGCTCTTCGACAACGATCGAATCGGTCGTCAGCAGCAAGCCAGCAACGCTGGCAGCGTTCTGAAGTGCCGAGCGAACAACCTTGGTCGGATCGATGATGCCGAAGTCCACCATGTCGCCGTACTTGTCGTTCAAGGCGTCGTAGCCGTAGTTGGTCTGCCTGGCCTTGAGAATCCTGCTGGCCACGACAGCACCGTCCTGGCCGGCGTTCTCGGCGATGGTCCGAATGGGCATCGAGAGCACGTCGAGAATCAACTGGGCGCCGTACTGTTCGTCGCCTGCGAGTTCGAGTTTCTCGACCACCTTGTGACACCGCAGCAACGCCACGCCGCCACCGGGCACAATGCCCTCGTCGATCGCAGCCCGCGTGGCCGCCAGCGCGTCGTCAATCAGGTCCTTGCGTTCCTTCATGGCCGTTTCGGTGGCCGCTCCAACATTGATCTGTGCCACACCACCGGCCAGCTTGGCCAGCCGTTCCTGCAGCTTCTCGACATCGTATTCGCTCTCGGTGACCTCGATCTCCTGGCGGATCTGTTCGGCCCGACCGTTGATCGCGGTCTTGTTTCCAGCCCCCTTGACCACCGTGGTGTTCTCGGCGTCGATGATGATCTTGCTAACGGTGCCAAGTTGCTCGAGGGTGATATTCTCCAGCTTGATGCCGAGGTCCTTGAAGATGGCCTGTCCGCCGGTCAATACGGCGATGTCCTCCATCTGGGCCTTGCGGCGGTCGCCATAACCGGGCGCCTTGACGGCGGCCACCTTCAGGATGCCACGCAGCTTGTTGACGACCAGGGTCGCCAATGCCTCGCCCTCGACATCCTCGGCAATGATCAACAGCGGAGCACCGGATTCGGAAATCGATTCCAGCAGCGGCACCAGGTCCTTGGCATTGCTGATCTTTTCTTCCCAGATCAGGACCCGGCAGTTCTCCAACTCGCACAGTTGCTCGTCCTCGTCGGTGACGAAGTGCGGAGAGAGGTAGCCACGTTCGAACTGCATCCCCTCGACCAGGTCGACCTCGGTGTTGACCTGGCGGCCTTCTTCGACGGTGATCACACCGTCATTGCCAACCTTCAACAGGGCGTCGGCCAGGATGTTGCCAATTTCCGGATCATTGTTCCCGGCGATCGTGGCCACAGTGGCGATTGATTTCTTGTCGTTGGACTTGACCGGCGTGGCCATCTTGCCGAGTTGCTCCAGGCAGACCTCGACGGCCTTGTGGACGCCACGAGACATCGCCATCGGATCAGCACCGGCGGCAATGTACTTCAGGCCCGACTGGTAAATGGCCTCGGCCAATACCGTGGCGGTGGTGGTCCCGTCGCCGGCCACGTCACTGGTCTTGGAAGCCACTTCCTTGACCAGTTGAACCCCCATGTTCTCGAAGGGGTCCTCCATCTCGATGTCCTCGGCGACGGTCACGCCGTCCTTGGTCACCTTGGGAGCGCCCCAGCCCTTGTCGAGCACGGCGTTTCGACCACGAGGTCCCAGTGTACTCTTGACGGCCCTGGCGAGCTTCGACACTCCGGAAAGCAGGCTCTTACGGGCGTCCTCATCAAATGTCAACAACTTCGGCACGATCTGTTCCTCAAGCTTCCGCTGGCAGGCTCTTCAGAATGCAATTCACAATGTTGAGGGTTTGCAATCGTCGTGCCAAAGAGACACACGACGACGCAAGACCCTCTATTGAGAGAGGTTAGGCCCGTACTGTCAAGTCACCGCGAACTCGCAAAAGTCTGCCAAGTTGGCAGTCACGTCGTCTCATCTGCCACACCGACTGCCTGATGACCCCAAAGAGCCCGGTGAGAAACCGGCAGGACGGATGCCGATACTCGCCGTTGCACTTATGAAGGAACGGAAAACTGACCGATCGTTGACCGGGTCGCCGGCGTTGATAGAATCGTGACCTGTCCTCGGGATGTAGCTCAGCCTGGCAGAGCGCTGCGTTCGGGACGCAGAGGTCGCAGGTTCAAATCCTGTCATCCCGACTCGAAACCAAAACAGCTCGTCGCACCCGGTTGCGGCGAGCTGTTCGCCATTTGCCGGCAGCGGTTTCGATACCGGCCATCCGTCCCAGGTCCCGTTGGTTCTACGTCGACAACTCACGCAACGCGTCATCGTCGATCGTCTCAAGCGGCGTGAAGTCGCGATTGTTCTGAAACCACGGCCGGTCGCCGTTGGTGCACGCATTGCTGACAGCGTTGTAGATCAGGTACATGATGGCTCGCCGCCACGGCGACACGTTGCTGGCCGATCCGTGAACCACGATGCTGTGGCAGAAGCAGACTGAACCGGCCGGGCCGACGAGAGCTTCGATGCCGTTTTCCTCGGCGAGCCGCTCGAACGTGTCACGATCGATGTGGTACAGGGAATAACCGTCGGCGTCTTGATGCAGTTCGATCGAATCCAGGAACCCATCCCGGTGGGAGCCCGGAATCACCAGCAGTGGCGATTTCGCCGCCGTACAATCGTCAACAAAAACGGCCGTCATCACGCACCGCGGTTCGGCCATGCCGTCGACCACGCGCCACGCGCTGTAATCCTGGTGCCACTCCCAGGACTCGCCGCTGCCAAATCCCTGCTTCGGATTCATCCGGCTTTGATGGAGATACACGTCATCGTGCAACAACTGACGAACCGGTTCAACCAGCCGTGGAAGCAGTGACAACCGCCTGAAGGGCTCCGAATACATGTGCGCCCCGAAAGCGAGCCGGGCTGCAGTGGAATCGTCCTTCTCGCGGATCACCTCCGGACCCGGGCGGTCGAGGATCTCGGGCATGGCCTGCTGCAGCGCCGCAACTTCGTCCCGATCCAGCAGGCCGGGGAAGAACAGGTAGCCCTGTTCTTCGTACTGCGCTAGTTGACGATCATCCAGGTGCATGAAGCACGTTCCTCCTGATCATTCCTGATCATTCCTGATCATTCC
>CAZYAZ010000027.1:0-1088 GCA_964646205.1 uncultured Planctomycetaceae bacterium | reverse complement strand
TCCTGATCATTCCTGATCATTCCTGATCATTCCCTACCCGGCCACTCATGATTTCTGAACCTCAACGGGAACTCCACGCTCTGCCGAGTCGAGCACTGCAACGGCTGCCGCAAGCGATCGTAGCCCATCGCGGGCATCAACCAGTGGCTCCTCCTGGTTTCTCACGACACGACAGAAATGCTCCAGTTGATTCTGCAGCGGGTCTGCCTCTTCAACGTGATGCCGCGAATTTTCCAACGGATGCTGCCAACCGGTCACCCCAGCGGGGTACCTCCAGACCTCCATCCCTGGGAACGACAGTGAACCGGCCGTGCCGAGAAAATGATAGCTGTTCTCATCGGCGCGAAAATAATGCGGATTCTCTCCGGTCGTCGCCTCGTAAGACCAGGGGGAGGGAGTGGCATCGGAAGCCAGGATCGATCCCAACGTTCCATTCTCGAACGACAGCGTGATGCTCAACGAATCCTCAACCTCCAGTTGCCGCACGGCCGAGCTTGCCACCGAGTAAACCTGTCGGATTTCTCCACAGATGAATCGCAGGCTGTCGAGTTCGTGGATGAGATTGATCAGGGTCGGCCCACCACCGGGACGTTGGCAACGCCAGTCCTGGTCGAAGTAATCGTCCGGCTTGGCCAGGGCCCACAACATGGAAACCCCCACCAGTTGCCCCAGGGTGCCGCTGGCAACTATCGACCGTGTCTCGCGAATGAACGGGCTGTGTCGACGATGGTGCCCGACGAGCACACGGATACCGCCCTGGTCGCAGACGCGAAGCACCCGGCGGGCTTCGTCCAGCGTTTCGGCGATAGGCTTCTCGATCAGGACATGCACCGAATGACGCGCACACGCCTCGGCCATCACTCCATGCACCCGGTTGGGAGTGGCGATGACCACCCCCTCGACCGCTTCATTCTCCAGCAGTTGTTCAATGTCCGTGTGAAACGGAACCTCGAACTCCCCGGCAACGGACGCGTGGCGGTCGTCGACATCACACAGGCCGACCAGCGAACAGTCATCGTGTTCCACGATGAGCTGCGCGTGTTTTCTGCCAATCCACCCGAGCCCCGCGACGGCCAATCGCACCGGTT
>CAZYAZ010000026.1:0-67751 GCA_964646205.1 uncultured Planctomycetaceae bacterium | reverse complement strand
TGCCGAGCCAGTTGCCGAGCCAGTTGCCGAGCCAGTTGCCGAGCCAGTTGCCGAGTTGTCGGGATTTCGTCGAGTCGAGGCCCAGGTCAACGACTACTTCGGGAGGTTCAACAAGGTCATTGCCACGGTCCTGTTTTTTCCGATTCCGCTTCCTGGTGGAGCCAGTCTGCCGGCGGCTGTCCTGTGGTTGGTGGCCGGCTCAATCTTCTTCACGATCCGAATGGGCTTCATCAACTTCCGCGGTTTTGTTCATGCGATCAAGGTGACCGCGGGCAAGTACGACAACGAGGAAGACGAGGGTGAGGTGTCTCACTTCCAGGCCCTGACTGCCGCGCTGTCGGCGACGGTGGGCCTGGGCAACATTGCCGGTGTGGCTGTGGCGGTGTCAGTTGGTGGCCCGGGCGCAACATTCTGGATGGTCCTGGCGGGGCTCCTGGGAATGTCGGCGAAGTTCGTTGAATGCACACTCGGCCAAAAGTATCGCGAGGTTCGCGAGGACGGACGGGTGATGGGTGGTGCGATGTATTACCTGAGCCGTGGCCTGGCCGAGATGAACCTGGGGACCCTGGGAAAGACCCTGGCCGTGATGTTCACACTCTTGTGCATCGGGGGTTCATTTGCTGGCGGCAACGCGTTTCAGGTCAGCATGTCGTTGAAGGCTGTCCAGGAGACGATCCCGGTTCTGAAAACTGATCCGTGGATCTACGGACTGGTGATGACCGCCCTGGTGGGCGTGGTGATCATTGGAGGCATCAAGCGGATCGCTGCCACGGCGGCGACGATCGTGCCGTTCATGTGTGGCGTGTACGTGGTGGCATCGGTGGCGATCCTGGTGATGAATGCCGACCAGGTGCCCTCGGCGGTCCTGTCGATCTTTTCCGGTGCCTTTTCTGCCGACGCGGCTTACGGCGGATTCCTGGGCGTGTTGATCATGGGTTTCAAGCGAGCCGCATTCTCCAACGAAGCGGGGATCGGATCGGCGGCGATTGCACATTCGGCGGCCAAGACCGAGTTCCCGGTTCGAGAAGGGATTGTCGCGTTGCTTGAACCGTTCATCGACACGGTGGTCGTCTGCACGATGACGGCGCTGGTGATCATCGTCACCGGTGCATACAGTGCCGAAACTTACACCGAGACGCTCAGCAGCCAGGCGGCAGCCAGCGGAGTTGAACTCGACACGCTGGTGGCCGAGCACACGGACATCATCGAGAAGGAGCAGGGTGCGCAACTGACGTCGCGGGCGATGAGTGCGGCGATTCCCTACTTCGAGTACGTGCTTTCGATCGCCGTGATTCTGTTTGCCTATTCGACGATGATCTCGTGGTCGTACTACGGCGAACGCTGCTGGGCCTTTCTTTTCGGCGACGGAGCCTCGATGTCGTATCGGCTCATTTTTCTGGTGTTCGTCTTCATGGGATCGGTCGTCTCGGCCAAGAACGTCCTGGAACTCGGTGACCTGATGATCATGGGCATGGCCGTTCCCAATATCCTTGGAGTGCTCTTGCTCTCAGGGGGAGTCAAACGCGATCTGGACGAGTACTGGCGCCGGTTGCAGGCGGGCGATTTTGACCAGGACGCCTCCTCCACGGAGTCGAACTCGAATCCACAGTAGTCCGCCGAATCCTGTTGACTGGACGAGCAGTGCTACTGCCGCCTGGCTGCCTTTTTGGTGGTCGGCTTCGGGAACCGTTCGATGCGGATGTTCCGGAAGTGCACTTCTGAACCCTCGCTCTGCAGGGCGACCTGGCCGGACCGGGGGGTGCATCCGGTGACGCGGCCGATGCTCTTTCCGTTGATCTCGATGTTCAATTGACCCGCCCGGCAGGTGATCACGCAGGCGTTCCATTTCCGAGGATCCTTGATCCGGTTGCTGACGTTGACCGTGTTGTTGGTCGTGGCTCCACCGTGCGTGAGAATGCTGCCGGCTTTGGGAGCATGGAGTTGGACCTGGATCGACTTGGGCCAGATCCTGTCAGGCCCGGTCGTGTGTATCAGGACTCCGCTGTTCCCATTGATGTTGCTGGGGTACCGCCACTGGAAACTGAAACGGAAGTCACCGTAGACCTGTCGTGTCCTGAGATACCCGGTTGGTTGGCCAGTGCACCGCAGCACCGTTGGCACGCCATTGGCGTCCGGTTCGATGGATGTCCAGGATTTCCGGGCCTGTTCGGGGCCGTTGGGTGAGAAGGGCTGGGTGGCCTTGAGGAACGCCCGGGGCGTGAACGCACCAAACCCCGCCGGAGTGGCAGTTTTCCCGGCATCGTCCTGGGCCAACAGCCAAGCGGGGACCGCGACGGTCAGGGTGGCGGCCATCGCGCACATCCAACGGGCCAGTGCACGGCCTCGCCGGTCCGGGATTCGTTTCACGGGTTGCCTCGCGCCCAACACACTGCCATGACGACGATCCCAGCCACCTCGCCACAGTTCACAATTCTAGGAGACCACTGGCACAGGATTCAACACCCTGACGGATCATTCACTCGATCCTGGTGGCGACGGGGCGGAGTCGGTCTGTGTTGTGGACGGTCCGGTCGGGTCGGCGATTGTCCCCGGGCGGCGACCGACAAAGCGTCCGACCGAACGGTCGGGTAAGACGGTTTCCTGGTAACGAACGGTTTCGAGTTCCGGAAAAAGTTCGGGAAGTTCGCCGGGTGCCAGGACGAATGCCGGGTTTTTCAGGTGATTGTCTTCACGTTCGCATTGGCCCGGGCCGAATGTCTCGTAGATCAAAAGACCGCCGGGAGCCAGCGCGCGGGTGATCAGGCCAGGCAGGTGGGTGCGATCGAGAAAACGGAAAACGATGACCAGGTCGTAGACACCCGGCAGGGGGACGAAGTGGTCGAGGTCGCCGGCGATCAGCCTGGGAGTCACGGCGTGGTGGCTGGCCAACTCGGCGGCGACTGCCAGCCCTCGTGCGGAAACGTCGACGGCATCAACCTGCCAGCCCTGTGTCGCCAGCCAGACGGAGTTGTCCCCCAGTCCGCAGGCGAGTTCGAGTGACCGCCCCGGTGGAGTGTCATGCAGCGAATCGACCAGCCACGAGTCGGCTTGCAACGTCTCGGCGGGCCGAGCGAGGTCGTACTTCTGGTCCCAGCGTTGTCGGTCCTCAACACTCATCCAGTCATCTCGCCTGGCTTATGATCTCAATTTCGTGATCAACGCCTCACGAACTGCCTGAGGGTCCGCTCCACCCGCCTCGCGCATGACCTCACCGATCAGCTTGCCGATGGCCGCATCCTTGCCCGCCTGGAAATCCTCGGCCGCCTGTTGGTTGCGGGAGATCGCCGCGTCAATCACGGAATCCAGAGCCCCGGTGTCGGCCACGACGGCCAGTCCACGCGCGTCGACGATGCGGTCAATTCGCGCCGCGACGGTGCCCTCGCCCCCGTCACCCTCGACCAGTGCCCCGAAGACCTCGCGGCCGCTACGAATGGTCAGTTGGCCACCGTTGATCAGGCCGATCAGCGTGGCCAGTCCGGGGGCATCGATACCCAGTTGGTCAATTGTCAGGTCGCGTTCGTTGAGCGTTCTCAGCACATCCTGGCTGACCCAGTTGGCGGCCCGCTTGGGGTCGCCGCACTGCTGGGCCACGGTCTCGAAATAATCGGCGATCTGCAGGCCCTGGTCGATCAGGACGCGGGCGTCGTAGTCGGAGAGTCCCATCTCGTGGACGAACCGGTGTCGTCGGATCGACGGGGGTTCACACAGCCCGTCTCTTTGCGTGGAGATGTACTCGTCACTGAAACTCACCGGCAACAAGTCGGGGTCTGGGAAATAGCGATAGTCGGAGGCGTCTTCCTTGCCACGTTGAGCGAATGTGACACCACGGTCGGCATCCCAGCCACGCGTTTGCTTCGAGTTGTCCTCGTAAACTCCGCCACATTCCTGGAATTCGCGTTGTTGACGGGCGATTTCATGAGACAACGCCGCTTCGACTCCACGAAAACTGTTGAGGTTCTTGACTTCGACGATCGGGGTCCGGACGAGTTCACCGTCCGGGTTGGCCAGTTCCAGGTTGACGTTTGCGTCGCAGCGGAGGCTGCCTTCCTGCATGTTGCAGTCCGAGACGTCCAGGTAGACCAACAGCAATTTGAGTTCTTCCAGGAACCGGTGAGCTTCGGACGCCGAACGGATGTCGGGCTCGGAGACGATTTCCAGCAATGGTGTCCCGGCCCGGTTCAGGTCCACCCGAGTCTCTCCCCCTCGCCCACTCTCGTCGTGAAGGTTCTTTCCCGCGTCTTCTTCCAGGTGCACGCGAATCAGTCGGATTCTACGAGTCTCGGATTCACCGTCCGGCTGTTCGACCTCAATGTCGAGGTGTCCTCCCTGGCAGAAGGGCAGGTCGTACTGGCTGATCTGGTACGCCTTGGGGAGGTCGGGATAGTAGTACTGCTTGCGATCCCACTTGGTGAACGTGGCAATCGTCCCCTCCAGTGCCAGCCCGGCCTGCAACGCGAGTTCCAGCGCGAGCCGGTTCATCACAGGCAAGGCACCGGGTAGGCCGAGACAGACCGGGCAGGTTTGCGTGTTGGGTTCATCGGGATTGAAGCGGTTGGCACAGCCACAGAAGATCTTGGTCTGGGTCTGGAGTTGGACGTGGACCTCCAGGCCGATGATTGTTGTTGGAGACGTCATGGCGAGGAGTCTCCATCGAGTGGGGGCAGGGCCCGGTGCCAGTCGGTTTCTCGTTCGTACATCGCGGCAGCCCTCAGCAGCCGGTCCTCCGCGAATGAGTCGGCCAGCAGTTGCAGTCCGATTGGCCGTCCGTCGGAACTGAACCCGGCGGGGATCGAGATGCCCGGCAGGCCGGCCAGGTTGGCGCTGATGGTGTAGGTGTCGGCCAGGTACATCTGCAGTGGGTCGTCGGCCAACTGGCCCACCGGGACCGCCGGGGTCGGGGCGACCGGCGAAACAATCACGTCGACAGACTCAAACGCTCGCGAATAGTCCTGGGCAATCAGTCGTCGGACTTTCTGGGCCCGGAGGTAATACGCGTCGTAGTAGCCGGCAGAGAGCGCGTAGGTGCCGAGCATGATCCGTCGTTTGACCTCCGGTCCGAAGGCGGCCCCACGGCTATCGGAGTACATCTGGACAAGTCCATCGTATTCCTCGGTTCGGCGGCCATAGTGGATGCCGTCGTAGCGGGCCAGGTTGCTGCTGGCTTCCGATGGTGCCAGGAGGTAGTAGCAGGCCACCGCGAATCGTGCGTGTGGCAGGTCGATCTCCTCGACGACGGCTCCCCGGGCTCGGTACACGTCCAGGGCTTGTTCGAGAGTTTCGCGGACGCCAGCGTCGAGTCCTTCGGCAAAGTGTTCCGGGCAGATTCCGATTCTCAGGTCATCCAGGGGGTGATCGAGTTGTTCCTGGTAGTGGGGCACTGGTGTATCGGCGGACGTTCCGTCCCTCGGATCGTGGCCGGCAAGCACTTCCAGCAAAGCGGCGGCCCCGGCGACATCCCGGGCGAACGGCCCGACCTGATCGAGCGAACTGGCGTAGGCAACCAGTCCGTAACGGCTGACCCGGCCGTAACTGGGCTTGAGCCCAACCACTCCGCAGAAGGACGCGGGTTGGCGGATCGAGCCTCCGGTGTCGCTGCCTACCGCCAGCGGTGCAAAGCCGGCGGCGACGGCCGCTGCCGAGCCGCCGCTGGAACCGCCGGCGACACAGTCGAGTTTCCAGGGGGTGCGGGTCGGACCGAACGCCGAGTTCTCGGTCGTCGATCCCATCGCGAACTCATCCATGTTGGTTTTGCCGATCAGGACCGCATCGGCCTGCCGGAGGCGTTGGATGACATGGGCGTCGTAGGGAGGCGTCCAGCCCTCCAGCATGCGGCTGCCGCAGGTGGTGGGCTGGTCGGTGGTGACCAGGACGTCCTTGATTGCCACGGGTAGCCCGGCCAGTGGGCCGAGCGGTTCACCAGCTGCGCGTCTTCGGTCCACCGACTCGGCCGCTTCGCGGGCCGAATCGCCGGCGACGTGCAGGAAGGCTCCGACGGCTTCGTCGTGAGTAGCAATCCCCTGGAGGCAGGCTTCGGTCAGGTTGAGCGACGTTGTGTCGCCGGCGACGAGTTGCGCCAGCAATTCGGTGACGGTTTCGTGACAGGTGGTCATTGGGGCACCTGGAGAATCACTCGGCCGAGGTGTCCAGCACCGGAGGCACCAGAAAAAAATGGTCGTCGTGTCGTGGCGCTCCCGAGAGTGCCTGTTGGCGGAGGAGGGACTCGGTCGGCTGGTCCTCTCGCAATACGTTGGTGCCAGCCGATGCCCCGGCCAGTGGTTCGACACCTTCCGTGTCGGCCTGTTGAAGAACTTCCACGTACTGCAACACCTGCCCCAGTTGATCGGCGAAGGCCTGGATTTCAGCTTCGTCGAGCGTCAGGCGGGCCAGTCGGGCGACTCGCAGTACGTCTTCCCGGGTCAAGGTCGTGCCGGGTGACTTGTCGGGTTGCGTTTCGGGCATGACACCACCGGGAGCGAGAGACCCCGCTCAGCGGACGGGTGAATTCCTACTGGCCTCTCAACCGGCCGACGGCTCGGTGAACGCCTTGCGGACCACGGCCTTTTGGACCAGGCCGCTACGGATGCAGCGGGTGCAGACACGCTGGGTCACCGTTCCGCCACCCTGCTGGGTACGGATCTTCTGCAGGTTCGGCTTGAAACGCCGCTTGCTGATCCCGGTTGTCTTCCGTCCGTTGCCACCGAGGTACTTGGCCTTACCTCGTTGTGAGACGCGGTTACCGACCTGGGGCGACTTGCCGCAAATGGCACATTTCTGACCCATTATCAAGCTCCAGCGGTCTCGGGAATTACGCGGGGAATCCGTCCATACGGGAACGGGAAGAGCCAAGTATAGTGGTCACCGGTCAGGTTGCAAGCTGTGCCGTGATGGCTCGGGGGCCGAGTTGTCCCCGGCGGTGTCTGCGCCGGTGATGGCCGATTCGGGAATGTTGTGTCCCAGTTTTTCTTTTTTGGTCGCCAGGTATCCGGCCCGGTGCGCCTCGGGAGGGGCCACTATCGGAACCTGTTCGACGACCTCGAGGTCCCAGGCGGGAAAGGCATCTGCCTTGTTCGGGTTGTTTGTCAGCAGGCGGATTCGTGAAAGTCCCAGGTCCTTGAGAATTTGCAGGCCGATCATGTAATCGCGCATGTCGGCCTTGAAGCCCAGTTTGTGGTTCGCCTCGACGGTGTCGTAGCCCTGGTCTTGCAACTGGTAGGCCTTGAGCTTGGCGACAAGTCCGATGCCACGGCCTTCCTGTGGCAGATAGATCACCGCCCCCACACCCTCCTGGCCAATGGCATCCATGGCCAGGTGCAACTGGTCACCGCAGTCGCAGCGGAGAGATTCGAGGACGTCACCTGTGAAACAGGACGAGTGCATGCGGATCAGGGGGGCTTCGACCGAGGAGAGTTGTCCCCAGACGATTGCCATGGGTTGCTGGTCTTCGTGATCGACCGAGTAGGCGATGACGCGGGTCGGTCCAAATCGGGTCACGATTGGCACCTCGACCTCTCGCGCCACCAGTTGTTCACGCATCCGTCGGTGTCGAATCAGGTCTTCGATCGAGATGATCGGCAAGCTGAATTCCTCGGCGATCTGGCGAAGTTCGGCCGCGTCAGCCATGCCGTCGCCATGTTGAGAGAGGATTTCGATCAGGCATCCGACCGGAGGCCCTCCAGCCATTTGGACCAGGTCGACTGTCGCCTCGGTGTGTCCGGCCCGTCTGAGCACACCGCCGGCCTTGGCCAGTAGTGTGCTTGTGTGGCCCGGGCGGACGAAGTCCTTGGGTCGGCTGTTTGCGTCGGCAAGTGCCCGGATCGTCATCGCCCGGTTGGCGGCACTGACCCCGGTACCTGCATTGGCGTGATCCACCGGGGTCAGGAAGTTGGTGTGTGTCTGGGGGCCGGGGCCGTGGTTGTCCGACAGCGGGGCGAGTTGCAGTTGTTCGGCGCAGTCTTCGGACATCGGTACGCAGAGCACACCGCTGCCGTGACGCAACATGAAGTCGACCTGTTCGGCCGTGATGGATTCGGCCGCACAGACAAAATCGCCCTCGTTTTCACGTTCGGCGGCGTCTACGACGATCACCATCAGCCCACGTCTCAACGCATCAACTGCTTCGTCGATCGTGTTGAATCGTGGCTCGTCGGTCGCTTCGGACATGAGATCACTCATCGGGGGCTTTCGAAGAGTCCAATACCATGGGACTTGGCTGGTCGAGTCAAGGCTGTCGGCGAATCACCAGGGAATGGCTTGGGGCCAGGCTGGCGCGCCCAACTACTTATATAGGCTCAATTGGGTACTGCAGGTGGTGGAGAGGGCGTCAAAGGGGCAGGCAGCCGACTCGCGGAACGTCGGGATAGTTCTCCGGTCGACTGTCATCCATTCTAGAGCCTCGGCATGAGTGGTTCCAACGACCAATCCGCTTGGACCTTCACGAGTTGGAGAAGTGAGCGGTCTTAGAATGTTTCAATCCTCATGTCCCCTCCAGCGGACACTAATTGACATTTTGGTCAATATTGATATGTTGTCCGTTCGATGGAGGAATGTTGCACCAACGGTGCAGGGTTGCGTATCATGTACTGGGTTTTGTGCCCATCCATCCCGCCGAAATTAGACCCACCAAATCGTCACACCAACTACTACCACACCCAGATGTCGCCGATGTAAACCATGGTGGTCCCTGACAGGGATCGTGGAAAGTGCGGCGCACGAATCACAAAGAACTAGACCAACGTTGAAAAACACATAACGGATTGGGGCGCCCCGCCGCAGGCGGTGGCGGCTCTTCGAAAAAACGAGGGGATTATTCGCATGAGTCGAAGCTGGAACAGGATGCAGGTTGTCTTCGCGGCACTGGCCGTGTTGTCCCTGACGACGGTGGCCGTTGCTGCCGCGCCGGCAAAACCCAAAGGACTGGGAGATCCCGGGACGCTGACGTCCCTGAAAGTGGAACCGAATCTCACCGGAACGGGGCTCACGGTCCGCGGGCGAGATGCTCGTCAGCAGTTGTACGTGACGGGTGTCTTTTCGAGCGGCCAACTTCGTGATTACACGCACAAGGTCAAGTACTCGGCTGCCCCGGCTGGCATCGTCGCGGTTGACGAGACTGGACTGGTGACTCCGGCGGCTGACGGCGACGTCGTGGTGACCGCGACTGACGCCGCTGGCAAGTCGGCGACGTTGAAGATCAAGGTCGAGGGTGTGTCACAGCAGATCCCAATCAACTTCAAAAACCAGATTGTCCCAATTTTCACCAAGTTGGGCTGCAACAGTGGCGGATGTCACGGAAAAGCCAGCGGCCAGAATGGCTTCAAACTCTCATTGTTGGGCTTCTATCCAGGAGACGATTATGAGTTTTTGGTCAAGGAAGGCCGTGGGCGGCGATTGTTTCCCTCAGCCCCCGGCGACAGCCTTTTGCTGACAAAAGCCGTTGGTCGGTCGCCTCACGGCGGCGGAAAGCGAATGGACGTCGACAGCCACGAGTACCGGTTGATCTACCGCTGGGTCGAGCAGGGAATGCCCCGCGGCCAAGCGACTGATCCCGTCGTGGTTGGAATCAAGTGTTATCCCGTCACGCGAGTGATGGATCGAGGCAGTGACCAGCAGATTGCCACCCTGGCGACATACAGTGACGGTACCGTCGAGGATGTCACCCGTATGGCTCTCTACGAGGCCAATGACACGGAGATGGCCGAAGCGACGGTGACCGGATTGATCAAGACACTGGATCTGGCCGGTGAAGTGGCGATCATGGCTCGTTATCAGGGCCAGGTGTCGACTTTCCGTGCGACGATCCCGTTGGGGGCCGACGTGGCGGCAATGCCACCCTCGAAAAACCTGGTCGATAAGGCTGTCTTTGGGAAGCTCAAATTGCTGGGTATTCCTGCATCTCCGATTGCCGGCGATGCCACATTCCTGCGTCGCATCTACGTGGACGTGACCGGGGCCTTGCCCTCGGCCGAGGAAGCTGCCAAGTTCCTGGCCGATCAGGATCCCAAGAAACGTGACAAGGTGATTGATCGGTTGCTCGACAGTCCCGAATACGCCGACTATTTCACCAACAAGTGGAATATGGTCCTGCGGAACAAGAAGCGGGGCAATGATGACACTGGATCCACCTACGCGTTTTATCGCTGGATCTGGAACAGTCTCTACACCAACAAGCCTTACGACGAGTTTGTTCGCGAGATCATTGCGGCTTCCGGGCAATGGACCGAGTCGCCCGGCGTGGTGTGGTTCCGCGAGGTCGACCAGGTCAATGAGCAGGTTGAAGACACCGCGCAGTTGTTCCTGGGCCTGCGGATTCAATGTGCCCGCTGCCATCACCACCCGTTCGAGAAGTGGAGCCAGAACGACTATTACGGGTTCTCGGCCTTCTTCAGTCGGGTGACCAAGAAAAACGTGACGTTGCCAGGTTTTGTTCGCACGGCCCGGGATCGCCGTATCGTGCACAATCCGGGTGCCGCCTCGGCCAAGAATCCTCGCAGTGGTCAGAATCTCAAGCCGACTGGCCTGGGAAGTCCGGCCCTGGAAATTCCCGTTGATCACGATCCTCGCCAGTACCTGGCCGACTGGATGGCTCGCAAGGACAACCCGTTCTTCGCGCATGCACTGGTCAACCGTTACTGGAAGCACTTCTTCGACCGTGGAATCGTCGAGCCCGAAGATGACATGCGGGCTACCAATCCTCCGTCGAATCCGGAATTGCTCAACGGGCTTGCCGAGCATTTCATTGCCAACAAGTTCGATCTCAAGGGGCTGGTGCGATTGATCTGCCAGTCGAATACTTACCAACTCAGTTCCTTGCCCAATGACTACAACCTCAAGGACAAGCAGAACTTCTCGCGTTATTACCCCAAGCGGCTGACGGCAGAAGTTCTCTATGACGCTTTCCACCAGGTGACCGCGTCGAAGCAGGGCTATGGTGGGTTGCCGGTTGGAACTCGGGCGGTTCAACTTCCCGATCCCTCGAAGGGGCCTTATTTCTTGAAGGTTTTCGGGCAGCCACAAGCCGACACGGCGTGTGAGTGTGAACGCTCCCAGGAGGCCAATCTGGCCCAGAGCCTGCACCTGCTCAACAGTTCCGAGGTTCAGAACAAGATCGCCGATGGGGCCGGTCGAGCCGCGAAACTGTCGGCTGACAAGGAACGGAGTAACCAGGACAAGATCAACGAACTCTATCGCTGGGTGTATTCTCGTCAGCCGGACTCCGTGGAAATGAAAATCGCGATGGCCCACTTGGCCAAGCACGAAAAGGATTCCAAGGTGGCCTGGGAGGATATTATCTGGGCTCTGATCAACACCAAGGAGTTCCTCTTCAACCACTAAAATGATGGCCGCCTGGATGCGGCAAGAGGATTTCCATCCAGTTCCCTGCTCCCGGACACCACGACAGGTTGCCGGATTGGGAGACCAGACAATTGGAAGGAGACCCGGTTTCACCAGAGGCCGGGTCTCTTTACTAGACTAGCCTGCCTGGATCACCACCGTCTTGCTCTCACGGCGAAACGGTCCCGCCCGATCTGGTTGGGTTTCCCCAAAAAAAAGACATCGCAGTACACCGCAGGAAGGGATCTTCATGGCTTCCGCCCGTCACCCGCAACGGACCGGCAGGTTTACTTCAACTCTCTCTATCCTCCCGCTGGCATTTGCCGTGGCGGTGGTGTGTGGCCCGGTGGCCACCGCCTGGGGGCAATTGCCTCGAACCCGATTGACGTCGGTCACTCCGCCGGTCGGCCAGGTTGGCAAGACCGTGGAGGTGACCATCGCGGGTGCCGATATCGACGAGGTCAGTGCGATGAGTTTTTCGCACGCGGGGATCAAGGCGGTACAAAAAACCACCGAATCTGGTGGGAAGAAGACCCCGGTGGCCAACACCTTCGTGGTGACAGTTGGCAAGGACGTCGCACCGGGACTCTACGACGCCCGCGTCAGTGGACTGTTTGGCGGCAGCAATCCGATGGCTTTCGCGGTGACCAGCCGCGAGGTGATTCGGGAATCCGAGGGCAACAACACCATCGCCGAGGCGGATGAGTTTGCGCTGGGCAAAACGGTGTATGGCCAGGTCAATGGAGCGGCCGACGTTGACTACCTGAAATTTTCTGGAAAACAGGGGCAGCGGGTCGTTGTCGATTGCCAGGCCACCCGAGTTGACTCGGCGTTGCACGCCATTTGCGAGATCTACAGCGTGGCCAACGGTCGTGCCCGGTTGTTGTCATTCACTCGACGGCAGGTTGGGCACGATCCCGTGACCGACATCACTTTGCCGGCCGACGGTGACTACATCGTCAAGATCTTCGACGAACGATTTGCTGGCGGAGTTGCTCACACGTACCTGTTGACCGCTCACACGAATCCGCACATCGATTTTGTGAAGCCGGCGGCCGGAGTGCCCGGCACGACTGGAACTTTCACGCTCTATGGCCGGAACCTGCCCGGCGGACAGCCGGCTGGCATCCGTATTGGTGGCCGCGAGTTGCAGAAGATGGTCGTCAAGATTCCTGTTCCCAAGAACAACGCCGACATCGGTTTGGTCGGCAACCGAATCGAGCCGCTTTCCGCTGGCCTGGATTCCTTCGAATACACTCTCAAGGCTGACAACGGTGTCTCCAATCCGGTGTCGATTTATTTTGCTGCCGGAACGATGGCTGTTGAGGCTGAACCGAACAATACGGCCGACAAGGCGCAGAAGATCCAGGTTCCAGGCGACATCACCGGCGTGCTGCAGCAAAGAGGTGACCAGGATGTCTACGAGTTCCAGGCCAAGGCCGGGACGGTCTTCTGGATCGAGGTGTACTCGCAACGCATCGGGGCGCCCGCCGATCCCTACCTGATCGTCGATCAGGTGCAAGTGGGCAAGGATGGGAAAGAGGCCGATCCGAAGCGATTGACCGCCGTGGATGACAACGCCACCAACCTGTTTGCTAACCACTTCGACACTGCCACCGATGACCCGTTCTATCGCTTCACAGCTCCGGCTGATGGCAAGTATCGTGTCACGGTACGCGACCGGAATTTCCAGGGTGTCGGGTCGGCGCGTCACGTGTACCGCCTTTCGATCCGGCCTGAAGATCGCGATTTTCGAGTCGTTGTGTTGCCGGTGGGGCAGAACACGGGCCAGAACAGCAACACGGCGCAGAATTACGGCATTGCCCTTCGCAAGGGAGAACATTTCTTGTGCCGTGCACTGGTCTTTCGTCGGGACGGTTTCAATGCGGCAATCGAGGTGACTGCCGAGGGGCTGCCCAAGGGAGTTGTCTGTCTGGGAACCACAATTGGAGTTGGGCAGAGCAGCGCACCGCTGGTCTTCACTGCGACTGAGGACGCTCCGGAGTTGACCGCTTCTGTCCGATTGGTCGGCAAGGCCACTCTCGACGATCCGGCAAAGGTTGCGGCAGTCACCGCGGCCGACAAGGCCGTCATCGCCGCGATAGCCGCTGTTCCCAAGGCGACCGCGGCAATCAAACCGGCAACCGATGTGGTGACGAAGGCCCAGACGACACGAGCCACCGCCGAAAAGAAGTACACGGCCGATAACAAGGTTTCGACAGAAGCGGCCAAGGCCAAGGCTGTCACCGACAAAAAGGCCGTCGATACCAAGAAGACTTCAGACACCGCAGCGGCAGCCGATACGGCGGCCAAGAAGAAGGTGACGGACACGGCCAAGACGGCCGCTGATGCGACAAAGGCGGCCCAGGCGGCAGCCAAGACATTGACCGATGCCCAGGCGGCTGCCAAGAAGGCCGCCGATGATGCTGCCAAAAAGAAAGCTGCCGAGGCGGTCAAGGCTGCCACCGACGCGAAGGCCAAGGCTGACAAGGCAGCGGCCGATGCCACCAAGGCTGCAGCTGATGCCAAGACCGCCGCCGCGAAGGCGGCCAAGGTGGCTGCTGACACCAAGAAAGTTGCCGATGCCGCTGCCAAGGCCAAGGTCGCTGCTGACAAGAAGGCTGCCGACACCGCCAAGGTGACCACGGCCTCGAAGACAGCATTCGACAAGACTGATGCGGCGTTGAAGGCCGCTCAGGCCAAGCTGACGGCCGCTCAGAAGGCCGAAACGGATGCGAAGAAGAAGGTGACCGAGACGCAGGCTGCGGCAGTCGCTGCCAAGAAAGCTCGTGTCGCGGCTGCTAAGCCGTTGGCCCACGCGGCCCGCGTTGGCACCATCGTGCTCAACGGTGCTCAGAACAACTCTGCCGTTTCGCGACTCGCTGATTCGTTGGTCGTCTCGGTGATGAAAGAAAAGGCCCCGTTCCAGGTTCAAACCGACAGTGTTGTCCGGGTTGATGCCAACCGGTTGAGACAAATCCTGGTGCCGGTCAAGCTGGCCAAGCGAAACGGTTTTGACAACAACGTGACACTGACCTGGGTTGGGCAGCCCAAAAACGTCCAGGTTGCCAACAAGCCGATCAACAAGGGGAAGAACTCCGAGTTGTTGAGGATTTTCCTGCCGGCCAATGCTCCGATCGGGACCTACGCCCTTTATCTGCGGGCCCAGGGGCAGGTGTCCTACAGTCGCAATCCATTTCGGGTCGAGCGTGCCAAGGTCGTTCAGACCAAAACTGGTGAGGTGGCCAAGACGGCTGCGGCTGAACTGAAGACCGCCAATGCCGCAAAGACAAAGACCGACAAGGTGGCTGCTGATACCAAGAAAGCCTCCGATGCAGCCACCAAGTTGGCTGCCGATGTGGCCAAGAAACTGACCACGGCCCAGGCGGCAGGGAAAAAGGCTGACGCGGCGTCGAAGTCTGCGACCGATGCCAAGGCGAAAGCCGACAAGGCGGCCGCCGACGCGAAGAAAGCAAGTGATACCGCCACCAAAACGGCGACCGATGCGGGCAAGGCTCTGACCGACGCACAGGCTGCTGCCAAGAAGGCTGCCGACGACGCTGCCAAGAAGAAGGCTGCCGATGTGGTCAAGGCGGCGACCGAGGCCAAGGCGAAGGCCGACAAGGCTGCCGCTGCCGCCAAGACGGCCAGTGACGCTGCTGCCAAGCTGGCCGCCGACGCAGCCAAGAAATTGACCATTGCCCAGGCTGCTGCCAAGAAGGCCGCGGATGCGGTGAAGGTGGCAACCGCGGCAAAGGCAAAGGCCGACAAGACCGCAGCGGACACCAAGAAAGCCTCGGACGTCGCGGCTGCAGCGAAGGTCAAGGCCGACGCGACGGCCAAGACGGCGACCGACAAGGACAAGGCGGCGAAGGCCGCAAAAGCCGCTGCGGACAAGGAAGTCACGGCAGCGACTGCGGCGGCGAAGGCCAAGAATGTGAATGCGTTTCCACCGTCAGGACCGATCATCATCAGTATTCGCAGCAACCCGGCGACGCTGAAGGCCGAGGTTCCAGGTGGTGGCAACCTCAAACGCGGCGCCAAGCTCGACGTCAAGGTGACTGTCACCCGCGCCAATGGTTTCACGGGACCTGTTACGCTCAGCCTGCCATTGCCCCAGGGCATAGCGGATCTGAAGGCAGCTCCGGTGACCATCGCAGCCGACAAGACCGAGGGTGTACTCTCGATTGCCGCAGGACCGAAGGCCACCGAGGGCGGATTGGCCAACATGGTGGTGCGGGCCAAGATGCAGTACGACGGTCGCGAAGCACTGGTGGACCAACCGATCACGATCAAGGTGGCCAAGTAGTCACACCTACCAAGTACAAAATCCAAGACACGATTCACAGCAAGCCAATTCTGGGGGCATTGCCATGCGTTTGATTCTTTCACGTTCACTGATTTGCTTGGCGATTGCCGGTGGCCTACTGGTTGCCGATTCGTTGCTGGTGGCTAACGCCGCCGATACGAAGGCCGCGAAGACCACAGGGATCAAACCCGAGGTGGTCAAGCTGGGGCGTCCAGTTGATTTCCAGCGGGATATTTACCCGGTGCTGGAACAGAACTGCATCGCCTGCCACAACGTGGCGATCAACGAGGGCAAATTGGTTCTCGAGGAAATCAAGGACATTCTCAAGGGAGGCAAGCGCGGGGCGTCGATTGTTGCCAAGCAGCCGGACAAGAGCCTGCTGTACCTCGTAGCAGCACGGCAGAAGAAGCCCCATATGCCCCCGTTGCCCAACAACCAGGACGCCAAGTCGTTGACCCCACGTGAACTCGGGTTATTGCGGCAGTGGATTCTCGAGGGCGCCCTGGGCGGTTCCGGCGGCAACAAGCAGATGCTGCAGTTCGCCCCATTGCCGGATTCGGCCAAGGCTGTTTACAGCGTTGCGATCTCGCCCTGGAACCGGTTTGCTGCGGCTGGCCGTGCCAATCAGGTCGAAATTTATGACACGACACTGGGCAAGAAGGTCACCCAGTTGATCGACCCGAATCTGGCGGCGATCAAGTTCCAGGACAAGGCCATGTATCCCGGTGGGGCAGCCCATCGGGATTTCGTGCACTCGATGTCATTTAACCCGGCCGGGGACATGTTGGCGACCGGTGGTTATCGTGTCGTCAAGTTGTGGAAACGCGACGCTTCGCGGCAGGCCTCGAAACTGGCTGGCGCGGCCGCCGTGACGGCCTCGGCTGTCAGTGCAGATGGCAAGACGGCTGCCGTGGCCAATGGTGGCAATGTCATTCGCCTGGTCAATCTTGCCGACGGCAAGGTGATTCGGGAACTCAAGGGGCACACCGCTGTTGTCAGCGGCCTGGCGTTTTTCCCTCATCCGGTGGAAAGGTCGCGGCTGGACGGTGTGGCAACGACTGCGGAGATCGCCCTGGCGACCGCTGTGACGAATCAAGGAACCGCGGAGGAAGCGGTGAAGTCCTTCGATCCGAAAGCGTTGAAGTTGAAGGACGACGCAATTGCCGCAGAGAAAAAGAAACGGGCTGATGCCGTTACGGCGGCCGTGAAGGCGGTTGACGCCGCCAAGATGGCGGTCGCGGCCGCTAAGAAAGCACAGGCGGAATTCTCCAAACTCGTAACATCCAGTGGCCAGTTGGTATCCGGTAGCCAAGACAAGTCGGTTCGTGTCTGGAAGGTTGCTGATGGCAGTGTTGTACGGCAGGTCGCGACTCCGGCTGCCATCAATGATGTCGCCTTCACCAAGGACGGTGCCCGCCTGGTGACGGCTCATGCCGACAATCTTGTTCGAGTCTGGACAACGGCGAAGCCCAAACCTGCCGAGAAAAAAGCGGACGCCAAAAAGGATGACAAGAAGGCCGCAAACGCTGGTCCGAAACCGGTGTTGGAAATCAAGGGGCACACAAAGCCGGTCACCGGCGTGGCCTTGATCCTTCCGGCCGGAACGCAGATCGCCACCTCCAGTGGTGACAACACCGTGCGGATTTTTGATGTGACCAAGGGAAACCAAATTCGAAGTATCAACGTGGGTTCACCCGTGACAGACGTCGCGGTACGTCCCGATGGGGCAGCGATTGCCGCTGCCGCCGGTAACTTTGCCAGGCTCTACGATATGGCCGGTAAGCAACTGGCCGAAATGAAGGGCGATCTGGGACTCGTACGTTCGCTGGCAAGCGTGACTGAAGAACAGAGTGTCGCCAAGCAGTTGGTGGGCGTGGCCGACGGCAAACAGAAGGCGGCCGACAAGACGTCCAAGGACCGTGCGACCGCGGCCAAAAAAGCCAAGGATGCCAAGGTGGCGGCCGACAAGAAAGTGACCGACCAGAAGCCGAAATTCGATGCGGCCAAGACCAAGAGTGATGCGGCCGCCAAGGCGTTTGACGCGGCCGCGAAGGCACTGGTGGCAGCCAAGAAGGCAGCCGTCGACGCTGCCAAGAAGGCGACCGATTTGAAGACCGCTGGGGACGCCGCCAAGAAGGCAGCGGATGCGGAAACCAAGAAGTCAGCCGCCGCGGCCAAGACGTCCGAGACCACCAAAAAGGCAGCCGCGGACTCGGCCAAGAAACTGACAGAAGCCCAGGAAGCTGCCAAGAAAGCTGCCGACGACGCGGCCAAGAAAAAGGCGGCCGCTGCGGTCAAGACGGCCACCGAAGCAAAGGCCAAAGCCGATAAGGCGGCAGCGGATGCGGCCAAGGCAGCGGCTGACGCCAAGAAAGCTTCGGACGCGGCCACCAAGAAATCGACCGATGCTGCTGCTGCGGCCAAGGCTGCCGCTGCGGCCAAGACCAAGGCTGATGCGGCCAGCAAGGCGGCCCAGACCAAGAACGATACGACAAAGAAAGCCAAGGACGATACCGGTAAGGAAACGGCCAAGCAGATGGCCGAGTTGAAGAAGGTCACCGATGCCCAGGCGTCGGCCGACCGGACACAGAAACTGGCCGATAAGGCTGCGGCCGATTCCCAGGTCGCTCTCAAGGCCGCCAATGCGGACAAGGCGACCAAGGATGGACAACAGAAAACTGCCGACGCGGCCGTGACCAAGGCAACAGCCGCGGTCAAGACCGGAGAAAAGTCAGTTGCCGTCGTTGCCTTTTCACCCGATGGCGAGTTGTTGCTGACCGGTGGCACGGATCAGAAGATACATGTCTGGTACGCCGCGGCCGGACAGGCCGTTGAAATGATTGCCGGGCACACCGGAGCGATCACAGCCTTGGCAGTCGCTCCCTCGGGAATGGTTCTTTCCGGTGGTGCTGACAAATTGTCGGTCGCGTGGGACATTTCTCCGAGATGGTCTCTTGCCGGACAATTGGGGCCCAAGGCCGACAAGCCCATGGAACTTGGCGAATCACCATTTGTCAGCCGTGTACTGTCAGTCGATTTCAGCCACGATGGCACCAAGTTGGTGACCGGTGGTGGGGATCCTTCTCGAAGTGGCGAATTGTTGATCTGGGATGTGGCCAAGAAAACCCTGATCAAGGAAATCAAGGACGCTCACAGTGACACGGTCTTCGGCGCCGAGTTCTCCCGGGATGGCACCAAGTTGCTTTCCGGGGCCGCTGACAAGTTTGTCAAGATCTTTGACGTCGCCAGTGGCAAGCATGTTCGCAGTTTCGAAGGACACACGCACCATGTGCTCGACGTCAGTTGGAAAGCAGACAACACGTCGATCGCCAGTGCTGGCGCAGACAACGTGATCAAGGTCTGGAACGTTGACACCGGTGAACAGCGGCGAACCATTGGTGGCTATTCGAAACAGGTCACCTCGCTGCGGTTTGTCGGAATTGGTGAGAACGTGATCAGTTGTGGTGGAGACAAGTCGGTCCGTTACCACAAGATTGGCAACGGGCAGAACTACCGCAGTTTCAGCGGTGGAACCGACTTCATGTACGCGGCAGCGTCGAGTCGTGACGAGTCAATTGTCGTGGCCGGAGGTGAGGACGGCGTCGTCCGACTCTGGAACGGCAAGAATGGAAGCTTGGTCAAGGCCTTCAGTCCGTAAAGCGTTTTTCGGGGTGAGAGTCGTCCGAGCCGATCGATTGTTCCGCGACGGCCGCCACGGTCCAAATGGCGGCCGTCGCTTTTTTGTGTCACTTTCTACAACTGCAATCCGTGATGTCACCGTTCGACGGTGGTGGAATCCGTCTTCGCACCGATCCACCGTCATATCGCGGTGTTTCTTGAGAACCGAGCCATGAGCGAACAACTGCACCAGAGGCTGTTTGATGAACTTGAGCAGTTGCCCTTGATTGATCCGCACACGCACATCAATCCTCGTGCGGCAGCCTCGAGCACGCTGGCCGATATTCTCGGGTACCACTATTACACCGAGTTGGCGCATTCGGCCGGTTTGCCTCGAGAACAGATCGAAGAACCGGGGCTGGAGCCTCGCGAGTTGGTTGGCCGGCTGGCTCCGTTCCTCGATCATCTGGACAACACTGTCCAGGTGAGTTGGTTGGTGGAAATGTGTCGTGAGTTCTTTGGGTTTGACGGGGATCGGATTGGAGCAGCCAACTGGGAATCGGTGTACGATGCGGCATTGCAGACGATGTCGTCGGATGATTGGGAAGAAACCGTTCTGGAGAAGAGTGGTCTCGAACAGGTTTATCTCACCAACGATTTCGATGATCCGCTCGACGGATTCGACACCAATCGTTACGTGCCGTGCTTGAGGACCGACGACCTGGTGTTTCACCTCGGTCGCCAGGAGATCCGCGATCGATTCGAAAAATCAACGGGCATTGCCATCTCGGATTCGTCGTCGTTGAAATCGGGTCTCGATCGCTTGTTCGAGCACTTCACTTCGCGTGGTGCCAGGGCGTGTGCGATTTCCCTTCCACCGGACTTCACCCCATCAACGCCGGATGTGGTCGCAGCGGATGCAGCGTTGTCGCGAGTCGACGGTGACACGGAATGGACCTGCGACGAAGCAACAGCCGTGTCACGGTTGGTGTTTTGGACGTTGTCACAGGCTTGTGCCGACTTTGATCTTCCGTTTGACCTGATGATCGGTGTCAATCGGCGGGTTTACCCCGACGGTGTGTACCAAGGTCAGGACCTGTTCGATAAACGCACGTCGTTGAAGCAGTATGGTGAATTGTTCAGTGCTTTCCCTGGTGTGACTTTCCCGATCTCGGTCTTGTCATCGACCAGCAATCAGGAGTTGGTCAGTTACAGTTGGATTTTCCCCAACGTGGTGACTAATGGTCACTGGTGGTATTCGAATATTCCGGCCTACATCGAGACGGACTGTAGAAGCCGTTTGCAGGCTGTCCCACGTCATAAGCAGATCGGCTATTATAGCGACATGTACAAACTGGAATTCGCGTTGCCGAAGTTCCGGATGTATCGTCGAATCCTCTCACGGGTTCTGGCGACGGATTTTGTCATCGGACAGGGGTGGAGTGAAACCCGTGCACTGGACCTGGGGCGGCAGGTTCTGCGAGGCAATGTGGAAACGGTATTCGGTGGAGTGTCCTGAGCAGGACGATTCCCATAAGGAGTTGGTCGACGATGGCGGTATTGGTGTTGCTTCAGGGAGGACAGGCGGTCCCACACGAACTGGATGGCCAGGAGGTCTTGATCGGACGTCATCCCGACTGTGGCGTGCAATTGGAGTCCAACGCGGTGTCCCGCCGACACGCACGGGTGTTCCTGCAGGATGGTCGGTACGCGATCGAGGATCTTGGGAGCGGTAACGGAACGTCCGTTAACGGCCAGGTTATCCAGAACGCGACGCTACTGGAGAGCCGTGATCGCATCAAGTTGGGACCGGTGTTGATGCGGTTCGAGGACGGGGACGGTGCCTCGGGGGATATTGGCAGCACGATGGTGGGCGTGTCACTGGATGACGCCGATGACGCCACAATCATGGCATCGGTCGAAACCGGTGATGGCTTTGGTGCGTTGGGTGTGCGGCCCGAGGAGAAATTGAAAGGAGTGCTGGAGATCAGCCGGGCACTGGCCGGGGCAGTCGACGTCGAATCGTTGTTGCCGAAGGTGCTCGACACGCTGTTTGGGATTTTCACCCAGGCGGATCGGGGGTGTGTCCTGCTTCGGGACACCGACCAGGGCGAACTGGTTCCACGGGCGATGAAACACAGACGAGAATCTGAAGATGCAACGGTGACCCTCAGTCGCACCGTCGTCAATAAAGTCGTTGAAGATCGGGCCGGATTGTTGTCGGCTGATGCGTCCAGCGATTCGCAATTTGCAGCAAGCCAATCAATCTCGAATCTTGCGATTCGATCGATGATGTGCGTGCCGATGCTGGGGATCGATGGCGAGGTGATGGGGGTGATCAACCTGGACACACAGAATCCGGTCAACCAGTTCAACAACGATGACCTCGAACTCCTTCAGGCTGTTGCGGGGCAAGCGGCATTGAGTTTTGACTCAGCGCGGCTTATGTCGACATTCGCGGCCAAGCAGAAACAGGACAGTGAACTTGATATTGCCCGGGGCGTCCAAGTGGCGTTGTTACCCGAGACCTTGCCAGAGGCGGAGGGGTACTCGTTTTTTGCCTCCTACGATGCGGCCCAGGCTGTGGGTGGTGATTATTACGACGCGTTGGAGTTGCCAGACGGCAAGATTTGCCTGGCTTTTGGTGACGTGGCGGGAAAGGGAGTTCCCGGTGCACTGATCATGTCGCGTATTTCCAGTTGTGTTCAGAACACGATGGCTTTCGCGACATCGATTGAAGAAGCCGTGGCCGCGATCAACAACCACATGTGTGCCAATGCCGTCGAAGGCCGATTTGTGACATTCGTGTTGGCGATTATCGATCCCGTCGAGCACCACCTCACCCTGATCAATGGTGGCCACATGTCCCCGATGATCGTGACTCCGGCCGGGACGATCGAGGAATTTGATACCGAAAGCGTGGGATTGCCGATCGGCGTGATGGAGGATTTTCCGTTTGAGGTCGTCAAGCGGCCGATTGCCGAGGGCGAGATCATCGTGATCTTCACCGACGGTGTTGACGAGGCCATGAATCCGGACGGAGAACTCTACACCCTGGAACGGATGCGGGACTTCCTGCTGGCGGGACCACGGCAGGCCGACGAACTGGGGCAGGCGTTGCTGGCCGACGTGCGAAAATTTGCGAATGGACGCGATCAGAACGACGACATCACGATCATGACGTTTGGCCGTGATTCTGCTGTTACAGCTTGATTTCGCACGGGGCTGCCACCTTGCGGTAGCCGAGGCTTCGCATGACTTCCAGTACCTCGCTCCAGGTGGGGAACTGGCGACCACTGCGTCGCTTGTAGTCATCCATCGCCGTCATGAACTCGATCTCTCCCTGATCGTAGTCGCGTTCGCACGTCGTCGGATCGATATGTCGGCGACGTTCCACTTTGTTCCGACCGCGGCGAACCGATGGTTCGTGCTTCGAATCGACTCGGTGGGTTTCCTGCGGCGTGTGATTGGAAGTCGTCATGAGGGTGAATCCGGTGGTTGGGGGCGGCTGTGGAGGTCGTCGGTCTCTTTCAGCAGACCGACGGGACACCTCGACAGGGATCGACCAGTTCCCCCGGCGAACTACACTCAAGCGGACCGTTTCGCGTCTGTAGTAGCCGTACGACGTTGGCGGCTTCGGCAGGTCATGCCGGTTACAGCAGGCGGGTCGCCGTGGCGTAGCCCCAAAACCCGGCTATTTCTGAATACACTCGCGAGCCACCTGTCGTGAAAACCGGTAGGCGTGGCGCAGAGTGATCAGACGGCTTTCGAGTTGGTCTTCGGTGTAATACCGGCCTGGTTCGCTGCGTGGCAACCCAGCAACTTCCAGGGTCAGCGGGAGCAGATCGAAAAACTCGCGGTAGCGGCTCTGTTGTTCGTTTGAGTCGGTCACAATGGCCTTTCCGGTTTCGTTGGGCCGTCGGTCAATCTGATTCGTGAAGTCGATCTCGAAACCGGAGAGCGTGTCGGCAAATCAGGATCCGGTCGACGGTCGGCGGTGCATGTACTGCTTGATGATGTCTTCGGCCATGTTGGAGGGGTTTTCCTCGGCACTCGGCGTTTCATCACCTTCTGTCGCATTGTCTGATTTCACAACAGGCTCTGGATCCTTGGCTCCGGTCGTGGCAGGATCGGGCAAGGTCACATCGGGCACGCCATCGGTCGGTGCTGCAGGAACTTCCGGCTGCGCTGACGGCATTTCAATCGGAGCCTGGGGGACCTGTGGAGCGAATCCAGGCGGCATCATTCCAGGCATCATTCCCGGTTGTTGAACGAACGGCATTTGCTGCTGCATGGCCAACTGTTGCTGCATGGCCATGTGCTGCTGCATGGCCATTTGCTGCTGTTGCTGCTGCTGTACTGCCATTTGTTGCTGCATTGCCAATTGCTGTTGCAGCTGCTGCTGCTGCAACTGCTGCTCCTGCAACTGTTGTTGTTGTTGCTCGTTTGGGATGACAGTCGTGTCCCCGGAGAGCATCGCGGTGTCGGCAGCACTTTCAAGTGTCTCGACTGCGTCATTGACGGGCAGGTCAATCATCGTCTCGCCTGAACCGGGTTCGTCCTCACCGAGTTCGTCGTCAAGGACATCGCTGGATTCCACGGCGTCGGTTGGTTCGTTGCTGGTCTCTTCGGTCTCCGGAGGCTCCACCTCCTCATCGGTCTCGTCTTCACTTTCCCGAAGCAGGATCTCGAATTCCAAGGGACCGACGGTGACTCGGTCTCCCTGACTGAGCTGGACCTGGCCGGTGATGGCCGTTCCGTTGAGGAGTGTGCCGTTCGTGCTGCCGAGGTCGCGCAATCTCAGGCAATATTCATCGAGTGTGAAGCAACAATGGTGTCTGCTGACCGATTCGCCATTTGGTCGCAGGTGGCAATCTTGTTCACGACCAATCAGGAACTTCCGATCCATTTCCAGCGGGATCAGTTTTCCATCATGCCGTCCGCCGACAGCTTTTAGCTCAGCACACAACATCTCAACGAATCTCCCCCAAGACGCTCAATCGAAGGTCTTCCCGTTTTCGACGCTTCACATGATCCAACGTTGTACCGAAATCCGTTTGTTCGCAGGGCGGAAACATGAATCGAAAAATAAAGCGCCGCCAGTCGAAGAACAGACCAATCTGCCTTCTCACAAGAGGAAAAGCCCAAACAAAACCGTCGAGTAGTCACTGAGAAAAATGCGGGGGAGAAAGGATGAAACCCACGAATCCACGTTACTTGGCTATCACGAAAAAGTCAACGAAATTGGGATTTTGCCCTTTGTTTTGGATTCTCGCCGAAGGAAATGGCTTCGTCATTCCAATGTTCTGGGAGGCCGTATCGATTGTTGGCTTGCGAGTTGATCGATGCCGTTTTTTTCGCCGTCGTTGAGTGGAGTGACGGTGGCATTCCATTCGAGCGCTGATGCAATTGCTCGGGCCATCAACTCAGAAAAATCACTGGGTAGAGTCAGGCTGGGGATGAGATCAAACAGGCCTGGGAAATCGGGGGCGTGAGAGGACCGTTTCAGCAAGAGACTACCGTGCTGGAGGATGGCACCACGTCTTCGTCGTTGCGCGCTGCCAATGATCTTGTGTTCGCCGTAGATGACATCGTCGGCTGCGGTTCGAGAAAAACACAGCACGGGCGATTGAGTGTCTCTTGAGGCCTGTCCGCGGAGTTGCAGTTCGGGGATGTTGTGACCCGCTATTGCGCTGATCTCATCGATCAGGGTTTGGTGGATTCGCGCATAAAGCCGATCACCGGGGCTGTTCCTGGTGTCACCCGGAGGGACGACACACGAATAGGTCCATTCGTGATCGTGAACGATGGCTCCGCCACCCGAGAGACGTCGTACGTGGTCGATTTCAGTGAGTCGCGGGCTGGATTCGACATCCGCGGGTTGCTGGAAGTAGCCCAGTGACACGGTGGGGCGAGACCAGGCGTAGACTCGAACCGTGGCAGGACCACCGCCCAGGACCGATTCCAGCAGCCATTCGTCACACGCCATGTTCCACTGGCCGGTGTGTGCAACTCCGAATTCGACTATTCGGCAGGCAGGAGGCACCGCAGCCATCAACTGTCGTTGTCGTCGGAAGGTGGTGACCAGGTCAGCACTGGTTTGCGGGCGGCCTGCACATCGTCGGGGCGACTGGCTGGTGTCGCATGGGGTGCGAGATGAAGAAACTCGGGGTCCTCTTTGGCGATCTCGTGCAGGGCCGCCGCAAAGGAATCCAGCGTTGCCTTGGATTCAGTTTCGGTTGGCTCGATCATCATCGCTTCGGCGACCACGAGCGGGAAATAGATGGTGGGAGCATGAAAGCCAAAGTCCAGCAATCGCTTGGCAATATCCATCGCCGAGATGCCGCGTTGGTCCTTCAGGCTGGATGCCGAACCAACGAATTCGTGCATGCAGTGATCACCAAAGGGAACTGGCAGAATGCCGGTGAGCAGGCTCTTGAGGTAATTGGCATTCAACACGGCATGACGGGCCACCTCTCGGACTCCATCCCGGCCGAGTGTTCTGAGATAGCAATAGCCTCGCAGCAAAATCCCCACGTTGCCGAAGTGGCTGCGAACGCGTCCGATCGAGCGGTCGGGGGTGGTGAGTTCGAAACGGGGTTGGCCGTTTTCGTCGGTTGTACGAGTGACGATCGGACCAGGCAAAAACTCGGCGAGGTCCTCCCGGACCGCGATGGGGCCTGCTCCCGGACCTCCGCCTCCGTGGGGACCGGTGAAGGTCTTGTGCACGTTGTAGTGCATCATGTCGCCACCGAAATCGCCCGGCCGGGTGACGCCCATGATGGCGTTCATGTTCGCCCCATCAATGTAAACCAGTCCGCCGACAGCATGGACTCGTGCGGCGATGTCTTCGATCTGTGTTTCGAATAACCCGAGCGTATTGGGGTTGGTGATCATGAACACCGCGGTTTGGTCGTCGAGCTTGGCACTGAGTTCATCGAGGTCGACCAGTCCTCCAGGGCTGTTCTCCAACTGGACGCACTCGAATCCGGCGATCGCTGCACTGGCCGGGTTGGTGCCGTGGGCACTGGATGGAAACAGCACTCGAGTTCGATTTTGCTTCTGCGAGCGGAACCAGGCCGATGCGACCAGAAGTGCGGTCAGTTCTCCCTGTGCCCCTGCGGCCGGTTGCAGGGACACCGCAGGCAGCCCAGCGATTTCGCCAAGCATCTCCTGCATGTCGTGCAGCAATCGGAGCATCCCCTGCTGGTCATCGAGTCTCTGGTACGGGTGCAGGTCGACCAGGCCGGGCAATCGAGACATCCGCTCGTGCCGCTTGGGGTTGTACTTCATCGTACAACTTCCCAGCGGATAGAAGTGGGTGTCGACGGACATGTTGAGGGTAGAGAGATTGAGAAAATGGCGAATCACATCCGGTTCGGTCAACTCGGGCAATGCCGGTCCGTCACTGTCATCGCGGTGATGCGCCGGGATCAATTCGTCAATTGATTGCTGTGGAACATCCGACTCGGGGTAGCAGGCAGCGCGGCGTCCTGATTGAGACAGGTCGAACAGGAGTTCGGTGGCGAGTGTGTTTCGCATGGTGTTCAGGCGGGTTTGCTGAGAGCTTCGGGAGCCGTGGGTACCGAGGGAGGCGTGGCGAGTGCCTCGACGAGCCGATCAATTTCCTCTCGAGTTCGTTGTTCGGTCACCGCGATGAGCAGTGCCTGATCGGCGGCATCACCAAGAGATTCTCGGAGCCGAGGGAATCTTCCCAGGGCGGGGCCGAGATCGAACCCAGCGGCGGCAGCCCGGTCAATGAGTTGGGTGGCGTCACCGTGGTGTCTCAGGGTGAATTCCTTGAAGAAGGGGCGTGAGAACATCAGTTCCAGGTCGGGGAGTTCGCTGAGTCGCTCGGCTGCGTAGTGTGCCTTGCGACAACACAACTCAGAGACCTCCGCGAGTCCCTGTCGTCCAAGCAGAGACAGGTAGACAGTGGCCCGCAGGGCGAGCAATCCCTGGTTGGTGCAGATGTTGGATGTGGCTTTTTCACGACGGATATGCTGTTCGCGAGCCTGGAGATTGAGCACAAAACAACGCTGTCCGTTGCGATCAACAGTCTGTCCGATCAACCGGCCGGGCATTTGTCGGACGAACTGTTGTTTGCAAGCGAGGATGCCCAGGAACGGTCCGCCGTATTGAGCCGGGATTCCCAGTGACTGACCTTCCGCCACCGCGATGTCGGCACCACAGGCGGCTGGCGACTTGAGCAACCCGAGACTGATTGGGTCGAAGTTGACGATGGCCAGTGCCCCGACCTCGTGAGCCGCCTCGCAAAGTGATTCGAGTTCTTCGAGAGCTCCGAAAACATTGGGCTGCTGTATCACCAGACAACTGGTCTCCTCGTCGAGTGAATCTCGAACTATCTCGATGTCGGCTGCCCCGTCCGGCGTGGCGATGACATCGAGTTGGCACGAGAGATTTCCGAGATAGGTCTCGAGAATCTGTTGGTACTCGGGATGGAGCGATCCCAGGACGACGACCCGGGTGTGACGTCGCGTGACCCGCATTGCCATGAAAACCGCTTCACTGACGGCGGTGCCGCCTTCGTAGAGACTGGCGTTGGAGACATCCATCCCGGTCAGTTGGCAGATCAAGGTCTGAAATTCGAAGAACACCTGGAGGCTGCCCTGGCTCGCCTCGGCCTGGTATGGCGTGTAGGCGGTGTAGAACTCACCTCGCGATGCGACCTCGTCGACTGCGGCCGGGATAAAATGGTTGTAGACTCCTCCACCCATCAGGCAAACACGTGAAGAGGTGCCGTTGTTGGCGGCGGCCAGTTCACGGAGATGTCCCTCGAGTTCAGGTTCCGACAGCCCGTCGGGAAGGTCCAACGGTCGGTCGAGTTGCAGGTGCCCGGGAATTTGCTCGAAAAATTCGTCGATCGAATCGACGCCAATCGCTTCGAGCATCGCACGGATGTCGTCAGATGTATTGAAGAGGTACGCCACGAGTCGTCTCGGTGGGGAAGGCGGTGTTCGACGTGGTGTTTAGTGGCCAGCGGATTGGCAATGGTCCTCGTAGCCGGCCTGGTCCATCAGGGCCTCGGCAGCTGAATCGTCAGTGACCGTCAGTTTGATCATCCAGCCCCGGCCGAAAGGATCCTCGCCGAGTGCATCGAGATCATCGGGCAATCCACTGTTGATTTCGACGACCTCTCCGGCGACCGGAGCGTACAGGTCACTGACTGCCTTGACACTTTCGACCTCACCGAAGATTTCTCCGGCGGCCAGAGCGCGGCCCACCTCGGGCAACTCGACATACACCAGGTCGGTCAGGGCTTCGACGGCGAAATCGGTAATCCCGATTGTGGCCGTGTTCCCATCAAGATGGAGCCATTCGTGGCTCCGGGAGTATTTCAAAGTGGCTGGATCCATCGCTGTTCAACTCCGTTTTGCTCGCGTTTGCGTCCCTGTCGTGTGGCCCAGTGGTCGCCACTTCAGTTGTATTGATCGGGTGGGGCGGTTGAAGGGGGGCCCAGGTGGTTATTCGGTGACCTGTGCGGATTGCTGTTGAGGTTCATGTTCGGTGATCTTGTCGACTCGGCGGGCGTGTCGTCCACCCTCGAACTCCGTGTCCAGCCAGATCTCGATCATACGGTTGACCAGGCGATCTCCGAGCAGGTCGGCCGAGAGACACAGGACGTTGGAGTCGTTGTGACGTCGGCTCATGCCAGCCGTCAGGTCGTCGTGGCAGTTGGCCGCTCGCACTCCGGCGAATTTGTTGGCGACAATGCACATTCCCATTCCGGTTCCGCAGATCAGGATTCCCCGGTCAGCGGTTCCGTCGGAGACGGCTCCGGCGACCGAAGCGGCGAAGTCGGGGTAGTCGACACTGTCGGTGGAATCGGGACCGCAGTCGAGTCCCTCGTGCCCGATTTCGGACAAGAGTGCAAGCACCATTCCCTTGACTGTAAAACCGCGGTGGTCACTGGCAACGGCGATTTTCATGGTGGATCTGTCAAAAGGTGAATTGAATGGTAAGTGGACGGGACCGTCGTCGCGGGTCAATTCGGCGAGGAACCTAGGAACTCGTCGATCAGGATTTCGAGACGAGTTTCAATCTCCCGACAACATTCCGCGTAGACGACCGGTGACCCGCCAATCGGGTCGTCGATATCAAGTCCGTTTGGGTCGAGGAGCCGGAGCCGGGACGCGGTGTCGGGCCAGGCATTGAGGATCGAATCGCGGTGTCCTCGCGTCATCGCCACCAGGTGATCTGCCTGGATCGCCAACCCTGCGGTCAGCGGTTGACTGACGTGCGAAGCGGAATCGATTCCCCTTTCCCTGAGACTGTCGGCCGCTTCCGGGCTGATCGGGCTTCCCCCGTAGGCGGCCACTCCGGCCGAACCCACAAGGACACCCCGATTTACCAACTCCTCTTCCCGGCATTGTAACCGTTGGGCCAGTAATTTGCGAAACAACGCCTCGGCCATTGGCGACCGGCAGGTGTTGCCGGTGCAAACGAAAACCACGACCCGACAGGCCATCCGGGCCACGGTGGCTGTTCCCACCGCACCCTCCCGGGTGACCTCCCAGTCCTCGTCCTCGATCCGGATTCTGGTGTCGCCACCGCTGTAACGCGACGGGCCTGCCTGGAGAACGATCGTGGCCCAATCGGCCGCTTCAGCCGCCAGGTCTCCGGTTTCGGTGACCGGCAATGGACGAGCCAGGAGCGGTGAGTCGACGAGGTCCAACAGCCCACGCGGAACCTCGTGGGCGGGAACTTTCACCCACAGATCTTGTCGGTCCGTGGCCCATTGCCAGGACGGTCCATCTGTCATTCCGCCGTCGATCGACGAGCGAGGAAGTTCCAGGACCACAGGGGCTGGCCAACAGCGGTCAGCGAGTCGCATGGTCAATTTCCCCGGGGCGTCCTGGCCCATTGCGAGTTCCAGCAGGCTACTGGCGTCCTGCCCCAGGACCACCGGTTCCAGGTGATCGGCGTCGGGAGGAACTTGCAGCAGGGCGTCAACAGAATCGGGAGACGAGATCGAGGCGATCAACTGGTAGCCGGCTTCATCGGGCAATGCCGCCAGTCCACCTGCTGCGACCACTTCGGCGGCGCGGGTGACGGCGCGGGCCACTGCCTGCTCGTCACCGTTTCTGATGTCGATCACCTCGGCCATTAAACTCACCTGTCTCCCAAGTGGGCCTCAGTCGGCGTATCGCTCGCGGCTCCATTCACTGGCCAATTTGACCAGCGTTTCGAGCGTTTGGTGGTTGGCGCTGCAAGCGACGACTCCGGGCAGTCGAAGCATGTCGGCTCGCTCGTCCATCCACAGTTCGTCGAAATGGACACTCTGCCCATCATGGACCCAGACCGCGTCGCCTCCCAGGATTCTTGCAATGTGCAATGAGACGGGGAAGTCATAGATGTTGGGAGAGTGGATCAACGAGCCACCAAAACGCCCGTCGGCCAGCAGGGGATAGATGCTGCCAGGCATGTCATCGGGTGCGACTCCCTGGAGGCCCGTCGCGGTGACATCATCAGCCCGTGCGGCATCGTGTTCCTGGAACCCAATCAAGTAGATCTGCGGCGAGTCGGGCCGCGCCGCGGGATTGACCGGGGGGATCGCGTCGAGTGCGTCGCGAGCCGGTTGCAGTGGGTTGTCTGGTCCGACGCGAATCGTGTCACCGATCGCCTCGACCCACGTTCCCGATTCACCCATCTCGGGGAGATAGACGAGCGAGTAGTGCAATGTGTCTCGCGTCCGCAGCGAGAGCATCACCGCGTAGCCGTTACCGGTCTTGTCACGATATTGCCGTGTGCCATCGATCGGATCCAACGCGAGCGTCCATGGAGCGTCATCAGCAAAAAGGTGCAGATCGCCGTTCTCTTCCTCTGCTTCGATCCTGGCCAACCGGAACACGGGATCACGATCCCGTAACGCACCCACAAGGATCTCCTGTACGCCGATGTCGGCCAGCGTTAGAGCGTCGGTGAGGTGGCTGCCAGAGGTCTTTCCGGGCAACGAGATATTGAAATCACGGATGCGCCGCGCCAGGGCACCTCCCCAGCGCAGGACTTCTGGCATCTCGCGTGCCAAGGCGGTGGTGAGATCTGTGAGTTCCATCCAGGAGGTCCGTTTGAAGCGGATTCGACGTCTCAGACCGAGACTAACGCATTGAGTCCCGCTAGGGAATCGACCGGCTTGGCCCGGTGTGAGGTGGGGAGTAGGATGCTCGGAGAAGTGGAGTGAACCGGCGGAAAACCGGAAGTGCCGAAGATCATTGGGACCGGGAGGTGTGGGATGCGGTTTGGATTCGTTGTGCTGACGGTGCTGACTGCGTCAACAGGGCTGCTGCGGGCTTCCCATCCGTTCTCGGCCCCCGGGGTGACCAGCCTGACCAATCCGCGCGTCGCCTATCGGGCCAGCGAATCACATCACGTGGTCCTCAAGGGAGGCGACGTGGCCGCGGTGATCGTCGACAATGCCGCGGTGACTGGAGGCTCTCTGCTGGCGGAGCACCGTGCCGGATACAACGGTGTCGCCCAATTGACCCACAAGAACCGTCCGGCCAATATCTTCCGGGCCCCTTACGCGGGGCTGAATTACGAGCACATTCATGACGGGACGCTGACGGTGTCGGCCGAGAAATTCGAGCCCAGGGTGTCGAGCTTGCAATTGCGAGTGGTTGATGGACGGACCGTGGAGTTGTATCAACCACCAACGAAGAACTGGAAATTGGAGAGTTGTGGTCGCTATGAACTGCTCGATGACGGTTCGATCGAGTACACCTTCGAATGCATTCCACGAGCCAGGACGTTCAAACAGGGATACATTGGGCTGTTCTGGGCCAGTTACATCGACCGTCCTGAGGACAAGGCCATTCATTTCCAGGGACAACGTGTTGGTGCTGACGGTAAGAGTGACTGGATTCGGTGGCTACCGCCATCACACGGAGTGGCGAGCACCCACGCACCGGTCGGTGGCCGATTGCCAAAGGTCGTCGATGGTTTTCCACTGACGTTGGTCAATCACCCTTCGCCGTTCGCATACACGTCGCCGTGGTATTACGGTGTCAGCCACGGAATGGCCCTGGCGCAGGTTTTCCGGTCGCGGGATCGCGTCTGGATGGCGCAGTCACCGACCGGGGGTGGGCCAACGAATCCCGCCTGGGATTTTCAGTGGTTTGTCCCCGATTACCAGGTGGACCGGGCTTACGGGTTCGTGATGAGACTGGTGTATGTTCCCTACAAGAGTCATCAGCAGGTCGTCGCTGCAGTGAGGCCCCACCTCAGGGCACTCAATCGGGCGTCTTCGCGGAGCGACCGGCGCGAGATTCGATCCAGGTGACGAGTCGGTCAGCGACATCGATCGAGTTGACCCGTGCGAAGGCCCGCCAGCCGGGCACGGCGTTGACCTCCAGTACCATTCTTCGTCCATCCGGCGTTGTGATCAGGTCGACTCCGGCCAGGCAGGTGCCTGTTGCCGTCGCCGCGGTCCGGGCCAGTCGAATGTCGTCTTCGTCGGGGACCCAGGATTCTGCCCGTCCCTGCTGCGAAATGTTGGTGCGGAAATCGTTTTGTGAGTGCCGACGCATTCCTCCGATGACCTCTCCGTCCAGCAGCAGCACGCGGTCGTCGTGACCACCGTGGTTGATGAAGGCCTGCAGGTACAGGACCGCATCAATTCGTTCGAGAGTGCGGAAGGTTCGCAATGCCAACTCCGGATCACTGACCCGGACGATTCCACGTCCCTCGGAACCAAAAATCGGCTTGACCACAACATCCCCACCGAGTGACTCGAATGCCGCCAGCGCCGATTCGGAACTCTCGCAGACCACCGTTGGGGGTACGGGGATCCCAGCCGCGAGCAGACGTGCCGTCGCAAGGTATTTGTCGACGGCGCATTCAATCGCACGCGGAGAATTGATCACGGTGATCCCAAGATGTTCCAGGCGGGCCAGGGCATCCATCCGGAAAACGACCTGTTCGAGCGATCCGGGTGGCATGGTGCGGACGATGACCGCGTCGGCCTCGGCCAGTTGCCCCGGGACGTCGTTGACAACCTCATCGGTGTCCGCGAGCGTTCCGGCCGCCATCGTTGCCGTGATTTGAGGAAAACGGACCTCCACGCAGTGGTGACCGTGGAGTGTTGCGGCCCGGGTGAGGTCGTCCAGGTACCAACTTCCGGGATTGCAGAGGACGGCGATTCGCACGCGATGGTGTCCCGGTCGCGGGATTGGATGGTGTCGACGATCGGGTCAGATCCCGAAACTTTCGCCGAGTATGTCGGGAGCGACCTGGCCGAAGTTGTGGACTCGGCCGGTGTCGACGTTGAGAAACCGGATCACCGCCGGACTGAACAGGTGAGGATCGATCTGGTAGAAGTCGTGCCCGGCTTTGGCGAAGATGGTCAGGAATGGTTGCCCATGAGCGTCGGAGGCTGATGAGGGGACTCTCGGTCCAATTTCCGTCAACGAGTCGTCATCGCCGGTGACCCAGAGAGTGACCGTGCCGCCGTAGAGGATCGCGTCGTTGGTCCGCCCGATGCCCGACAGGTCGTCCTCGGCGACCGGCGGCAGCGGAGCACTTCCAAACCCTGAGACGACACGGGAGACGTCGAATTCCAGTTCGTGCAACTTGTGCAATGCTGTCTCGACGCTTCGAGCCACGACCTGCACCGTACCGGCCTGGCTGGCCGTGGGAGCGACCGCCAGCAGGATCTGGCCGGCTGCCACCCCGGTCTTCTCGGCGATCGATGCCACCACCGGCTCACCGGGCAATTGTGAACACTCGATTGTTCCCACGCAGGCCGACGGTGTTTCGGTGCAACCAATCACGTCGAACAGTGCTTCTCGGCCGGCTGCCGCCCGCATCGGGCCCGACCCCATGCCGAAAAAATCATCGATGCTCAATTGCCAGCCGGCGTACTGGCTGGCCAGGCAGGCAGCCAATGGGGAGTCGGTCGAGACCTCGATGCACGGCCAACCAGCAAGTGGTTGGGTGCCGGAGGTGAGTGAGACCCGGCCTCGATCGGCCAGACAGAGCCTGGCCAGGGCGAGCCCGGCTTCGAGTCCTCCGGGGACGTCGATCCCCAGGTCGAGAATGGTCGCACCACAGTCCAGAGTTCGAGCGGCGCCGCGGAGGTCGTCGATGGTGTCGCGAACCGTCGCAGCGAATTTCCACGCGCGGTCGTTGAGCAATCCTCCAGTTCCGGTCACTTCGCCCGATCTCCGCTTTTTGTATTACTCGTGAGGTAAGACGGCAGGCTGCGGGGCTGAAATCTCATCCGGATCGGTCCCTGGCAGCACTCGCACTGCTTGATTTCGTACATCGGGATCGAGCAGATGTCGCACCAGTAGTCGAAGTATTGCCTGAGCGTCTTACCGGTGGCCGGTTTGGTTTTTGTGGTTGTTTTGGTCTTGGCGGGCGGTTTTGGACGGTCGATGGTGAAGATCATCAAGACCTGGAGAAAAGGCACGCCGGCGCGTCGGTAGCCGACCAGTTCCACCGGTCGGTTTCTCAGTCGCTTGTCCTGGTAGAACGCCCGTCCTCGCCAATCGGGAACGATCGGGATCAGTTCGCCATTGGTTCTCTCGAGGACCACCAGTTTCGTGAACTCATCGGTGCTCTTGATCCCGCGGCGTTTCAGAGCGTCGCGGAGCATGACAACCTGCCCGGCAAACAGTTCCTTCTTGATTTTTGCTGTCGACGCTGGTTGACGAGCGGCTTTGTCCGGGCGGGGCGGGGCAACGGCCAGCACGGTGTCGCCGTGGAACGCCAACAGCGCACCGGTGAGCAGCAACAGGAGGAAGCGGACCGAGCCGTTCACGAGCCTACTCCGGAGTGCGGCCGACCACGATGAACCGCAGGTTGACCTTGGTGGCCTTCTTCGTCTTGGACTTGGCTGCGGCCGGAACGTTGAGAATCCAGAAATCGTGATCCTCGTCGTGAGTCACCGATGCGATCTTGATCGGCTTTTCAGAAGGCAGCATCGAAAATATCGCCGGGTGTATGGCGCCGGCGGACTTGGCACTCTTCATCGACAGGTCCTCGAAACCGAAAATCGGCTTGGGGTCCTGGTCGATTTTTGCGGGGAGTGCCAGGAGGAAGTCAGCCAGTTCGCTGGTGCCGACATGGTTGCCGTCCTCGGGTTGCTGGCCATACCGCAGTGTGTAGACACCCGGTTTGAGTTCCTGGCCGCGGAAGTCGGTGTACCCATTCTTGTCGTGAACTTGAAGCAAGCCCACAAGTTGTCCGGCGATGAAGGGGTACTTGATCGACAGAGTTGGTTTGAACTTGTCGCGGATCAACACGTCCTTGACCAGCCAGACACTGCAAACGGGACCCTTGGGACTGGTGATTTGATAGCCGGCCTTGTCGATCAGGCCAGCGACCTTGACACCAACTCCCTTGGGCAAGGCCTTGGTGCGTCCCAACTTGTGGCTGGGTGCCGCGGCGGTTGCCAGGAGGATCCCCGAAGAGACCAGGAGGACGCTCAGAATCAGTACGGCGGGCAGGATGACACGTTTCACCGTGAAAGGCTCCATGGGCAATAGTGGAACGGGTTGTGCGGTTTTCATTGTAAACACTCACCGGGCATGAGTCACCGGTCACCCGGATCTGGTGGGCGGTGACAAATGACAAACAGGCAGTATTCGGTTGTTTTGCCGAATACTGCCTGTTGCACAGGTGCGTCGCGCTCGATGCCTAGCGACGGAAGGTCGCCAGGAACGCACTGCGGGTGCCGAAGTCGGTGAATCGCCGGTTGAGTCCCTTGCCCTGGTAGGAGAGCTTGAGACTGAAGGCCGGGCTGAAGTTCTCGACCTTGGTCAACGGCAGGTAGTACACGACCTCATTGGTGCAGACACAGTCGCTCTTTTTCAGGGCGCGGGTCGTGATCTCGGCAATCCGGCCGGCGGTGAAGCGGGCCTGCTTGGTCAGGTGGTTGTTCTTCAATTCGATCGGAGTCCGTTGGATCTTGACCACGTTTTTGGTGTAGGTCTTGGCGGTGTCCTTGACGAAATCGACCAGCGCGGCGTGCTGTTCGGGCGTCGCCTTCGTATCGATCAGGATCACGGCATTCATCTTGCCGGCTCGGAGCGGAAAGATCCCATCGTAGCCGATCGTGTTCTCAGCGGTGACGATCACGGCGGCACCCAGGCCGTCGACGTTCACGCCGTTCCACTGTCCCTTGTCGATCTTCCAGGCCATCAGGGCTTCCTTGCCTGCCAAACCCATCTCGGCATTGGCGAAGCAGGGGCCGGTGTAGACGGCACAGGTGCGGGCTTCGAGGTATTCGCCCGAGATGTTCGCGGCTCGTCCGGTGGTGGCAAACACGAAGAGCAGGGCGAGGGCCAAGCAAAGTTGACGCATTTCGGAGATCCTCCAGGTCATCATTTTTCAATTGGACAGACAGATTCTCTCACGGCTGAGCGACCTCGTCAACGTGATGCTGAGAAAAACGTGTCCTGCGGCACCATGTCTGTGCGAGGTGGCGGGTCGAAGGTGTTCCCCGGGGCATTCCAGGTGATCGCGTGGTCCGACACCGACACGCGTGGCCTGGCCGGTTGTGGTGGCACTGGGGTGACAAAGAAAACACCCCGCCGGATCCACTGTTTTGGAACCCGCCGGGGTGTCAGAATTCAGTTGAAACGTCGTTTGGGCCTAGGTGGCCTCGTAGCAACTGCGCGTGGAATCCGTGCAATTCTCGCCGTCACAGAGACGGTCATCGGGTCCGAAAATCGTCTGGGTCTTTCCACACCAGAAGTGGCCGTCTCCGGTGGCTTTCTCACCCGGCGGCATGCCCGCATTGGTGTAGAGCCCCTTGGAGAGCAGTTGACGACAGCGGGTGGTCGTGTTTTCGAGAACGTGAAGTTCTTCGGTCATGGCTTACAGACCTCCTTCCAGCATTTCGGCCGCCGCGAGAACGGCTCTTTTGACGGCCGTCTTGGCCAGTTGCACCTTGTAGGCGTTGTCTCTGAGTGGAGTTGCTCCGGAGACGGCGACCTCGCCGGCTCGCGTGGCGGAGACCTCATCGATTGCGTGGCCGACCAGTGACTGGGCGGCTTCATGAGCGACCCAGGGCATCGGGGCGACGTGCCCCATCACGATACTGGCCTCGCGGACGACGCTTCCGTCGAGATCGATGGTGACGGCCGCGGTGGCCAGCGGCCAGTCCAGGCCGTCCATCTGCAGAACCTCGTAGGTCGAACTGATCCGGTTGGCGGCCGCGGGAAGGCGGACGTGCGAGATCAGTTGCCCCGGTTTCAGAACCGAGATCCCCTGGCTTTCGACCTTGGGAGTTACGAAGAAGTGCTCAAGCGGCAACCATTCGCTGGCGTCGGGCTCGGGCCCAATCACCTTCACGTCGGCTCCCCATGCGATCAGCGCCGGTGCAAAACGTGCGGCGCTGACAAACTTGGCGGGACCCTGGTTGCCGACGATGGCGTGGTACCGATTGTCGCCATCGGCGACCAGCGATTCCCCGTTCTCGAGAGCCAGCAGCCCGTAACCGTTGCGGTAGAACCAGCAGTTGGGCAGGTGGCACAGATCGCCACCGATGGTCCCCATTTGCTGGATCTGGATCGCTCGAACACCGTTGACCACGTCGCCCAACGACCGGTAGTCGGCCAGCAGGGGGCTCTCGGCAATTTCCTCGAGCGTGGTCAAGGCTCCGATCAGGATGCCGTCCTCGTCGGCGGTGACACCCTGCATCGATTCGATCTGCTTGATATCCACCACGCGTTCGGGAGCCTGCAGGTCGCTCTGGAGCAGGGCGACGAGATCGGTTCCACCGGCCAGTACGGCCGTGTTTGCGTCGTGGTCGTTGAGCAGATCCAGGGCCTCGCCCTCGGTCTGCGGTCGTGCGTATTCAAAAGGTCTCATGCTTGACCTCCTTTCAGAGCCTCAAGGACTCGCTGAGGAGTCAGCGGCTGGACGGGGACCCGCACACCGGTCGCATTGGCAACGGCGTTGGAAATTGCGGCCCCGGTGGAGATGACCGGGGGTTCTCCCAGTCCCACCACGCCCCGCTCGTACTCGCTATCAGGCTGGTACATGTGGACTTTCAGTTCGCCAATGTCACCGATCCGTGGCAGCTTGTAGTTCTCCAGGTCAGCGTTGATGAATCGCCCGGTGCGATTGTCCATCACGCGTTCCTCCGAGAGTGCATAAGCGATGCCCATGATCAGGCCGCCGTACACCTGGCTGCGAGCAGTCAGTTCATCGATGATCAGGCCGCAGTCCTGTACGGCGACCAGTTCGTTGATCTTGACGATGCCGGTTTCGATGTCGACGGTCACGTCGGCCATCTGGATACCTCCGACACCCTGAGAAGTCAGGCCGTCGGCCTTGGGGCCCTGTCCCTGGACTTCCAGCGGCATGGCACCCAGCAGTCCGCAGGCCTGTTTCCAGGTGCAGACCGCCTTGCCGGCCGAGAGGATCTTGCCTCCCTTGGCCGAGAGCGAATCGGCTGCCACCTTGTACTTGGCGGCGACCAGATCGTAGATCTTCCAGAGGGCCTCGAGACCGGCTCGCCGGTGGGGCCCAGTGACACCGCCGACGGTGATCGAACCGCCTGACGGATTGGCCTTGGGATAGGAGTTGTTTCCCAGGTTGACCTTCACGTCGGCGACACCCAGGCCAAATGTCTCGGCCAGCGTGATCGCGATCACGGTCCGGGTGCCGGTACCAAGATCCTGGCTGCCCAGGAAGGTCTCGACCGCCCCGTCGGGGTGCACCTTGACGGTACAGGTCGTGGCTCCGGCGCGGCCGCCCCACTGGTGCAGGGCCATGCCCAGCCCACGTTTCTGGGCTCCACCACCACCCTTGCCATGGGCGTGCCACTTGGCCTTCCAGTCGATCAGCTTCGCACCGATCTTCATCTCCTCGGCGTAGACGTCTGGTTTCTTCGTCTTGTCGAGATTCTTCAGGAAGATGTCGTAGCTGTCGGCACCCATCTTGGCTGCCAGGTCGTCGATAACCGTGTCGGTGACCGCACACAACTGCGGATGCGGGGGAGCTCGCCAAGCCCGGTTGGGACCGGTATTGGTTGAGATTCCCGTCGCTTTGCGGTTGCGGTTGGGAATGCCGTCAAAGCAATAGGGCAGCTGTCCCAGCGCGATCGTACTGCCGGCGATTCCGCTGGTGCCCCAGTGGTGGCTGTCCCAGACGGTGATGTTGCCCTCGGCATCGGCCGCGATTGTGACCTTGGCGAACCCACTCGGTCGGGTCCCCCCGATCTTCAACTCCGTTGCCCGATCGAGCATCAGTCGGACCGGTTTGCCGGCCTTCTTGGAGAGCTGTGCACAGGCCAGGCCCCATTCATCGGCAGCGAACTTCGAACCGAACCCGCCACCAATGTAGTTGCAGGTGATCGAGACGTTGCTGGCATCCAGTCCCAGTGGTCCGGCGAACTGGCCTCCGGTACCCGAGACGTTCTGGGTCGAAAGGTGGACATTCAGCTTGTCCTCACCATTCCATTCGCAGTGTGAACCGTGCGTTTCCAGGCACATGTGCGAGATGGTGGCGATTCCGTAGTAGCCCGTGTGGACATGCTTGGCTGCTTTCAGAGCCGCATCGACTTCGCCCTTCTGGTTGTCACCCAGGGGCTTGGTCCGCATGGCCTTGGTGGCACCGGCGAGATCCTCCTCGTCGACCCAGTGCGGCTTGGTTTCGTAGGTGACCTTGATGGCTCGCACGCCATCTTCGGCCTGTTCGGGCGTGTCGGCAGCCACCGCGGCCACGATTGTCCCGTCCCAGCGGACTTCCTTGCCGGGACCGTTGAAGACGTGCACGGCGCGGACGCCGGGAGTCTTCTCGGCATCGGCCGTGTCGACTGTCTTCACGACCGCGGCACCGCCCTTGAACGTCAAAAGCCGGGCAAACAGGGTGCCGGCGGTGTTGATGTCCGCAGCGTACTTGGCGTGGCCGGAGGCCTTTTCAATGCCGTCGATCCGCGTGATATCGCTCCCGATCAGGGAGTTGTCCTTGCGGGCTTTCCAGGCAACTTTGCGTTCTGCCATGGCTCACTTGCCTCCCTTCGAGATCTCCAGGGCACATGATGTGATGCCCTGGTAGGTGCCACAGCGGCAGATGTTGCCGCCCAGGCCCTTCTGGATGTCTCCGAGAGACGCCTTGGGGTTCTTGTCCAGGAAGACCCGTGTGGCGACCACGAAGCCCGGTGTGCAAAAGCCGCACTGCATGGCGTCGTGTTTGACGAAGCCCGAGACGACCTCGTCAACCTTGTTGCCCTGCCGCAGAGATTCGACAGTGCGAATCTTCTTGCCCTCGCATTCGATTGCCAGGCGGCTACCGGCGAGCACGGCCTTGCCGTCGATCATCACCGTGTCGGCGCCGTCGGCGGACCGTTCGTCCACCTCTTTGCAGCCGGTCAGGTTCAAAGTGTTCCGCAGGACGTGCAGCAGGGTGACCCGCGGCTCGACCTTGACGGTGTGATTCTTGCCGTTGACATTCAGTGTCACGTTCTGTGCGGTCGCCGCGAAGACGTTGGTCTTCAGATTGGCGGCCGCCGCTTCCTCGGGGCCCTGCGTGGCAACCGCCGTGGCGGTCGCGGCAGCAGCTGAACCCTTCAGAAAATCACGACGACTGAAGTCTGGCCCGTTGCGTTTTTGATCGTTTCGGTCCTGCATGGACTTCACTCTCCTCAACAGTTGCCAAACACGGACTCGCCTCCCGAGTCTGCGGTTAATGCACGCATCCTACCGACGGCGATACGGGTTCTCAAACGTGTGGGACGAAAAAAGACCGGGAAACTGCACACCGGCTGTGTTGAGATGGGGCCAGGGGGTCGAGACGGACACCATCTGGGCCATGCCGATGGCTCGATCAGGGGGCATCCGATTCGAGTTGGTCGTCGCGGACGTCACTGACAAACATGCAGCCGGGTGCGTGGGTGATCGCGAAGGGAACTCGTGCGGATTCCAGCACCGCCTGGGGCGTGACTCCGCAGGCCCAGAACACCGGCAGTTCATCGTCTCCGACAGGGACCGCGTCGCCGAAGTCCGGTTGCGCGAGGTCGTCAATCCCCAGGAGTTCCGGCAGGCCCACGTGGATGGGTGATCCGTGGACCTGGGGAAACTGCGAGGTGACTTCCACGGCTCGCACCACGTCGGCCGGGCTGTAGGGTCTCATTGACACCACCAGTTCTCCGGCGAAGGGTCCCACAGGTTCGCACTCGATTGACGTGCGAAACATGGGCACGTTGGTGCCACGGGCCTGGTGACGCACCTCCAGACCGTCTCGGATCAACGCGGCCTCGAAGGTGAACGAGCATCCGATCAGGAATCCAACCAGGTCGTCTCGCCAGAGTGCCAGGACGTCTGTTGGTTCATCGACAGCTTCGCCTTGCTCCCAGACCCGGTAACGGGGAACGTCGGTGCGGATGTCGGCCGACGGGGCAATCCGGGATGGCGTCGGGATGCCCTGTTCGGTCACCTCAAGTAGAGGGCAGGGCTTGGGGTTTCGGAGACAGAACGAATGGAAGTCGGCGGCGTACTCGGTTGGCAGGATCACCAGGTTGGCCTGGGCGTATCCGGGAGCCAGTCCTGCCGTGTGGCCAGTCCAACTGCCATCGCGACAAGCTCGTCGGACGTCCTCGGGAGTGTTGGGGACAGGGCCAGGCTCGGTGTGCATCGTGCCAGTCTAACGGCGAGACAAGCCGACTGGCGAGCGTGGCGCTTCCGGCGGAGCCATTATCGGTCTAGGATGTGCCCGATACGCAGCGGTGGATGAACCGAACGGTTGGGTCGAGACAGGAAAAGAGAGGGTTGGTGATGGACGGACAATTCCCTCGCACCGGACGAGTCGAATGGATCGGTGGTGCGGATCAGCCGACGCGGGACGTCGTGGCCGGGCAGGAGTGTCGGCTGGAGCCTGGTACTGGAATCGACGGCGAGCACCACGCCGTCTCCGGCGAGACCGATCGTGAGGTGACGCTGATCCAGCACGAGCATCTGGCGACCGTGGCGGCGCTGCTGGGCCGCGATTCAATTGACCCGGCAATTCTGCGTCGCAACATCGTTGTCAGCGGCATCAACCTGCTGGCATTGCAGGATCGGACGTTCCAATTGGGGGAGACGGTGCTCAAGGGCACTGGCCCGTGCGAGCCGTGCGAGCGAATGGAATTGAACCTCGGGGCCGGTGGCTACAACGCCATGAACGGCCACGGCGGCATCTGCGCCAAGGTGGTCTCCGGTGGCGTCGTCCGCATTGGCGACGTGGTCAACGCGGCGACTCGATGACCCGTCCCGATTCGATCCGCACCTCTTCCAGCGGTCGATCTTGCCCATCGGTCGCGAGCCGGCCTATCTCCAGCAGCGTTTCGAGACTCTGATCATCGGCCGTCTTGCCGAAGGCGGTGTACTGGCGGTCCAGGTGGGGGACACGGTCCAGGCAGAGGAACACCTGGCTGCCGGCGGAATTGGGGTCGCTGGTGCGAGCCATCGACAAGACTCCGGCTTCGTGCAGCCGGTCGTTGAATTCGGCGTCGATCGTGTATCCCGGTCCGCCGGTTCCGGTGCCCTGTGGACAGCCGACCTGGGCGACAAAGCCGGCGATCACTCGATGAAAGACGATGCCATCGTAGTAGCCGATCTTGGTCAATCCGATCAGGTTGCGACAGTGGCCGGGAGCGATGTCTGCCCAGAGGTCGAGGGTGATTGATCCCAGGGATGTCTGGAGTTCAACCTGGTAATCGGTCGTTTCGAAATCGACGCCTTCCAGCGCCTGGTCCACTTCGCCGCGGCGGTTGTCGGTCATCTGGTGCTCGCTAGCTGAGTGATGAGTCGGGGGACGGGGTTCAACGAGGCGTATGGTAGGGGGCTGCCGGGTGGCTTGCCAGTCACGTCACCGGTTCCCGGTGTCCGAGTCATCGACCTGTCCAACACCACCGCCACCGGGGGTCCGGATTGTCAGCACATCCCCGGTGTTGACATCGAGTTGGACCTTGCCACCAAGGTCCTGCTGGTCGGATTTGCCAAAGGGCTGGAGCAGGTTCTGTCCGAGTTGGCCCGGTTCGCCACCGTCGAGACCGAAGGGGGCCGCGGGGCCGCGTCGTTCCGAGAGGATCGAGACTGACAGCGGACGCAGAAACTCGATGCGACGGACGATGCCGCTGCCGCCGGGAAAACGACCATTTCCACCGGATCCGGTCCGGATCGAGAACTCGTGAACCCGCACCGGGTACCTCCGTTCGATCACCTCGACATCAGTCAACCTCGTGTTGGTCATGTGGGTGTGGACCGCGTCGGTTCCGGCCGCGGCAGGTGTCGCGCCCGCTCCCCCGCAAATCGTCTCGTAGTATCCGAATGTCTCGTCACCGAATGTCAGGTTGTTCATTGTTCCCTGGCTGGCTGCAGCTACGCCCAGGGCGCCCAGGAGTGTGTCGACCACCCGTTGGCTGGTTTCGACATTCCCACCGACCACCGCGGCGCTCCGCGCGGGGTCCTCGTGTTCGGGTGGGTTCAGCAGGCACTCGGGCAGGTGGATCGTGACCGGTTCCAGCACGCCGCTGTTGAGCGGAATGTCCTCGTTGATGAGGCAGCGAAAGACATACAGGCAGGCGGCCGTGACGATGGCACGGTTGGCGTTGAGATTGGAGTCCATCACGGGGCCGGTGCCCGAGAAGTCGACCTCGGCCGTTTCTCCGGCGATAGTGATCGACACCGTGATTGGTGACCCGTTGTCGAGATGGTCGGTGCGGTTGTAATTCCCGTCGGGGATTTCTCCCAGGGCCAGCCGCATTTTCTCGGATGCTGCCTGCTGGATATGCCCCATGTAGGCCGCAACGACTTCCAGCGAGTACCGTTGGACCAACAGGCCGAGTTGGACAACTCCACTGTTGTTGGCTGCAACTTGAGCCGAGACGTCGGCGAGGTTTTCCGGCACGTTGCGGCTGGGATGAGGTCCCGATGCGAGCAGTTCCCGAAGCGCGTCTTCCCGGGACGCCCCCCGATCGACCAGCCGGAAATTCCGGATCAGCACCCCCTCGTCCCCGAGACTCCTGGAGAATGGCGGCATGCTGCCGGGTACGATGCCGCCAATCTCCGCGTGATGAGCCCGGCTGGCGGTGAAAAACAGGAGGCGTCCATCCTCGTGGTGATGAACCGGTGTGACGACGGTGACATCCGGGAGATGAGACCCACCCCGGTAGGGATCGTTGGTGACAAACACGTCGCCGGGCGACATGTCCGGATTGTCCGACAGGATCCGCTTGACGGTTTCGCCCATCGCCCCGAGGTGCACAGGGATATGAGGAGCGTTGACGACCAGGTCGCCGGTGGCTGAGAAGATGGCACAACTGAAGTCGAGTCGTTCCTTGACGTTGGTTGAGAAGCTGGTTTTTTGGAGTGTCAGTCCCATCTGTTCGGCGATCGACGCGAAGAGATTGTTGAAGATCTCCAGCATCACCGGGTCGGCCTCGGTCGAGACGTCAGCAATTCCCTGGTCCTGGGAATCCCGCCGGATCAGCACCTCGTTGCGCTCGGTGATCCTGGCCGTGTAACCCGGTTCGATGACGACAGTCGACGTGGATTCGCAGACGATGGCTGGGCCGGTGAATTGGTCTCCGGGGTGGAGTTCCTCTCGAAGGAACACGTTGGTGTCCTGGGGATTCGCGTCAAAGACAACCCGCTGGGTTTGGGTGGGGACCGGTGTCCGGGAAACCGGGGTTGTCGTCGCCAGCGGTGGATCGGCCGTGGTGCCAACAACTTCCACCCGGGCCGCGGTGATCTCCAGTGGGCGTCCATCGTGGGTGTACCCGTAGAGTTGCTGGTGAAGTTCGTGGTAACTGGCGGCGTAGTCGCCAGTCTCGGGGCAGGGGACGGGAATCGCCGCCTCGACACCCTGGTAGCGGATTTCCAGGGTTCGCCGTGGCTTGCCGATCCGATCATCAGGGATTCCCTCGTCCTGCACCTCCCGTGTGGCCTCGCTCTCCAGTTCCAGGAAGACGCTCTCGAGAGTCTCGATTGTCTGTGGATCGTAGGGCCGCAACACGCTCTGCTGGGCAAATCGCCGGACATCGGCCAGGCCCATGCCGTAGGCACTGAGGATCCCGGCGTAGGGGTGGACCAGGACGTCTCGAACGCCCAGTTCCCTGGCAATGGCACAGGCGTGCTGGGCGCCGGCACCACCAAATGTCACCAGCACGTAGTCGGACGGGTCGTAGCCCCGGGCGACGGAGATGTTGCGGATGGCGCGAACCATGTTGGCGATCGCGATCTGGAGAAATCCCTCGGCGAGTTCGGTGGGTGTATAACGGCGGCCCATTGGCGATTCGGCAATGCGGTCGCAGAGCGATTCCAGGCGGGAGGTGACAGCCCGCGTGTCCAAGGGGAAGGGGAATCTGTCCGGGAGGATTCGTCCGAGATGGACATTGAGGTCGGTGACGGTCAACGGGCCGCCGCGACCGTAACAGGCCGGGCCGGGGTCGGCACCGGCACTGGCCGGGCCGACGGCGAGTTTGACGCCATCGAAATCACAGACGCTCCCACCGCCGGCAGCGACCGTTTCGATTGCCAGCATCGGTGAAACGATGCGGACTCCCGCCTTGGTGGTTTCGAACTCGCGTTCGTAGCTGCCATCGTACCGGGAGACGTCCGTGCTGGTGCCGCCCATGTCGAATCCGATTGAACGATCAAAACCGGCTTGTTCGGCGACTCGAGAAAAACCGATCACGCCTCCGGCGGGGCCCGAGAGAATGCTGTCCTTGCCGACGAAGCGGTCGGCGTCGACCAGGCCTCCGGCCGAGGTCATGATCTTCAGGGAACTTGTCCCGAGGGAGTTTCGGAGCCGGCTGACGTACTGGCGGAGGATTGGGTTCAGGTAAGCGTCAACCAACGTCGTGTCGGTGCGGCTGACGATCTTGATCAATGGCGAGAGACGACTGGAACGACTGATCTCGGTGAATCCGGCAACCCGAGCCGTCTGCTCGACCTGTTCCTCGTGGCTGCTGTTGGAGAAAGAGTGCAGCAGGCAGATGGCGATCGACTCGATTCCGTCGCTGTGGGCCTGGGCGAGGGCTTCCTGGACGGGTTCCAGTTCAGGAGGTTGCAGCACCTGCCCGTCTGCGTCGATCCGTTCGTCGACCTCGATGACCCGTTCGAAGAGTGGCTGGGGTTTGTGGATGGTGAGGTCGAAGAGCCGGGGACGATCCTGGTTGCCGATCAACGGTACGTCGGCAAATCCGCGAGTCGTGACCAGTGCCGTCCGCGCTCCTTCACGAGTCAGCAGGGCGTTGGTCCCACGGGTAGTACCCAGCCGTACCGAAACGTCCGGAATCGGCTCGTCCAGTCGCAAACCCAGGATGAGGCGGATCACCAGGATCGGGGCTTCCTCGGGGGAAACCAACTCATAGGACAATCCGGGTTCGATCGAGTCGGATAGGACCTGGTTGAGTGCGAGGCGGCCGGTGTTCGTGTCGAAATCGGTGACTGTTGCTTCAAGCAATGGCTGGCCGGCCGAATCGAGGCAACGCAGGGGGTAGCCGATCCAGAAACCGGGAGGATCACCGATCCTGGCCGGATCGACAATCCGGTCGGTACCGGTGACGTCGCCGATCTGTCCCTTGGTGACTGCTGAACTGAGCACCTTGCGCGGGACAAGGTCGTTCGAGGGCGAACAGGCCATGCAATCGGTGAACGTGCCACCGACATCGATCCAAAATTCCCACAGCTTCATGGACTCCCTATTTACCGATCCGGTGGTGGGCACGGCAAGCCGTCGACCCAAGGTTGCTCGACTGTGACGTCACCGACATCATGAGCGAGGCCAGAAATTCGCAGGTGTCTCGGAGAGGAATGTATGAGTACGGAACGACTGGGTGAGGCCATCCGGAGGCTGCATGAGGTTGCTGAGTTGGGACAGCGGGCTCAGAACGTCGAATTGCCAGGGCGGTTTTCCACGCTGGTGGACGTTGTCGCCGGTTCGGCAAAACGCAATCCCGCTCCCGAAGGAGCGATCGCACTCGATCGAGCCGAGGAACTGGTCGACCTGCCCCTGGAGGTCCTGCAAGAGACGTTGAAGAAGACGGGGCGAGATTCGAGACGTGCAGCGGCGTTGCTGGGACTGGCCGCATGGTGGCCGGGAGACGATCCCGGGGAGGCCTGGCGAGAGGATCATCAACGACGACGTGAGGAACTGACAGCCATCCGCGGCATCGGTCACGAGTTGGTCGACCGGATCCTTTTGGTGGTCCTCGAAGTTCCCACGATGCCACTCTCGCGCTCCGCGCTCCGAGTTGGCTGCCGTCACGGCTGGAGCGGGTTGGAATCAGAATACGACGAGTGGCAACACCTGTTCGGCCACTCGTCTGAATTGACCGGTATTCCACTGCGACAGATTGACCTCCTGATCAATTGGATTGGCCAATCGCACTGCGGGCCGAGGCCCAAGTGCGAGGGGTGTCCCCTGGAGTCGCTGCTTCCGGATGGTGGACCTTACGAGCCGGAATAGCCGATTCTTGTAAAAGAAAATGTCGCAACATGTTGTTGTGTAGTGCTTTATGTTGTTTTGTTGTTGATTCCTTATGACCCGGATTACCGGAATCAACGTATGCATCTTGCCCGGTTGTCCTGTTCGACCGACTCTTTTCATTTTACCTGATCGGTTCCATGGCCCATAAATTAGCTGCGGCTCTGAGTTGTCGGTGCCGCGTGTTCTGATTGGGTCAAAGATGTAACCGGCCGGATGGGTCGTGGAGACGGGCGATGTCGAAAAGCAAAGAAAAACGCTGGGACCTGGTGGTCATTGGTGGTGATGGGCCGGGCAACGATGTGGCCCAAGAAGCGGCTGCCCGAGGAGCCCGGGTGGTGCTGGTCATGCCTGGAGTGGGGCACGCCGATCCGGTGGGTAACGACCAGGTCCGCGTGTTGACAGGGATGCCACGCCTGGTGGGTGCCGGCGAACTCGAGATCGTATCGGCGAGTGAATCCTATGCGGTGTCGGCCGAGACCGTGGTGATTGGAACCGGTAGTCGTCCGTGGATTCCGTCGTCATTTGCGGTGGATCATGACCGTGTGCTGGATGCAGATTCTTTCGAGCGTGCTGCGGGAACCAACCGCGTTGCGGTGGTGGGAGCCGGGCGTGACGGTCTCCGAGCGGCGACGCTCCTGGCGACAACCGGTGTGGAAGTGACGCTCTTTGACCGCCGTCACCGCCTGCTGGAAGAGTGTGATTCGGAGATGGTTGATCTAGTGGTCGAGGACATTGGTCGATCGGGCATTCGGATGCGGCTCGGACAGGATGTGCTGGAGGTGGGGCCGACCGTTGATGGAGCGATGGTGGTGCCGATCGAAGGCGATGTCGAGCGATTTGACCGCGTGGTCGTGGCGGTCGGACGGATTGGCAACACGGATGCACTCGGCCTGGAGCGGGTTGGCCTGGAAACCGACGAGCGAGGCCGGTTGTGGTGTGACGAGAGATTCAACACGTGGGTTGAAGGCGTGTGTGCCGTCGGGTCCGTTATCGGTCATCCGGATTGGCTGAGAAACTCGCTGGACCAGGGCAAACGCCTGGCCGTTGACGTGCTGTTCTCGGGGAATTTCGAGCGAGGTCCTGCGGCGGCGGTGACGTCCAGTGGCACACGTCCCGAGATTCTTCAAGCGGGGCGGACAACTGAAGAACTGATGGCCGAGGGTGTCGATTATGAATCGGGCCGCGCGGGATTTGTCGACGGGGCGGTCAATTCACTGAAGCTTCTCTGGACCCGTCGCAGTGGTCGGGTCCTGGGAGCTCACGCGACCGGTCCGGACGTGGCCGCGTCGATTGGTCGCGTGGCTGCGGGGATGCGGCGTCGACTGACAGTTGACCGGTTGCTTTCCTCGTGCGGTGATGATCGATTTCTACGCGAGGCGGCGACGGCGACGGGTCCTTTGACAACCTCCGGTGTTCTTCCTGCAACTGCCGTGGCGCCGCCAACTCCGATCGAGGGGGCAGCCTGGCGGATCGACGCGGTGTGAGGCGACTGGCTTCACGGTCGATCGTCACCTGGCGGCCCTGGTGAGCACCTGTTGGAAATCGTCGGGAAGCGGCGCCTCGATTGTCAGCGGTTGCCCGGTGATCGGGTGATTGAAGGACAGCGATCGAGCGTGCAGGGCGTGACGTGCGATGCTTGGCCAGGGAGGGTTGGCCGGGGGCGTGACCAGTGGACGGCCTTCACGATCACAGCGGATTTCTCCACGAGGACCGTAGAACGGTTCTCCCAGAAGTGGGTGGCCGATTGACGCGAGGTGAACCCGGACCTGGTGCAATCTCCCGGTCAGCGGTCGAGCTTCAACGAGCGAGCATCCGGCAAGTTTTTCGAGCACGGTGAAATCGGTTCGAGCCGATCTTGGTGCAATCGCGTCTGGTTCGGCCGAGACCAGGCTGGAGTCCGGGGCGGTGGTGCCGCCCAGCGGGGAGTCGATGGTCCCGGATTCCGGTCGGGGGCAGCCCTCGACAATGGCCAGGTAGGTCTTCTGGACTTCCCGGTCCTGGAAACTGATCGAGAGTTGCCGGTGTGAGAGATGATCCCGGGTGCTGATGAGCACACCGGACGTGTTTTTGTCGAGCCGGTGGACGATGCCGGGTCTCAGCAGCCCGATGGCCGGTGCCGACTGGTCCAGGTACCACTGGAGTCCGTTGACCAGCGTGTCGGCCGTGTCGTACTTGGCCGGATGCATGATCAATCCGGCCGGCTTGTTGATTGCCACAAGCCACTCGTCTTCATAAATCACCTCCAGTGGCATCGGTGTGGCCCGCAGCAGCTTGTCGGGAGGTTCGAGCAGACGTACGGCGATCCTTTGCCCGGGGTAGACCCGCTGAGTTGGAGACGCGACCCGGCCATCGATACAGACCGCAGCGGCTCGCAACAGGCGGTGGATGCGGAATCTCGTGTGGTTTCTCAGTTGTCGACCGACGACGGCATCGATCCGTCGGCCTCCCAGGTAATCGGCAACGGAGAAATGGACTTCCGGTGGACCGGAGCTCGCCGGTGGGTTTGGGTTCGACATCGAGAATCGCACCGGACACAATGATACGAACTCCGATCATAACCTGCTCGTGAGGATGCGTCTTCTGGTTGGAAGGCCGACGGCGACCATTGTTTCGGAGTAACACCGGGAAACAGGGAGAAAGACGATGTCGGAATTGAATCGCAGAGGATTTCTGGCGGGGGCTGCGGCAGGAGTTGCGACCATTGGCTCGACCCGGCTCCAGGCCCAGTCGAAGAAGGCCGGAGCGAACGAGCGTGTGCGGGTTGGCGTCATCGGGGCTGGTGGACGGGCGCTGTCGTTGAACCGGTCGTTTGCAGAAAACGCCAATGCAGAAATCGTGACCATCGCCGACCTCGATCCCCGCCGTCTGCCTCGTGCCGTGGAAGAGGTCTACCGTCGCCAGGGCACCAAGCCAAAGACGACCAACGACTTTCGGCACCTGATCGACGACAACTCCCTGGATGCCATCGTCGTGGGGACCCCCGATCATTGGCACGCTATCCCCTCGATCATGGCGATGATCGCCGGGAAGGACGTCTACGTCGAGAAACCCGACAGCCACAACATTGTCGAAGGCATGCGGATGGTGGCGGCGCTGAAGAAACACAAGCGGGTCTGCCAGATGGGATCGCAGCATCGGTCGACCAAGCGGATGCAGACGGCGCTGGAGTACATCAAGACGGGGGCACTGGGACGTTGCCTGGTGGCCAAGGCCTGGGAAAGCTCTCGCCAGGGCGCCATCGGCTTCCCCAAGGACGGCGTGGCACCAGCGGGTGTCAACTATGACATGTGGTGTGGTGCGGCACCCAAGCGTCCGTTCAACGTCAACCGGTTTCATGGTCGCTGGAGATGGTTCTTCGACTACGGAACCGGCGACCTGGGCAACGACGGTGTGCACCGTCTCGACATGGCTGTCGCCGGTCTCCAGGCGGCGATCGAGGCCCAGAAGGAGGATCCGCTGGGGTTGCCGACAGGAATCTCGGCCAGTGGCGGCAAGTGGTACTTCGATGATTGCCAGGAATTTGCCGACACGCTGCAGGTCAACTACGAGTACTCGGGACGTCATCCGCGGATTCTGACCTACGAGATGCGTGTGTGGTGCCCCTACCAGTACCTCGGCGAGTCGGAAGGTTCGGCCGTGTTCGGCGAGAACGGATACATCGTGTTGGGGAACCGACGCTGGCGGGCCTACGATCGCAGCGGCCAAGTGGCCGCCGGCGACGGGGACAGCCACGAGAAGCCTCACGTGCAGAACTTCATCGACTGTATCAAGAGCCGCAAGCGGCCCTATTGTGACCTGGAGACAGTCGGACATCCTGCCAGCGTGCTGTGTCACTCGGGGAATATTTCAGCCCGACTGGGACGCAAGCTGGTCCTGGACACGAAGACGGAGACCTTTGTTGGTGACAAGGAGGCCAACGCGTTGCGTGGCCGGCCCGAGTGGCGTAAGCCATGGACGTTGCCAGAGGTCTAGTCGCCAACGGCGTGGCCATGTGCCGCGAGGATGGGCGGCCGTGTCAGTTTCCGGCGAGTTGGCGAAGCACGGTGTGCAGGATGCCACCGTTGCGGTAGTAGTCGATTTCGACTGGTGTGTCGATGCGGCAGGTGACCACGAAGTGCACGACCGAACCGTCCTCGCGGGTGGCGGTCACCTCGATGGCCTGCCGTGGCTTGAGATCATCGTCGAGCGTGATGTCGTAGGTTTCTGATCCGTCCAGGTCGAGTGAATCCCGGCTTTCACCATCACGGAATTGAAGCGGCAGCACGCCCATTCCGACAAGATTGGAGCGGTGAATCCGTTCGTAGCTGGTGGCGATGACCGCCCGGATTCCCAGCAGGTAGGTCCCCTTGGCGGCCCAGTCGCGTGACGAGCCGGTGCCGTATTCAGAGCCGGCCAAAACGACCAGTGGCGTGCCGTCGGCCTGGTACTTGTTGGCCGCATCGTAGATGGACATCTGTTCACCGGTGGGCAGGTGCGTGGTGATTCCTCCCTCGGTTCCCGGAGCCATGAGATTGCGAAGCCGGATGTTGGCGAACGTCCCTCGCGTCATCACCCGGTCATTGCCCCGGCGGCTGCCGTAGCTGTTGAATTCCACCGGGGGGACACCACTGTCCTGCAGGAATAGCCCGGCCGGCGAATCGGCATTGATGGAGCCAGCCGGGGAAATGTGGTCGGTGGTGACGCTGTCGTTGACGCTGACGAGAACCCGGGCACCAGAGATCGCCGCGATTGGCGGTGGTTCCGGAGGCATCTCGACGAAGAATGGCGGCTCCTGCACGTAGGTGCTCTGTTCATCCCAGTCAAAGACATTCCCCTCGGCTCCGGCGATGGCCTGCCATTGTGGAGGCCCATCGGCGGCCGCGCCGTACTGTTCGACGTACATTTCCGGTGACATCGAATTGGAAACGGCATCGGCAACCTCCTGTTGGGAGGGCCAGATGTCTGAGAGCATCACGGGCTGGCCCTCGGTGTCATGTCCCAGGGGGTCATTGGCGAGATCGATATCGGTGGTGCCGGCCAGCGCGTAGGCGACGACCAGTGGAGGGCTGGCCAGGTAGTTGGCTTTCACCCACGGGCTGATTCGTCCCTCGAAGTTGCGGTTGCCCGAGAGCACAGCCGCGGCGACCAGGTCGGCTGACGTGATGGCATCGGAGATTGATTCGGAGATCGGACCACTGTTTCCGATGCAGGTCGTGCAGCCGTAGCCAACGGTGTGGAAGCCGAGTTGTTCGAGAGGTTTGGTGAGTTCCGCTCGATTGAGGTAGTCGGTCACGACCCGGCTGCCGGGCGCGAGGCTGGTCTTGACCCACGGTTGGCGGGTCAGGCCGCGTGCGACGGCGTTTTGGGCCAGGAGTCCTGCCGCGATCATCACGCTGGGATTGCTCGTGTTGGTGCAACTGGTGATCGCGGCAATCACCACGGCCCCGTCGGTGATCGAGGAAGTGTCTTCGTCGAGACTGACGGTGACGGCCGGTGATGGTTCGGGTTTCTCGAACGTCTCGGCCAGGTCCTTGTGCCATTGTGTCTGCATGGAATCCAGGGTGATTCGGTCCTGGGGCCGCTTGGGGCCGGCCAGGGATGGGACGACAGTACTCATGTCGAGTGCGAGGGTGCTGCTGAAACGTGGTGTGGGCGAATCGGGAGTACGAAACAGTCCCTGCTCCTTGGTGTAGCGCTCGACCAGGTCGATCGTCTCGTCCGGGCGCCCGGTCCGTTGCAGGTACCGCAACGTCTCCCCATCGACGGGAAAGAACCCCATGGTTGCTCCGTACTCTGGCGCCATGTTGGCCAGGGTGGCACGGTCGGCCAGTGAGATCGCATCGAGTCCCTCGCCATGGAACTCGACGAATTTCCCGACCACGCCGTGGGCGCGCAGCATCTGCGTCACCGTCAGCACCAGGTCAGTCGCGGTGGATCCTTCGGGCAACTGCCCGGAGAGTTCGAATCCGACCACCTCGGGTGTGAGCATGTAGATCGGCTGGCCGAGCATCACCGCTTCGGCTTCGATGCCGCCCACGCCCCAGCCGACAACTCCCAGCCCGTTGATCATCGTGGTGTGGCTGTCGGTTCCGACCAGGCTGTCGGGGTAGGCCACGCCGTCTTCAACCATCACGACTCGCGCGAGATACTCGAGGTTGACCTGGTGGACGATTCCGGTGGCCGGTGGGATCACCCGGAAGTTGTCGAAGGCCTGCTGGCCCCAGCGGAGGAACCCATAGCGTTCCTCGTTGCGTTGGAATTCCCGATCGACGTTGTGAGAGAGGGCGTCAATTGAGGCGAAACGATCCACCTGGACCGAGTGGTCCACGACCAGGTCACAGGGGACCAGTGGATTGATCTTGCTGGGGTCACCTCCCAGTCGGACCATCGCCGAGCGGAGTGCAGCGAGGTCGACGACGGCCGGTACGCCGGTGAAGTCCTGCAGCACCACGCGACCCGGCTTGAACGGGATTTCTGCCGGATTGGTCGCTTCGGCTGTCCAGCCGGCCAACGCGGTGACGTCGTCGGCGGTGACGACGAATCCATCCACGTTGCGTAGGCAAGCCTCGAGCAGGACTCGAATCGAGTAGGGCAGGGTGTCGATGTCGCCCAGGCCGTCGTCGGCCAGTTTTTTCAGGCTGTAATATGTGACATCGCCACCGCTGGTGGCCAGTGTGGCGGTGGCGTCGAAGGGGTTGGTCGAGGTCATCTCGAGAGAACTCCTGTTGGGTGAGCGTGTGGTCAACCCGGGGTTGGACGAGTAAGCTGTCGACCGCCGGGATGATCGTGGCATCCTGCGACGCCGCACTCATTGTATGGCCTCGTCGAACGCTGGCAAAGCGGCCGAGGTTTGTGAAGCGGTGCCGCCAGAGATCAACAGGAGAAACAGTGATGAATCAGGTTGGAGTGAGACAGCCGGTGAGCGTGTTGGTGGTGCTAGTGGCGTTGGCCGGTAGTGTGACCTGCAGTGTGACTGGCCAGGCCCAGGAGCGTTCGGAATCCAGCGATCCACGCAAGCCCGCGGCCATCACTGCCACGGGGGTTCCACTGGTTCCACCCGAATTGGTCGAGCGGTTGCGCCGCTACCAGAACGTCCGTAGCGCTGTTTTTTCAGGCTGGTCTCCCGATGGGCAGGGGATGCTGGTGAGGACCCGCTTTGGCAACACCGACCAGTTGCACCGGGTTGGTGTTCCCGGGGGACGTCGGCATCAATTGACGTTTTTTGATGAGCCGGCTTCCGGGCGATACTTGCCGGGTGAACACGACGGCGCCTTGATGCTGACAATGAGTCGTGGTGGAGACGAGAACTACCAGGTCTACGTGATGGGAACTCATGAGACCGGCCAGGTTCAGCGTCTGAGTGATGGAAAATCTCGGAACGTGCTGGGTCCGATCCGAAGCGACGGACTGTTTGCCATCGTTCACAGCACACAGCGGAATGGGCGGGACACGGACCTCTACATCGCCGACCCCCACCGTCCCGGCGAGATGACGCTGTTGCTGGAGACCAGTGGAGAGTACTGGCGAGCGATGGATTGGACGCGTGACGGATCGACGCTGTTGATCAACCACTATGTATCGATCAATGAGACCTATCCCGCCTTGCTTGATGTGGCCACCGGCCAGAAGACAAGGATTCCCATTCCCGGGACCCGGCCCGCAGCGCACGGAGCCATGGCGTTCTCACCCGATGGTCGTTCGGCTTACATCGCCACCGACACCAATGGTGAGTTTCGCCAACTGGCGCGTGTTGATTTGAAGACGATGACCTACGACTTCTTGACCGAGAAACTGCCATGGAACGTGACGGACGTGACCGTCGAACCCGGGCTGGGGATGGTTGCGTTTTCCACCAACGAGGACGGCGCGAGTGGTTTGTATCTGCTGGTTGGTCGCAGTTACCGCAGGTACAACCTGCCGCTGGGATTGGTCAGCGGCCTGGAGTTCTCGCCCGACGGCACGCAACTGGGCTTCACGCTGTCACGACCGGACTCGCCATCCGATGCCTGGTCGATGCGGTTGCCCGACGGAAAACTGACTCGCTGGACTCACAGTGAAGTGGGGGGGCTGGACGAGGATTCTTTCGTCGTGCCCGATCGGATCCGGTACAAGACGTTTGACGGTCGACAGATCCCCGCTTATGTGTTCCGTCCCGCGGGTGCCTCGAAACAGGCTCCCGCCCCGGTACTGATTCATATCCACGGAGGGCCCGAGAGCCAGTACCGTCCCCGTTTCTCGTCCCTGGACCAGTTCTACCTGAACGAACTGGGGCTGGCCGTTATTCGGCCCAATGTCCGGGGGTCGGCCGGCTACGGCAAGACGTATGTTCGGTTGGACAATGGCCTGAAACGGGAGGACAGCGTCAAGGACATCGGCGCGTTGCTGGACTGGATCGAGACCCAACCCGACCTGGATTCAAAGCGAGTCGCGGTTTACGGCGGCTCGTACGGAGGCTACATGGTGCTCGGCTCGCTTGTGCACTTCAGTGATCGATTGAAATGTGGCGTCGACATCGTGGGGATCGCCAGTTTCGAGTCGTTTCTGAAAAACACCAAGTCTTATCGACGGGACCTGCGACGGGCCGAGTACGGTGACGAACGCAAGCCCGAATTGAAGGAATTCTTCCGGCGGATTGACCCGGTCCACAATGCCGGCAAGATCAAGACCAGTCTCCTGGTGGCTCATGGCGTCAATGATCCCCGGGTGCCGTTTTCCGAGGCCGAAGCGATCGTGCCGAAAGTGCGTGCCAATCGTCAGACGGTCTGGACGGTGTATGCCTCCAACGAGGGACACGGGTTCCGCAAGAAGGCGAACCGGGATTACGTGTCGGCTGCCGTGGTGATGTTCCTGCGGCAGCACCTGATCGGACGCGACGCCCGGGGGCGGTAGGGGAAAACCGGTTGGATGCACAGACCCCTCGGGGTGGCCGTGGTCAGCAATCCACCAGCGATTGTCACGGCAGTGCTGTCGCGCCACGAAGGCCCCGCAGGATGTTTCCCCGGAGTTCTCGGCGCTGCCAGGCAGAGTGCCCGGACCCCGCGGGACTGCTTCTCGATCTCGCGAAGGCTCCGGGAGTTGCTTGGGCAGTCTGCTAGATCAACTCGGGCAACGGCCGATGGATGTTGTGGTCGATCAGGTACCGGGGGCGTCCACTGAAGTCGTTGATCGTGGTGACGCTGGTGTCGATACCGATGTTGCGGTAAAGCGTCGCAAAGACTTCCTGGAAATGGACCGGTCGATCAACCGCGTGCTCACCGAGTCGGTTGGTGGAACCGATCATCTGGCCGGTGTCCATGCCTCCACCGGCGAGCATCGCGCACGAGACACGCGGCCAGTGGTCGCGTCCGCCGTTTTTGTTGATCCGTGGTGTCCGTCCGAATTCTCCCCAGACAATCACGGTGGTGTCCTGGTCCATGCCGCGCTGGTGGAGATCCTCGATCAACGCGGTCACGCCCTGGTCGAGCCGGGGCAGGTGGTCTCGTGCATTTTCAAAGTTCGTTCCGTGGGGACGGCCGTGCCAGTCCCAGCGGCCATAGGCGAGTGTGACGATGCGGACACCTGCCTCGACCAGCCGCCTGGCTGCCAGCAGGTAGTGATTGTGTAGGGGGCCAGCGTCGCCGTAGCCGGCCGGTTCGTAAGATCCTCCACCGTAGCGGGCGAGAGTTTCCGGAGACTCGCCGGAGACATCCAGGGCCTCGGCCAAACGGCTGGAGGTGAGAATTCCGAAGGCCTGTTGCTGGAAGGCATCGAGGCTTCCGATCGAGTCCCCGGCGTCAGCAGACGCCTTGAATCGGTCGAGTCCCTCGAGCAGGCTCTTGCGGTTGTTGAACTTGTCGAGCGTCATGCCGTTGAGGACGAGGTTGTCGGCACCGTCGGCATTGGGCAAAAATGGAGCATGGGCGGGGCCGGCGAATCCGGCCTGGCCGGGATCGGACCACGTGCTGCTTTTCATGCGTGGCGACAGTCCGACAAAGGCCGGTGTGCCGGGATGGACGGTGCCCTGTAGTCGCGAGACGACCGAGCCGAAGGAGGGCCAACCTCCTGGCGGCTGGCTATTGACCCTTTGGCCGGTCATGCATTGGAACGCCGCGTGCCGGCCCTCGGATCCGACGACGGAACGGATGACGGCCAGCCGATCCATCATTGCTGCCATGCGTGGCAGGTGTTCGCAGATCTGGATTCCCGGGACGTGTGTCGAGATCGGCTGGAATTCACCTCGTACGTCCGCCGGTGCCTGCATCTTCAGGTCAAACATGTCCTGGTGCGGTGGCCCTCCAGAGAGAAAGACCATGATCACCGACTTGTGTGACTTGTTGTTGGAAGCGGCCTCGGCAGCAAGCAACTGGGGCAAGGTGAGTCCGCCGGCAGCGCCGACCATCGGCAGGCTGCCGATTTTCAAGACATCGCGACGAGTCAACTTGTCGCAAAAAGATCGAGAACCGGAGGAACCTGAGATCGAGAGCATGGCTTTCATCCGAGAAGATCGTGGTGTCCCGAAGCGGTGTCAGTTTATCACATCGGTCGAAGCGATACGAGTTCTTGTGTGTGTGCCAGTTGACATCGGTTGGACCGCGCAAAAAAAACCGGCCGGTTCTCGAAAGAACCGGCCGGTGTCGTTCATCCGAAGATGACGCATGGCAAGTCAGGTGTCGTCGGCTTAGTACTCGCCGATGACCTCCTGGCCCTGCATCGTTCCGAGTGCACCCCAGATCCCATAAGGACTCTGGCCACCCAGGTTGTTGGCGACGGCATCCTCGTTCAGGCCGCCGGTGCGACCCTGGGGATGGTTCAGGTTGACGGTGTTGATCGATTCGTTGATGAATCGAACGCTGCCGTCGGCGAACACCACGTGGGCGCCACCGGGGTGACGACTGCTGACGGTGATCATCGCCCTGCCAAGCGGGGTACCGCAAGACGGTCCGTTGGGCGGCACGCAGATTGCGACCGAGTTGTAGTACGGAGCACCAAAGGCCCAGAACTGTGCCGGACGGTCAGGCTGTGAACCACTCGTGTAGAACCCGTTGAGCGCGGTGGCCACGCAAGCCGACGGAACCGAGGTGTCCGTGGTGGACACGTGGCCGATGACGTCCCGGAGGTCGCCCGGGTTGCCCAGGTCACGTTCGGCCATCGCGATCGTGTTGCTGCTGCCGTCCTTGAAGTCACGCATACGCGTGCAAAGGCGGTACCCAAACGGACCACGGTGACGCATGAGCTGACCCGTACTTGGGTTGATCGAGGTGTAATTGTTTTCGATCGTGTCACCGACACTGAACGCGTAACTCTTCTGGGCACTGCCGGAAACGTGACGAATCGGAACTGTTGATGACGGACACAGGAACACTTCCAGTTCACCCGGGGGGTGCGGGAAGGTCGCTGTCGTGGGAAGACCACCCTGATCACCACCGGCTTGTACGCCACCAGCGAAGTTCTGGATCCGTTCCCACATGGGGCCCTGATCAAGGAACGGCAACATCATGCACAGGCCACTGAGTTGCTCGTTTTGCGAACCACCAGTGGTACCACCGCGCAGTGGCGGCCAGTAGTTGTGTGTGTCGTGGTAGTTGTGCAAGCCCAGTCCGAACTGCTTCAGATTGTTCTTACATGCCGAGCGACGGGCTGCTTCACGAGCCTGTTGCACGGCGGGAAGGAGCAGCGCGACGAGGATCGCGATAATCGCGATCACGACGAGCAGCTCGATGAGCGTGAAACCTTTCTTCCGACGAGCCATGTATCACCTCCAAAAAAACTAAAAAGATGAGTTCAAGAATCGGTCCTAATACGGGCCGGACTCTATTATTTCCTCCGGTCGGTAAGAATTGCAATCAAAAAGGCCGTTTTTTTCGTAGGGGGGCATTCAACGGTACGGGTGGTCGGTGTTTGTTCGGATTGGGGCGATGAGAGAAGTTGGGTGGCAACGGACCCTGACGCTGGAGATGGAAACGGGAGAAGCTTGACGCGTCCGGTGACCACTCTCTACGATCCTTTCTTCCCTTCAGACCTAACCCTTTCTCCGGTTTCCGACACTGCCGGCAACGATCCATTCGGCCTACACGCGCCTTTGGTAAGCTGTTGCTGGCAACGGATGGCGAAAGTCCAAGCGGTACGAGGCGACGATGGCAGTCCCCAAGCGAAAGATTTCGAAGACTCGAGGCCGGAAGCGTCGGACTCATATCCGAGCCCGCTCGATCCAGACAGTCGTTTGCAGGGAGTGTCATCTGAGCATTCTTCCGCATGCGGTCTGTCCCCGTTGTGGGCATTACGCTCGCTTTGATGGCCCGGTGGTACCGGCAAACGACTGAGGGGGCCGAGGGCCAGGAGCCGGTTGCAGGAGGAGAGATCGGCGATGCGGATCGCACTGGACGCGATGGGCGGTGATGACGCACCGGCGGTGAACGTTGAAGGTGCCATCGCGGCGCTGGATGCGGATCCCCAGTTGCTGGTTGACCTGGTGGGTGATCCCGCTTTGCTTGAGCCGCTGTTGTCGAAGGCCGAGTACGATTCCCAGCGGTTGTCGGTTGTGGCGGCGGCCGACGTGGTGGGGATGGACGAAAAACCGACGGCGGCTCTGAGGCAGAAGCCGGACAGTTCGATCGCGGTTGCCTGGCGATTGATGGCGGCCCGTGAAGTTGATGCGGTGGTCAGTGCCGGGAACACCGGAGCGGTCGTGGCTGCCGGTCTGAGAACTCGACTGTTTCTTTCCGGCGTTCGACGCCCGGGAATTGCCGTGACATTGCCGACGATGCGGGGCCGTAGCGTGTTGGTTGACGTCGGAGCCAATCCGGCAGCGCGACCCGAGCACCTGTTGCAATACGCGGTGATGGGAGTGATCTATGCCCGCGAGGTACTGGGGATCGAATCACCCACGGTTGGCCTGATGAACATCGGCAGCGAGGACAGTAAAGGGAACGAGTTGTACCGCGAGGCTCACGCATTGCTCCAGGGGGCGGCGTTGGCCGACCGCTATGTTGGCAATGTCGAGGGACGCGGGTTGTACCAGGGCGAGGCCGACGTGTTGGTCTGCGAGGGGTTCGTGGGCAATGTGGTTCTGAAGGTCAGTGAGGGAATGGCGGAGTTCCTGATCCGTGCCCTGGCCCATGACGTGCTCGGGCAACTTGACGTCGAACGGGAGAAGGCCTTCACGGCACTCGAAGCCGCGTCCAAGCAGTACCAGTACCGTGAGCATGGCGGTGCCCCGTTGCTGGGCATCGACGGTGTCTGCATGATTTGTCACGGCTCGAGTGACGGGCGTGCCATTGCCAATGCCCTGCGTGCTGCTGCGACGCTGCAGTCACGACAGGTCAACGCCCAGATCGTTGATGAACTGGCTGCAACGTCTCCCGCGGAATCCGACGGAGAGAATCCGGTTGGAGCCAGCCAGGAATCGACCGACGAGGCCCGGCCGTCATGAGTAAGATCGGGTTCCTGTTTCCCGGTCAAGGTGCCCAGCATCTTGGCATGGGCCAGAGGCTGGCCCAGGAGTGTGCTGCGGCGGCGGACCTGTATTCCCGTGCCGCCGGTGTACTGGGCTACGACCTGGCTGCAAAATGCACCGACGGGCCGCAGCAGGAACTTGACTCGACTGTGATCAGCCAGCCGGCAATTTTTGTCACCAGCCTGGCAGCACTCGAGTGGCTCAGGGCCGATCGTCCGGAACTTGTTGACGGTTGTAGCATGACAGCCGGATTGAGCCTGGGTGAGTACACGGCGCTGGTGTTTGCCGGCGTGATGGAATTCGAGGATGCGTTGCGAGTGGTGCAGAAGCGAGGCGCAGCGATGCAAGCCGCTTCGGACCGAACGCCCTCGGGGATGGTCAGTCTCCTGATGATGGAACCAGAACAGGTCGAGAAGATCTGTGCTGAGGCGGCCGGGGAGGGCGAGGTGCTACGGATCGCCAATCACCTGGGGCCGGGCAACATGGTTGTCTCGGGACATCGTTCGGCCTGTGGGCGTGCTGTCGAGTTGGCCGAGGCAGCCGGCGGGCGCGCAGTGGAATTGTCGGTGGCCGGTGCCTTCCACACGTCACTGATGGAACCGGCTGATCAGGAGGTGGCCCAGGCGTTGGCCGATTGCCCGCTGTCTCCGCCGCGAATTCCTGTCATCAGCAACGTCGACGCCGCCGCGCATGACGATCCCGAGGAGATTCGTGAGTTGCTGGTGCGACAGGTCAAGAGTCCCGTGTTGTGGTCTGACTCGCTGCTGAAATTGATCGGCGCGGGTGTCGACCAGTTCTACGAGATTGGTCCAGGCCGGGTACTCAGGGGGCTGCTGAGGCGAATTGACCGCAAGCTCCCCTGCGAGTCGGTCAACGATTCGTAGCGGCGACCAGCCGATTGGTCTGACCAGTCGGCCTGCTGTCGGGAGTCGACGTTTCGCCCGGTCAGTGATTTACGGTTTACAGTGGACGTGACGAGTGGTATATCAACGCCGTGGAAGCATGACAGTGGCGGTTGGTTTGCCGGCGCGTGTGCCTTCAGAGAACACGGAGGCCCTTTGAAGTGGCCGAAAACTGGACACCGGAGATCACGCGAGATCTTCGATGTTGTTTCAGGGAACAATCACCCACCGGGAATCGAGAGACCCAACGATGATCTTCGACGATGACACTCCCGAAATCTCCGAACAGACCCAGGACGGGGTTGCGGAGTCGGCCCCGGAATCAACTGGCGATGGAGCCGCTGACGTTTCTGAACTGGGAACACAGGTGATCGAACTGGTCGCCGATCAACTCAGTGAGGATGCCAGTAACATCACCCCCGCGAGCCGTTTTCAAGATGACTTGAAAGCCGACTCACTTGACCTGGTCGAGTTGGTGATGACTTTCGAAGACAAGTTTGGCATCAGCGTGCCAGACGAGGACTACGAGAAGATCGTCAGTGTGGGTGATGCGATCACCTACATCGAGGGCAAGATGGGCGAGTGATGCGACGTGTCGTCGTCACTGGAATCTCAGTGGTTTCCCCGCTCGGCTGCGAACTCTCCGAGTTCTGGGACCGGCTGTGTACTGGCAAAAGCGGGATCGTTCCCTTAACCCGGTTCGATGTCGACAATTTTAAGGTCCGTTTCGGCGGTGAGATCCGGGATTTTGATCCCGCCGATCACCTCGATTTGCCACCAAAAGAACTCCGTCGGCTCGACCGTTTTACCCAGTTCGCTATGGTCGGGGCGGTCAAGGCCGTCAACCAGTCCGGGATCGACCTGGACCAGGGGGATCCCTATCGCCATGGCGTGTTGATCGGCAGTGGCATCGGCGGACTGGAGGAGATCGAGCAGCAGCACTCGACACTCTATGACCGTGGCCCATCGCGGGTTTCTCCGTTGATGATTCCCAAGCTGATGGTCAATGCGGCGAGCGGAAACATCTCGGTTCACTTCCAGTTGCGCGGACCCAACAGCGCTGTCGCCACGGCGTGTGCCTCAGCGACCAACGCCATCGGAGATGCTTTTCGACTGATCCAGCATGGAACCGCCGACGTGATGATCACCGGTGGGAGCGAGGCGGCGATCACACCGATGGGACTGTCGGGTTTTGCTCGCATGAACGCACTGTCTACCCGTAATGACAGTCCCGAGCAGGCCAGCCGACCATGGGACAAGGACCGCGATGGTTTCGTGCTGTCCGAAGGGGCTGGCATGCTGGTTCTCGAGGAGTTGTCGCATGCCGAGGCCCGTGGCGCTGACGTGTTGGCCGAGATAATCGGTTACGGCATGTCGGCCGATGGTTCTCACATGACGGCACCCAACCCTGAAGGCGAAGGCGCGGCGCGGGCCATGTCCGCTGCCATTGGCGACGCGGGCCTGCCTCCGGATCAGATTGATTACATCAACGCGCATGGCACCAGCACCCCACTGGGTGACGTGGCCGAAACCCGTGCGATCAAATCGGTGTTCGGTGACCATGCCCGCTCGCTGTGTGTGTCCAGCAGCAAGAGTCAACTGGGGCACCTGCTGGGGGCGTCGGGCGGAGTCGAGATGTGTGCCTGCGTGATGGCATTGAAGCACCAGGTCGTTCCTCCCACCATCAACTTGGACAACCCCGATCCTGAATGTGACTTGGATTACGTTCCCGGAGAGGCCCGGTCGCGATCCTTGACTCATATTCTCAAGAACAGCTTTGGTTTCGGCGGTCACAACGCTTGCCTGGTCATCAGAAAGGCCGCCTGAAACGGCCCGCATTTCAACTGGGATGACTTGGTCATCTCCTCGATTCGGTCCGGTAGAAACCCCACGCCCATGAGTACATCCGAATCCAATCGTCCGAACGTCGTTGTCACCGGAGTGGGTGTCTTCAGCCCCATCGGGATTGGCCGCGAGACGTTTGAGCAGGGGGTGCTGGAAGGCACCAGCGGGATTGGTGTGATTGACTTGCCCGATGTCGTGAAGATTCCCGGCTGTGTCGGGGGTGAGATCTCGGAGTTCACGCTCTCGGCCGCCCGCAAGGAGTATCTCAGGCCGCAGCGAAAGAGCATCAAGGTGATGTGTCGCGACATCCAGCTTGGAGTCGCGTCGGCGATTCACGCACTGGAGGATTCCGGGATCGATGGTGACTCGATCGACCGAACTCGCCTGGGAATTGACTACGGCGCCGACCAGATGTTCTCTCATCCTGAGTCGCTCTTCCGTGCTGCTTCCCGGTCGTCAGAGATGGTCCAGGGGGAGGCTGGAACGGAGGCCGACTTCCAGATCTCGCGTTGGGGAGAGACCGGCATCGGAGAGATGGAACCGCTGTGGCTGTTGAAATACTTGCCCAACATGCCAGCCTGTCACATCGCGATTGCGGTGGACGCACGCGGTCCGAACAACTCGTTGACGCTCGCCGAGGCCTCGGGGAATCTCGCGGTCGGGGAAGCCCATCGAATCCTGATTCGTGGCAGTGCCGATGTCATGATTGCCGGTTCGACTGGATCCAAGCTCCATCCGATCAAGTGCTTGCACGCCTCGCAATGGGACGAGTTGGCTGATGGTGAGGGCGATCCGTCAAGCTGGTGTCGCCCATTCGACGCCAACCGAACCGGCCAGGTCATAGGGGAGGGGGCTTGTTCGCTGGTGCTCGAAACTGAAACTCATGCCCGCGCCCGCGGCGCAACAATCCTCGGTTCCATCCTGGGATCCGGTTCCAGTTGCGTGATCGATCGATCTGGTCATCCGGATGCCCAACAGGCCCTGGTCAACGCGTCGCGGATGGCGTTGGCCGAAGCGGACGTGTCGCCGGCAGACGTCGGCCACATACACGCACACGGCTTGGCGAGTCGTCAACTTGACGTCATCGAGGCATCGGCGATCGGCGAGGTGTTTGGTGAACTGGCCAGTTCGGTTCCCGTGACAGCCATGAAGAGTGCCTTGGGGAATTCTGGAGCTGGTAGCGGGACGCTGGAATTGGCCGCGTCGTTGTTGGCTTTGAACCATGGCGCGGTGCCTCGAACTCTCAACTACTCCCAACCCGATTCGGATTGTCCACTCGATGTGGTCCACGGTGACCTTCGGCGGGTCTCCAATACTGTGATGCTCAATCTCAGTGTGACGTCCAATGGGCAGGCCAGTGCCGTTGTGGCGGCTGTTTAGTTTGCGGCCAATTCCCGGCGACTCAGCCAGTTGTTGGCCACCCGCTGCTCTGTTTGGTCGGTGAGCATTGCTCGAGCTGCTTCGACCTTGGTCCTATGGTGTTGCTCCTCATGAGCAGAACCACTGATTTGGTAGGCACTTGCGGCTGCGTCGTGCGAGAACACTTGGTCGAATGCTCCGTAAGATTCGCCGGCTTCGTCGGCCAATTGCAGTGACCGCTCCGCATGATGGACTGCTGCGGCTGGCTCTCCCAGTGCGACATGTACATGGGCCAGTAGACATTCGGCCCGTTGGTGGTTGATCACGTCACCAATTTCCCACCAATGTCTCCAGGCTGCGTGAGCGGTGTTTCGCATCAACTCGCGTTGAGCCGGAGTGAGTTGTTCCAATTCAAGCAAATCCCACGCCTGGTTGTTCAGGGTTTTTGCAAACCAACGGTGTGCATTAGCGAGTTCAAACGCGGGATCTGTCATGTCCAGAATCGCCCGTGAACGAGTCGTGTTGTGGTTTGTAAAAGTTGTCCTGTCAACAACTTCCGACAAGAGGCCCCATTTTGCGGTCGCTTGACACTCTAGTAGGCATCCAGTATCGTTCCAAGCGTATAGGAATATGGTCTCGTGATGAGAATTGATTCAATCCACGCTCGGCAATTGGTGCTTGGCGGTTCTTGTTGCGAGTTTTTAGAGGTTTCCTCCGGGAGCGTCCGCATGTAACTCGGACCTGTTTCCAAGGACCTTGTTGGGCGAGTTCATCTTGCGCCGTGATGGCGTGAGAGGTGCTTGTCGGTCGTGTGGGACGGTTGTCGTCCGCCGCGATGCGAAGTGTGGGTTACTGGCCCGCACTTTTTTGTTCCCCTCGGGGGGAACCAGGAATCTGTCTTCTATTACGGACAACTATGACACGGCGTTGTGGTCCTAAGCCACAAAACCAGCCACCCATAACCGGACTCTCCTGGCTCCGAAAATTCCGGGTTCCACCCCTCGCCGGATGTTTTCGAAGAACTGGACGTACGGACTGCGGATAACAGGCAGAGAAGGAACAGTGATGAACGGACCCGAACTTCTCCGGCTGGTCGATACGATCCACCGCGACAAGAACATCGACAAGAGTATCGTCTTTGAAGGAATCGAACAGGCGATCCTCTCTGCCGCACGTCGGCACTACGGTGAGGAATCTGAGGTCGAGGTCCATGTCGACAGGACCACCGGCGAACCGACTGTGCATTGTCCCGGGGTAGAGATTGCGCCCGATGATCTGGGGACGATCCTTGGTCGAATCTCCACCCAGACGGCCAAACAGGTGATGATCCAGAAGTTCCGTGAAGCCGAGCGGGATTCTCTGTATATCGAATACGAGGAATTGCGTGGGACCATGGTTACCGGAACCGTCACCCGTTTTGACGGCGGTGCGGCCACGGTCAACCTCGGCAAGGTCGAGGCGTTTTTGCCTCGGAGCGAGCAAATTCCCGGAGAGTCGCATCGCGTCAATGAACGGGTGCGGGCCGTGATCATTGAAGTCCGCAAGGCGGGCAGTCGCGTCAAGATCATCCTGTCCCGCAAGCACCCCGACCTGGTCCAGCGGCTCTTTGAACGAGAAATTCCCGAGGTCGCCGAATCGATTATCGAGATCCAGTCGTTGGCGCGAGAGGCCGGGTACAGGTCCAAGGTTGCTGTCTCCTGCTACGACAACAATATCGATTGTGTCGGTGCCTGTGTTGGCGTTCGTGGATCCCGAATCAAAAACATCGTCGAGGAACTGGCTGGCGAACGGATCGACATCGTGAGATGGAACGAATCACTGCCGGTCCTGGTGCCCAACGCCATGCAGCCGGCCGACGTCGACGACGTGATTGTCTGCGCATCGCCTTCGATCGGTAAAGTCCTTGTCCTGGTCGATGAAGACCAACTCTCGTTAGCTATCGGAAAACGAGGCCAGAATGTGCGGTTGGCTTCGAAGCTTGTGGGCTGGGATATCGAAGTGATGACCCAGGAAGAGTTGCATGATCAACTCGAAGTGTCGACCGAAGCGTTCGCGATGATTCCAGGGATAACGGCCGACCTGGCCGAGGAACTTGTCGGCCAAGGCTTCTTCAGTTTTTACGACCTTTCGGTGATTGAGCCAGAAGAACTTGCCGAAATGGGCGGGTTGAGTGAGGAGCAATGTAACTCGATCATCGCGGTTGCCGAGGGGGAGGCCGAGCGTCTGGAGGCGGAAGAAACCCAGCGGCGACAAGAACAGCGGGCGGCACGAGAACGTGAACGACAGTTTCGGACGGCCGCTGAAGAATTTATTGAACGGGGTGAAACGCCACCGGCTGAACTTCTTGAGGCACTCAGCGAAGAGACACGTAACGAGCTGCTGGGAATCAATAAAGAAGAAGAGGAGTCTGACTCCGCCGAGGCCGGGACAGACGAAGCCGGGACAGACGAAGCCGGGACAGACGAAGCTGTGGCAGAAGAAGCTGTGGCAGAAGACGCTGTGGCAGAAGAAGCTGTGACAGAAGAAGCTGTGACAG
>CAZYAZ010000025.1:14410-68825 GCA_964646205.1 uncultured Planctomycetaceae bacterium | reverse complement strand
GCATGGGCGGTGGTATGGGCGGCATGGGCGGCGGTATGGGCGGCATGGGCGGTGGCATGGGCGGCATGGGCGGCGGTGGCGGCGGGTCACTGACAGTCCAGCAACCAGTGCAGGCCATTCTCAACGTCACCACCACTGTCAGCGTGCCGGACGGCGGCACGGTCCTCCTGGGTGGTGTGAAACGCCTCCGTGAGGGGCGCAACATGGCCGGTGTGCCGATTTTGAACAAGATTCCCTACATCAGTCGCCTCTTCAAGAACTCGGGTGTCGGTCGCGAGACCGAGAGCCTGATGTTGATGGTCACTCCACGGATCATCATCCAGGAAGAGGAGGAGGAACTCCTGGGCATTCCACCGGAGTAATTCTGGTGGAAGCACTGGTTCGGGTCTAAGCCAATGGGCTCCGGCTGAAACCCGTACTGTGTGTGTCCGAGGGTGGCAGGCCGTCGTAGAGTTGCGGGACTCTGCGGCGGCCGCTCCCTTTTAACCGGCGGACAACTCGTCTCGTTTGGATCGAGGGCATGTGCTACCGTCCCGGCCCGCGTCCTCAATGGTCGGGTCTGCCGTGGAATTCACTCCCAAGTCATCCCCACTCAAAGCGGCCATGATTCCGCTGGTCTGTTCTCTGCTGGCCCTCATGGGCCTGGGGGCCTGGGTGGGAGGCCTGCTCCCCCTGGAGATTGGTCGTGGCACGGTTGCAGGGCCAGCGGTGTTTGAGGACGACCGTCCGACTGTCGAGCGGCTTGCGCTCCAGGATTCCACGGGGACTTCGCACCAGGTGGGTGGAGTGTCGCAGTCCTCTGCGACCGTTGTCGTGTATCTCTCGGCCACCTGTCCGATCAGCCGTGGCTTCCTGCCGCTGCTTGAACGGTTGCACCGGGCAGCGGCGAGACGTGGCGTCCGGGTGTTGGCGATCCAGGTCGACCAGGATGTCTCCTTGTCCGCGGAGTTCGAGATTAGTTTTCCGGTGTTTTCCGAGCAGGACCATTTGCCCAACACCTTGCTCCGCAGGCATCTCAAGCCAACACACGTCCCTGAAGCATTCGTGATCGATTCAAACGGTCGGCTGAGTTACCGTGGTCGGATTGATGACCGGTTCGTGGACCTCGGACGCCGGAGGGCGGCCGTGACCAGCCGCGATCTGGTTCGAGCGATTGACCGGGTTCTGGCTGGCCGGTCGAGGCGACTGGAACAAACGACTCCGGTGGGGTGCGCGTTGGAACCGTTGCCCTCGCAGCCAGGGCGCGACGTCTTGAAACAGACGAAGTCGACCCGCCAGGTCACCTGGTCCGGCACGGTGGCAAGCCTGGTGCACCGTCGCTGTGGGCGTTGCCATCGTCCCGACACGGCGGCTCCATTTTCACTCCTGACATATCAAGACGTGGCTGTTCGCCGTCGGCAGGTGCTCGACGTGGTGACTCGCAAGATCATGCCTCCCTGGAAGCCTCGAGCTGGTTTCGGTCATTTCCAGGACGACCTGCGTCTCGGCGAGGAGGAGTTGGCGTTGTTGCGGGGCTGGCTGGAATCGGACTTGCCGCGAGGTGATGCCACGGTAGAGCCGGTGGCCCCGAAGTATGCAGGTGGTTGGTCGCTGGGCCGACCCGACCTGGTGTTGACGATGCCCGAGCGTATTTCGATCCCTGCCGATGGGCGAGACATCTACTGGTACTTCGTGATTCCAAGTGGATTGAAAACGGATCGGATGATCTCGGCAATCGAATTTCGGCCAGGCAATTCTCGCGTGGTGCACCATGCCAGTTTCCGTTATGACGACACCGGCACAGCAAGACGGCTGGATGCGGCCGATCCACAGTCTGGCTATCGTCGCTCTGGTGGTTGGGGATTCGGTGGTGGTGGGACCCTGGGCGGCTGGGCGGTCGGTGTACAACCCAGACACCTTGATCCGGGGCTGGGGCGTTCCATAAAAGCTGGCTCGGACTTTGTCCTCCAGGTGCACTACCATCCCAGCGGACGGGTCGAGAGTGACCAGTCTCAACTGGGCTTGTATTTTCTGCCGGACTCGACCGGGACATCCGCTGACCCATCCAACTCCGTCACGCCGGTGATCGAGATCCTGGTGGGAGAGATGTCTCTGGAGATTCCAGCCGGTGAGTCCAATCTACATCATTCCGCGGTGTATACCTTGCCGGTACCTGTCACGGTTCACTCGGTATTGCCGCACATGCACTTGCTGGGTCGGCGTTGCCGGGCATGGGCGGAAACGCCCTCCGGCCAGCAACTGCCCCTGGTCGCGATTGACGAGTGGGATTTTCACTGGCATTCCCAGTATCACCTGCAACAGCCCTTGCGGCTTCCTGCCGGTACCCGTTTGATTCACGAGGCGTGGTACGACAACAGTGCGGCAAATCCGTTCAACCCGCATTCGCCTCCACGCCGCGTTACCTGGGGAGAGGGAACCGACCAGGAAATGGGCTTGCTGTTCCTGGATGTCACCACGGATTCGTCAACTGATCGGCAGCGGTTGATCCGCCACAACCAGTCTCACTTCCTCGAACAGTTCCGCCGGTTGACCGGCGGGCGATGACCGGCCGTCGGCACACGACGTTGGGCGATCGTGTGCCAACGAATTCCGCTAGAGCGAATCCCGATTGTTCTTGCCGGGGCGGGCAACCGCCGCGGTCGAGGCTTTGCCGACGGCGCGTTTTAGTGCCTCGAGAACACGGTCGGGAGATGCGAAGACACCGTCGAGCACAATTGGCTTGTTGGGTTGTCCAGCCGGGTAAATGGCAACAAACGGAATCGCTTTGGCCGGGTTGCCCAGTTTGACCAGCAGGGCGTCGATATCGGGCGACTCCCGCGTCTTGTCGGCCTTGATGGCGACAATTTTGTTGCTGGTGATGAATTCGCGGGTGACTTCTGCGTCCAAGGCGACCGCCTCGTTGAGTTTGCAGGTAATTCACCAGTCGGCGGTGAAATCGATCAGGACCGTCTGGTTGGCTTCGAGATGTTCGGCGAGAGCCTCGTCGGAGTACGGACTCCAGAATCCATCGTCGGGATGGTAGAAAGAGCCGAAGGAGACCAGGCCCATCAGTACGCTGAACGCGATGGCTTCTCCCCAGGCTCGGGCACGACGGATTCTCGGCTGGGTCAACGGCACGCGACCGATCCACCAGAAGGCGGCCCAGAGGGAGAACAGGAACAGCATCGTGGGAACGACGATGTCGGGATTGACACCCGAGAGCACGAACATCGGGTAGATGACGGTGCCCAGCAGAACGAATCCCATCACGTGCTTGAAGGTCTCCATCCACATGCCCGGCTTGGGCAGGAAGGCGATCAGCTTGGGAAAAGCCCCGATCAACAGGTAGGGGAATGCCATGCCCAGTCCGACGCTCATCATGACGGCGTAAGTGACCCCGATAGACTGGCTGACAGCCCAACTCATGGCCGGCACCAGCATCGGGCCGGTGCAGGGCGTGGCCAGGATGGTGGTCAGGACACCCTTGGCGAAGGCAGCTCCGAGTCCTTCCTGGCCGGAGTTGTCTCCGGAACCGCCGAAGCCGGGCACGGGAATTTCCCAGACACCCAGGAAACTCAATGCGAACACGAAGACGATGGCTGCCATCACGATATTGAAGGTGGCACTGGTGAATTGTGATCCCCAGCCGGCTCCGATCACTCCGACAAGCGTGGCCAACACCAGGAAGACGCTCATCAAGCCGAACGAGAAGGACAGGTTCAGCAGAAAGGCCCGGCTTCGGTTCTCACCGGCCTGGGTCACGAAGGACATGATTTTCAGGCCGATCACCGGCAGCACGCACGGCATGAAGTTCAGGATGAACCCGGCCACGAAGGCGATTCCAATCCAGTTCAACATGTTTTCCGAGTTGTCCGCTGAAGCCGCGGTCGCCTGTCCGGTCTCGTCATCGGTCGACGTGTCTTGCGAGCCGTCCTTGGAGATTGTGTCGTCAGGTCCGACCTGTCCGAGAGCGAACGAGACGCGCCCTTTCAGGCAGCCCTTTTCGTCGCAGTACTGGTAGAGGACCCGGCCTCGTGTTCCGTAGCCCGATTCGGTTGCGGCCTCGGTCACACGGTAGGTGCGGCTCCATGTCACCGCGCCGTGAAACAGCTTTTGCTGGACGTCTCCGGTGGGCAACTGAATCACCTTCTCCTCGAACGGCCGATCTTCGACGAAACCGGTGTCGATGGGCTCGAGCCCGCGGAGACCCTTCATGGAAATGCGCGTGGGCAAGCCACCGTTGGCCTTGTCCTGGGTGAGAGCAAAGATGTGGAATCCATCGGTGAGCGTGGCTGTCAGTGACAGCGTGACGGTCTCGCCTGGCTGGGCCTTTGCCGGTGACAATTCGATGTGCCAGGTCACCGGGGAGGGGTGTTCACCGCCTCCGGTTTTTTCCGTCGGTGTGATGTCCAGGGCCAGCGGGTGCGAGTCGTTGGTGGTCTCACCGGGGAATTTCGGCCCCTGCCCAAGGGCCACTGCCAGCGGAAAGGTTTCCGGCGGCAGGCAACCGCTTTCATTGCACATGCTGAGCGTGATGGAACCACCGACAGTCGCCTCTCCATCGGCCGCCCGTTTGAAGACCTGCCGCCAAACGACGCGTCCGATGTGTTTCTCCTGGCGGAAATCGACCTTGCCAATCTTGGTGATCTCGACCTTGGGAGGATGGTCGGGTTGGGGGGCTGAACCGGGAGCGTCCAGCCCGGCGTGATCGGTGATCTTGATGGCTGTCGAGTTGGGTTCGTCTCCAAGCGAATAGGTGTAATAGCCCTCGGGGACTATCACCTCGATGGCCAGTGTCACCGTGTCGCCTGGTTTGGCCGTTGCCGGATGCAGCGATGTGGTGATTTTCAGTTCGGCGTTTGTCGTGGGTCCGCCGCCAAGGTCACCGAACGGCTGGAACAACTCGGGCCCGGTCGGCTGGTCCTGGGACCACGCCGGGGCAACGACCAGCAAGAGTGTGAGACAGGTCAGCCAGCGTGTCATCGTGTCACGTTCTTTCGTTGGGCGAACACATTGCTGGCCGCATCTTAGTTCATTGGAAACGACGCTGGCAATTGGCCAAACGGGTCATCCGTGGCACACTGTCTACTGGAAGTTCATGTGCCGTCGAAGAATCGAACGTGTTCCGATTGTCCCTGGTCCTGTTTGTCCTGCCTGCGGCGTCGATGGCCGCCGAGCCTCGGGTCGTTTCCTATGACGATCCATTGCCCTACGGACAGTCTCCGGTTGATTACCTGGGTGAAGCGACTGCCGATCCTGTTGCCAGGCTGGATGGCCTGTTGGCCAGTGGCAAGGCAACCTTGCGGGTCGTGCCTCATCGCGGTTATCTCGACTCGGTTCTCGGTTGCCTTGATGTGCCGGTGTCTTCGCAACTACTGGTGTATTCCAAGACCGCGGTCAATCAACGCCTGATCACGCCAAAGACGCCCCGGGCGATTTACTTCAATGACCAGGTGTCGGTGGCCTGGGTTCCCGGGACAGCCGAACTGGAACTCATGGCTTTCGATCCGCTCAAGGGCGCGATGTTCTACGTGCTGCAGCAGCCGGATGCGGCTGCAGGGAAACGGCCGAGATTTCATCGGAAGTCGAGTTGCCTGGCGTGCCATATCGGTCGCACGACGCTCTCGGTCCCCGGCGGCATCATTCGCTCGTTTCTGGTCGAATCGACCGGCAAGCCGCTCGAGGGGTATTCGCGAGTGTCCGGCACGACGCCGATCGCCAACCGCTGGGGGGGCTGGTATGTCACCGGTCGCCTGGGGCGTGTGACTCACATGGGCAACCTGGTCAACCGCGAGGAAAACCGTCGTCATCGTCGGGAAGCGTCTTTCCGGGCCAGTCTCGATCGGCTGGATTCCCTGGTCGATCTCACCAGTTATCCTTCCCCCCACAGTGATGTTGTCGCTCATCTCGTGCTTGACCATCGGCTCCACGGCCAGAATCTCATGTCGCGTGTGACCTACGAGCATCGCCTGGGCCGCCGTTCCGATGCCGAGGATCGGTTGTTGCGGTACTTGCTGTTGTCGGGCGTTCCTCGATGGAGCACGCCTGTCAGCGGTACCAGCGGTTTTTCCAGGTGGTTTCAGCGGCAGGGGCCACGAACCACAGATGGCCGGTCACTGCGTCAGTTGGATTTGACCGGTCGACTGTTTCGTCACTCCCTGAGCCACCTGGTCTATTCTCCCCAGTTGGCTGCCATGCCCGCGGCCCCGCGTGGGCGGCTGGGACGGCGGCTGCAGGCGGTGCTGGCGGGTCGTCCTGCCGGGGGCCTCGAGAAGTTGCTCACCCCTGGCCAGCGAGCCGACTTGCGTGACATCCTGGTGGAGACACGAGAAGATCTGCCTCCGGAGTGGCGAATGAGTGCAAAGCCGTGAGGGATGGGGCGATGAGAGAGGTTGGCAGGCGGTGGTCGTGGTTGGCCTGTGGATGGATTGGCCTGGTCGTTGCCGGATCGGTCCATGCCTTCGAGGAGTCTCCCTCGGTGGCCTCGGGTGTTCGTGTCGCCGAGGGATTTGAGGTGACGCTGTATTCCGACGACAACCTGGCCAGCAACATCTACTCGATGACGATTGATTCCCGGGGCCGCGTGGTCGTTGCCGGACCGCGTTACGTGAAAATTCTTCACGATCGTGACGGGGACGGTCGGGCCGAGTCGTTCACGACATTCTCGGATGTTCCAGCCGGTGGTGCCCAGGGGTTGTTCTTTGACGGCACCGATCTGTTGGCGACCGGTGACGGAGCGATGTGGCGTTTGCGCGATACGGACGGGGACGGTCGCGCCGATGGTCCGCCCGAGAGAATCTTGAAGATTCGTGCCGGTGGTGAACATGACGCGCACGCGATCCGACGTGGTCCTGACGGCTGGTTCTATCTGTTGGCCGGGAATGGGGCCGGTGTGACTGCTGACTACGCGTCGTTGAAATCATCGCCGATCCGGGCGCCCTCGGCCGGAACGCTGCTGAGGCTGCCGCCGACATTGCAGGGGAGCGAGATCCTGGTCGACGGTTTCCGCAACGCCTACGACTTTGCTTTCAATAGCCCCGGCGACATTTTCGTATACGACAGCGATGGCGAGCGCGACGTGTCCTTGCCGTGGTATCGTCCCACCCGGGTGTTCCATGCACTTCCGGCGCATGGAACCGGATGGTTTTCGCGCAGTTGGAAGCGGCCGGGCTACTTTCTTGACATGCCTCCGGTGGTGGGGGCATTCGGTCGTGGATCGCCGACGGGGGTCGCCTGTTACCGCCACACGGCGTTTCCGGAACAGTATCGAGGCGTGGTTTTTGCCTGCGACTGGACTTTCGGCCGCGTGATGGCAGTGTCCCCGCCGGGACCTCGCACGACGGGGTTGCCCGAACCGATCGAATTCATGGCCGGCCGCGGGCATTTTGGGTTTGCTCCGACGGATATCGCCATCGGGCCCGACGGATCACTCTTCGTGGCGGTCGGAGGGCGTGGGACCCGCGGCAGTGTGTACCGGGTCACTCACCCGGCTTCGATCCGTCGTTCCCTCCCGCGTCGTGAGACGCCGATGGGGGTGTGCCTGGGAGCGGCACAGCCGTTGGCCAGTTGGTCGCGAGCGAGGTGGTTGCCGCTGGCCCGCAAACTGGGGTCGGCGGCATTTCACGCGGTGATCCTGGACGGGCAATACACCGTGGCCGAGCGTGTTCGGGCAGTCGAGATTCTGGTCGACCTGTTTGCAGGTCCGGAGTTTGTGAAACTGGAAAAGCCACTCGATGGTCTCCCGTCGGACGTGCGGTCCCGGCTGGCGTGGGCGGTGGGACGGGGTCGACCCACCCATCCCGACGCCAGGCTGATGAGCGTGTTTCTGGCCGACGAAGATCCTCAAGTGGGCCGTGCGGCGTGCGAGGCCTTGCTGGGGATTTCAGGCCGCTGGGACTGGGATATCGTGGAATCGGGATTGTTGACCCAGTTGGACAGTCCCGACCGCCGTACCCGGCAAGTCGCCGCATCGGTGGTGTCGCGGATGCCGGAGGCGAACTGGCGACGGATCAGGAGTGAAGTGAGCCGGCGGTCACCACGGGCCCGGGTGGCTGTTGCCCAGGGTGGCCGGGTTCATGTCGAGGGAGTTGATCGAGACGCGTTGGCCGTGGCACTGGACGTGTTGACCTCCAAGAATTCACAACAGGTGTCAGCCCGACTCAAACTCGATGCGGCTCGACTGGCCCAGTTGGCACTGGGCGATGTGGGGCCGGTACGGGGCCGGGCGGCGGTCTTTGACGGGTACGGAGCGTTGTTGCCTCCTGCGGCCCTCAGTCCGGTGGCGGGTGAGGTGAGCCATGTGATCGATTCAGTGTTTCCCAGCGGTAGCCGCGAACTGGATGACGAGTTGGCCCGGGTGGCCGCGATGATCGCCTCGGCTGAACCACGGCTGTTGGCCAAGTTCCTCGCGCGGCCAGGCCGTCGGTCTCACCCGGTGACAGACTTGCACTTCCTGATCACTGCCGCGCGGATTCCCCTGGCCAGGACCGTTGCTCAACGCGAGCAAACCGCCAGGATCCTCGTCGGACTGCAGGCGAAGATCGATCGGGGCGGATTGAACCAGGACAGCAACTGGGACGATCGTGTGGGCGAGTTGTATGTCGCGTTGTGCGATAACGACCCCCGGTTGCCACGAGCGGTGCTCGAGACCTCGGGTTTTGGTCTTCCGTCTCATGTGTTGTTTCTTGGCCGGATGTCCCAGCAGGATCGGGCGCGGGCGCGGGAGGCATTCATGGTGGCAATACGCAAGGCGGGCGAGGACTATCCGTGGACGGGCGAGGTGGTCCGATTGCTGGGCGAATCGATGGATCCGAAGAGTGTCGACCTGTTGCGATCGATTCACGACCGCGTCGATGTCCGAGGGGCGGTTGTTGTTGAATTGGCCCGTCGTGCCAGGGCCGTCGACCGACAGCGGTTTGTCACCGGCCTGGAGTCGTCGTCGCTTGAGGTTGTGGGGGCGAGCCTGGCCGCGTTGGCCAAGTTGTCGGGCGAGGCTGTCGCAGAGGAGCAACTGGCACTGTTGGGAGTGGTACGGCGGATGGGAACAACTGCCCAGGAACATGGCCTGCGGTCTCGGGCCGTGATGTTGTTGCGTCGTAATACCGGCCGTCGGTTTGGGTTCGTGACCGGTAAGACCGGGCGAGTGGTCCAGCAGAAGGCGGTCGCGGCCTGGACGGAACACCTGGAGGCCAAGTATCCCGGGGAGGCGAGGAAACTGCTGGGAGCAGCGGCGGCGAGCCTGTCGGGCTTGAAGAAGCGGCTGGAGGCGATCGACTGGACCGGGGGCGATGTGACGCGGGGCAAGCAAGTCTTCGCCAAGCGCGGGTGCGTCCAATGTCACCAGGGGCGGCGAGCACTGGGGCCGGACCTGGCCGGTTCGGCAGGCCGGTTTTCACGAGCCGACCTGTTCACCGCCATCGTGTTGCCCAGCAGGGATGTGTCGCCCCGGTACCAGACCACGGTCGTCCAAACCGATTCCGGACAGGTCTACAACGGGCTGATTGTTTACCAGTCGGTCGATGGCGTCACACTGCGGACCGGTACCAATCGGACGATTCGGCTGGAACGCGGGGAGATTGAATTCCAGTCGCGCCGGTCCGAGTCGTTGATGCCGATGGGATTGCTCAAGGGTCTGAAAGATTCCGGATATGCCGATTTGTACGCCTATTTGATGTCGTTACGCAAGTAGATCGCACGAGCCGGTATTGCCGTCGGAGGAGAGTGGCGGAACAATAAATGGTGTTCCCGTCCTGGAGAGTGGTGATGCCCCAAGCGATTGCTGATCCTGAAGAACTGAAGCGGTTTGCCAACCTGTTGAAGCAGTTCAACACCGACCTGGTCGATCGCACCAATTCATTGGCTGGCCACCTGGAGTCGCTGAGCGTGACTTGGCGAGACCAGGAGAACAAGAAGTTCGCCGAACAGTTCACCGAACAACTCAAGGGGATCAACCGTCTGGTCGAGATCAACAACGCCTACATTCCCTTCCTGGTTCGCAAGGCGGCCCGGCTCGAGGAGTACCTGCAACAACGGTGAGCCAGCCGGCCCACCATGGGAGGTGAGTGGGGACGGCGGATTCACAAGACGATGAGTGGAGATGGGGCCAGATGAACGCACCGGCGAACGTGCAATCACTCGAGTCTGTTCGCGAGTTTCGCGGCCAGTTGCTGGCCTTCGGCGAGCAGGCCACCGACTGCCTGGAGTCGTTGCACGCGCAGGTCCATCGGATGATCGACTGGCTCGAGCACGACCGGCCGGCCTACTGGCAGCAACAGGTCCGCCGTGGGTATGACCAGATGGCCGAGGCACGTCTCAGCCTGCAGCGGTGCCAGATGAGGACCGTGGGGGATCATCGTCCGGCCTGCATCGAGGAGAAACAGGCCTTGTCCCGGGCGAAAGGGCGGCTGGAGTATTGCCAGCAGAAGATCGAGGTCGTTCGCCGCTGCCAGCGGGTTGTCGAGGAAGAGGCCAACCAGTTTCGTGGCCGTTGCGGCCAGGTGGACAGCCTCGTGCAACGGGACGTGCCGCGGATGGCGGGGCTGCTCGACCGAATCCTGGTCTCCCTGGAAGCCTACGTGGCGGTGGCACCACCAGAGGAGGTGCCGCCACAACCGACCTCCGACGACACAATCGCCCCTGGTGGAGACAATCGATGACAGTGGCCGACCTGCACACCGGTGCCGCCCAGTTGACCGACGCCCTGGTCCAACTTGAGTCGGCCTGGGGCCGCGTCCGTCCGGCGTGGAACGACGAAACGAGTCGGCATTTCGAGGCCGAACATCTCGCGCCGATTTCTCCGACCATTCGAATGACTCTCGACGCCGTCAACCGCCTGGCCGATGTCCTGGCCAGGGCCGAACGTGAGTGCCAGGACGAGGACCGTTAGCCACCCACAATGTCGAATCTGTTGCCCTCCAAAGATCCTGATGCTGTCGAGGCCCGGTCCGGACAACTGGACCTGGCTGGTCAGCGGACGCTGTTGCAGAAGTTGTTGCAGGCAGTTGTCGATCGAGGGCATGCCGAGCAGAGCCTGGGTGCCGACCAGGCGGACCGGACCGAGAGCGAGGACACGGAGTACTCGGCGGCTTGCCAGGCGCTGGACCAGAAGTTGGAAGACGATCGGGCCACGGTCGTCCGGCAATATGACCTGGTGCGTGACGAGAGTCTCTCGCGGATTGACGCTGAAATCTCGGCGACACAAATCGAGTACGACGATCGTGTGACGGTACTCAAGGAACGTGTGGAACAAGAACAGTCTCGGATCGATCAGCGGCGGGACGAGGATCGCTGGATGGTCCAGGCAGTGCTGGATGACGCGGCCGAGGACAGTCCCAAGCACAAGTTCGACAATTACAAGGAGAGGCTGAGGTCCAACCGCACACAACGGATGTCCGATTGGGAAGAATTGGCGAGCCAGGTTGAGCAGGTGGCAGGTCAACTGGCCAACTGGGGATTGCCCCAGGCCCCCTGTTCCAGCAACGGGGTTCGCCCTCCGAGTGATCCCGACGATTGCCTGGATCACTTTGTTGAGTGTGTCGGCCGAGCCAATCATGACATCCGGGTGATTCAACGGCTCTGGTTGCCCCGGTTGCTCGCCGGTGGCCGGGCCCTGCTCCTGGGAGCGTTCTTTGTCGCGATGATCGGCGTGCCGTTGGTTCTCGGCGATGTGCCGTGGCGACTGGGGCTGCTCGAGAACCGATCTCGGATGGATGTCTCGATCGGTATGTCATTGGGAGGAGCCCTGGTCGGAACGCTGGGGATCCTGGGCGTCCTGGCGCTGGTGGTGCGGAGGCGAAGTCGGCGGCTGTGGGAACGGCTCGGAAGCCATGCCGCCGATGCCCGTCGTGCGCGACAGCACTGGTTGAAGGTCTCGCAGGAGGAACTGGGGGCTCGCCAGCACGAGTTCCTTGGACAGCATGGGCCGATTGTCCAGCGCCGCAAACACGCGATTGGTCGGATCGAGGAAGTCCAGGCGGACCAGGCCGAGGCTTTGGCCAATCGTCATGCGGCCGAATTGGCCGCGGTGCACTCCGAGTTCCCCGAACGTCTCAAGACGCTCGCTGCGGAGCGGGAGAAACAGGCGGCCGATTGTGAGTTGGAGCGAGGCGAGCGACTCGAGGAGATCGATCGTGAGTACCGGTCGATTCGTGATCAACTGGCCGGTGAACACGGTCATCGGCTGGCGGTCCGCCGCGAGGAGTCTCAACGGAGTTTTGCCCAACTGGCAAAGGACTGGGAATCCGCCTGTGGTGAGTTCGATTCGAACACGCGTTCGATGATCTCGCAGTGTGACGAACTGTTCCGGCCCTGGTCGGAACTGGCCGACGCAGGATACACCCCCCCCGCAGCGGTTCCTCCTGCCGTGCGGCTGGGGACTTTTGAGGTCAACCTGGCAGCCGTCCCCGGAGGGGTGTCCGAGGACGAGCGGTTGGAGCCGGCACAGACGGTGATGTCGATGCCGGCGATCCTGCCGTTTCCCGAGAGTGCCAGCCTGTTGCTGGAATCCGATCGCCAGGGTCGCGAGCCGGCGGTGCGTGTCTTGCAGACCGCCATGCTGCGGCTGCTCACCAGCCTTCCCCCCGGCAAATTGCGGATGACGATCATCGACCCGGTGGGACTGGGTGACAATTTCTCCGCCTTCATGCACCTGGCCGATTTTGACGAGTTGCTCGTCTCCGGGAGGATCTGGACGGAATCGAATCACATCGATCGTCAACTGGCCGACTTGACTGAACACATGGAAGACGTGTTTCAGACATACCTGCGGAACCAGTTCGCGACGATCGAGGAGTACAACGAGTACGCTGGCGAGGTGGCCGAACCGTATCGGGTCCTCGTGGTGGCCGGTTTCCCGGTGAATTTCAGCGACAACGCGGTCCGTCGCCTGGTCAGCATTGCCTCCAGCGGTGCCCGCTGCGGAGTCTACACCTTGATCCATGTCGACAGTCGACAGCAATTGCCTCACAACTTTGATCTCGAGGATCTTCGAAGTCATGCCAATTGCCTGGTGTGGACGGCCGGGGGATTTCGGTGGCAGGATCCGGACATGGCCTGGCTACCGCTGACACTCGAATCTCCTCCGGAACCCGCGGAATTTGTTGAGATCGTCCGCCAGGTGGGTGAACACGCCCGTGACACTCGGCGCGTCGAGGTGCCCTTTGGACGGATCGCTCCGAAACCCGACGAGTACTGGGGCCGGGACAGCCGTCGTAGTCTTGATGTGCCACTGGGCCGTGCCGGAGCGACCAAGTTGCAGGACTTGCACCTGGGCAGCGGAACGTCCCAGCACGTGTTGATTGCTGGAAAGACCGGGTCGGGGAAATCGAGTTTTCTTCACACATTGATCACCAACATTTCCCTGTACTACGGCCCCGATCAAGTCGAGTTCTACCTGATCGACTTCAAGAAAGGGGTCGAGTTCAAGACCTACGTCACCAACCGGTTGCCTCACGCGCGAGTGGTTGCCATCGAGAGTGATCGGGAATTCGGGTTGAGCGTTCTGGAGCGGCTCGACGAGATGCTCTCGGAACGGGGCAACCTGTTTCGTCAGCACCACGTCCAGGATGTTGCCGGTTACCGCGATGCGATGCCCGAGGATCCTTTGCCACGGGTGTTGTTGATCATCGATGAATTCCAGGAGTTTTTCGTCGAGGACGACCGGGTCCATCAGCAGTCCTCGTTGCTGCTGGATCGGTTGATTCGCCAGGGACGTGCTTTTGGTATTCATGTTCTGCTTGGCTCACAGACTCTCGGAGGAGCCTACTCGCTGGCACGCAGCACGCTGGGACAGGTGGGTGTGCGGGTGGCATTGCAGTGCAGCGAATCGGACGCGCACCTGATTCTCAGCGAGGAGAACACCGCGGCACGCCTGCTGACTCGACCCGGTGAGGCCATCTACAACGATGCCAACGGTCTGCTGGAAGGAAATCATCCGTTTCAGATCGCGTGGTTGGACGAGGAGGCTCGAGACCAACGACTGGAGTCACTGCGGGACAAGGCCGTGACGGATGGAGTGGTTTCCGGCGAGATGGTGGTGTTCGAAGGAAACCGGCCCGCGGACGTGACGACCAGTCGACCGCTGGCCGCGTGTTTGACGAAGGCACCGATGGCGGATTCGGTCAAAGCACCCCTGTGCTGGGTTGGCGAAGCTGTTCAGATCAAGGCGTCTCCGGAACTGCGGTTCCGGAGACAAAGTGGCACCAACCTCGTCGTGGTGGGCCAGCAACAAGAAGAGGCGTTGGGAGTTCTGCAGGCGATCACGATTGCACTGGCCGGGCAGTTGAATCCCACGCAGGGTGGACGAATCGTGATCTGTGATGGCAGTGCCGAGGACGATCCTTTCGGCGAGACGTGGTCGCGATTGGCAGATGAATTGCCCGGCGATATTGAAGTGGTCCGTCCGAGAAAAGTGGCCGAGGCGTTGAAGAGTTTGTCCGCGGAAGTTGGTCGACGGGACCAGGAGGATGACGAGTCCGCTCCGTCGATCTTCCTGGTCATCCACGACCTGGGACGTTTTCGTGATGTCCGTCGAGACGACGATGACTTCGGATTCGGCTCGAGTTTTGGTGATGACACGCCGGCAAGTCCCGCCCAGCAACTCGTTTCCATTCTGAGAGATGGACCCGCGCTGGGTGTGCACACACTGTGCTGGTGCGACAGCTACAACAATCTCAATCGCTGGATCAGTCCACAGACGTTCCGGGAATTCGAGATGCGGGTGGCGTTCCAGATGAGCGCGTCTGATTCCAGCAACTTGATCGATTCGGCTGCCGCCAGTCGTTTGGGCAATCACAGGGCGTTGCTGTACCTGGGTGAGCAGGGTGGGGTCGAGAAATTCCGGCCGTTTGCGCCGCTTCCCGAGGAATGGCTGCTCGAGGTGGCAGCCCGATTGCGCGGGACCGCAACCGCCTGAGGCCGGCTGTAAACACTTCTTGTGACCCCCGGTTCTGGCAGGTACGATCGGTTCGACCCGGTTTCCGACAATCAGGACGTGTCAGGAAACGGTCCGAATGCTCTCTCACGAAGGAGATGCCCGATGCCGGCTCCCATCGAAGTCCATTGCCCGGAATGTCAGGCGACGTTGAAGTTGAAGAATCGCGACGCGGTGGGGCGGAAGGTGCCCTGCCCGAAGTGCAAACAGCCCTTCGTGATTGAACTTCCAGCCGATGACGAACTCGAGGTGATCGATGATTTCGATGAATTCGATGAATTCGACGATTTCGGTGAGGCGGACGACTTTGGTGATCTCGACGAAGCCGCAGCCGGTGTGAAGAAGCCGACTGCCGCACCGAAAAAGTCCTCGGGGAAAAAAGTCTGGATCATCGTCGGGTCGATTGTCGGTGTTGCCATCCTGGGTACCGGCGGATTTTTTGGGGCCCGAGCGATGGGCTGGCTTGGTGGGAGTCAACAGGTCGTCCAGGAGACAGCACCAGCAAACGTGGAGATGGCGGCCGCCGGTGCTCAGCCGCAGCCCGAACCGCCACCTCAACCGGAGCCGGTAACCCAGACGAAGACTGGCGACAATCCCAACGCCGAATTCGACACCCACTGGTTGCCACCCAACGCTGAGGTGGTGGGGGCGTTCAAACTTGGAAAGATGTGGGATGCGGCGGTGACACAGCAGATGCTCAACGATCCAACTCTCGGGCCTGATCTCAAACAGGCGATTGTCGAGATGAAGAAAGAAACGATTCTGGGCCCCGAGGACGTCTCGAAGATCACCGTTGGTGTTGCCGGTCTGACGGATATTGCCCAGGTGGCGCTGAGGGCACAGAACCAACAACTCGAGAACGATGATGCCGTCGAGAAGGTAGCGGCCGAAAAGCTGATTCCGACGATGGTTGTTCGGCTCCGCAGCGTGGTGACGTCCGCGCACCTGGCCGCCATGGGACAGAAGATGAAAAAGACCACGCTGGATGGCAAAACCGTCTTCGTTGTCCCCCAGGAACCGAATAAACCGCGAGTGCTGGTCTACCCGGTCGACGACAAGACGCTGGTCTTCAGCGTCGAGCGGTTCATCAAGCAACTGATTGCCAATGGCGATCCCTACACTCCTCGACCGGACCTGGCTTTTGTGGATGGCGACCAGGATTTCGTGGTCGCGGTGACCTTGCCAACCGCCCTGACACTTCCTCTGCCGCCGGGTTTTGCGACGTCGCCTGATGCGCAGACACCAGTCCTGCAGTCGCTTCTTGGTCTCAACGGAAAGCTCAAGGGACTGGGGCTGGGTATGGGGATGCTGGAGAACGGAAGCATGTCTCTGAAACTGCAGGGACTCTCGTCGGACGAGACCGGTTCCAAGTCAGGGAAGATGGCGTTGGAAGAGGCTCTGAAAATGGGCCAGCAGCTTCTGGCTCCCCTGAAGCAGAACACGTTTATTGCCGAGCAGATCAAGCCGTTTGAAGCGGGGCTCAATGATTCACAGATCACCCAGGCCGGGCCGGAATTCGGGTTCCAGGCGGCATTCCCGTTGTCGACGGACCAGGGAGGTCTGCTGGCCGGGTTGCTGGCTCCGGCGATTCAGCAGGCGCGGGATGCGGCGCGGCGGACGCAGTGCGCGAACAACCTCAAGCAAATCGGTATCGGCATGTTCAGCCATCGCACCGCGCGGCAGTCCTTTCCGGATGCCGCGATCAAGTCAAAGGACGGCAAGCCGTTGCTGAGTTGGCGGGTGGCCATTCTGCCCTACATCGAACAGAAACCGCTTTACGACAAGTTCAAGCTCGATGAACCGTGGGACAGCCCGACCAACAAGGCACTGATCGAGTTGATCCCGCCGTTGTATGTCTGTCCCGGCGGAGAACTCCAGAAAGGCATGACGACCTACCGCCTGATTTCCTCGGGCAAGTCCGCCTACAAGGACGGCAAGCGGGTCTCCGACGCGGCCCTGTCGGCCATGGGTGGCTCGGCGGCCGTGCCGCTGGTTGTCGATGCCGGCGATCAGCACGCGGTGGCCTGGACGGCCCCCGACGTGTTTGCAGCCTCGGCCGAGATCGGGAGCCATCACCTGGGCGGAATCAACATGCTTTTTGCCGATGGCCACGTCGACTTCTCGTCTGACCACGACCACGAGGTTGTCGTTCCGATTGATCCCAATGATGACGGCACGAAGGACCTGGCCAAGTTCCAGGGGGGCTGGACGGTGACCGCAGCCAGCGTCAATGGCAAGGCTGTTGCTTCCATGGTCAACCAGGTCTTCACCTTCCAGAACAACGAGTTGTTGCAGCAGGTCAAGGCTGGTCAACAGCCGTTGCGATCGAATTTTCAGATCGATTTTTCGGCCAATCCCCGGACGTTTGACTGGTTGCAGACAGGCAACCAGAAGTACCTGGGCCTGTACCAGTTCCAGGGAAACAGCCTGAAATTGACCGTCGCCCTGCCTGGTCAACCTCGCCCGCAAGGACTGAATGTGGCTGGCAACGCGGTACTGCAATTGTCACTCAAGCGTCGTGCCGGCGCACCGGTTGCCAAGACCGATTCGCCACCGGCGAAACCGGAAAAACCGGTGACATCGCCGGGGGCCAAGTTGACCGGCCAGGCCAAGGCTGTCTTCGAGGCCTTGAACAATCGGCGGCTGGTGTCGAGTTATCAGAATAAGAGCCTCTGGATACAGCTGAATCCAGACGGGACAACCTTCCAGGAAATGAATGGTGCCGAGAGTACTGGAACCTACACGATCAAGAACCTGGAACTGATCGTGGAGAGTGACAAGGGAGGCTTTCTTTCGCTGCGGTTCTCATCGACCAGTCCCAAGGTCGGAACCATGTGCACGTTCACGATCAAGAAGACAGCCGATGGCACTGCCACGTTCGGTCCCGTGCAGTTGAAGATCCTGGAGATCCTGCCGGCGACACCCAAGCCGAAGCCGGCCAGTGTGTTCGACGGCACCTGGCGAGTGGTTTCGGCTGTGGTCTCGGGCAAGCCGTCCGATTCGCTCAAGAATCGCGTTCTGTCGTTCGGCGAGGGCAAGGCGGCCTTGAACGTTGCCAAGCTCGATGCGATCGAGTACCGGTTTTCCTACCAGGTCGACACCGAGTCGGATCCGAAGAGATTCGGGGTCTACAACGGCGATCGAGTGCTGCTGGCCGGTGTCTACCGTTTCCAGGGCAAGATGTTGCAGATGTGCTTTGTCCGGGGCGACAAAACGCAGCCCCCCAAGGGCTTCGACGCCAAGGGGATTGGTCACACGTTGTACACCCTGGAACGGGTGGCTGCTCCCTGACTAGGGAACCGAAGACTCCAACTCATCCAGTGGAAACACGGGCCGGTTGACCAGCTTGAATGGCAGCCGCGAGATGTCGCTGGAACAGGGGCCCGGGGTGTCGACGGTGTAGGTGCGAGCGGTGACGGGATCCCATCCCTGGCGATGGGCGACGGCGGCCTTGACGTTGACGACCGAGCAGTCCTCGGGAGCGATTCCCTGGCTGCGGAGTTGGCCGAGATCAAACGGGGGTGTCTTGAGCGTGGTCAACAGGATCCTGACTCCACCACAGCGTACGACCGCACAGGGGCCCATCTGGATGTGAAGGCCGGCACCGCTGGCGAGGTGGCTGTGCGGGTCTTCGAGCGTGAAACGGCCGTCACTGGTGGATTCGAGTGTGACGGTCAATTCGAGCGGTCCGTCGGTCAAACGGCTGATCTTGCCTCCGATGGACAGCGTGATGGTGGCTCCGGTGTCGAGGTTAGAGACGGCCTGGACGGATTCGGGATCGTTGATGATCGCGACGGCACCGTCGATATCGCGGGCGATGAACTCGGCGAGCATCGTGGTGGCGTCCCCGGGCGCCCCCCCACCGATGTTGTCCGATGGTTCGACCAACACCACCGGGGTGTCGCCCTCGGCGATATGACGATCGACATCGTCCAGGCACGAGGCCAGAGGCGGGTCGACGATGTTGCCCTGTTGCCGGGCGGCTATGGCATGGTCGACGAGTTCGGCGAGTCGGGCCGAGGCGACGTCGGGGTCACCGAAGGTGGTGGCGGCGAAACTGACGCCGGTGTCGGGCGTGTCGGCAAAACTGAAGCCGCCCATCACATTCACGGCCACGATGTCAGCTTCTTCGACTTCGATCTGTCGGGCCATTTGCTCGAGAGTCTTCATCGGATCGTCGTCGGTCCCGGTGCCGGTGGGAGGCCACATCACCGGAGGGCGGGCCCAGACGGATTGTGGTGTCCGCTTGCTGGAGAGGATCTCATCGAGCAGTTGTGCCGATTCCACGGCGACCTGGTGTCCGTCGGTGTGTGGATTGCAGCGATAGGAAATCAGGCCCTGGGTCTGTTCAATCGTTTCTCGTGAAATGTTTCCGTGCAGGTCGAGGACCCCACAGATTGGCAGGTCGGCAAGCGACTCGATGGCTCGGATCCTTCGGATCACTTCGCCTTCCACGTCCGGACATCCCCGGCAAGCCATCGCCCCGTGCAGGACCAGGTAGATCCCATCAAAGGGACCCTCTTGAATCCCCGCCGCGAGCCCGTCCCAGAAGATTTCCAGGACCTCGTCGTCGACGGGGCCACCGGGAGTCGCTCGCATGTCGATTGTCGGTGTCACCTGCCATCCACAGTTGTCGGCAACCGACAGGACCCCGGCCAACGGCGAAGCGTCTCCACGGGCCTCGAACAACTCGTCTCCTCTGAGGATTGTCCAGTCGGACAGCGGTGTTGGTGCGTCGAGAAACGTGTGGGTTTCGTGAAAAAGACCGGCCAGCAGTACGCGATGGGACATCGGGGTCAGTTCCGTGTGGAGGTCGTGTGGGAGGTCATCGGTGACGGATTTTGCACTGGATCGACGGTTGCCAACTGGGAGTCGGGAGGTGGCTGTTCACCGGCGAGCGTCTTGATGTCCTTTTCCAGGAGACCGGAGACCTCGTCCCATCCGGGGCGACGGTTGTCGAGATGTTCAAAGGTCCGGGGCACCCCGATCCGGACGGTGACCTTGTGGAGTCGGGGCAGGTAGGATTCGGGTGGAAAAGCTTCAAAGGTTCCCTCGAGGTGGCAGGGGACGACGGGTACCTGCGTGCCAGCGGTCATCATGCCGATTCCCGATTTGAAGGGTCTCATGGATCCGTCTCGCGTTCGTCCGCCCTCTGGGAACAGGATGTAGATACTGGGCTCGTCAATCAATCGTGAACGGAGTTGCTGGATAGCGTGGGCCCCAACTTTTTTTCTCCAGACCGGAAGTGCGTTGAGGACGGTGGCCGAAAAGGCCGCCAACGCCGGGGTGTGAAAGAAGACATCTCCAGCGGCGAGCGGGAACAACTGGTCGCGGAGTTTCAGTGGCAAGGTGGCTCCCAGCACCAGGGCGTCGAGGTGGCTGGCGTGGTTGGCGACAAGAACGAAGGATGGGAATTCGGGCAGGTTCTCGCGGCCGTGGATTTCCAGCCGGTGCATCAGTTTCAGCGAGCCGCGGATCATCGTCCACCAGGCGAAACGCGCCACGTTGGCGACCAGGCCACTCTCACGGTCGTAACTGCGATGCCTGTCGGCTCCGGCCAGATCGAGATCCTTGGCCGGTCGGAGAGTCCAGTCTTCCATACTCCTATCCCCCCCAGCCACCGGTGAGGATCCGGTGCGGACCTTCCGATCCCAGCGGCCCGTCCGGTCCCAGGGCCAGCGACAGGTAGTGGTAAACGGCGGGAGGGACCAGGACGAGGCTGTCGAAGCGATCGAGCAAGCCTCCATGGCCGGGCAGGGTGGCCCCGACGTCCTCGACGCCGACGTCGCGTTTGATGGAAGAGAGTGTGAGGTCCCCGAGTTGTCCGAGCACGCTGATCAGCAGTCCCAGGCCGATCAGCCAGCCGGGTTCCGCTATCGGAGTGCCCTGGAACAACCAACCGCCGGCAGCGGTGACCAGGGCGGTCGTCAGTGTTGCTGCACCGAGTGCCCCGGCCCAGGTCTTGCGGGGACTGGTTGTTGGCAATATGGCCTTTTCTCCCAGCGTGCGGCCGATCAGTGCGGCTAGCATGTCATTGAATTCCACGGCGGCTATCAACAGCAGCACCAGCGGCCGAAAGTCGATGCCGGTGTGGGCCAGGTTGGTCACGTTGGCCATGTTCGAAATGTAACCGAGCGAGTATCCCAGCAATACGAAACCCAGCACGCCCAGGGCGACGCGCTGGATGAACCCGCGGGGGCGATCGAACGGGATGCTGACGATCACGATCATCGCTCCCACCAATGGTCCCAGCGCGAAGAACAATCGGTCGTCGGGCCAGTGGTCGATTGCGGCGGCTGTCACCAGCAGGATTCCCAGCACGACCACCGCGCAGATTGTCTTCTCGCGGAACAGGCCTGTCACACGGGCGTATTCCCGAAAGCACAACAGGCTCAGAACCATCACCGCCAGCATTGTCCAGAAGGCGCCAGCCAGGACCGGAACAAAGATCACGCCGACCAGCCAGCACCAGCTTCGCCAGCGGCGAAATGCTCCGCTGTAGGACGTTCCACTGATACGTCTCCTGAGTGCCAGGATTAACGCCCCGGAAACGGCCAGCCCGATGATCACGCCAAGAACAATCGTGACGGTCAACGGGTGAGCCAGGGCACGTTCGTACCCGAACAGATGATCCTGTATCGATGCCTCCAGGTGACTCTCTCCCGTCCCCTTCAGGACGTCTCGAAACCCACGCCACGACCGGGCGATCCTGCCAGGTTGCACCGGCGGCGTGACTATAACGTTCCAGCGTCTCAACAACAGCCCGGATCTGGCTGAGAACTGGTTGAGAACTGGTTGGGAACGGCGTTTCCGCCGGCCGGTGAGGCCGCTTATAATCCCGCCGCCCGTTTCGGGTTCATCCTCACCGCTCGTTTGTTTGATCTCTCGGGGAGTCACAACCGATGATCCACTCGAATCGTCCGGTTCGGCCAACACCACGAACGGTCCCGGCAGGCTGGTTGGTGTTGATTGTCGCCATCAACGGCTGGACATCGGCCGTCCCGGCCGCAGAAAGCCTGGTGGAGTTGCGAGAACGGATGGTGCGAGTGAGCATCGAGGCCGAGGGCATTCGCGACAAGCGGGTGCTACGGGCAATGCGGATGGTGCCCAGGCACGAGTTTGTCGGAGTGTCGCTGCGTCGTTTTGCCTACCAGGATGCGGCGTTGCCGATCGGTCACCGCCAGACGATTTCTCCTCCGTTTATCGTTGCCTACATGACCGAGACGATTGCTCCCCGGGCAACCGATCGGGTGTTGGAGATTGGGACCGGAAGTGGGTACCAGGCGGCGGTGCTGTCGCAACTGGTTCGCGAGGTCTACACGATCGAGATCGTCGAGCCGCTGGGGCGACTGGCACGGCGGCGGCTGCAGAAGTTGAAGTATGACAACGTCCACCCACGGATCGGGGACGGTTACAAGGGCTGGGCCGAGAAGGCCCCGTTCGACAAGATCATCGTCACCTGTTCTCCCGAGAAGGTGCCGGCGCCGCTGGTCGAGCAACTCAAGGAGGGCGGGAAATTGTTGATTCCGCTCGGCGAACGGTACCAGCAGGTGTTTCACCTGTTCGAAAAGAAGCAGGGCCGGCTGGTGCAAACGAAGCTCATCCCGGCATTGTTTGTGCCAATGACCGGCATCAGCGAGTCGCGTCGAAAGGTGAAGCCCGACCCACTGCGTCCGCAGATCGTCAATGGGGGGTTCGAAGCGGTGGAACGCGTTCCGGCGTCCTTGCTGTCCAACGAACCGATTGACCAGCCAAGCGGCTGGTACTATCGCCGCCAGGTGACGATATCGACCGAATCGGCCGTGGTGGGGAAGCGGTGCCTGGAATTGACCAATCGTGACCCCGGCCGACTTTCCCAGGTGCTGCAGGGGTTCCCCATTGATGGTCGCCGGATTGGTCAACTGGAGGTCACGCTGAGACGGCGGGTGACGGAATCCAGCCCGGGACGCCGCCCGGGTGAGCGTCCGGGCCTGGTGGTTGTGTTCTTTGATGTCACCCGACGGCCCGTCGGTGAGCGGCGAGTGGGCAGCTGGGGGGTGTCGGATGAGTGGGTTCGAACACGCCAACTGGTCAGCGTGCCGCCGCGGGCACGCGAGGCGATCGTGAGGATCGGGCTGGGTGGTGCCGTGGGACATGTTCTGGTTGACGATGTGTCGATCGAACCGAAGAAGCGTTGACAGGCTTGGTTGGAAATCAGGTTGGGGGAGTTGAAAGTGGAAGCGGGTGTGATGCTCTATGACGCCTCGGCCGGCGGCCAATTGATACTGCGGGGAGAGGATCGGCGTTCCTTTCTCCACAACTTTTGCACCAACGACGTGGAGAGCCTGGCTGACGGCGAGTCTTGCGAGGCGTTCGTGACCGACATGCGGGGGCACGTTGTCAGCCACGTGTGGATTTCGGCTCAGCCCGACGGACTGTGGCTTCACGCAGTTGGGTCGTCCCTCGAAACACTTGCGAGTCATCTGGAGAAATACGTGATCACCGAGGACGTGGTGATCGAGGACCGCACGATGTCGACGTCGCGAGCGGTGGTGTGCGGTGTTGATTGCGAGGCGGCGGCCGACGTGATCGTGGCAACCTCCCCGGTTCGGGTCCATCGGGCCACCGTTGGCTGGGTGGGGGATCGAGATGTGTTGCTCTGGGTGGAAGGTGAAGAGGACCAGGAATTGCCGTTGGCTGCGTTGGCTGCGGGGGTGCCTGTCGGTTCGCCGGAGTCCTTCGACGCCCGGCGGATTGCGGCGTTGCTTCCGATTGTTGGCCAGGACATCGGTCCGGAAAACCTCGCGCAGGAAGTCGACCGTGATGCCCTGGCGATCTCGTTTGAAAAGGGGTGTTACCTGGGCCAGGAGACAATCGCGCGGGTTCAGTCGCGTGGACGCGTGAACCGGTTGTTGCGCGGCCTGGAGTGCGATGGGCGTTGGTGGCCGGAGACAGGGGCAGTCATTCTTGGCGAGCAGGAGACCGAAGTGGGGCGGATCGGCTCGGTGGCTCCCCGGGACGTGAGTGGTGGCGGGCCGGTCGTCGCCCTGGCGGTGGTGCGTCGCGAGGTGGCTGAGACCGGGACGCAGGTGCTGGTGGAGACCGCGGACGGTGCGAGGTCGGCCCGAATCGTGGGACCAGTCGCGTGAGGGCCGGCTGGCCGTTGACGGTTGCTACGCTCTGATCCAGACGCTAAAAGTCTGTGACGCGCCGGAGGCGGCTCCGGTAGTTTTTTCAGACCGTTTTGCAGCGAGACCTGATCGATGCCTGAACCGATTCGAGTGGCTGTGACCGGCGCGGCCGGCCAGATCGGCTATGCCCTGGTGTTTCGGATTGCCAGTGGACAGATGTTTGGCCCGGACCAACCGGTGATTCTGCAACTGGTCGAGATTCCTCCTGTTTTGCCCGCCCTGGACGGCGTGGAAATGGAATTGGATGACTGTGCCTTCTCGACGTTGGCCGGTGTCGAAAAGTACGACAGTGATCACCTGGAAGACGGTTTTGGTGGTGCCAATTGGGTCCTGTGCGTTGGCAGCGTGCCGCGTAAAGATGGCATGGAGCGAGCCGACCTGTTGACGATCAACGGCGGCATTTTTGCTCCGGCCGGGCGAGCGATTCAGGCCGCTGCGGCTCCGGACGTGCGTGTGCTGGTGGTGGGCAACCCTTGCAACACCAATTGCCTGATCGCTATGGCCAATGCTCCGGATGTTCCCCGTGATCGCTGGTTCGCCATGACGCGGCTTGACCAGAATCGTGCTGTCAGCCAACTGGCGACCCGGTCGGGTGCGGCGGTCACAGACGTGCGGAACGTGACGATCTGGGGCAACCACTCGGCGACCCAGTATCCAGACTTTTACAATGCCACGATCGGTGGTCGTTCGGTCCTGGAGGTGGTGGGTGACGAGGCTTGGTTGCAGGGAGAATTCATCAAGACCGTGCAGCAGCGCGGTGCGGCGGTGATCCGGGCCCGTGGTGCGTCGAGTGCCGCGTCGGCTGCCAACGCGATCATCGATAGTGTCAAGAGCATCAACAATCCGACTGCGGCCGGAGATTCGTTCAGTGCGGCGGTTTGCAGTGATGGGAGTTACGGAGTCGACCAGGGGTTGATCTCAAGCTTTCCATTGACCTCCGACGGAACGTCCTTGTCGATTGTGACAGGTCTGGAACACAACGAGTTTGGAGCTGAGAAGCTCGCCGCCACGGTCGCGGAATTGCGTTCCGAGCGGGACATGGTGCGGGACCTGCTGCCCGGATAGATCCGATCCGGCCACCAGTCCGGCGATGACGGCGTTGGAGGAGAGAGCCGATGTCGCTGAGCGGTGACGACAGCCGGTACGTGTGGCATCCGTTCACGCCGATGCAGGCCTACGCAACCGAGGCTGCGCCGGTGATCGTTTCCGGCGAGGGTTTCGAATTGATTGACGAGTCCGGTCGGCGTTACCTCGACGGTGTCTCGTCGTTGTGGTGCAACGTCCATGGTCACCAGGTGGCCGAGATCGACCAGGCGATTCGTGATCAACTGGACCGCGTTGCTCACACGACCCTGCTGGGTCTGGGGAACGATCCCTCGATCCGGTTGGCTCGTCGGCTGGTCGAGGTGACACCCGCCGGTCTCGACCACGTGTTTTTCAGCGACAGCGGTTCGACGGCCGTCGAGGTGGCATTGAAGATCGCCTGGCAGTTTCACCGGCAATCGGGTGCAGGTGGTTCGAAACGCGACCTGTTTGTCGGCTTGGACGGGGCCTACCACGGCGACACGATCGGTTCGGTCAGCCTGGGCCAGATCGACCTCTTCCATTCGGTTTACGGGCCGCTGCTCTTCGACACGTTGACGGTTCCGGCACCGGTCACGTTCCGTCACCCCCAGGGGGTCAGTGACCAGGAGTGGCTGGGGCACTGCGAGGAGGAGTTGGAACGGGTGTTGCGGACCCACCAGGACCGGATCGCCGGGGTGGTGATTGAGCCGCTGGTGCAGGGCGCTGCCGGGATTTTGGTTCATCCCGAGGGGTACCTGAGACGGCTTCGCGAGTTGACCAGTGAACTGGGATTGTTGCTGATCGCTGACGAGGTGGCTGTCGGCTTCGGTCGGACCGGGCGACTGTTTGGGTGCGAACACGAGGATGTCGTCCCGGACCTGCTGTGCCTGGCCAAGGGATTGACCGGTGGCTATCTCCCGCTGGCAGCGACTTTGGCGACCGGGCCGATTTTCGACGCTTTCCTGGGCGAACCGCACGAGGGCCTGACGTTTTTTCACGGGCACACCTACACCGGCAATGCGCTGGGGTGTGCCGCCGCGTTGGCGTCGCTGGACCTGTTCCAGGTGAATGACGTGCTGGCCAACGTCGCGGAGATGACGGACGTGTTGGAATCGGGGTTGGCCGCACTGGACGGACACGAACATGTCGGCCAGGTGCGTCAGCGAGGCATGATGGTGGGGATCGAGTTGGTCGCCGACCGGGACGGCAACGTGCCGTTTGCTCCCGAGCGCCGGACAGGGCACCTGGTGACCCTGGCGGCCCGTCGTCGCGGGGTGGTTCTCCGGCCATTGGGTGACGTGGTGGTGCTGATGCCGGCACCGGCAATGCCTGTCGCCGACGTGGAGCGGTTGGTCGAGATCGCGATCGAATCGATTGACGAAGCGACCAAGGCTACTGCTGCTGGTCGCTAAGATTCTCCCGGTCGCTCATTTCCTGGAAGAACGCTTCCGGATCGACCGTTTCGACCCCTTCCAGGGACTCGATCGCTCCCTCCGGGGCTGCGGTGGCTCTTTTGAGTCCCCTGGTGGAAAAATTCCGGTCACCGATTCTCATCCGCCAGGTCCACAGCATGGTCAGTGACGCGCCCCCTACAACAACTCCCAGAAGGGTCAGCGCCCACCACAGGCGATCGGCGTCACTTGTGGGCAGTTGATTCGATCCAGGCGAGACGGTGCCACGGCGGTCGATTCGCTGGGCCAGCAGCATCGGTGCCGAGTGGACTCTCAGGTCCTTCTCGACAATGTACTGGTCTCGCTTGAAGAAGTAGCCCACCAGCCGTACGGGGATCGGTGGCTTGATTGTGCGACCGACGGGCAGATCACCGGGAGGCGTTGTCAGTCGGACACGGTAGGCGGTCGTGCCACTGTCGCTGGTGAAAACCAGAGCCTCGTACAGTTCGGCAATTCCCTGGTCGTTCTCGCGTATTGGAAACCGCATCAGTCGCCTGAGGTCACCGGCAATCGAGATCACCTGGCCCCGAAAGTGATCCGGTTGTTTCTGGAGGACCGGAAATGCCGCATCTCGTGCGACTGTCTCGAGGTAGATGTTCGGAACGTCCCGGGCCTGGGCCAGGATCTGGTGATACGGGCCGATTTCCTCGCTACGGAGGCCGACGGAGTCATCGGAGATTTTTTCCAGGATCCCGGGTGGAATGGTCACTGCGGCGGCAATGATTTCCGGGGTGGCCGTCGGGTGTGAGGCGGTCTTGATGGTTGGACTGACCACGGAGCCGGATTCTGGCCGTGGAGGGCCTGTCAGCCAGTACCAGGAACTGGGTTCCCGGGCCCGATCGATCGCTGCCAGTACCAGCACCAGCAATCCGACCATCATCATCATTCTCAGCTGGAACCTGCGGCCGAGATAGTTCGGTGGTGGGCCTTCCGACGTGATCTTCATGGGGTTTCATTCTACGGGGGGAGGCTGTTCTTGCGAACCTCGCCAGTCGGGACTATGCTGGATTCACGCGGGTGCATTCGTCGCCCCTCCCCCTCTTTCCACTGGCAGTTTCGATACGGGCCCACTTGCACCGGTCGCAGGTCGATCTCCGATTCTGATCCATTCGCCTGGAAAGCCGATGGCTGAGATGCGAAGTTTCTCGGTTCTCTTGAAGCTGGCTCTCTGTGTAGTCGTTTCGTCGACGGCAGTCGCACAGAAGCCCGTGCCGAAGGTGTCTCGTGAGGGCCGTTTTGTCGAGGCACTGCGGCAGCGTGGTTATTTCGATTACGCACAATTGTATCTCGACGAGGTCGAGAAGAACCCGGCCAGTCCGGCCGAGTTCAAGGTGGTGATCCCCTACGAACGGGCAATCACCTTCCTGGAGGCCGGCCGCCAGGCGGCCAGTCCGACCGAGAAAACTCCACTTTATGACAGGGCGGTCGGGTTTCTTGACCAGTTTGTTAAGGCCAACCCCAATCACGCCCTGGCCGCCGATGCGAATTCCCAGCGAGGGCGCATTCTTCTGGGCAAGGCACGGGTTGAAGTCTGGCAATCGCAGTCACCGTCGAATGCCTCCAACCGGGCAACCTTTCAGGAGACCGGGCGGGCCCAGGTGCTGGCCGCCCGCAAGATCTTCCAGGTGGCTCATGACCAGTACATGAAGGCCTGGAAAGCTTTTCCGACGTTCGTTGATCGAGTGCAGCAAGCCGATTTGTTCGAAAAACGGAAGCGGTCTGAAGCGCTGTACATGCGGGCCCAGTACGACCTGGCATTGTGCACCTATGAACAGGCCCAGACACACGATCGTGGCAGCGAACCTTACGTCAAGTTGGCCACCCAGGCGGCCAACGAGTTCGAGGCAATCCACACGCGGTATCGCAGCCAGGTGCTGGGACTGTATGCCCGCATGTGGCAGGGGAAATGTTTCGAGGAACAGGATGACATCAACAAGGCCATGGGGATCTACAAGGAATTGCTGGGCCATCCCGGCGGTTCGGCCACGATGCGAGTGATCCAGGACCAGGTGCTGCTGTTCCAGCTGATTTGCCTGAACCACGAGGAAAAAAAAGATTACCTCCTGGTGATCAACCAGTCGGCCGAGTGGCTGGGGAAAAGAACGACGCGCCAGCGTCGGGCTCCAGGGGCGCTGGGAATTCTCTGGGAGCAGGTTCGGGCGCAGGAGTCGTTGGCTGGCGAACGAACGAAAGTCGAGAAGGACCGCAACCAACTGCTCACCGCGGCGTTGGCCAATTGCCGGTTCATCCAGCGGTGGCCCAGCAAGTACAAGGACGTGGCGCTGTTCAAAATGCGCGAGTTGCAGGTGAAGTTGAAAGGCGCGGCGGTCGATCCCCAGGATTTCGACACGGCTTTCGGGTTGGCCCATGATCGTTTCAAAAAAATCAAGCAACACAATCAAGCTCTCGCGGCGGCCAAAGCCGGGAAAAAGCCGGCTGCGGAGATCAAGAAAGTTTCCGTCGAGCGCGACGAGCATCTCACCAGTACGCTGGAAATGTTGCAGACGGCTCTTGGGCTGGTTGACCGTGATACGCCCAAGGAGGATCTGGACCGGGCCCGGTTCTACATGGCGTACGTCTACTACCAGCAGCGGCAGAACTACGAGGCTGCCGTTCTGGGTGATTTCATCTCGCGACACGCCGGTCCCAAGGCCGAGACCATGGCACTGGATGCGGCGGCCATCGCCATGGCCTCGCACGTCCGCTCCTACATCGATTCGTCCACCGAGGAACTCAAGCAGCAGAGCCTGCGATTGATCGAGTCGACGGCGACACGGATCCTGTCGAAGTGGCCCGAGAGTTCTCGGGCCCAGGACACACGGCTGCAATTGGCCCAGGTCTACGAGGGCAAGCAACCACTCGAGGCGGCCAAGCACTATTCACAGGTGGCGGAGAATTCCGATGTCTACGCCGAGGCGCAGACACGCGCTGGACAACAGTTCCTCCGGGCCTGGCTGGATGCCAATTCCGTGCCTCCCGCCTCGAGGCCTCTGCAGAAGGATCTCGACGGCTGGCTGGCTTCCGCCCAACAACATCTTCGCAATGGGATCACCCGAACCGAGAAGTCCACGCCCGCGACGGTGAAAGCGCCGGAATTGTTGATCGCGGCAAAAGTGTCGCTGGCCCAGATTCTCAACAATTCGGGCAAGTACCAGGCGGCGGTTGATCTGCTCGTCAAGGCTCCCCATGGAGTGATCGCTGCTATTGGTGTCCCCGACGAGACGTCGCGTCCCGAGAAAGGCGTTCAACGTCGTGAATTCGCCAGCCTTGCGGCCCAGTTGCTGCTCCGCGCCCAGATCGGGCTCCGGAAACTCGACGCGGCACAGACAGCAATGGAGTTGCTCGAGAAGATTGCCGGTGCTGCCGAGGGTGAGGCCGTCACCGAGTTGTATCGGCAACTCGGCGACGAGTTGAAACAGGAACTGGATCGCCTGGCAACGGCCGGTGAAAAACAACGGGTTGCCGAAGTGCTCGCAGCGTTCGAGGAATTCCTGGGGCGGTTGCGGCAACGAACCGATCAGACTTTCAACACCCTGATCTGGATCGCCGAGACCTACAGTGGATTGGGCCAGGGCGCCAGTGGCGATGCTCAGGCCACGACCTTCTTCGGCCATGCGGCCAGCAGTTATCAGCAGATTATTGACCGAGCCGACGCGTTGATTGATGACGAGGTCAAGCGGAAGAAACTGGTGCCGGGTGTGACTCTCAGGCTCGCCAATTGCCGGCGTCACCAGGGGAGTTTTGAAGAGGCCCAGAAGCTGATCGTTGCGCTGGCCAGGAGCCAGCCGCTGGCGTTGGATGTCCAGTTCGAGGCTGCCACGTTGTATCAGGCCTGGGGCAACTCGGGCCGGGTCGAACAATTTGACAAGGCGATTGCCGGTGTCGAATCCGAACGCGTTCTGGGTTGGAGCCAAATCGCCCTGTACCTGCAACGATTGATCGACGGCGGGTCCAAGGAGTCGGACCGTTACCGGGATCGGAGATGGGAAGCGCGATACAATCAACTGCAATGCCGGATCCAGCACGCCGGTGCGGCCTCGGATTCGAACAAGAAGACCGATCAGTTGAAGCGGGCGCGGTCGGAAATCCAGGGGATGATGATGGTCACATCAGTGGTTGATCCTCGCTGGGCACCACGCTACGACGTCGCCTATCGGAAGATTCTCGAAGAACTTGGTGAACCGGTGATTTCCCTGGCCGAGTATCGTGAGAAGTACAAGCCAACGGCTGTGGCGGCAGTGGCCAAGGTGCCCGTTGCCACTCCCACAGCAGCAGTTGGTGCTGCCGCGGTCGCAGGCACGACCGGTGGCTCGGTCGAACCGGGGACAAATATGCTCGGCCTGATTTTTGCAGGTGTGTTGTTGGCCGGTGGTGGGATCGGGGTCGTGTTCATGATCAAGGGCTCCTCGAAGAAGAAACGGCCCCGTCGTCGATACGCGCCCGATTCAGCACCCGTGCCGCGAACGGCCGAGAAAAGAGGAGGCCGCTCCAGAAAGTCGGGCGAGCGGGCCGCCTCGAGTGGTCGTGGCAAGTCTTCGGCCCGACCCCGTCGTCAGAAGCCTCCAACGAGACCCGAGTGATGAGGCGTTTCAGTATGAATCCCCAATCGTTTGCGAGATCAGAGAGCGTGACGATGATGCGTGATCGGACCAGAACAGCCATGTCGATCGGCCTGGTGCTGATTGTCTGTTTGACCACGGTGCCGTCGGCACGGGCGATTGACCAGGTGCTTCGCAGAAGTTCCACGACACCGACTCGCGGCAAGATCACCGCCATTTCCAAGACGGGCTTAACGGTCAAGCCCCAGGTTGGTGCCGATGTCACCGTGCCGGCCAACGATATTGTTGACGTGCGCTGGGACGGCGAACCGGCCAAGTTGATCACCGCCAGGGGCGCCGATCGCGCGGCGCGTTTCAACCGGGCGCTGGAGGGCTACGCGGATGTGACGACAGATCCCAAAGCCGGTTCTGCCAATATCAAGTTGGATCTGCAGTTTCTTGTCGCTCGAGCAACCGCCGGGCAGGCGCTGGCGGGAGCAGGGAAACTGGCCGATGCCAAGGCCAAACTCGAGACATTCCTGCAGATGGGTGGAAACAACTTCCGGTACTTCTCGGCTGTTGGATTGCTCGGACGAGTCGAACTGGCCCTGGGGAATCATGAACAGGCCAAGGCCCAGTTCACGACGTTGTCCGCCGCTCCGTGGCTGGACTACAAGATGGCCGGCCAGAGCGCCCAGGCGAAGGTCCTGCTGGTTCAAGACAGCGTTGATGAAGCCCTCGCGGCCTTCCAGAAAGTGATAACCCAGGGCGGGAACAGCAACGATGCAGCCGTGAAAGGCCAGAAATATGCCGCGGTGCTGGGCAAGTCGACTTGCCTGTTGCGCAAGCAGGGGAAAGCTTCCTACGAGGCGGCCCTCAAGGACCTCGCCGGCGTGCTCAACGAGGCATCAGACATCAACACGGGGGTACTCGCCGAAGCCTATCTCAGGCAAGGTGATTGCTTGAGGCTGTTGGGGCGTCAAAAGGAAGCGGTGCTGGCTTACCTGCACGTCGATCTGTTGTTTGCTGCCGAAGCGACTGTACATGCCGAGTCATTGTATCACCTGGGAACACTCTGGTCGGCTGTGGGGCATCCCGAACGAGCGTCCTCGGCCAGGGAAAGATTGCGAAGCGACTATCCACAAAGTCCGTGGACAAAAAAACTTGCGAATTGACCCGGGGCAGGCATTGTACATTGGCCGCCGCCGCCGGAATGGACCAAGACAACCAAAACGATTAGATCACTGGAGATGAACATGTCCGACCTCCTGCTTGCACGCCGAACAGTTGCGTGGATGGCTGCCAGCGTGTGCCTGGTGACTTTCCTGGCTCTTGGGCCGGCTTCCGGTTCCGCCCTGGCCTGGCAGGACGACAAGAAGGCTGAACCGCCTGCGGCTGAACCGCCTGCGGCTGCACCGGCAGATGCCGCAGCACCGGCAGCAGATGGAGGTGCCCCGGCTGGTGATCCGACGGCAGCGGCCGAAGGTGAAGCCGCCGCCCCCACCTCCGAGAGCCTGTTGAAAAAGTCGATCGGATCGTTGGGTTACTTTTTTGGCCCGATTTTCCTGTTGCTCTCTTTCACGCTCGTCGCGTTGGTGATGATGAACGTGTTGCAGATTCGGCGTGATGTGCTGCTGCCGCCAGAGTTTGTCGACGATTTTGAAGCCCAGTTGGACAACAAGGATTACCAGGGCGCCTACAACACGGCCCGCGATCACGACTCGATGGTCGCGAGGGTTCTGACCGCAGGCTTGACGAAGCTCAACCGCGGTTATTCCGAGGCGGTCGAGGGAATGCAAGAGGTTGGTGAAGACGAGAACATGTCGCTGGAGCATCGCCTGAGTTACTTGGCACTGATCGGCTCGATTGCACCGATGATCGGTCTGGCTGGAACCGTGACCGGTATGATTGCTTCCTTCGACGAAATCGCCACTGCCACGCAGGTGGAACCCTCGAAACTGGCCGACGGGATCCAGAAGGCCCTGTGGACCACTCTGGTTGGTTTGGGCATTGCGATTCCCGCAATGGTTGCCTACAGCGTTCTCCGCAATCGTGTCTCGAGACTGGTGTTGGAGGTGGGCATGGTCAGTGAAGGACTGATGGCCCGGTTCCAGACGCTCGGCCGCGGAAAATCCGCCGGTGGTGGTGGAACTGCCCCGGCTCCGGCCGCACCACAAGAGTAACCGATTTCGGAGACCAGTCTTTCGGACTGCTGCAAAGAGGTATTGCTGATGCGGATCAACAAGTCAGACGCGGCATTGGCCGAGGTCGACATGACGCCCATGATCGACATCGTGTTCCAGTTGATCGCCTTCTTCATGGTGATTTCCAACTTCGAGCAGACCCAGGCCGATGAGCGGGTGCGGTTGCCGGAGGACGTTCTGGCTCAGCCTCCGACGGTCAAGCCCGCACACGAACTGGTGCTCAACGTGGGTTTCATTCGTGATCCCCAACACGGGATCCCCGAGCAGGGACCGGTGGTGTTCTACAACGCCCAGTTTTGTCGCATCACCGACACCGATTCTCCGAGCGAGGTGCTGATCTACAATCGGATTTCCAACAGCAATGAAACCCGACAGACAGTGCCGTTTGCCTACCGGCTGGACCAGGAAAAACGCCTGTTTCATGGTCGCGGGGTGAGTCCGGCCGAGGAGGTGACGGTGGTCATCCGGGCTGATTCTCGTGTGCCAACCGGGATTGTCCAGAAATTGATTCAGATGTCACAGGAACCGTTCACCGGTGGTGACGGATCCTCGCAAGGTGGTTTTGCCAAGTTCGCTTTGAAGGCTGAACAGACAGCGGCCAGCCGTGCATTCCAGTCGCGGGGAAACTGATCGATGCAGTTCCGCAATCAGAAAACAGCCGAAAAAATTGAGCCGCAAATGGCGCCGATGATCGACGTCGTGTTCCTGCTGCTGATTTTTTTCATGTGCACGCTGAAGATCATCAGTCCCGAGGGCGATTTCAACATCAATATGCCCGCCGTGGCGCAGGCTCAGACGGAGACGCCGAAACTCCTGCCTGACTTCAAGGTGAGATTGGTGGCTGATGCGGCCACCGGGCAGTTGGTTGAGGTCCGGTTTGGTCAGCGTAGTCTTGGCAACGGTGTCAACGCCTTCCGACTGCTGCAACAAACGATCAAGGAGCAGATTGCGGGCAGCCCGTATGCCGACGAGGTGGAGATCGAGATCGATGCGGACTTCGACCTGAACTACGAACATGTGATCAGCGCCGTCAGTGCCTGTACCGGCGAGATTGCATCCTCGGGTGACGGGGGAGCACCGAGAATTTCTCGGTTTGTTGAAAAGATCAAGTTCGCGCCGCCGCGGCAGAGTCTCAGGTCTCGGGCCGGCGGCTAGATCCGTTCTCCCGATCTAGCCTCGCGGGTGACATTGTTCGTGCAGTCCCTTCAGGCGGCTGTGCTCGACTTGCGTGTAGAGTTGGGTTGTGGCGACGCTGGCGTGCCCGAGCAATTCCTGCAATTCACGTATGCCGGCTCCTCCGGCGAGCATGTGCGTTGCAAAACAGTGCCGCAGGGTGTGCGGACTGACGTCTCCGGAAATTCCCGAGCGGGCGGCATATTTTTTGACGAGGTTCCAGAGGGTGATTCGCGAGAGTTGATTGCCGCTACGAGTCAGGAACAGCCAGGGGGGCGTCTGGAGGCCGGCCAGTGCGGGGCGTTCGGTGTCGAGGTATTCCGAGAGAGTGGCCCGGATCACGGGGCTGGCGATGAACGCCAGTCGTTCCTTGTTCCCCTTTCCCAGGCAGCGGCACAGTCCCTCGACCAGGTCAATATCTCGCAATTGCAGGCCGGTGACTTCCGAGGCGCGGCATCCGGTAGCGTAGAGCAGCCCCAGCAATGAACGGTCGCGGAGCGGGAAGCGGTCGGTTGTGACCTGTCCGGGCTCGTCGATCAGTCGATCGACAACCTCGGTTCCGAGAACCTTGGGCAGCCGTTGCCACATACGAGGTGAACGAAATTCTTCGACGGCGGTTTCGGTCAACACTCCGTCGAAAACCAGGAAACGGTAGAAAGTGCGGATGGTACTGAGCCGACGGGCCAGTGAACTGGTGGCCAGCCGGCGGTCACGCAGTTTCTGCAGGTAGTCGCGGAGTGTCTCTGAATCGACGTTGGCTAGCGCTTTGGCAGGCCCACCCGGTTGCTCACTCAACCAACCGAGAAAGTCTTTCAGATCTCCCCGGTACGATTTCACCGTGTTGGTGGCCAGTCCGCATTCGGCTTCGAGATACGCCAGGAATGCGGACAGGTGGCTGTCGAACGGCTTGGGGAGCGGTTCGGTTCGAGTCCGTTCGGTGGTGTTGGCGCGACGTGCCATATCTCCATCGTTCGGTCTCAGCCCGCGTCCGCTTGAGGCGGTCAGGTTGAGCCGCTACGACCGGCCCATCGGTTGCAGCGGACAGTGTGCGGCCTGGAACGAGACTCCTTCGTCGGAGTCTTCGAATCGCACGGTGACGGTACGGTTTCGGGCGAAGCCGTCAACGGCGACGACGGTACCCGGACCATAGCGGGGATGCCTGACAGGCATTCCCACGGCGAATCCCTGTTCCAGTGTTGCGGCTTCACCGGTTCCATTGAGCAGGGCCGCGCCAGTCGTCAACAGTGGAGAATCGGCCATGCCGGAGCGTCCCAATTTGGTCCCGGCATCGGGTAGTGGCGGCCTGGGGACCACCGTGTCTCCGGGGAGGGTGTTGTCCCGCATGGAGAGTTGCATTTCACTGAGAAACTGGCTGGGAATCGTCGAACGGGACTGTCCATGCAGGTCACGCTGGGCGGCCAGGGTCAATGACAGACGGGCGATGGCCCGGGTCATGCCGACGAACAGCAGCCGTCGTTCTTCCTCGAGTTCACGGGGATTGTCGTCTCGCAAGGACCTTTCGTGGGGCAACAGGTTCTGCTCGACACCAATTACGAAGACCGTAGGGAACTCGAGGCCCTTGGCGGCATGGAGGGTCATCAGGGTGACGTTGCCCTGTGATGGGTCGATGGCGTCTGTGTCGGCCACCAGGCTGGTGATTTCCAGGAATCCGGCCAGCGAACGGTCATCCCCGAAGTCCTCGTCATAATGTGTTGCCAGCGCCAGCAGTTCGTCGATGACCGCCTGCCGCTGGATGTCCTGTTCGGAGGATTGGCCCAGGCCGGTTTGCCAGCCGGCGGTGTACCGGGTGCGGTCAATGATGTTCCTCAGCAACTCGGTTACCGAGCCGGCATCGGCCAGGTTCAGTCCGTCGATCAGTTCATGAAACCGCAACAAGGCGGTGGTGGCGGGTTTCGAGAGATCGGGGATCTGCTTGGCGTGGGCAGCGGCTTCGAGCCGGTTGATTTTCTCGGCGGTGGCGTACCGGGACAACTTGGATTGAGTGACCTTGCCGATTCGACGTGGTGGTTTGTTGACCACCCGGGCGAATGCGGCGTCATCGGCCGGATTCTCGATCAGTCGTAGGTAGCCGAGAAGATCTTTCACCTCGGCCCTCTCGAAGAATGCCACTCCAGCGATGACCTGGTAGGGGATTCCCCATCTCGAGAGTGCCTGTTCGAGTTGTCGCGACATCGAGTTCACCCGGTAAAACACGGCGCAATCGCCATAGGTGCACTCGTTGCGTGAAACCAGTTCGTGGATACGAGCGGCGATTCCGTGGGCCTCGTCCTGTGCCGAACCGTAAACCAGCAATTCGACGGCATCCCCCTCGGGGTTTTGTGTGATCAGCGACTTGGCCTTGCGGAGCTGGTTGTGGGCGATGAGTTGATCGGCCGAGCGGAGGATCGCGGCTGTACTGCGGAAATTCTCCTCGAGTCGCACCACGGTGGCCTCGGGGTAGTCCTGTTCGAATCGCAGGATGTTGTCGACTCGAGCGCCCCGCCAGCCATAGATGGACTGGTCGGGATCTCCTGTGACGCACAGGTTGGGATGATCGTGTGAGAGCAGGCGGACGATGCCGTACTGGACGAGATTCGTGTCCTGGTATTCGTCGACCATCACAAAGCGATACTGGTTGTCGAGGCGGCGGCGGAGTTCGGGGTTCTCGGTCAGTAACTGTTGCACATGCAGCAGCAGATCGTCGAAGTCGACGGCGTTGGCACGGAGCAGGAACTCCTGGTACCGGGGATACACGCGGGCGACGACCTCCTGGAAGTGGTTTCCCACTCGTGCCACCGAATTGGCCTCGAGGGATTCCGCGGTCTGCTGTTCATTCTTCGCACGGCTGATGCGTCCACTGATGCGGGCAGGTGGGAAGTGGACCGCGTCGAGGTTGAGTTCATCGAGGACGGTTCTGACGACCTGTTTCTGATCGGTCGTGTCGAGAATGGTGTAGTTGGCCTGCAATCCGACCAGCTCAGCATGGTCTCTGAGCAGCCTCGCACAAAAACGGTGGAAGGTGCTGACTGCCACCGGATGACCGCCCACGAGCCGCTCAACCCGGGCTGCCATTTCCTCGGCAGCCTTGTTGGTGAAGGTCACCGCGAGGATCTGCCGGGGATCCACACCCCGTTCAACCAGCCGTGCCATCCGGCGGGTGATCACGCGAGTTTTTCCGGAACCCGGACCGGCGAGTATCAGCAGTGGACCTTCGAAGTGGTCCACGGCGGCCCGCTGTGCTGGGGTCAGTTGGTCCGGATCAAGCGAATGCGGAGGTGACGAGTCTGCTGTGGCCAAGTTGTCCATCCGTGGCTGGGGCGTTTTGGGAGTGTCCCGGCAGGCCCGAAACAGGCATATTGACCAATTTGGGGGGGTGGGTCAAAGATGGACAATTGCCGGGATTGTTACGGTCGGTCAGATTGCGTAAGAAACAGGTGACATTGTCGACATATCCTTTCGTCTCACCCAAAGAGGTGTTGAGTGAATTTATCCGAGAGTGATGTGGGTTTTGGTCGGAAAACGTGGTAAACGCTGTCGATAAGAATCGACAGCGTTTGCCACCGGTGGGACCTCCGCGATCGATATCTCCTCGGTGGGTTGCTGTTACCAGCGTCCTGAAAGCCAGAGCTGAATCCAGACACAAGTCCTCCTCAAATTCGGTGGCACCTTCCATGACGATTTCTCGCCGCGTATCAGTTTTCCGGTTGTCTGCTGCCATGGGTTCGCTGACGGCCCTGATGGTTTTGGCTTTGACGGTTCCCGATGTGTTGGCCCAGGCCAAGCCCTCGGGATCGAATCCCGGGTTGATCGGGTTGTTGCCGGAGGAGGCTCCCTACGACCTGAACGAGGAGTCGTTTGAGACGTTGACTGGCAAGTGGGCTCCGGTGCGGACAAAAGTGTCGACCCTGGTCGAGAAATTGCATTCGGACAAGTCGTTGGACGTCGTTGGCCAGCGTCGAGTCATCGAGGAACTCAAGGCGCAGATTCGCCTGATTCGCGGTGGGATCCAGCAGCCGAACAACAAGCCGGTTGTCCGAGACCTGGTAACGCTGCACGGTCGGTTGGCCCGACGCGTGGGCCTGGCCGAGGCCCTGCTGGACGCGGTGACGATTTCCACCAAGTCGGCCAAGCCGAAGGCGGCGGCCGGTTCGCCGCGTGAGAAGTTGGCTGGATCGGTGACGGCCCTGAATGCCTATCTGAAGTCGTTTGATACCGGTGCCACCTGGATCGACTTTCTCAGTCTCAACGAGGTGGCCGTCGCCGTGCAGAAGAAAACTCCTGCCAAGCGAGACCTGAACACCCTGCGTGCGGCGCTCAAAACTCTCCAAACCAAGGACGACCTGGGCAACGCCGAGCAGATCAAGTTTCTCCAGGAACCACAATTTGCAGCAGTCGAGACCGGCCTGGCCGCCTACCTGGCGGTGGCTGGCAAGCCGCAGGCAGCTCCCAAGCCCCCGGCCAAGCCGCTGGATGACAAGACCCGCTCGGCCTTGCGGCCTCACCTGGTGACCCTGGCCGCTGCGATCGACAGTTACGAGGAGACCGCATCGCGAACCGCAGCCACTCGTGCCCGGAAGGCTTTGATGGCAATCCAGGGCATTTCCAGATCACAGTACGAGCAACTCGGTGAAGCTCTTCGCCCGCACTACCTGGGATACAACCTGCGGATCGTCGCTAGCGAGCAGTTGTTGGCCCGATACGTGGCGCAGACACGGGTCAAGAAAAAGCCCGTGCGTGATGTGATCCTCGAGGCCCAGGTCAGTGGCGATTCGACCACGACGGCGAGAGTCGGAATTGATCTGCTGCCCAGTCAGCAGGGTGCCCGTTTCAACATGGTGCTCCAGGGCAAGACGATCACTGACACGCGGGCCGACAAGAGGGGCGCCAGCATTTTCACGCACGGTGAACACACCTTCAGCGCGACCAAGCTGGTGCACTTTGACGGCGATCGCTTCACGACCAAGCCTGCCGAGGTGGCGGTCGATGCCAACAACACGATCGTCGATGTTGCGGCAAACAGTTCGCTGGTTCGGAGGATCGCCCGCAAGAAGGCGATCAAGCTCACGCCGAAAAGCGAGCAGATTGCTGCCCAGAAAGTCGCGGCCGACGTGGCGCCGGAATTCAACGGCGAAGTGGACAAGCAGTTCAAGAAGGCAACTGCCGATCTGGCCAAGCATGTCAACGGCCCACTCGACGAACTCAAGCTGGCTCCCGCCGGTCGTAGTATCACCTCGACGGACACCGAACTTCGTGTCTCAAGCCAATTGATGGGTTCGGGGGAGTTGGCCGGCGGAATGCCCAATCCGGCAGTCGTTTCCAAGAAGGGGCTGGTGGTGCATCTCCACGAGTCGGCCATCAACAATGCCCTGGACCGGATGAACCTGGCCGGCAAGACGATGACCGAGGATGATGTCAAAGCGGAGTTCGAGAAGACCGTTTCGACATTCCTGGGTCGCGAATTTCACTTCAAGTCCGAGGCGAAGACGAGTGACGACAATGGTCCAACGACGTTGATTTTCGCGGCTGACGACCCGATTCGGGTCCGGATTGCTGACGGCCAGTTGAAGTTGATCATCCGTGCCGGTTTGAAGCAGGAAACGGGCAAGGAGGACATTCCGGCACAGGTTGTGACAATGCCATTTGGCGTTCGGATCGACGGTGAGAATGTGGCTGTCGCTCGCGGTTCGGTCAAGGTCTCGGCGGTGTCACGGCCCAAGAGCCGGGCGAAGCAGATCGTCCGGGCGGGAGTCGTTCGCAAGAAACTGACCGCGGCGTTGAAGAATCGAACGATTGATCGTCACTTCAACGTGACTCGCGATGACGCTGATCCGATCAAGCTCTCGGTGACTCGTGTCGAGGCGAACGACGGTTGGCTGAGTATCGTCTTTGAGTAGTGCCGAAAGGGCAGGGGCCGAATCGATGGAGACAAGGACGTTTGGTCGGACCGGTCTGGACGTGTCGGTGCTGGGGTTTGGCGGAGCACCGATCGGGGTGCTGGAGACCGGGCAACGCGAAGTCGATGGCGTACTGGGCCTCTTGCTGGATCACGGCGTCAACCTGATCGATACTGCCGCGGGTTATCGCGGTTCCGAAGAGGCGATCGGGCAGTCGATCGGGGGCCGGCGAGACGAGTTCGTGTTGGTCTCGAAGTGTGGCCAGGCTTTTGACGATGTGCCGGGATCACCTTGGTCTGCCGAGGTGATCACCGCGACGGTCGACAGGTCGCTGGCTCGATTGCAGACTGATTATCTTGACGTGATGCTCCTGCACACCTGCGACCGCGAGGTGCTGGAACAGGGAGAGGCGCTGGGTGCACTGGTCCGTGCCCGGGATGCCGGCAAGGTCCGTTTCGTGGGATATTCCGGCGACAACCGGACAGGGGCCTACGCGGCGTGCCTGGACGACGTCAGCGTGGTTCAGACGTCGGTCAACCTGTGCGATCAAGTGAACATCGACGAGGTCTTGCCCACCGCCGCGGAATTCGGAGTTGGCGTGATGGCCAAGCGACCGATCGCCAACGCTGCCTGGAAGGACCTCAATGACCAGCCGGGTTTTTATGCTCGTTATGCCGAAACCTACACCGAACGGCTGGCATTGATGGCGTTTGACCCCCGGGACATTGGGTTCGAGGAATCCGACTGGGCCGAAGTGGCCTTGCGGTTCACATTGTCGTGCGATGTCCACACTGCAATTATCGGCACGACAAATCCTGATCATGTACTCGCCAATATTGAAGCCGCCTCCCGCGGGCCGTTGCCCGAGGAAGCGATCGCTCGGATCCGGAGCGCATTCGAGGAAGCGGTGGACGACGCGGGCGAGGAATGGACCGGGCAAACCTAGGTTCGCTGCTGGCGTGGCCTCCACTCAACGTCAATCTCAGGCGACCTTCTGGTTGTGCGCCACCGGAGTGCCCACCGTGTCGCTACCGGTGGGGCCGGTCGCGTCGACGAGCTGCTTGAGTCCCAGCAGGAAACGGTCCCGGCGTTCGGTCAGCCGGGCCAGGTCCTCGGGAGAGTAGTCGTAGAAGCCACTGCCGGTCTTGGTTCCCAGGCGGCCGGCGGCAAGTTGTTCGCACAGCACCGCCGGAGGCGTGGTTGCATCACCGAGGTCTTGCCAGAGATAGCTGGCGATGCTGTGAAAGACGTCCAGCCCTCCAAAATCCGCCGCCTGCAGTGGCCCGAGGAATCCCCATCGGAATCCCGGGCCTCCGGTCATGGCCCGGTCGAGATCCTCGGGACTGACGACTCCTTCCTGGACGAGGTGCAGCGCCTCGCGGAAAACCGCGAACTGCAGCCGGTTTCCAACGAATCCCGGGACATCACGACGGACGTGAATCGGTTGCTTGCCGAGCGCGACGGCCAGGTCCAGCAGCTGTTGGATCAGTTGAGGATCGGTTTGTTCTCCGGAGGTGACCTCGACCAGGGGCACCAACTCTGCCGGGTTCCACCAGTGGAAGCCGGCGACTTGTTCGGGACGGCCGGTCGCCCGGGCGAGGGTGGTGATCGAGAGGCCAGAGGTGTTGGAGACCAGCGCCGTGTGTGGGGGGGCGAGACGATCGAGTGTCGCAAAAACCTCGCATTTGAGCTCGATGTTCTCGGGTACGGCTTCAATGACCAGGTCGGCCTGACTGACCGATGTTTCGAGGTTGGTGGAGGTGGCCAATCGCCGTTCACCGTCGTTCGAGACGTCGCTGGATTGCAATCCGGCAGTCTCGAGTGTCGTGCGACTGGTGGCGATCCGTTGGAGAGCTCGTTGGAGCGCACCGGAGTCGACATCGGTGAGAGTGACCTCGTGCCCGTGATCGGCCAGGCATTGAGCAATCCCGGCACCCATGGTGCCTGCACCCAGCACGACAACCCGTATGGGTTGACCGGTCTCGTTTTCGGCATCTGGCATCGACGACCTCCTGTCGAACATCATGTCCAGTCGCGCGCATTGTAAACGCGGACCGCTGGAGGGCAAGAAAAAACTTCGACCGGGACGCGATCCTACCGCTTGCCAGACTCCGGTGTTTTGGGGCGTGTGAGTTTGAGGTCACCGGGTTTTAGCGGGACTGTGACACCGGACTGGGGAATCGGTCTTTTGAGTGTCCAGAGGATGCCCTGGATGACCAGCCTGCGGTACTCGGATTTTTTCCAGTTCTCGTGGAAGTGCAGGCCGCTGAACCCAAAACTTCGTCCTCCGTCGGGACGACTCCAGGCCCAGGAAACGGTCTCGGGCGTGCCGTTGATGGGCACTTTCAACAGGGGGGTGACTTTCGAGCCGCCGCCGACGAATTTCAGGCGGTAGTAGAACTCGTCCTTGACCTGGAACGGCTGGATGCCATTGAGCACCGGATGCGTTGGTTTCGCGGGTGTGGCACGGGTGGTGACCACGGTGTACTTCCGGTCCGGTCCACCATGACAGCCGCCGAGCAATGACAGGAACGCCGGGATGGGTTCGGCCTTGCGGGTTCCAATACCCCAGTGCAGGCCGGTGAGCCCTCCGCCGCGGGCGGCGAGTTTCTTGAATGCCGCCAGTCGCTTGGCGTCGTCGCTGATCCACTTGGCGCCTTCGGAGACGAACAGGGCGGCGGCGTCGGCCCCGTCAAGCAATTCCGGACCCTCCGGCCAGGGGGCATTGGCTCGCACCACTATTGGCTGGATGCCGTGGTGACGTTGCAACTGGCGAGCGATGATTCGCATTCCCGCCTGGTACTCGTGAGTCGTACGGGGATGTCCATCCGGATCATGCCACAGAAGCAGTATCCGCGGTGGAGTACCGGTGGGTGGCTTCTTGTCTGCCTGGAGAACGCCCGGGGTCAGGAACAAGACGGCGAGCGTCAATAGTCGAGCGATTTGTCTGGGAAGGGGCGTCATGGTGACGGCTCTCGATCAAGTGAACGTGTTGGAAGCCACAGGACGAGTTTCAGGAAAATGTGGTTTTGTTTGCAGTTGGTTGTACGGAATTGTGTGCTGCCAGGCACTGTTAAGTACAGGGGGTGGTCTCGGAGAAGAAACGCTCCGACACCACGCCCCGGGTCTGTTCGAGATACAGTTCCAGCGAGGAAATGGAATTCATGCGGCTGACACTCAGAACCCTGCTGGCCTACCTGGACGATATTCTCGAACCCGAGCAGGCTCGGGAAATTGGAAAGAAAGCGACGGAGAGTCCATCGGCGTCGACGTTGATCGGGCGGATCCGTGAGGTGACTCGGCGAAGACGGCTGACGGCCCCGGCGTTGACCGGCCCGGCCATGGGTTTGGAACCCAATGTGGTCGCTGAATACCTGGACAACACCCTGCCGATAGACGGCGTGAATGATGTTGAGCAGGTGTGCCTGGAATCGGATGTGCATCTGGCGGAGATGGCCGCCTGTCACCAGGTTTTGACACTCGTGCTGGGTGAACCGGTGACGGTGGTGCCCGAGAGTCGCGAGCGGATGTATGCGTTGGGGGCCAGTCGTGTTGAGGACGTACTGGGTGTCGCTGAAACGGTTTCCGACGAAGTGTCTCCGGTTGATGGCCGGGGCAACGAAGCGGGTGACGATGCGAGTGTCCCGAGTGAAGAGGAACAGGCGGTGGCCGACGCGGTTCGCCAGATCGCGACCCCTCCCTCCGTGTGGAAACGTGGGCTGCCCTATATCGTTGTTTCGGCGGTCGTCCTGGCCTGGCTCTCCTTGTTGGTGTTCGAGGGCCAGGTGCGATTGTTTGACTGGGGGGCGATTTCTGGGACCGGGAGTGGAGCCCCGGCGGTGGTGGATCTGTCGGGTGGAGCCGAGATGGTTGGCACGGCATCGGCTGATGACTTGCCGGTGGCGGCTGACTCGCCGTCAACAGAAACTCCCGATCCCCAGGCGACCGCGGTGGCTACGGTCACCAAACCGGACGAATTGGACAACAATCCGGTTGCCGACTCGGAGGCCACCAAGTCCCTGGCTGATTCGAGCAAGCCCGAGACCCCGGTCGTCGAGCCCGTCGAACCGGTGGTTCCCGTCCCGGTGGCCCCGTTGCCACCGGTCCAGTACGCCTCGGCTCGCGGAGTGTTGTTGAGACAAGATATCGACAGCGGTGGCTGGATGGTGTTGCCCCGAGGTGGCCAGGTTCGTTCGGGTGAACGGTTGGCATCTCCGGATCCGTTTGTGTCGGACCTGAAGATCGAGAACCTGGCCGTGCGGATGAGCCTCCAGGGGCACAGTGTCGTGTCGCTGACTGGTGCGGCTGATGCGGTGTGTGCAGTGTCGATCGAGCGTGGCCGCATCGTGTTCCATTCGGGGCCGCCGACGGCAGCCGCCTCGGGACCGGTCGTGGTTCGCTTGGCAATCGGGAAACGCAGTTGGCGGTTGGAATTGTCAAAACCCGACACCATGTGCGGGGTTGAGGTGCGGCCGAGGTTTCCACAGTCCTTCGAGCAGGACTTCGAAGGAGACTGGTACCTGGGGAGCCTGACGGTTGCCAACGGGGCAGTCCGATTGGAGTCCGGGGAATCCGGCCCGGCGTTGTCGTTGGTCCAGGGCGACTGGTTGTCGCTGGCGCCCGCGGACGTTGATGCCGAGGGGCCGAAGCCGTTGGCGGTTCTTCCAGGATGGCTGGTTCTTGGTTCCCAGGCGTCTTCAGCCGTTCAGCGAACGCTGTCGACTCGTTTTGAACGGGAATTCGATCCTCAACAACCGATCCGGCTCAGCGTGGCTGCGGCTGTCAAGTCGCCGTTGCCGGGGATTTCGACGCTGGCCGTGAAGTGCCTGGCTTTGACGGCCCAACTGGAGCCCCTGGTGCAAGCGCTGGCCGAGTCCAAGTACAGCGAATCCCGCCAGGTGGCATTTGATGGAGTGAGGCAGTGGCTGGTGGGGGAAGTCGGGAGAAGCGATGCGTTGAAAGTCGAGTTGGGACGATGGTTCGAACAGTCGGATGTCGAGACCGTCCATCGGTTGTTGTGGGGCTTTGACAAGGCGGATGGTGCTGGCCAGGAAACCTCCGAACAGCTTGTGGACTGGCTGAGCCACGACCACGTTGCGATCCGGGAAATGGCGTTTTACCATGTGTCGCGGATCACGGGCCGGAAATATGAGTTTCGGCCCGATGCCGCGGCGGGGCGACGGAACAAGGCCGTGGCCCGTTGGAGATCGCACCTGGAACGTCTCGGCGCACTCGTCGCACCCTGATTACGGCCCGACTCGAATTCGCTTCATGACGACCATGCCTCCGACTCCAGACGGTGCGGTTTCCTGGCTTGGTCGGATACGTCAACTGCTCGAGTTGATTCGCTTCAGTCACACGGTGTTCGCGTTGCCGTTTGCCCTGTTGGCTGCGGTGTTGGCCTGGCGGGAACCCGAGAGTGGCTTCGCGTGGTATCAACTGGGGGGGATCGTGCTCGGGATGGTCACCGCCCGCAGTGCTGCGATGGCCTTCAATCGCCTGGTCGACCGCCGCCTTGATGCCGAGAATCCTCGCACTGCCAACCGTCACCTGCCGGCTGGGCTGCTGGGTGTTGGATCAGTCTGGCTCTTCACGCTGATCTGTTCGTTGGGTTTCCTGGCGTCGACACTGTTGTTTCTGTTGGGGGACACTCCCAATTGGTGGCCGATCCGGTTGGCTGTCCCTGTGCTGCTGTTCCTGCTGGGTTACTCGTACGTCAAGCGGTTCTCAATCCTGTGTCATTACTGGCTGGCGGCTGCGTTGATGCTGTCACCATTGTGTGTCTGGGTTGCGATTCGCGGGCCGTTGATCGGATCGGCTGAGGACCTGGCGATCCCGGGAATGCTCGCGGCGGTGATATTCTTCTGGGTAGGCGGGTTCGACATCATCTATGCCTGCCAGGATGTGGAGCATGACCGGCGGGCCGGTTTGTTCAGTGTTCCGGCCCGACTGGGTGTTCCGGCGGCGCTGCGGGTGGCGATGGCCAGTCACCTGGTGACGATCGGTTGCCTGTTTGGACTGTGGCTGTCGGCTGAGTTGGGGCCGGTGTTCTTTTGTGGTGTGGCGGCTGTGAGTGTCCTGTTGGCCTGGGAGCACTGGCTGGTCCGCCCCGAGGACCTCTCGCGTGTTGGTCTCGCGTTCTTTCATATCAATGCGGTGATCAGCCTGGGACTGCTCGCCGTGGGCCTGGTCGATGTGTTGCTATTCCCGCTTGCGGTTTCGTGAGTGGTGGGGTCCGTTGCTGGCCGCCTGTGAACGGTGCGTCTAGAATGCGGTTGGATAGAGTGGATCCAGACGCAACGCGAATGAGACGTTCATGACTTCGCCGGTTTTGTACCCGAGCACTGACCCCCGGCTTCAGGCGATCGCCGAGACCGTCGAGGCGGGCGGGCGGGTGTCCTTCGAAGACGGTCTGTACCTGGATCAGAACGCGGACCTGCTGTTTCTTGGTCAATTGGCCAACGTGATCCGGGAACGCAAAAACGGCAACCTGGCATTCTACAACACCAATATCCACCTCAACCCCACCAACGTCTGCGTGTACCGCTGCGTGTTCTGTGCGTTTCGGTCGGATCTGAAAGCCGAGCGTGCTTACACGTTTGACGAGGCGATGATCCGGGAGCGGGTCGGGGAGGCCACGGAGGCCGGGGCAACCGAGATCCACGTCGTTGGTGGGCTGCACCACCAGAAGCCGTTCGACTGGTATGTCGACGTGGTGCGGGTCATCCATGACGCCAACCCACGGATTCACATCAAGGCGTGGACCGGTGTTGAGATCAACTGGTTTTCTCACATCACGAAAAAACCGGTCCAGTGGGTACTGGAACAATTGATCGACGCAGGACTGGGCAGCATGCCCGGTGGTGGGGCGGAGATCTTCGATGAAGAGATTCGCAGCCAAATATGTGAACACAAGGCCGATGGGCAGTCGTGGATCGACATCCATCGTTGTGCCCATCAACTTGGGCTCAGGACCAACGCCACGATGCTCTATGGCCATCTCGAAGAGTCTCGACACCGGGTCGATCACCTGTGCCGTCTCCGCAAATTGCAGGACGAAACCGGTGGATTTCAGACCTTCATTCCGCTGGCCTTTCATCCCGAGAACACCGGGTTGGAACACCTGCACCTGCCTGGTGGGCTGACAGATCTGCGGGTGATGGCTCTGTCCAGGGTGATGCTGGACAACTTTGACCACATCAAGGCCTACTGGATCATGCTGGGCGAGGAAACGGCCCAGGTGGCGTTGAGCTTTGGGGCCGACGACCTGGACGGGACGGTGGTCCACGAGTTGATTTATCACGACGCGGGAGCGGTGACCCCAGAGGGGTTAACGGTCGAGCAATTGCACCGGCTGATTCGTGAGGCCGGGCGTGAACCGGTCGAGCGCGACACGTTGTATCGTCGCGTGGTGCGTGACGGCCAGGACTGGTCTATCGGATTGCCTGTGGATTCCGGTGGCGAGACCGTGTTGACCTGAAGTCGAGAGGAGCGGAATTCATGGCGGACAACTTGCCGCGGTCGATCACGACATCGATGCAGTTTGAGAACGGTCCGGCGATTGGTATCAGCAACCGGTGGGTCAATGGACAGTACTGTTCGATCCTGACACCCATCGGGATCGTTGGTTGCGGAATCTACGACGTCGTGGTGCCGGCCGAATTCAACCAGGCCCTCGCCGTGGCCCAGGGAACGCCCGAACGGCCTCTGGTGGATCCCGAGGATCTGCTCGAGGCGAGCATTGTTCGTTGTACGCCTCGGGCCGAGTCGTTGGGAATCACGCCGGGGATGTCGGGACGGGAAGCGGTGGAACTGATGTTGCAGGCGGCCGGCGAGGAGAATGCAGGATGAGTGCTGTTGAAACCGATGCGACCGGGCCGATCTCGGTCCGCACGATTGATCATGTCACGGTGGTTGTTGGTGACCTGGAGGCGAGCCGGGCGTTTTACGTCGGTGTACTGGGGATGCTTGAGGTCCCGCGTCCGGGATTCTCGTTTGATGGGCTGTGGTTTCAAAGTGGGCCAACCCAGATTCACCTGATTTTGGAACACGATGGTTCCGGGCCGGCTGGCAACCAGGTCCCCGCCGAATTCCGGGGGTCACGGACACATCATTTTGCCTTCCAGGTTGACGATGTCTACGCCTGTGTCGAGCGATTGCGAGAATTGGAGGTTCCGATCGCTGCGGGGCCCAAGGAGCGGCCTGATGGGGCCGTGCAGGTGTTTGTCTGCGATCCGGACGGGCACGTGGTCGAACTGACCTCAATGTCGGCTACTGCCTAGCCGGGACGTTGCCGCGGCCGTTTTTCGGCCCGGTTGGGTGATTTTGCGGAAAAAGTAACGGCTGGACCCGGTCACGACGACCGATCTATACTAACGGCAGTACCATCTGTGCCCGGCAGGGTGTTTCGGGCAGGGCCCGCAATTGTTCAAGAGAGTGATTGGCGATCCATGAAGGCGGTGATTCTGGTATCGATCGGCGTGTCGGCCTTGGTCGGCGTGGTGGCACTGATGGACATGGTGATGGGCCTTGTCGGTCAGTCCGGCATGGCACCGTTTTCCGGGCAGACGACGATGGACATCATGTTCGTCGTTGCCGCCGGCTTGATCGGTTGGATGGGCCTGGAGTCTCTGCAGGAGCAGAGCTAGGTTCACGCCAACGACGTGGCACAATACCGACCTAGATATCCAGGTCGTCGGCCTCGTCAGCCTCATCCATGATCACCCGGTATCGTTCCGAGGCATCTCGCCCGAGCAGTTGCCGGAACGTGTTGTCGGCGTCCAGTTGGCTCTCGATGTCGACCCTGAGCAGAATCCGCTTGGTTGGGTCGAGTGTCGTGTCCTTCAACTGGTCGGCGTTCATTTCACCCAGGCCCTTGAAGCGATCGATGACGACCTTGCGTCCGGTCGGAGCAGCGGCGATCACCTGTTCCTTGTCGGCGTCGTCCTGGGCATAGAATGTCTTGTTGCCGATCTCGATCCGGTACAGGGGAGGTTGGGCGATGAAGAGTTTTCCCTGCCGAATCAATTCTCGCATGTGGCGGAAAAAGAAGGTCAACAGCAGCGTACTGATATGGTAGCCGTCGCTATCGGCATCCATCAGCAGGATCACGCGTCCGTAGCGGAGCTTGCGGATGTCGCAATCTCCGCCGACACCGGTGCCGAGCGTCTCGACCAGGTCCTGGATCGACTGGTTGGACATGATTTTTGTGGTGGAGAGTGATTCGGTGTTGAGCACTTTGCCCCGCAGGGGGAGTACAGCCTGGGTGCGGCTGTTGCGGCCCATCGCTGCGGTTCCGCCGGCTGAATCCCCTTCGACGATAAACAACTCACTCTCCTCCCGACTGCCGGCCCGGCAGTCGTAGAGTTTTCCGGGCAGCGTGTTGCGTTTGCTGGCCGGTGTCTTACGGCGAATCTCCTTGGCCGCATCGCGGCTGGCCATACGGGCACGAGCGGCGAGGACGATTCGTCCAAGAATGGCATCGGCGACCGATGGGTTGGCGTTCAGCCAGGTTTCCAGTCCAGGCCGGACCATGCTCTCGACCTGGCCGGACAACTCGGGGTTGTTGAGTTTTTCCTTGGTCTGTCCCTGGAACATCGGGTCACCCAGGAACACCGAGAGGATGGCGACAACTCCCTCGCGGATGTCGTCGTTGGTGATGGTCACCCCCTTGGGCTTGATGTTGTGGACCTCCATGTAGTTCTTGATGGCCTTGGCCACCCCGCTGCGGAGCCCGCTCTCGTGGGTGCCTCCGCCATGAGTCCGGATGCCGTTGACGTAACTGCGGATTTCCTCGTCGGTCGCTTCGGTCCAGTGCAAAACGACTTCGATCCGGTTCCCCCGTTCGTCTTTTTCGATTGCGAAGGGCAACTCGTGGACGGATTTCTTTTGGCCATCGGTGGTGATTTTCTGGAGATAGGCCCCGATTCCCTCGGGGTGATGCAACTCGTGAGTCTCCCCTTTCGTTTCATCGTGAAAGAAGATTTTCAATCCACCGTGGATGAACGAGATGTCCTCGAGGTGTTGCCGAATCGTCTCGGGATTGAATTTTGTGCGTCGGAAGATCGAATCGTCGGGCCGAAAGAAAATCGTGGTCCCATGGCCGCGAACCCGGCGGACCTTCTTGACCTTGGCCTTGGGCCGACCTTGCTTGTAGGCCTGCATCCACTCGTTTCCGTCTCGCTTGACGGTAGCGATCAACTCGGTCGAGAGTGCATTGACGACCGAGGACCCCACCCCGTGGAGTCCACCACTGCGGGCGTAGTTCTTGTCGGAGAATTTTCCTCCGGCGTGGAGCGTGGTCATGATCAGTTCGAGTGCCGACGTCTTGCTCTTGGGGTGCTTGTCGACGGGGATGCCACGTCCGTTGTCACTGACGGTAATCGAACTGCCGTCCTTGTGGAGCGTGACATTGATGCGGTCGGTTTCCCCGGCAAGGAATTCGTCAACGGAATTGTCAACGAGTTCCCAAAGCAGGTGATGCAGCCCACGATTGTCGGTGGTGCCGATGTACATGGCCGGACGACGTCGGACCGCCTCGAGCCCTTCCAGGACCTCGATGTCCTTGGCCTGGTAGGAACCCGTGGATGTTTCGGGCGTCTTCGGATCGGTGTCCTGTTTCCGCGCCGAGGTCGTCTTTGCTGTTTTGCCAGAAGCGGTTGCCATCCTCATTCGTCCTCGTGTTCGCTCCAGTCGACCAGAGCGATTTCGGGTTGGATGATCTCGGAGAACCCTGTTCGCTTGGAGGTCTTGGTGCCACGTCCGCCACGTGAGGTAATGGTGTACTTGGTTTGGCCGAAACTGACCACCTTGTCGTTGGAATTTCGTATCCTGAGTGAATCGCCTGGCCGGGTGAGTTGCCGGGCACCGAGTACCTCGTCACCGGGGTCCAGTTTGATGCCCCGGACTCCCTTGCCGGGGCCGGCCAGCACGGGGACATCGTCGATGGCGAAGTGCACGAGGCGGGCGTCTCGGGAAACGACAAAAAGTGTCTTGCCGGAGGTGACCAGTCCGGCATAGACGACGCGGTCGCCGGAGTTGAGCCGACAATAACGGCGTCCGTTGCGAGTTGATGGGGTGCGGAAGGCACTGAAGCTGTAACGAAGAACCTGGCCGGTGGCGGTGACAATCAATAGGAAGGGACCGGGCGTGGCCTCGCCCTTGACTGTCGCGTCGGTCGGTACAAACCGGGTGTCGGTCGAAATTGCGTCAATCATCTGCACGCCGTCGGCGAGTTTGACGTGCTTGGAAAGCGGGTCGCCGTATCCCGAGGAGGGAGGGAGGCCGTCGATCGGGAGGGTGTAGGCGGTGCCGTCACTGGCAAGGATGACGGTCGAGTCGAGCGTACTGCCCGGGACCACAGCCAGGACACTGTCACCTTCCCGAACGCGAGTCGATTCGATCTTGGCCAGTCGCCCCACTCGTTTGATCCATCCGTCACGTGTCACCACCACGTTGGTGTTTTCCCTGAGGATGTATGTCTGGGCGTCGAATTCGACGATCTCGTCGACCGATCCGAGCGAGGTTTTCCTTTTGTCACCGAATTCTTTGGCGAGTTGTTTGAGTTCGTCTTTGACGACGTCCCAGAGCTTCTTGGGAGAGGCCAGCAGGGCCTCGATCTGTTTCGCCTCAGCCTGCTTCTCATCCAGTTCCTCGCGGATCTCGTTGATCTCCAGTTTGCTGATCTTGTAGAGCATCAACTCGAGAATGGCGTTGGTCTGGATCTCGTCGAGCGGGAACGCCTTCATCAGTTTCTTGGCGGCGTCGGCTTTCCCATTGCTGGAGCGAATCAGTTTCAGGGCCTTGTCGAGGCCATCGAAGAGAATCGCGAAGCCCTGGAGGATGTGAATCCGTTTGCGGAGTTGCTCGAGTTGAAATTCGAAACGGCGACGCACGGTGGCAAAGCGGAACTGGTTGAAGTGGTTGAGCATTTCGCCCAGGCCGACCCGGCGAGGAACCAGTCCATCGGCATTGTCGGGAACGAGTGCGGTGGCGTTGTAGGAGACGTTTTGTTCCAGGGCAGTGTGCTTGAACAGGTAGGCCATCACCGCATCAGGATCGGCTCCGGATGTGGTCTCCAGAACAATCTTCAACCCGGATTCGCTGGAGGTCTCATCCACCAGGTCGGTCAACTGGGGCAGCTTGCGGTCGGCAATCAACTGGCCGATGTCGGTCTTGAGTCCATCGGTGGCGACGCCGTAGGGCACCGAATGGATAATGATTCGTCCCGGCGAGTTCTTGCGGCTGCCCGCCTCACACTTCCACTCGCCTCGAACCTTGATCGACCCCTTGCCGGTCCGGTAAGCAGTCCGGAGCGTTTTTTTGTCGGTGACGATACGTCCGCCAAGCGGGAAATCGGGGCCCTTGATGTAGTTCATCAATTTGCCCGGAGTGGCCTTGGGGTTGTCGACCAGGTGCAAACAGGCCTTGATGACTTCCCCGAGATTGTGTGGCGGGATGCTGGTTGCCATGCCCACCGCGATGCCCTGGGTTCCGTTGACCAAAAGGTTGGGAAACTGGGCTGGCAGTACGATCGGTTCCGAACGGGTGGCGTCGTAGTTGAGTCGCGTGTCAACGGTGCGATACCGGAGTTCGGACATCAACTGTTCAGCGATGGCCGTCAACCGGGCCTCTGTGTAGCGAGCTGCCGCGGCTCCCATGCCCATCACCGAGCCAAAGTTGCCCTGCCCGTTGACCAGCGGATAGCGGAGCGTGAAGTCCTGGGCCATACGGACCAGTGCTTCATAGACCGCTGTTTCGCCGTGGGGGTGATAGTTGCCGGTCGTATCACCGCAGATTTTCATCGACTTGCGAGGCTTGGCGGTGGCCGAAAGATGCAGGTCGTGATACATCGCGAAGAGAATGCGACGTTGAACCGGTTTCAATCCGTCACGAACGTCGGGCAAGGCCCGGGATTGGATCACCGAAAGGGCATAGTTGAGGTAACGTCTGCGGGTTTCCTGGCTGATCGAAACGTATTCGATCCGCAGTTCATCGTCGACCGAGCCAGGCGAATTGTCGCCACTGGGCTTGGTTTCCGACGATGACGACTTCCTCGAGCGGCCGTTTTCCTTAGTTGGCTTGCGCGCCAAACCTCTCTCCCTGGTCCTTTGTCCGTGCCGTTGGCTTCACTTGTGGAGTTTGCGATGAGGGCCTGTTGGCTCTCGGGTCACCCGGCGGTGAGTGACGCGGTGTTAGATTGTAGGGATTCTGTCAATTTTTCAAGACCAAACGATTACAACGGTTGACCGAATCGTAACGCTGAGGCAGACAGTACCGACATCATAACATGTTGATATAAAACGATTTACAGATCAGTGCGTTAAGCGGTGCAAATCAACCAGATCGGTTCATCCGGCCAATCAGTACAGGCCGAAGCCACACCTGACAAGGGCTGGCCTTCCACGGTGATGAGAGTGCTGGGGGAGGTTGGTCCAAGTGACCTGTCGGCGACGCGGATCGTCCCGGCGACACAACTCATCAAGGCGAGACCCAGGGAGTCAGGACATGTCGGCCACGAGGACCAGTTGGTGCAGATCGACCACGAATGCGACGGTGAGTATGGTGGTGGTGACCGCGGTCGTACTGACCTCGATCGCATTCCCATCGACACGAGCCGATGAGCCGGCGCCGCGACGTTCAGGCTTTGCCGATTGGTGGCACAAGCAGTCGGTCATGTTTCGGAATCGGCACCGGGCGAGATCCAGGCGGGCAACGTCTCGTCGACAGGCCACTCCGGCGAAGACGCCCACGCTGGCCAAACGTCCGACACCGCCGCCCGCGCTGAAGCCGGTTCCGCGACGAGTGGTTCGCAAGGTGGTGGCCCAGGCTCCTCGTGTGCCAGCCAATCAGCCGTCCGCGGCTCCCATGACGGCTGGCTATGCTCAACTCAACGCCCCGCCGCCCGCGCTGGCCAAGCGTCCGACATCGCCGCCCGCGCTGGCCAAGCGTCCGACAACGCCGCCCGCGCTGAAGCCGGTTCCGCGACGAGTGATTCGCAAGGTGGTGGCCCA
>CAZYAZ010000025.1:0-14310 GCA_964646205.1 uncultured Planctomycetaceae bacterium | reverse complement strand
CGCCGCCCGCGCTGAAGCCGGTTCCGCGACGAGTGATTCGCAAGGTGGTGGCCCAGGCTCCTCGTGTGCCAGCCAATCAGCCGCCCGCGGCTCCCACGACGGCTGGCTACGCTCAACTCAACGCCCCGTTGTATCCTGCTCCCCTGCAAAACATTCCTCACCAGGTTGGCGGAACGATGATCACCAACCCGGCCCTGGCACCCCACGAGATGCTCTACGAGCATGAGTACCGTGCCCTCTACCCGCCTTTCTACTACCGGGTCAACGGCTGGTGGGCCTGGACGCCGTTCGGTGTCGAGTCGCACGACAAGTGGGAATTGATGGGGACCGAGGTTCGGGTGCAATACCGCAGCCGTTCCAATCCCGTGCAGAACCTCATCAGACCGTTGTTTGATCCGTTTCTTGACTGAGAGTCCAACGCCGTACCCCGGCCAGGCTTTTTGATTTTTTCGAGTCCACCGGGCTCGTTTCCCGCAAGTTCGAGAATTGACCATGAATCTGACACGACTTGGCGTTAGAACAGCCGCCTGCCTGCTTCCGCTCTCCCTGGTTCTTATCTGCGTGGTCACGCCGATGGTGCTGCCCGCGCAGGACGTGGCACCGGCGGAGCCGACAGAATCATCTGATGACGCGGGGGAGGTGCGGATCACAGACGCTGAAGATCCAGTGCCCGAGATATTCCAGACGGCACCTGTGGTCGATTCGGTGGAAACCTCCGAAACACTGGTCGAGTCGGTGATCGACGCGGACGCCTCGTTGGTGGAATTTGACGATGACGCCGGCGAGGTGACACTCTCGGACCTGTGGAGCGAACATTCACAGCGGTTCCTGGCCCGCAACCACCAGCAGAGTGAGGCGTTGGCCAACTGGATGTATGACAGCCTGGGCCTGTACACGCCGGCCGCCGTTCATACGGCTCCGGTGGGTACCTATCGGATGGTCTACCCGGTCAATCCCAGTTACAGCAATCCCCGCGATGCCCGCGTCTACGGTGCACAAGGAGCCGGGGTTCCAATCGTCGTGCCTTTGGCCCCCACGGTTCGCTCGGGCTACAACTACAGCGGCGGACTTCCTGCCAGCCGGCTGACCCCGATTTCGGTTCCTCGTTAGAGAATCGTTCGACTTTCCAACAGGCCAAATCACAAGGCCAAATCACAAGGCCAGATTCACAAGGTGAGACCGATGAGACAACCGATTCAATTCCTGACTGCGTGCATGTGTGGCCTGTTGTTGGTGACCGGCTTCGAACTGAATGCCAACGAGCCGTTGACCGAGACGGTCCAGGCGATCGAGGACGGCGTGATCTCGACGGTGACCGGTTCGGAAGTGTTTGAGGACACCGGCTATGCCCGGATTTCTCGCCGCGACTGGACGGCACCGACGACCACCACGGTGTGGGAGATGCCGTTGGTCTATTCCAGGATGTATCCCGGAAAATTCTACGGTCAGCATGGTCGGTCGGCCGGGCCGGTTCGCCGTTATCCGATCATTGCGGTGCCGACAGACACCAGTCAGCAGGGGTACTACTACCGGCACGTCCCCAGTTGGAAGTTTCGTGGCGGCATGCTCCCACCTGTTCCCCGACCGTCACGCTGGCACCAGCGTGCCGGACGGCCGTCGCACCACACTCACGAGGCTCCCGAGGCTCCCGAGGCTCCGGCTCCCGCCAAACAGGCGCAAACGGTCCCCGGTACGCTTCGCTAGTCCCGGGGCGGATCGGGCACCGGTTGGGGGAAACCACCACGAGATCGGGGAATGGTGGGCTGGCGTGTCGTGCGGACGTGCCTAGGGAGTTTGCGGCGGTTGGCCGCCAAGCCGTTTGAGGTCGGCTTGGACCGCAGCTGTTCCCTTGCCGGGGTAGAGTAGCCGGGTGAGCCTGAGAAGCTGCCGAAACTGCTTGGGTCGTCCGGCGAGTTTCAGCGCCCTGAGCGTTCCCAGTCTTACGCTCATCCAGTCATTGGTGCCGGCCGTGAGCAGTCGTTCGGCGGCCTGCCAGTCAGTGACAGCCGCCTGGAGTTGATCGGCCGAGCCGATCGATGTCCGGATCGCCGCCATGCGAGATCTCAGCCGCCAGTCTCGTGGTGTGTCTTTGACTAGCTGTTCGTAAAGCGAGATGGCCCGGAGTGGCAGACCGGCCGCGACGTAGGCCTGGGCCAGGCAATGGTCGAGTCGACGGATGGTGTCCTGGTCGAGTCGTTGTCGTTGCGTGTCGAGGGTCTGCGCGGCCTGGAGTTGCAGTTCACCCAGCCGACGTCTGTCGCTGGGGCGTGTGGTGACTGCCACTCGATCCAGTCCATCGAGAAGTGCCAGGAGATCGGCGGGGCGTCCTGCGAAAGTGGCGATCAGGCCCCGGGCGTCATCGAGTCGACCCTGTCCCGCCAGCGAAAGGACCCGGAGTTGTCTCGCCGTGTCTCGGAGGGTGACGGCGGTGGTGCTTGGCGCCTTGCCGGTCACCGCGGGGCCCCTTGTCAGAGCCATCTCCAGTAGTGCATCCACCTGTGGATAGTCCGGTCGCGGCCGCTTCAAACTCAGTCGGGCCAGGCTGAGCACCAGGCTGGCCTGGTCGAGCGTCCACGGGCTGGGCGGTTTGGGAAGTTGTGCCACGAGAGCCTTGATGTCGCGAATGGCTGTTTCCAGTTTCCGTTCGCGGTTCGAATCGTCCCGAGCCAAACCGGCCAGTTCTTCCTCGAGGCTCTCGCCAACAAGTCGTCGAGCGGATGCGGCTCGTGGATGACTGGCGGGGATCTTCATCCAGAGGGTGCGTGCCAGGCTGTCGTGTTGGAGTTGCTGTTCGAGCGACGCCAGCAACCAGGTGGCTTCGCCTGTGGTGGGATCGTCCGGGAAGCGTGTCCTGTGTTGGACCAGTGCTCGGTGATAGGCCGTCCGGTGTGATGCGGTGGGTTGTTTTCGTTCGACCTGGCCGAGACACCAGGCCCACAAGAGGTGAGCCGAAGCGGCCTGACGATGAACCGGTTTCTGGTCCGCAACGGCCCGGAACGATCCCACGGCCGAAGCGAAGCGTCCGGCACGTACCATGACCGAGCCCCGGGTGAACGCCAGGTCGCCGGCGAGTTGGGGGCGACCAGTTGTTTGTGCTGTCCGAATGACCTTGGCAAATGCATCGAGTGCTTCTTCAATTCTCCCGGCCTGGTACAGCGAGATGGCGCGATGCCGACCTCGGGCCAGCTCGGGGCCCAGTCGTTGCATGGCGGCCAGGAGATCCCGGTCCTGGCTGGCCCGGGTCCTCCAGTAGGCGGCCGGGACCGCGATGGCCCGTTTCGACGCTGCCAGCCAACGTGTCCAGAGATCCTCGGATCTGGTGGTAGTCGTTGTCGTGCTGGTGGCCTGCCACAATCGTGCCAGGCTCGCTTGTGCCAGGAACAGCAGTTCGTCGGAGGGTGGGGGTGGCCGCGCGAGTCGTGTTTCAACCAGTTGGACAGCCCGGCCGGGTTTCTGGTCATCGAGTTCGATCCTCACCCGTTCGGCCAGCAGCGTGTCGTCGTCGGTTGAGTTTGCCGAGTCGAGAATCCTGCGGGCCATGGCAAAATCGAGCTGTTGCCGCGAGACCTCGGCCAGAAGTCGTGTTCTGGATTGTTGGAGTCGGTCACCGAGTGAGGCGGGAGACATTTTTTTCAAGGTCGTGGCGGCCGCTATCAAGTCGGCGGCGCGGTCGGGGGTTCCAGGGGTCATCATCCGGGCACGATCCAGATGGGCTCGTGCGAGACGCCAGCGAGCGGTTGCCAGCAACAGTCGCCGTTGGTGATTCTTCAATGAACCGGGATTTTCGAGTCGTTGCTGCAGCGGCGCCAGTTGGTTGATTCCCGACTGCAGCTTGTCCAGTGCCTGGCCACGCCGTCGGCGATCCAGGGGAGCGAGATCGGCCAGTCGGGCCAGGTAGCCTCCGTGGGCCAGGGGAATCAGGGCGGCCTGGACGCCCACCCGCAAACGGTCGGGGTGCATCGGGAGGAGTGCGTTGAACTCGTCGAGTACAGTCTGGGCGCGGTTCCAGAGATCCTGTTGTTGTGGACCACCTGTGGCCTGGGCATGCTCGACCAGGGTCCGGGAGAGTTGGAGAGTCGAGTCGAGACGGAGGTCGGGGGCGAGGTCGGCTTGTGCCAGTTCCTGGAAGCAGACGCTTTCGGCGAGGCTGAACAGGCCCCGTTGCCGGAGTCCATCGAAGTAGCGGTCTCTCGGGGACGGCTTGTCGGCCCGTGCCGCGGACCAGCCCGTGACGAGCACCAGCAGAATGGCGGCGGTAATACGCCTTGGTGTCATGTGGACGCCTCGCCGATGACCTTATGCCATGCGGGCCACCGGCGGCAAGAGCGGCGTCGTTCCGGTTCAGTCGTTGTCGGGATCCTCAAGTCCAAAGTCGGCCAATTCGAGTTGGCCCAGCGGGGATTCGCTGGCGGCGGTTTTGAGTTTCCTGAGGACGAACGATTTGTGATTGGCCACGGTCTGTTCAGTGATACCCATGTGGGTGGCGACGTCCTTGTTTCTCCATCCGAGCACCAGCAGCAGTTCGAGACATTTGAGTCGTTCCAGTTGCCCCTCCTCGAGCCACTCGTGGATCAATTCTCCCAGTACATCCCCCAGCAATTCGGATTCGGCGTTCCGCCCCTCACGACTGCGGACCAGGCTCGAGGCGACCCGGGCGGAACCCATTGGCTCCAGGCCGGTGCCGCTGGCGTCTGGCGGTTGCAGGGGGAGCGTGGGACGACGCCCTTGACGACGGAGCACATCGGTGAGCTTGTGGGCGGCGATGGAGAACAGGAAGCTTTCGAGCCGGGTGCGGTCGGAGTCGTAGTTGGGCAGGCTGGTCAGGAAACCCAAGAGTGTTTCCTGTACGACGTCCTCACTGGTGGTGCGATTGCCAATCCGGCTCTGGACGAATGCCAGCAGCCGACCCTCGTAACGGGCGATCAGTTCCTCCCAGGCTTCCGGGCCACCTTCACGGACGCGGGCCACCAGCAGTTGGTCAGTGTCTTCGGGCATGCAGCGATTATGAGTCGCGAGTACGGGGTGAGCCAGTCTGGGAATCAGGCCGAGAGGATCGTCGAGGCGGCGAGGCCGGAGGCGGCGACCGCGGCGAGGGCTGCCAGTTGCAGTTTTCCGCGGTGCGTGCCGGCCGACGCGACGTCGAGCCGCAGGTAAAGATGGGTGGTGATGACCAGCAGACAGAGCAAGGCGGTGATCGTGGCGATGGTCCTGAGCCGGCTGGTCCCGACACGTTGTTTCCAGTGCCGTGCAGCCCATTCGCGGCTGGCATCGGAGATTTCCAGTCTCACGACACAATGAAACATGTCGCTGGAGGGAGCCAATGCACTGAGCTTGTAGGGTCGGGTGGTCGTGGTCTCGTCGGTGATGAACCGCTGGGTCTCCAGCAGTTCACCGGGGAGTTCCCAGTCGCCGGCTCGGCCATAGACGCGTTCGACTTCGTGCTTGAGTCGTCGTGCGGCGAGATCGAGCGCCTCGCGCCGTGCGTCGTCCAACGTCGAATGTGGTGTGCTGGCAATTGGAGTCCGTAAGATCGGTCGTCCCGTTTCGTCGTTTTCGACCAGTGTCTGCCTGGTCCAGTTGTGGCCGTCGATGACCACTCGCGTGTTGGTCGAGCGGGCTTCGTAGTCGATTTCGGGAGCCTGGCGTGGGGTGAGCGAGCCGCCGGACTGGAAGGCGACAGCAGTGACGATCGCCAGGGCCGGAGCGACCCAGGCTCCAGCCATGGCCTTGCCGATGATCGTCCTGAGATCGGTGTCACCGCGTCGGCTGGCCCAGGCGACCCGGATGGCAATCGATGCCGCCAGGGCAATCAACGAGACGCCCCAGATCGTCACTTGGCTGTCGGTGTCCACAGCGATTTCGGCCAGGAGCAGATTATCCATGTGTTGCCTCCTCCTGGTGAAGCCGCGCCGCCCGCAGATCCGGGGCGACCCAGGGGGCGGAAAGCTGCACCACGATGGAGATGCCCAATCCCCAGCCGATAGCCGCAGCCAGCGGGAACTGGATTGCCAGTCCCAACAGGGTTGACACCGATCCGGTCAATAGCAGCGACAGCACGCGGAGACGTTTCGGCCGGAAACCGTCCGTGTGCCACCACCACCGGCGGACGCCGAAGAGCAGCCCAAAGAACATCATGTAACCGGCCAGGGTGGGTTGTTTTTCACGGACGAGTTCCAGCGATCCGATCGAGTCAACCAGGCCGGCCGTTTGGGATGCTGCCAGGGGGGGCAGGTCGACCAGCAAGACCTGGTGCAACCACCATCCCGCTGCACCCACTCCGGCACCCAGTAGCATCAGTGACAGTCGTCGCATCGATAGGCTCTCGGGGCCGGTGCCTTCCCAGGCCTTGGTGCCGATCAGCAATGCCCAGGATCCGATCAGCGTGGTCAATCCATAAGCGACGGCTTTTAGTGGCGTGTTTTGTCCAGTGTCGCCGAACATCCCGGTCAGTTCGCCAACGGAGGTCAGGACACCGGTGAACAGGATCGCAGCCGCCATACCCGCTGAGCCTTCCAGGGCTCGTTGCGAGGACGAGATGTTGCGTATTGCCAGTGGGCCATGCTGGACGACGGGGAGGAACATCCGTGGTCGTTGGGGAGGCGGTTGGCCCGGTCGCGAGTGGCTTGGCCGTTCGGTGACGGTTGCCACGACCGTCTGCGGCTGTTGATTGGCCGAGGGTTCTGCAGTGGTGTGTTGGTGTGTTGGTGGAGGGAGCTGCTGTGGCGGAGCCGGAGGATGTCCTGCCAGGGCGGAGTCGAACTCGATGAGGAAGTCACCGAGGCTGGCGGTGCGAACAGCGGGGTCCTTGGCCAGCGCGTGGGCCAGAACCGGTTGCAGAGCTCGGGGAAGCGGGACGAGGTCGGGTTGGTCGGTGAGGTGTCGATTGAGAATCTCGGCAGTGGTTTCTCCGTCAAAGGGCACTCGTCCGGTGAGCAGTTCGTAGACGATGGCTGCAGAACTGTAGACATCGATTTCGGGTCCGTACTCGCCTCGCGAGATCTCCGGAGCCATGTAATAGATCGTGCCGATGCTCTCGGTTTGCGCTCCCCTTTGGCTGGGCGTGATGATCTTGGAGAGTCCGATATCGCCGATCTTGACCTGTCCAGCTTCACGGTAGAGGTTTTGTGGCTTGAGGTCCCGGTGGACAATGCCACGGTCGTGCAGGTAATCGACCCCCGCGGCGAGTCCCGCAAGCCATGTGCGAACTTCCGGGATGGGCATTCCCTCGGGAAAATCATCGGCGAGCACACGATCAAGAGTCGCACCGCTGACGTATTCCATTACGACCCAGGTGTCGCCATCCTCGTCGTGCCTGATGTCGATGATGGAGACAAGATTGGGGTGTTTGAGGTTCAGGCAAAGTTCGGTACCACGTCGTTCGATCTCGACATGGCTGTGCAGAAGTTTCAGTGCGACCTCCTTGCCGCCGTCGCTGATCGCGTAGTACACCTCGCCGAAACCACCCCTTTGGATCCCTCGCTTGATGGTGAATCCGGCCAGCGGTGTCGATTCGGGTGCGAAAGTGAATTTTTTGGAGGTCATCGCCGGTCTCCTCGATTTGAGGACCGAGCCGAAGGTGTTTCGACATGGAACCTGAGATCGGGCCCGGTGACGATCTGCCCGTCTCCGATGGTTGCTTCACCCCTCAGTGTCTTGCCGTTGATTTCCAGTGCCAGCCGTGGTGACCGCACCAGCCAGTCTCCACCGCGGTGGATGAGGATCACCGAGTCCTCCCATTCGGGGCACCGGATGTGACAATCGCGGCCGGGACCCAGCAGGCAGGTGTCGGCGACCAGGACGACACCGTCGAGGCTGTGTGTCGGTCGGTGGTCACTCCGGAAGCGGAGTCGACCGGAACCGGAAAGGACGGTGGGGCGATGGAAGCTGAGTTGGACTGTGCGTCCGAGTGTGATGTCGGCTCCATCGGGAAGTTCGGTCCATTCGACCACTCGCCGTTGGTTGACCCGGGTCGGCCCGTGAGCCTCCAGCAGGTACCCACCATCGTCACGGTGGATGGTGGCGTGTTGTCTGGAGAGGCTGGCGAGCAACTGGATGTCGGCGTCGGGAGCCTGAGGCCCTCCGATGGTGACCGCCTGGCGGGTCAGCAGCAGAAAACCGCCGACCCCGTCGATCCACAGCAGGTGCCGGTCCTCGTTGGTCGAGGCCGGTTCCGGCTGGAGTGATCGTCTGGCGGGCATCGGTTGGGTTTCCATCAGGCTGGGCATTGGGGTTGTCCAGTGCTTGAGGATAACGTCTGGCCAGTTGCAGAGAACATGAGGGTGGTGTTTTTCGATGGTTGGTGGTGCAGATTGCACCGACAGGCCGTGCCCCGCGTTGTCCCGCGGGGGCACGGCCCTGGTGCTCGCCACCGGCACTATTTGCCGCTATCGGCGACTGACCCATCCGAGTCGGCAAGAGACTTCCTGGGGCCGAAGTAATCATCGATCCGGTTGGTGATCGATGATTCGGTCGGTTCGGAAGAGCCTTCGACTGGGATCAATCCGTTGACCTGACCCTCGAGGTTGGCCTGCCGTTCGCGGACATCGAGCTGCTTGTTGAGCTCGAGAATCAACTTCTTGGCACGTGCCAGTTTCGAATCGTCAAAGTCAAGAGTTGCGGTGGCTTCGGCCGCCTCAACAGTTCGCAGACGCGCTCCGAGCTGCTCGATCTGCACCTCGAGATCCTGCTTGGCAGTGAGCATCGCGTCGAGCTTCTCCTGGTTGGCCGTCATCGTTCTCTGCCAGGCCTTCAGGATCTGCGCGTCGCTCTCCAGGGAGTTCTCCGCCACCTTGTAGAGCTTGAACCGTTTCTCGAGATCTTTGCGAACATCGTCGGCCGAATACGAGTGCTTGGCATAAACAAACTCGGTCCGTCCGGTGTCGAGGTCGTTTCGCAGGGCCAGGATGGCCTTTTTCTTGGAGCCCAGGGCTCCGGTCTTGCGATCGACGTCCTTGGCCTTGTGATCGATATCGACCTGTGCCGAGGCGATCACGTGCATCATGTCCCGAATGTCCGGGACGAGGTTCTCGACTTCCGTGCGAGCACGCTCGATCTCGAATTCCAGCGGTACTTCCGATTTGACCGCGTTTCGGACCGTTCCGCCCCAGGTCGTGGCGTAACTGAAGACGTCACGTCCGAACACGAAGGTCCCCAGGGCCACCATGACGGCCGCACCAATCAAGGTCTTCTTCAACAACATGGTACTGTCCCCTTTGGCTTGTACCCTCGGAGGCCTTCGGCGGGAGACCATCTCGCCGACCAAATGCCTGCCAGAATTGTTTCTTCTGAGAGTACTTCGCCGCGGGCGACAGAATCTTGAAACGGATTGCCCGGTTTTTTCGGGTATTCCAGAGCCGGTCATTCCGCGGTGTGCGAGGTCTCGCCTGGAAAGGCAAAGTGTGTGTATAAGGACGCACTTGACCTTCACGCACGCGCGCTGACCGTCACCATGTCAGAACTGAGGAAGCGGTTGAATGAAATCCCCGACCAACGATACGTACCTTGGACTTTTCGCGATAAGAGTTTGGCCGGTGCTGGCGCTCGCTGTGTTTGCCCAACCGGCTGGCGCGGAGATCAATGTCCGTGATTACGGCGCCAAGGGGGACAACGTCACCGACGACACAGCGTCCATCCGCGCGGCCGTAGCGGCGGCTCAGCGGGCATATACGCTGACGAGGTCCTCGGTTCCGGGTGGACATGGCGGAATTCCATCGCGGCCCGAAATCGTCTTTCCGAGCGGGCGTTACCTGATCACCGAGGCGATCTATATCGCAGGTGGCGTCGTGCGCGGCAAAGGCGAGGCGCTGCTCATTCAGAAGCATCCAGACAAGGACCTCATCACCTCACAAAACGCCTGGCGGATGACGATCTCGGGCCTGACGTTTGTCGGCGGGCGGAATCAACTGCAACTGAGCAATGCCAATGACGACGGTGGATTCATCCAGATTTCCGAGTGCCGGTTCTATGGCGCGGCCGCAGTGGCGGTCGTCATGGGCAAGGGGAGCAACTCCACACAGCTGAAAATCCGTGACTGCGTATTCGTCGAACCGGAGCAAGCCCTTGTCAGCTACACCGACGAGACCAACGTGACCGACTGCTGGATCACGAGCAGCCGGAAGATGAAGAACAAGGCGGTGATCGAAAATCGCGGTGGACGAATGGTCCTCGAGAAAATCCTCGGCGTCCCCCGGGTTAACGGAACGGATCAGCGCTGGGTCGACGTGTATTTCGGCAACCTGACCTGCCGCAACTTTCGCTTCGGCGGCGAGGGTGGCGGCTTTACACCGGTCGTCAATTTCGCGAAGTTCATTCGCGAACCGGCTTCGTTTGGTCTGGGGCCTTCGATCGTTCTGGAAGGGTGTCAGATTTATGCCAAGGGAAACTCCAAGCGGCGGTGCGCCGTTTCCTGTGAGGAAATCCCCAACGGAATCACCATACGCGAATGCTCTCTTTCCGTCCCGCCCATCGGGAGCCGGCGCGAGCGGAGACTCGACTTGCTGACCTATTTTCTAGGCGCTCGATCAAGCATGCTGCATTTTCAGTTGGGACAGAATCGAAGCGACCAGCAGTACGACCTACCGAAAGGACTTAAATATCCATTGGTAGAAAGACCGACGAAGTAGACTCATTGTCCCCCGATCGCCTGCCCCCGGTCAGTCTTCGCCCCAGGCCCGGTAGAAGAAGTCGACCCAGTTCCGGTAGAGAATGCCGTCGATATCTTCCTGCGAATAGCCGCGAGCGGCCAGGATCCCGGCGATGTTGCCCAGATCGGCGATCGTTTCCAGGTCCGCCGGTGACTGTTCCTTGCCGAAGCCACCGTCGAGATCGGTTCCCAGGGCTGCGTGGCGAGCATTTCCGGCGATTTGGCAGATGTGATCGATGTGATCGACGATGTGCTCCATCGTCACCTCACCGGGTTGCGTCACGCCGATGACCCAACCCGTTTTGATCATCCAGCAATCGAATGCGGCTCCGATCACCGCATCGCGTTCAATCAGGACTTTGATCTGCTCGTCGTCCAGTTGTCGGTCGCCGGGCACCAGTGTCCGACAGTTGTGATGGCTGGCCAGCACCGGCCCCGAGTAGACATCGAGAGCTTCCCAGAATGACTGATCGGAGAGGTGGGTGACGTCGAGTAGCATTCCGGCCTGTTCCATTTCCCGCAGCAGGTCGGGGCCGTCCGCCGTCAAACCTCCTTCGCTGCCGGTGCCAAAGCAGTAAGGAGCGGGGCCGTAGTGGGCCGGGCCGAGAATTTTCAGCCCTGCCTCATACCATTCGGCCACTTGTGCGGGTGAGAGGATCGGCGGGCTGCCCTCCATGCTGAGGATGAAGCCGATGGGCAGTGTGCCGGTCGTGTCGTTCTCCCAGGCGGTGACGTGTTCGCGAAGAGAGGCACTGTCGGTGATTTCGCGGAGTACGCCACGTTGAACCAACGAACGGTAGTAGGCCAGTTGGCCATGAGCTGCACCGTAGGCGGCGTCTCGCGACTGGAAGTGAGTCAGCGCCGCGTCCTTGCGGTGGAGTCGCGGCAGCAGTGTCGAGATGGTCATCCCGATCCGGCCTTGCCGCAGTTCTTCCCAACTCACGGTGCAATCACCCGGGGTGATTCCGTCGAATTGGTTCTCGAACTCTCTCAACTCAGCAACCGATTTCAACAGGTCCCGGTTCCATTCCAGGGCGTTCCAGGCCATGTCCAGGTGAGCATCAAATATCAGGCGGTGAGAAGCAGTCATGAGGGACCTTTGAATGGAAGGGCCTTTGCAGGCGGTTGAGGAGATCGGGGTTGGATTGGGGACTAGGACTAGGACTCGGCGGTAACGGTGGTTTTGGTTTTGCAGGGGCAGGTGCCGGCAGCCAGGAGAAACCAGCCAATGATCATCAGTGTGCCGCCGGCAGGAGCAGCGGCTCCGAGTCCGGGGTTCCCGGTGAGAGTGAGTCCGTACAGTCCCCCGGAGAAGCCGATGATACCCAGGCCGAAGCTGATTCCGGCGGCTTGTAGCGGCCAATTGCGGGTTCCGCCGAGAGAACCGGCCAGGCCAACGGCGATCATGCCCAGGGCGTGCCAGACGTGATAGCGAACCCCGGTACGGAAATCATCCAGTGCCTTGGCTGCAGCGGGAATCTTGCCAGCCAGTTTCTCAACCGGTGGCTTCGTGCCATGAACCGATTCGAGTGTCTCATCCAGTCCATGGGCAGCAAATGCTCCTGCAATCACGCCCATTCCCAGTAGCACGGCCCCACAGGTGATCCAGCAGCGGCAGCATTTGTTTGACATCGATCAGCATCCTGGGACGGGGAGTGAATTCAACCAGTCTAGGACCGTGCGGCCCGCAATCAATCGTTCCTGGCTCGTGGTCGTGGAGGAGACATGTCAGTGGCGGATGATTCCAGCGAGTTGAGCGATGGTCAATGCCGCGGTCCCCAACAGCAGATAACCAAAATGCTTTCGGAGTGCGGCACCACCAAGTCGAGCACTAAGCTGTGAGCCGATGCGTGCTCCGACACTGCCTCCGGCCAACAAGGCCATCGCTGGCACCAGCTCAACTCGGCCGTACCATGCATGGATGAACGCAGCTTGGGAGGCAACCAGCCAGACGACGACCAGTGTGGCGGCGACCGCCTGGTGGGTGCCAAGGCCGATGCAGTAGATCAGTCCAGGGAGCATGATCATTCCACCCGAGAGTCCCAGCAAACCGGCCATAAATCCGACAGCGAGACCGAACCAGGCCAGCACAACGATCGATGTTCTCTTGGTGTCGAGTTGAGGGAAAGTGGCAAAGGGAGGGAGTGGGCATTTCGCCAGCCAGCCTCGTTGGAACGGACGGCCCTGGGCACTACGGTGGGTGTCCCAAAGCGCCAGTAGTCCCACCATGCTCAAGAGCACAGAGTAGGTTCCCAGCACGATGGTTTCGCCCGCTTGTCCGGTTTGGACATCGGAGGCTGCGAGTGTCAGAATCCTGGAGCCAAACCAGACACCCGTCAGCAGGCCACCACTGACGATCAGTGGTAGTTCCAGTTGGTGCCAGTCGATCCGCCGCGTCATCAGGCCCGTGGTTGATTGGCCCAGGGCCTGGCATGATGCCGTTCCAATCCATGCCATTCGGAATCCGTAGAGAGCCGAAAGGACCGGGACAATCAGGAAGCCGCCACCGATTCCGAAGAGTCCCGAAACGATGCCGATGCCCACTCCGGCCAGTACCGTTGTAACAATCTCGAACACGGCGAATGGCTCGGCCACTCCGACCTGTCCCAGGATCGGACCGATGGCCAGAACGGAGGCGGTCAGCGATTCGATGGTGTCGGTGGACATGGGGAAAGGATCAGGGTCAGATCTGGTAATCCTGGACGATCGGTTCTTCGAATCGGGACTGACCACGAAGCCGTGCCAGCCAATTGAAGATCAAGTGGACGATCAGGCCCCAAAGCACCGGCAGCACGAGAGCGGCAATGGCCACGCCAATCCTGCCAGCTATGCTCCCGGTTGGTTCGGAGGCCGCGCTGATCGTATCGGCCGCAACGTCCGTTACTTTGCTGGCGGTTTCAGGAAGTGTCACAGGCGGTTCGATCCCAAAACCGGAGTTTTTCGGGGTGGTTCACCAGTAGCCAGTGTCTGCCAAGTGGCCCAGCGGAAATAATTCGGCATCTGGCAGAACCAATGACGCACGGTAGTGGTCCACGAGTTGGGGGTCAACGATGGAGCCGAGTCGAGGACGTGGATCGGTTTTCTCTGCTAAATTCGGTGAAAAAAACAAAAACGACAGATTTGGTGACCCTGTTCGTGACCGGAGAGCTGGAATTGGCTATCCTGCAAGGAAGATCGAAGTGTCCGGGACGCGACCTGGTTCGGAACAGTTCGGGAATTCTTCGGAGAATGCCGATCTGTTAGACAGGCATCATCCGACGAAATACCCCGAACCCGGCCTTCTCGTATCACGCCCAGTTGCTGACAAATAGTCAGACAGGAGACGTTGAGATGCGGATTACCATGCCGAGTCGCCAGCCCAGCCGTTCCCACCAGGCTTTCGGAGTTCTGAAGGCCGGGGCAAGAACGGGCCTACGCTGGTCGGGGCAGACTGCCCTGTCAGTTCTTCTGACTCTCTCGCTCATGACCACTTCGGGTTGTGGTGAGTCTGATAGCGGCGGTGACGAGGTTGCTCAATCGGACACCAAGGCGGATGCCGGCGGCGGTGGCGGAATGCCAGGCGGCGGTGGACCCCCAGGCGGCGGTGGCGGGGGAATGCCAGGCGGCGGTGGACCTCCGGGTGCTGGTGGACAAGGAATCCCGGGCGGCGGTGGCCAGCCCGGTGGTGG